>DAMALH010000076.1:1207-2453 GCA_032000125.1 Buttiauxella sp. | reverse complement strand
AACCGCTGACCTCTTGCATGCCATGCAAGCGCTCTCCCAGCTGAGCTATAGCCCCGAACCGTAGAAACCTTGTCGTGTTGACGGGCGGCATCATATGAAACCCGCCAGATTGTGTCAACGGCAAATTCTTCTTCTGCAACCGATCGCCGAAAAAGCAAACAACTCATACAGATCCTGATTGCATCTCGTCCCGCGGTAGTTAATCCTGTCACAGTTTCATGTAAAACGATCGCATAAAATGAACCCCTAATAACTTCTTTAGCATTAAGGAAACCACCGTGCTCAAGGAACGAATGACACCTGAAGAACTGGCGACGCTTACGGGTTATAGCCGGCAAACTATCAACAAGTGGGTGCGTAAAGAAAACTGGACTACCACGCAGAAACCCGGCGTGCAGGGCGGAAAAGCCAGGTTAATTCATATTGACGAACGCGTTCAGGCGTTCATTAACAGCGCCAAGCGGGCCGCTGACAAACCCTCCACCTACTCGGCTAATGATTCAACCCTTGAGGCGCTGCTGCTCCATTCGCTAAAGCAGATGTCGGAAAACGAACGGCAAAAAATGTCGGCGTTGATTTTGCGGGAAGGCATTGCTGGCGTGCTTAAACGGCTGGGTATCGGCGATAACGAATAAAAAAAACCGGCGACGGTGCGCCGGTTTTGTCTCTTATAAGCGGTGCTTACTGACTTTCACGTTCAGCAATAAAACCTAAAGCTTTATTGATTCTTGCCACAGAACGCTGTTTGCCAATCGCGTGGACCGTTACATCCAGCGCGGGTGACTGCCCTGCGCCTGTTACAGCAACGCGTAATGGCATGCCCACTTTGCCCATTCCGACTTCCAGCTCATCTGCCGTTGCCTGAATAGCCTGATGCACGTTTTCTGCGCTCCAGTCGCCCAGCGCGTCGAGCTTATCGCGCACCACTTCCAGCGGCTGACGAGCAACCGGACGCAGGTGTTTCTTCGCCGCGTCCGCATCAAACTCGCTGAAATCTTCGTAGAAGTAGCGGCAGGTCTGCGCCATCTCTTTAAGCGTTTTGCAGCGCTCTCCCAGCAGTTTCACCAGTTCGGCAAGCTGCGGGCCATTGCGGGTATCGATATGCTGCTGCTCAATGTGCCATTGAAGCTGCGTCGCAACGTATTCTGGTGCCAGATGGTTAATGTAGTGGTGGTTCAACCACTGCAGTTTTTCCGTATTAAAAGCGCTGGCAGATTTGCTGACGGTATTTAAAGAGAACAGCTTG
>DAMALH010000076.1:0-1197 GCA_032000125.1 Buttiauxella sp. | reverse complement strand
ATCCTTCATCGCGATACTGCATAACGCTTACCGCGCCGTGGCGTTTGGATAATTTCTTGCCGTCATCACCGTTGATCATCGAGACGTGGGCATACACCGGCACCGGCGCATCCAGCGCTTTCAGAATGTTAATCTGGCGCGGGGTGTTGTTGATATGGTCTTCACCGCGAATGACATGGGTGATTGCCATATCCCAGTCGTCCACCACTACGCAGAAGTTATAGGTTGGCGAACCATCGGTACGACGAATAATCAGATCGTCGAGCTCCTGATTGCTGAATTCGATTGGGCCACGGATCTGGTCGTCAAAAATGACCGAACCTTCCTGCGGGTTAGCGAAACGTACCACGCATGGCTCATCGGCTGCGTGATGTGCGTGGCCGTGGCGACAGCGTCCGTCGTAACGTGGCTTCTCGCCCTTCTCCATTTGCTCTTCACGCAGCGCATCAAGGCGTTCTTTGGAGCAATAGCATTTATATGCCGTGCCTGCTACCAGCATCTCATCAATCACGCTGTTATAGCGATCAAAGCGTTTGGTCTGATAGTACGGGCCTTCATCCCACTCAAGGCTCAGCCAGTTCATCCCGTCCATAATGGCTTCAATGGCTTCCGGGGTTGAGCGTTCGAGATCGGTATCTTCGATACGCAGCACGAACTCGCCGCCCTGGTTACGGGCAAAAAGCCAGGAATAGAGAGCAGTACGAGCGCCACCGACGTGCAGATAGCCTGTTGGGCTTGGCGCAAAGCGAGTTTTGATTTTCATTAAACGGCCTTAATTACGCAAAAGTACCGGGAAATCGGTAAATGCCAGGGAAGATAAAGTGGGCAACATTCTACCACTGTGGGCTGATTCCTCAATGTTGATGCTTTTAGTTCGCCGCAAACCGCTTATTTCGGTGATAAATCAAGCGTCAATGAGCAAATCACGATCGCATTGCCTAATTTTAAGACGAACAAACAAAATCTTTAGAAAAGGCGTTGACTCATTTTCAACTCTCCCTATAATGCGACTCCACACAGCGGGGGTGATTAGCTCAGTTGGTAGAGCATCTCCTTTACACGGAGGGGGTCGGCGGTTCGAGCCCGTCATCACCCACCATTCATTAGTGAGTGTTGCTCCGCGGTGTCAAGAGATTCAGAGATGGGTGATTAGCTCAGTTGGTAGAGCATCTCCTTTACACGGAGGGGGTCGGCGGT
>DAMALH010000075.1:0-2476 GCA_032000125.1 Buttiauxella sp. | reverse complement strand
ACCGCTAAAAATTGCGTTTGCGCCGGCACGAATATCTTCTACCGTATTCGTTAATTCTGCCTGCATGCTGCGCAGTGATTCAGCAAGCTGGCCCATCTCGTTGGTGCCCTGTACGTCAATTTTGTGGACTAAATTACCACCGGCAATATGGCGAATACTTTCAATTACCTTACGTAAAGGCTCCAGAAGAATAGCGCGGATACCAAACCAGGACACCACGACTATTACTGTAAGGATGGCCAGCAGGCAAGCAGTTATCCAGATAGCAAGCTTGTAAGAATGCGCACTTTCGGTGACCTTGCTTTTGTTATATTCAGAAAGCTTATTCGCGATTTTATTGAAGGAGTCATCAAATTTATTCTGATGGCTCTGCAGATCGACGCTATACGCAGCCTTGTTATCATTCTCCTCAAGATATTTAGCCACGAGAGCGAGCTCTTTATAGAACGCGGTGAAATTATTTTTAATCGCTTCTTCAAGTTCCAGATCGAGCGGTGTCCACTTTAAATAGGCGGTCCAGGCCTGCTGCGCTCTTTTAAGAAATTCATTGATTTGTGCTTTCTCGGTCTCTATAGCATTACGGCCTGCCTGAGTCGTTTGATCTTCAAGGTAATTGGCCAGATTGGTTCTAAGAAGATGAACGCGAGCCTCCTGCAGGTAGGATTTGGCGAGCACCAGGTCGTTACGTTGTCCGGTGATTTCATGCTGGAGGGCAAAATTGTCTACGTCCCGGCTAATAATCGGGAAAAGCAAGCTGAGCGAGGATACCTGTAGAATAAAAAATAGTACCAATACCGCTATTAATCCATTAACAATTTTTATGCGATTTATCATCTTGTTTAACCTCCGTTTAGTTATATAAGTTATCAATCGGTGAATAAGTAAAAAACATAATAGGCGGAGCGAAGTATTTTTCGCTTATCGATCGTTTTTTCCGATCGATTGGTGGAATATAATGCAGTTTATTGCTGTTAAGGCGTGAAAAGCGGTCATTTTGTTGGGCTTATTAATTAGATTGGGCTGGTTAATTTTTTTAAAAAAATAAGCCGCTAGCGACGGTGTCTGCGAGACTATTCGAACGCGCTTCCAGCCGCTGGCGAACCCTTTTACTGTGGCATCGTCAGGAGCTCACAGCCTGCACTCTCTCCGGCACCAGCCTGCTGCTCAATAGTTAAGGCGAAGGTTTTTTCTACCGGTAACGTTAAAGCAGAGATTTTTCTTTTATCTATTGTCAGTGCCATTTAATGCATTCAGGCCGCTTGCTTTCATTATCAGTTTTGGCGTGATTGGTGACCCCTGCGCGGGGTGGCAAAAATATTTTGTTTTTTATCGGTTGAATAAGTTATGTAATTGTTCACTAAATGAGATATTGACCGTCGGTTGGTTATTAATAGGTCATTTACCTCAGCTTGTTATTAAGAAAATAACGCTGTTTTAACCGCGCCCGGCGTAAAGTGGGTGAGGATGTTTCTTGAATAAAATTATTTATATCAAGACCTTATGATGATGGTCTCAGAGGGCCAGAGAAGTTGGTTGTGCCTCATTCTTTAGCGCAGAGAATAAGGGTGGTTATTTTATGATCAACAACAGTTTTTTCCTTCGCAGCCGATATTTTAAGAAGTAGAAATATATGCCATAAGGAAAAAAGTAGATGATTAATAATATAAAAATTGTTACCAGTTTGTCGATTATTTTAATATTTCTGGGTATTTTGCAGCTAACTTCTGGAGGTATGTTTCTCAACTCGCTTAAAGATGATAGCGACAGCATTGGGACGCTTGAAACGCTTCGTCAGAGCCGTGCTGCGGTTAATAATTCCTGGATTTCCTTACTGGAAACCCGAAATGATATTGCCCTTTCTGCCATCGCCTTTATGGACGGGGAGGGGAAAACCAAAGCCGTTGTCGAGAGTCTTGATAGTGCGCGTGCTGCGCTGAAAGCCGCGGACGAATCCTGGGCTGAATATGAAAGTATCGCGACTCCGGTCAGCGGTTTTTCGCCAGAGGATCTCAAACGTGAATATGTGAAACTGCATGAATCACTGATGGAACTTATAGGTTATATGGATGAGGGCAATATAAAAGCGGCTGGTAAACAGGCAACGCAAACCTATATGGATAACTTTGATCAGCAGTTTTTGCAGTACCGCAAAAGCATCGACAATCACTATGCCAAAATCGTGGACGATACTGCCGAAAACTATAAAACATCGCTTGCTCTGATGTTTGGCACCATGCTTCTGGTGGTAATCGTTAATTTCGTTATCTGGCGGGGGATGAGAGTAGCGCTTTTACTGCCGCTGCATAAAATTATTGATGGTATCCGTCATATCACCAACGGCGAACTATCACATAAAATCGACGTTCAGGGCACCAATGAAATGGGCCAGTTGGCTGCCAGCCTGTCTGATATGCAGCATCAGCTGGTGGCGACCGTCGGTAATGTGCGCTCCAGCGCCGACGCAATTTTTAGCGGC
>DAMALH010000074.1:0-3735 GCA_032000125.1 Buttiauxella sp. | reverse complement strand
GCATCTCCTTTACACGGAGGGGGTCGGCGGTTCGAGCCCGTCATCGCCCACCATTTCGGGTCGTTAGCTCAGTTGGTAGAGCAGTTGACTTTTAATCAATTGGTCGCAGGTTCGAATCCTGCACGACCCACCAATGTATTAAGGCGCCCTAAAGGCGCCTTTTTGCTATGCGCAATTCGAGCGGGATTTAAATCTGCTGCCGGATCGGGTCAAGACCGTGTCGCCAGCGACGACCCGCAAGGGTGAGAGGCCACCGGCCGAATCATCCTGCACGACCCACCAACGTATCAAGGCGCCCTAAAGGCGCCTTTTTGCTACGTACCGTTTAAATTATTTAATCTTTTTTTAATCCAGGCCGATAACTTCTTTAGCATCTATGTCAAGGAGTTATCATGACCACCATTACCAGTTCTGCCCTGCAGGACAGCGCGCCAAAGCCCGCTCGCAGCCACGGAAGCTCAACTGAAAGCGCCGGCAACGGCCTTGCTTCTCAAATCAGCCGCGTCATGCAACAAATCAGCGACGTCACCCAGCAGATCAAAGAAGTTACCGACAGCGATGCGTCTCCTGCTGAAAAAGAAAAACAGCTGGAACTTATTCAGACGCAGCTGACGATGCTGATGGCGCAACTGGCGCAGCTACAGCGCCAGCAGGCTGAAGAGACACAGCAAAAACAAGAACAAACCCAGGCAAAAGCGGAAGGCGTTAATTACCCCTCCGCCGAGCACCAGATAGATATTCTTATCTGAGGCCAGTTATTGTGCGCCCCCGCTCAGGCTTTTTTGAAGGGCTTTACCAGCCCTTCAAGCCCTTCGGTTTTAATGAGTAAAGTGAGCTTCATCAGTTCGCCAAGGTGGCCCTTCGGAAACGCATCTTTTCGCGCAAACCACAGGAAATACTCTTCCGGCACGTCAATAAGCACACGGCCTTTATATTTGCCGAAAGGCATTTCCGTATTGGCTATCTCAATAAGCTGCTCTTTATCCACGTTACTCACCCAGTAAACGAATCATTTCCGCTTCATCGATAACCTCAATCCCCAACTCCTGCGCTTTGGCAAGCTTGGAGCCCGCGGCCTCACCGGCAATAACCAGATCCGTTTTCTTAGACACGCTGCCTGCGACTTTAGCCCCCAAAGCCACCAGCCGCGCTTTGGCATCGTCTCGCGATAAAATGCTAAGCGATCCGGTCAGCACAACGGTTTTCCCGGCAAACGGGCTGTCGATCTCTTCTGCTTTGATAATCACCGGCGCAGGCCAGTGAACGCCCACTTCCTCGGTAAGCTGGCGGATGACTTCGCGGTTGCTCTCTTCTTCAAAGAAGTTGAAAACGTGCGTCGCCACGACAATGCCTACGTCCGGCACTTTTTGCAGCTCTTCGATAGAAGCGGCAGATAAGGCATCAAGCGTGCCGAAATAAGAAGCCAGGCCAGCCGCGGTCGCCTCTCCTACTTCGCGGATCCCTAATGCATACAGAAAGCGGGCAAAGGTGGTTTCTTTAGACTTAGTAAGCGCATCGACAACGTTTTGTGCAGACTTCGGTCCCATGCGGTCCAGGCCGGTGAGTTTGCCCGGACTCAGGCGGAACAGGTCAGCCGGGGTATGGACATACTCCTTCTCAACTAGCTGGTCGATAATCTTATCGCCCATGCCGTCTACATCCAGCGCACGACGAGAGACAAAGTGCTTCAGGGACTCTTTACGCTGGGCGCCGCAAATCAGCCCGCCGGTGCAACGTGCCACCGCCTCGCCTTCCACGCGCTCAACGTCCGAGCCGCAAACCGGGCAGTGCGTCGGGAACACAACTTCTTTCGATTCGGCTGGCCGTTCAGACTCCACCACGCTGACAACCTGTGGAATGACATCGCCAGCGCGGCGAATAACCACTCGGTCGCCGATTCTCAGCCCCAGACGTTCAATTTCATCGGCGTTATGCAACGTAGCGTTGCTAACCAGAACGCCCGCAACCTGAACAGGCTCAAGGCGTGCCACCGGCGTAATGGCGCCTGTACGTCCCACCTGGAACTCCACGTCGCGCACAAAGGTCATTTGCTCCTGAGCCGGGAATTTAAATGCCACGGCCCAGCGTGGCGCTCGCGCGACAAAGCCGAGCGTTTCCTGCAGGGCAAGAGAGTCCACCTTAATAACAACGCCGTCGATATCAAATCCAAGCGCGGGACGGTCGGCCTCAACCTGGTGATAAAACGCCAGCACCTCCTCCGGCGTGTTGCACAGGCGGATACGGTCGCTTACCGGCAATCCCCAGGCCTTAAACAACTGCAGACGAGCCATATGGCTGGCCGGCAGTTCGCCGCCTTCCAACAGGCCCACACCGTAGCAGAAGAAGGTCAGAGGGCGTTTTGCCGTAATGCGAGGGTCAAGCTGACGCAGCGATCCTGCGGCAGCGTTACGTGGATTGGCAAAGATTTTACCGCCCGTGCGACGCGCTTCTTCGTTAATTTTCTCAAAGCCCGCCTGCGGCAGAAACACTTCGCCACGTATTTCAACGCGGCGTGGAATATTTTCACCGTGCAGCTTTAGCGGAATGGCACGAATAGTGCGCACGTTAGCCGAGATATTTTCCCCCGTGGTGCCGTCGCCACGCGTCGCGGCGCGGGTCAGCACGCCATCCTCATACAGCAGGCTTACGGCGAGGCCATCGAGCTTCAGCTCGCAGCAAAAAGTCAGCGCATCGGTGTTCTTCAGCCTGTCCTGCACGCGTTTATTGAAGGCAAGATAGCTCGCTTCATCAAAGACGTTATCCAGCGAAAGCATTGGCACTTCATGCCGAACCTGAGTGAACGCGCTCAGCGGAGCCGCGCCCACGCGCTGCGTCGGCGAATCCGGCGTGATTAATTCTGGGTGAGCCTCTTCCAGCGCGCGCAGTTCGCGCATCAGGCGATCGTATTCCGCATCCGGAACTTCCGGATTATCAAGCACATGATAAAGGTATTCATGATGGCGAAGCGTGGTTCGCAGTTCTGTGAGTTGTTGTTCGATTGAGTCCATATCGCACCATCAATAGAAAAAACCCCCGGCATGCGGGGGTTTAGGGGGAAACTGTCCGGCAGGTTATCAGGCGTTTGCCTCAACGACCTCGCGGATTCGATCCTGATACTCACGCATCTTCTGCGGCGTCATCATACGACGCTGGTCGTCAAGCACCACGCCGCCGACTTCATCGGCAATATGCTGCGCGGACTGCAGCATCAGCTTAAAGTTCTGATGCGGATCGCCATAAGAAGGCACCTGCATAAAGATAGTCACACCGGGCGTTGCAAAGTTCGCCATGGTTTCCGGGTCGAACGAACCGGGCTTGACCATATTTGCAAGGCTAAAGAGCACGGGACCGCTGCCATCCGGGCTGAGATGGCGGTGGAAGATATTCATCTCGCCGAAGATAAAGCCTGCCTGTTGAATACTGTTAAGCAGCACGTCACCGTTAATCATGCTGCCGGCATGGGCGGAAACGTTCATCACGATGACCGTTTCTTTCAGCGCTTGTGGAGCGGGAGCGGGTTCAGGCGCTACCGCTTTATGTTCTTCCACCACGGGCTCGGCGACCGGCTCAGGCTGAAAGACCGGCTGCGCCATTTCAGGTTCAGGCTCGGGCTGTCTTACCGGCGCAGGCTGGTGCACTGGCTCCAGCGGCTGCGTAAAAGCAGGCTGAACAGGCGCTTCCTGACGCGGCGCCTGCGGCACGGCTGGCTTTGGCGGCACAGGACGGCGCGGCTCG
>DAMALH010000073.1:0-4163 GCA_032000125.1 Buttiauxella sp. | reverse complement strand
TCGATTGTCCCTCTAAGACACGGATAAATCGGTGATATCACCACATCAACCAGGCTTATGCCTGAATTTGCTGAATGCATTAACAGAAGAAAAACAGGGAGGAGAATAGAAGTGGTGCTGATAGGCAGATTCGAACTGCCGACCTCACCCTTACCAAGGGTGCGCTCTACCAACTGAGCTATATCAGCACATCTGGAGCGGGCAGTGGGAATCGAACCCACATCATCAGCTTGGAAGGCTGAGGTAATAGCCATTATACGATGCCCGCATCTTAGAACTCGGCTACCTGCTTAATTCTGTTTTGAATATGAGAGGAAACCTCTCAGTATTCGAGCCGACTCGCCTGGAGCTTATCGTCTCGGGCTTCGCGAAGCGTCGCCTTAAAATGGTGGTGGGGGAAGGATTCGAACCTTCGAAGTCGATGACGGCAGATTTACAGTCTGCTCCCTTTGGCCGCTCGGGAACCCCACCAGGCACTTGATGGTGCCGACTACCGGAATCGAACTGGTGACCTACTGATTACAAGTCAGTTGCTCTACCTACTGAGCTAAGTCGGCATCAAGTAGCGCGCATTCTAGGAACACAGGCGCCGCTATGCAACAAAAAAATCGCATAAAATGCACTACCGCTCACATTTTGCGCGACGCATCGACTATTTGATGATTAAACCGCCACTTATGGCTGGTTTTTATTCACCTGGACAAGGATTGCTCCCGGCCCCAACGTCCGAGATGGCCTTCCGCCTTACTGCAAAATGGCGCTTTCTCTCGTATTGCTTCTGAATTGAGCGTCTCAGACTCTTTTTTATTAAACAAACCCACAGAACACACGGCAACGAGAGCAAGGACAGCTATTGCCAGGCACATCACACCGCTTTGCGAAAGATTCGCTTATCGTTTTTTTCTTATTATTCTCACCCATCTGGTGTTACCCTCCTGCCCATTGTTGAAAAGTAAAATACGTTGCGCGCCTTTGATTATCTGAGGTTGTTTTCATTTCCTTAGTCCGCGTTTAACGTTCATTTTGTCCTGAATTACAGGCAGAAGCATGCTTATGAGTAATAAAGAGCAAATATTGACGACCCCCTATATGCAGTTCAACCGTAGCCAGTGGGCAGCCTTGCGTAATTCAGTGCCGATGACGCTGACCGAAGGAGAAGTCGCGCGCTTAAAGGGTATCAATGAAGATCTCTCCCTTGAGGAGGTAGCAGAAATTTATCTGCCTCTTTCTCGACTGCTGAACTTCTATATCAGTTCAAATTTGCGCCGCCAGGCCGTACTTGAACAGTTCCTGGGCACTAACGGACAACGCATCCCCTACATTATTAGTATTGCGGGCAGCGTTGCCGTAGGAAAAAGCACCACCGCACGCGTATTACAGGCGCTGCTTAGCCGCTGGCCTGAACATCGCCGGGTAGAGTTGATTACAACCGACGGTTTTCTTCACCCAAATAAAGTGCTCAAAGAGCGCAATCTGATGAAGAAAAAGGGGTTCCCGCAATCCTATGATATGCATCGCCTGGTAAACTTTGTTTCCGATCTTAAGTCGGGGGCAACTAACATCACCGCACCGGTCTATTCACACCTTATCTATGATGTGATCCCTGACGGTGACAAAACGGTTACCCAACCGGATATTTTAATTCTTGAAGGGTTAAACGTTTTACAAAGCGGCATGGATTATCCACACGATCCACATCATGTATTTGTTTCGGATTTCGTCGACTTTTCTATTTACGTTGACGCCCCGGAAGATTTGCTCCAGGACTGGTATATCACCCGTTTTCTGAAGTTCCGCGAAGGGGCATTTACCGATCCCGACTCTTATTTCCATAACTATGCGAAACTGTCGGAAGACGAAGCGGTGAATATCGCCACGCAGCTCTGGAAAGAGATTAACTGGATGAATCTTAAAGAAAATATTCTCCCCACCCGCGAACGTGCCAGCCTGATTATGACAAAGAGTGCAAATCACGCTGTGGAAAGCGTCCGCTTACGCAAATAATAAAAAGGGGGATACAATCCCCCTGCTTTTTTAATTCACGCCCCGAAGTGATATTTCACCGCCTACCCAGGGTTTTATTACGCCATCCTGCTCTAATAGCAAGGCACCCTGTTCGTTTATTCCTCTGGCAATACCATATATCTCACGATCGCCAATTATCAGCTTAACCTGGCGGTTAGCGTAATTATCAAGGACCTTCCAGCGTGAAAGGAATGGGGTAAGGCTTTCGTTCTCAAATAACACCAATGCCGCGCGTAGTTCCTGTATCAAAGCGATCGCCAACGCATTACGATCGATTTTGATTCCGGCTTCCTGAAGATTGATCCAGCTCTGGTTAATGGCATCCGTTGCGACATTACGCATAGCGAGGTTAATGCCCGCCCCAATGACAATCTGCGCAGCATCGCCCGTCTTTCCGGTCAATTCAACAAGTATGCCGGCCAGCTTACGGTCGTTGAGATAGAGATCGTTAGGCCATTTGACCCTGACATCATTAGCGCCCAAGCCGCGCAGCACTTCGGCCATAACGATACCAATTACCAGGCTCAGCCCGACTGCAGCAGCAGGCCCCTGTTCCAGGCGCCAGTACATCGAAAGATAGAGATTTGCACCAAATGGAGAGAACCACTGTCTGCCACGTCGACCACGCCCTGCCTGCTGATATTCCGCAATGCAGGCATCTCCGGAGTTAAGACTATTAAGACGCTCAAGCAGATATTGATTCGTGGAATCGATAACGGGTAATACGGCCACCGTCCCCTGCTTTATTTGCGATTTAATCAAAGGCTCGTCAAGTAGCTGTATAGGGTCGGGCAAGCTGTAACCTTTCCCCGGTACGGTAAATACATCAACTCCCCAGTCACGCAGCGTTTGGATATGTTTATTTATAGCCGCACGGCTCATCCCAAGCTTTTCACCTAGCTGCTCGCCTGAGTGGAATTCTCCATCTGCCAGAATGGCGATCAGGGTAAGGGGGATTCTATTATCTTTCATGCAATGGTCTCCACGGCACTGACTTCACCCTTCGCGCCAATAAAGCGAACCTCTGGTTCCAGCCACACGTTAAATTTTTCACCAACACGCTGGCGGATATAATGCGCCAGTTTAACGACATCCTGGCTGGTGGCGTTCGCGGCATTGATTAGCACTAACGCCTGCTGACGATGAACGGCGGCACCGCCGACCTGATAGCCCTTTAGTTCACACCTATCGATAAGCCACCCGGCGGCCAGTTTTATAGATCCATCAGGCTGGGGATAGTGAGGCATGTTAATAAATTCTGATAATAATTCGGCTGCCTGTTCCGCAGTAATCACCGGGTTCTTAAAGAAACTGCCGGCATTACCGTTAACGCGGGGATCAGGGAGCTTTGTCGTGCGCATATGGCATACCGCATCAAACACCGCCTGAGGCGTGACCGTGGCAGGATCTAAGCGGGTTAAATCACCGTAAGTCAGGACAGGCTGCCACAGTTTAGCAAGGCGCAGGCCAACGGCGGTAATGGCGTAGTTGTTCTGGTAGCCATGCTTGAAAATACTGTCGCGATAGCCAAACTGGCACTCTTTATTCTCAAGGCGATGTAATTCACCGCTGCGCAGATCAACGCAATCAACGTAGGAACAAACCTTTTTTAATTCAACCCCATAGGCGCCGATATTCTGAATTGGAGAAGAGCCAACACATCCGGGGATTAACGCCAGATTTTCCAGCCCCGGCATATTCTGCTGTAAGGTATATTCAACGAGGCGATGCCAGTTCTCACCTGCACCTACGTGCAAATGCCATGCATCCTCTTTTTCAGTTACCTCAATTCCGGCAATGCGGTTAACGATCGCCGTTCCGATAAAATCATCAAGAAAGAGAACGTTACTCCCCTCACCCAGGATCAAAACCGGCTTTTGTAATGATACGGCTTCGTTCCAGGCTTCATTGAGCTGTTGCACGGTTTGCGCAATGACAATACGTGAAGCATTGGCCTGAATACCAAAAGTATTGAAGGGCTTAAGGGAGGTGCTCATGTTGGTATCTTTCCTGAGTTTAAACCCGGTTAGTTTACCTTATCTGACTGAGCTTGGCTTGTATGGCGGGAGCTGCGGTTTTTGCTGTAAATCGCAGACAGCAAAAAGCCCTGCACTTTCGTGCAGGGCTTTCACTTATTC
>DAMALH010000072.1:0-5343 GCA_032000125.1 Buttiauxella sp. | reverse complement strand
ATCCGCGACCGACGCCAGCTCCACCCGGACGAGTGGTATGAAACGCCGAAGCCGTCGCTGATCCGCCTGGCCGAACATGCCATTATCCGCGAACGGGCCATCGCCGGAGTGGAACAGCGTCATGAGTAATAACAGCCTGAGGAAAAACCCTGGCTTCGCCAGCGCCACCGAGGTGGCGCGCCTGGCGGGTGTCTCCCGTTCCGCAGTGTCGCGGACCTTTACGCCGGGCCGCAGCGTCTCTGAGGATACCCGGCGCAAGGTGCTGGCCGCTGCCGAAGCGCTGAATTACCACGTTAACCATCTGGCGCGGGGGCTTTCCCGGGAGGAGAGCCGCCCGGTCTGTATTCTGGGCGGCAATCTGTCGTTCCCCTGGCAGGCCAGCCTGCTTGACCACCTGACCCGCCGCCTGCACCATGCCGGACGCGCGGTGATGGTGATCAACACCGACGACGACGAAGCAAGTGCCAGAGAGGCACTACAACAAACGCTGAATTACCGCTCAACGGCCACCATCGTGCTGTCGGGCAAACCGCCCGCGTCCCTGATTGAACTCTGCCTGCAGAGTGGACAGCAGGTAATAGCGATCAACCGCATGGGGCAGTTCCCCAGCGCGGACAATATTGATATCGACTACAGTTCGACGATGAAGGAAGCCCTGGACCACCTGATGGCTGCACAATGCCGCCGTCTGGCTATTGTCTCCTCCTCCGCCCGCTCCCCTAGCATGATTACCCGTGAAACGCGCTTTCTGGCGGCCGCGGCCGAAGCGAGCGCCGGGGTCACGCTTATCCGCCCCGGCAGCGCCAGTTACCAGACCGGCGTCCTCGCTGCCCGTGAGTTGCTCAACCAGCCATCGCCGCCGGACGGCGTCTTTTGCGTCACGGACCTCATCGCCTGCGGCTTTATCGATGCCGCACGCCACGAGTTTGGCCTGCGCATTCCAGAGGACATCCGCGTTATTGGTTTTGATGATATCGACCAGGCAAGCTGGCTGGGGTATCAGCTGACCACCTTCGCTCAGCCGCTGGCAGAGATGGCGGAGGCCGCCTGTGAGATGTTGCTCGCCGCGGATGCCGAAAAACCGGCCAGCCGGGTTTTCAGGGCGACGCTGGTGAAACGGGGAACGACGGGCCCTGCCGGGTACGGTGCAGCCTGATGCCCTCCCCCCGGCCCTCTCCCACGGGGAAGCATGTCAAAACAATTGAACAAAGAGCGAGATAATTAAAGTTAGAAGACGTTTATTTCATTTATTTTTTATCCATTTCATGAGTAAGTTTTGCTCATTACGTTAAAGTTTAAGAAACCGTTTTTTTTACTCGTTATGAACTTTAACTGCGAATAAATCTGCACTTATTATGCAAAGGATATGAATAATGCAAATCAACCTTACTACGAAAGCACCAGAGAACTTTTCCCCTAAAGCCGCCGCTTATATAGCTTATCATGCAAGCGGCGAACGAGGCACAGGACGGGTCGGGTGCGCGTCTATCTATATGGACGTAAAACATTTCTCTATCGCCATTTTGTAGGGAAAATAGCAACATTTCTGACGCCAGGTGAATACCCGGCAATGTCTATCAGTAGCGCACTTGAGAAGTTCGAAAGCCCTTCTTCATGCTCGGGTGTGATCAAAGTTACTAAAACAAGCGGTACGCTTGCAGAACGGTTTGAGGTATACGAAACCGATTTTATTGCTTCTGGAAAACCGGATGAAGAGTCCGTTGCCCCTACAAAATTTATGAATAGCGATTTCCTGACGGATAATATTAAACGCTTTTGTGAGAGAAAGAGTGTTGATTTATTTATTCCGAGAGATTATTTCCGCACCTTTTCAAATATTGGACGAACAATTGAAAATCACAAAAGAAATTCGTCAATAAATTCAGCATCATGATTTACATGACGTATCATCGGTTCATTATGATAGAAATTATTATAAACAGGAAAAACTGTAAGCGCGTTTGAAATGGAAAAATAAGCTTAAAGACATAATAATCCATTAATAACCAAGAATTATATTGATCACATTTATTGTTGAAGGCCACCTATCTACCACAATAATAGATAGGTGGCCTTAATTTTATTCTTTGTTTGAATTGAGAACAAGATCACTTTTCTTTTATCGGTGATTGCTCAATGATCGAATCATTAAATCAAAGGAGTTAGTTATGTATTATAGCGAAGAAATTATTAAAAAAATTGGAACTGATAAAGAGCTAGCTGTGCGATTAGACAAAGCGCTAGTTGGAGTTAAAGAGGGTGTTGTCGATTATTTAAATGGTCTTGAAGATGGTACAACACGATTACTTTATTATACCTCTTGTCTTACAGACAACTATCAAGATGTATGTAATAAGATTTTCTCTGAGGATAAAAGATTTTTATTTTCTCTGCGTGAACTGATAAAACATCGGGACGTTATATTACGAATGATTAAAATATATATAGAAACAATTCTAAAAAATAAGAGTGAAGAAAAAAAGAAAACAATCCTTGAGAAATTAACACCATTTACCACAAACTACTCCATTAAACACATTTCAAAAAATGGTTTAATCTATGCTGTCGCATCCTATATATGCCACGGTAACAAGATGAATTTAGCTGTTCAAAATGCATTAATGAAAAAAATTGGCGGTAGAGTTGGATGGGGCATAGCAGGAATAAATGTTTATGGTCTTGTTCAACATGCTTCTGAAAGTGCAGATAATCTAAAAAATTTCTGCCCACTATTTTATAATGCTTTATATACAGAGGGAGTAGAGATGATGTATTTCTTGATAGAACCGATCATCATGAAATCAGGGTATTTAAATATTAACTCAGCCTCTGATGAAGAAATTACCAGAGCATTAAAAAGAATGATGTGATAATGTTTAATTTAATAAGTGAGTTTCTAAGGCGTTGTATTAAAAGATTTTTTATTAGCATTAAAGATGATTGTATTAACGATATCATAGGTTATGGGGTGGTTTTTATTATTATGATAATTTCCATTTCTGTATCGGCGCTTGTCAACAATAATAAAGTTGCGTTTATAATTATCGTTCTGATGATTGTGATTATTTTTTCATTAGTGTTTTTTCATAAAGGGAAAAAATAAAATGTCTATACCAGCACATATTTGGCTTACCGATGAAAATAACTCACCTGTAATTGGTGAATGTTTAATGCCAACACGATTGGGTTCAACTGAGCTTAAATCGTTCAATCATTCTGTTTGGATTCCTACAGATCATAATACAGGGAAGCTAACTGGAACACGTCTTCATCTTCCTATCACATTTGAAAAAGAAATTGATCGCATCACGCCATATTTATTCAGAGGTGTATGCACTGGCAGAATATTTAAAGAAGCTATAATAAAAATGTATAGAATCAATGAAGCAGGCATAGAGATAGAATATTTTAACATAACATTAAGAAATGTGAAAATAACAAGAATCTCTCCAGTTTTATTTCCTCTGGGAGTTGCAAGTAAACATATGGAGGAAGTTGAAATCCGTTATGAATCTATCGAATGGAAATATTGTGATGGGAACATAATGTTTAGCGATAGCTGGAATGGAAGAGCAGTAGCATAAAAATAAGGGACTCTCACGAGTCCCTTATCTATTTTACTTCAATGCCCCGTATACCTGATCAACAATCCAGCCGTATGTGGTTACGGGTAATAGTCCACTGATAAACACAGTTGGATTGATTTCAGGTCAACTACCGGGGAATACGGTCTGTTGCCGGGAATAACGTTAGCCATGTGATTAACAGCATCGATAGCCGTCAGCGTTCCTGTCCATCCGGTGTGTCCATAAGTTTCTTTACTGGCTAACACCCCGAATGCAGGAGTCTTTGAAGCGTTGCCGTTTTGCTTTTACCTTACCTAGAACCAGGCTTCCCACATCGCGCCGACGTTAAAGTCGTCCAGCGTTTCATCCCGGGTGTTGTTCACGCGGGCGGTGCGCTCGTTATCCACCTTGCCGCCGGTGACGTAGAAGCGCAGCATCGGACGGAACTCCGGCCCCATGGCGATGGACATGTTCTGCGACAGGGTCAGCTTCCAGCCCTTGTTATCCCCGCCGTTGTCGTAATCCACATGCTGCCAGCCCGCCTCCAGCCAGGTGGAGTGAACGTCGTTCCACCAGTGCATCGGACGCACGATGGCGTTGTAGTTTTTACGGTTGTCGGTATTGTCCCGGCTGTTGTCATAGTCGTGGAAGGCCAGCAGGTACTCCACCTGGGTCGCCTGGGTGAACTTGTACAGCCCTTCGAAGCTGGCGTAGACCGTGGTCAGATCCTCGGTTTTGTTGTACACGCTGTTGTCAGCGTTATCAGAGTAACGGGCGATCACCTTGTTCACGCCGCTGTCATTGGTGTGGCTCAGGACCACGCCACCCTGCCAGGCGTTGGTCCGCTCTTCGGTGTCGATGGCTTTCGAGTCAAAGCCGTAGTTGGCGTACAGCTCCAGGTCGATCGGGCCGAGCTTCATGCCGTGAATTTTGGAGGTGGCCGCGTAGTTGCCTTTGTCCCCGGTGCCGGAGCCGCCGGTACAGGTGATGCGCGACGGGTTAGCTTCGTCGTCCATCACTTCCGGGCTGCAGGATTCGACTGCCGCCACGGTGGCCACGTCAAACTGCACCCCGCCGATGTCGAAGTTCTTCACCCCGGCACCCTGGCCGTCGTGGTTCATCCAGAAGTAGTCGTTGATGCCCTGCTGCGGACGCTGGTGGAAATCACGCCCGGCCCAGATATAGGCGTTCGGGTTGGATGCCAGAATGTTGGTCACCCCGGCGTAGGCTTTTTTCAGGTTCACCTCGTCGCCCCAGTGGTCGATCATCACGTTGACGTCCCAGATGGCGCCGTTTTCACCCTTAAAGGCTTTCGAGAGCTGGAACTCGCCGCCGTTGCCTTCGTTGCCCAGACGACCAATGGCCGAGGCGCCGTTGTAGGAGCCGTCCACCGCGACGTATTTCTGGTCGGCAGCCTGGAAGTGCGCGCCGTAGCGGGCATAGCCGGTAAATTTAATGCCGAACGGGATGGCCATATCCGGGGACTGGGCGGCGCTCTGCGGTTCGGTCACCACGTCGGCCTTTTTCGCCACCGCAGCATCCATTTTTGCCTGGCGCTCGGCCAGGGCTTTGTCCACCGCTTTGGCCACAATGGCGTCGATTTGCTCCTGCGTGAATTCCTGGGCGAGGACAGAAACCGGGCAAAGCGCGGCGATAACCGCCATTGTTAATGGAAGTTTTTTAATCATATTCATGGTTATCTCAATATATTTAAATTTTATTCAGACAATAACCACCCCGTTCCGCATTGACAGAATATGTCGCTGTCATCAGAACA
>DAMALH010000071.1:0-5556 GCA_032000125.1 Buttiauxella sp. | reverse complement strand
CGATGGTAGTGTGGGGTCTCCCCATGCGAGAGTAGGGAACTGCCAGGCTCCAAATAAACATCAAGGCCATCCGCAAGGATGGCCTTTTTGTTTTATATCAATGGATAACCTGCGACAGGAACGCGCGCGTGCGCTCTGATTTCGGATGAGCAAAGAACTCATCCGGCGGCGCCTGCTCAACAATCTCACCGCGATCCATAAAGATCACCCTGTCTGCGACCGTTCTGGCGAAGCCCATTTCATGCGTGACGCACAGCATCGTCATGCCTGACTGCGCAAGGCCAATCATGGTATCCAGCACTTCTTTGACCATTTCTGGATCGAGCGCTGACGTGGGCTCATCAAACAGCATTATTCTGGGCTTCATACACAGCGAACGGGCGATGGCCACGCGTTGCTGCTGCCCGCCGGAGATTTGGCCGGGAAATTTGTGGGCGTGCTCCGCGATGCGCACCCGCTCCAGATAGTGCATGCCAAGCTCTTCGGCCTCCCTCTTCGGCATCTTTTTCACCCAAATTGGCGCCAGCGTGCAGTTCTGCAGCACGGTCAGATGAGGGAAAAGGTTAAAGTGCTGAAACACCATTCCCACCTCAGTGCGCACTTTCTCTATATTGCGCAAATCATCATTCAGCTCCGTTCCGTCTACAACAATACGCCCTTTTTGATGTTCTTCGAGGTGGTTAATACAGCGAATGGTGGTTGATTTGCCGGAGCCTGACGGCCCGCAAAGTACGATACGCTCACCCTGCTTAACCTTCAGGTTGATATCCTTCAATACGTGAAACTGCCCGTACCATTTATTCACGTTCTCAAGGAGGATCATCGCGTCAGCAGGTTGCATAATAGTTTGGCTCATTTTTATCCTCAGTGCGGCGTTCGCCCGGTGTTAAAGCGCTTTTCCAGGTGTTGGCTGTAGCGCGACATGCTGAAACAAAAAGCCCAATAGATCAGGGCGGCAAAAACGTAGCCTTCGGTGGACATGCCCAGCCAGGCGGGATCGACGGTAGCCTGTTGTACGCTGCTAAACAGATCGAACAGGCCAATGATGATCACAAGGCTTGTATCCTTAAACAGCGCGATGATCGTATTGACCAGCCCTGGGATCACGAGCTTTAACGCCTGCGGTAAAATCACCAGTCCCTGTGTTTTCCAGTAGCCAAGCGCCAGAGATTCCGCCGCTTCGTACTGGCCTTTAGGCAATGCCTGCAGGCCCCCGCGGACAACTTCGGCGACGTAAGCCGACTGAAAGAGGATCACGCCGACCAGGGCGCGAATCAGCTTATCGATGCTTGTGCCCTCGGCAAGGAACAGCGGCAGCATTACCGATGACATAAACAGCACGGTGATCAGCGGAACGCCACGCCAGAACTCAATAAATACGACTGATAAAATCCTCACGACCGGCATGCGCGAACGGCGTCCAAGCGCCAGCAGGATCCCCAGCGGTAAAGCACCTGCAATCCCTACGGCAGCAACGATCAGCGTTAACGTCAGGCCTCCCCACTGGCGGGTTTCCACACGCTCAAGGCCCAGAAAACCGCCGTACATCAACCACCAGACAATCAGCGGGTAGAGGATTGCCCACAGCGCGATATAGCGTCCACGGCGGGGCATAGCATTCCAGAACATCGGCACGATGGAGAACAGGCCGATAATCAAAGCAAGATTAATACGCCAGCGCTGATCGTGAGGGTAAAGTCCATACATAAACTGGCCGAAGCGGGCGTGAATAAATACCCAGCACGCACCTCCTTTAGTGCAGTCAGCCCGCGTCTCGCCAATCCAGTTCGCCTGGAAAATGGCCCAGTTAAGTAAAGGCGGAATAAGCTCCCACATCATCCATAAACAAAAGAGCGTCAGCAGGCTGTTGGAGAAGCTTGAAAACAGGTTCTTACGAACCCACTGCACCGGACCCGAACGAACGGTTTTTGGGGGCGCCTGATGGGTTAAGGCTTTCGTCATCATATTTCCTTAGCGCTCAATCAGGGCTATGCGACGGTTATAGATATTCATCAGCAATGAAATACCAAGGCTGATAATCAGATAAACCGACATGGTAATAGCGATGGTTTCAATGGCCTGCCCGGTCTGGTTTAGCACCGTACCCGCAAACAGCGACACCATATCCGGATAGCCAATTGCCGCCGCCAGCGAAGAGTTCTTCACGATATTAAGATACTGGCTGGTCAGAGGCGGAATAATGACTCGCAGGGCCTGCGGAATAATGACCTGGCGCAACGTCACCGTGTTGGGTAGCGCAAGGGAACGAGCGGCTTCATGCTGACCATGTGGCACTGACTGGATACCGGAGCGGATAATCTCAGCGATAAACGCTGAGGTATAGACCGACAGGGCGAGAGTCAACGCCGCCAGTTCAGGAATAAGCACCATCCCGCCGCGGAAGTTAAAGCCGCGTAAGGCAGGCACGTCCCAGTGCAGCGCCGCGCCGAAAGTCCACTGTGCTATAGCAGGAAGTAAAATCACTAGCCCCAGCGCAACGGGCCAGGTACGGCGAAGCTGCCCGGTTTTGATTTGATGCGTTTTGTTATAGCGAAAGAGACCGACAGAGGCGGCAATCGCTACTAGTATCGCCACAACAAAAGCCAGGGCTCCTTCTCCCACCTGCGGCGAAGGAATATATAACCCGCGGTTGCTAAGAAAGAGCAGGTCAAAGGCGTTCACCGCCTGTCGAGGGCCGGGCAGGTTACGAAGCACGGCAAAGTACCAGAAAAAGATTTGCAGCAGCGGTGGGATATTGCGGAACGTCTCAATGTAGATGGTCGACAGCTTGCGCAGCAGCCAGTTTTCAGACAGGCGTGCGAGGCCCAGAAAGAAGCCGATGACGGATGCAAACACGATACACAGCGCGGATACCAGTAAGGTATTCAATAACCCGACAACAAACACCCGGCCGTAAGTGTCGCCCTGCTCATAATCAATAAGATGCTGGACGATGCCGAAGCCGGCGGCCCGGTCAAGGAATGCAAAACCTGAGGTGATGCCGCGATTATTAAGATTCGTGACGGTGTTGTGTATCAGGTAAACCGCGATGCCAGCAACGATGGCGACGGCGATAATCTGAAACAGCCATGCACGAACCCTGGGATTAGAAAAGGAGAGGTCTCCTTTTACGGTAGGGCGACGTTGGAGCATAAGCGAACCTCAGTAACATAAACTCAAACCCTGGGCACCCCCTGAGCGGTGCCCATTTCTGACGTTTCGCTTAACGGACTGGCGGAGCGTACTGGATGCCGCCTTTGTTCCACAGGCTGTTCTGGCCACGTTTAATTTTCAGCGGGCTTTCAGAGCCGACGTTGCGCTCGAAAATCTCGGCGTAGTTGCCGACCTGTTTGACGATGTTGTAAGCCCATTTGTTGTCGAGCTTCAGGTCCTTGCCAAAATCACCTTCTTTCCCTAACAGATGCGCCATATCCGGGGTGGTCGGGTTAGCCGCCATTTGATCGACGTTCTTAGAATCTACGCCCATCTCTTCGGCATTCAGCATGGCAAACAGCGTCCAGCGCACGATGGAGAACCAGTCTTCATCGCCGCGACGAACTACCGGGCCCAGCGGCTCTTTCGATATCACCTCCGGCAGAACTATCCATTCAGCAGGCGTGCTCAGCTTAATACGCAGCGCGTAGAGCTGGGACTGGTCGGAGGCGAGCGTATCGCAACGGCCTGATTCCAGCGCCTTGGCGGATTCGTCTGAGCGGTCGAAGGTTACCGGCGTGTAATTCATCTTATTGGCTTTGAAGTAATCCGCCACGTTCAGTTCGGTGTCGGTGCCGGCCTGGATACAAACCGTGGCGCCATCCAGCTCTTTAGCGCTCTTCAGACCGGCTTTGTTATGCGTCAGGAAGCCGATGCCGTCGTAATAGGTAACGCCGGTGAAAATCATGCCCATGCCCGCATCGCGCGAAGAAGTCCAGGTGGTATTACGAGACAGGATATCCACTTCGCCAGACTGCAATGCGGTAAAACGCTCCTTGGCGGTCAGAGGCGTGTATTTAACCTTAGAGGCATCGCCAAATACCGCCGCGGCTACGCCACGACAAACGTCCACATCGATACCGGTGAATTTGCCGCTCGCATCGGCATAAGAGAAACCTGGTAAGCCATCGCTGATGCCACACTGCACAAAACCTTTCTTTTTAACTGCATCAAGCGAGGTGCCGGCATGAGCCTGACCTGCAATGGCTAACAACGAACCGGCTGCAACCAGAGTGGCTATCGCTAACTTTTTCATAATCGATCCTGTGTGTAGAAATTATCGTTATATTTGTGGCGCCCTGAGGCGCCGTTTTCCTGTCTGTGGCATTCGCCAGTCTCTTTAAAGCAAAGGCGATGCCAGGATTGCAGCTGGCGTATTACGCGCACGTTTGCCGCAGTAAGCTGAGTGTAGACAGGAAAATATGCGCTCAACGCCCCGAATCGGTGCAAAATTGAAACCTGCGCCACATTTCGGAGCAAAAAATTTTCAGAATTTGATCGTGCGGAAATAAATAATTTCAGGCGTTAATAGTAGCAAGGAGAGGATTGAGACGAGGATGTGAGAATTATCACGATGTGGGATGAAAATGGATTAATTGGTGCGGCTATGAGTGATTTGTTTCACGTTCAGTTATTTTGGCTCTTCGTCCTGTAAGAATAAATTTTCCCGGCGCTTAAAAAGTTGCACTCAAATAAGGCAAAACAAAAAAGCGCGAGCTTTCCTCGCGCTTTTTTGGCAATGCTGGTTTTCTTACTTAGTAAGCGCAACGATACCCAGGGTTAAACCTGCCAGGGCCGCCGCGCCTCCGGCGATAGCGCCTGCTGTTTCCCAGTTATCCTGCGTTGTGCCTTTCATACAGGTGTTGGTATGCACCAGACGGCCCTGATCGTCATAGACCGGCACGCAAGGTGAGTTGGTCGCGCAACCCGCCAGAAGCGTGGAAAGCAGTGCGGCAGCAATTAACTTTTTCATTTTCAAACCTCTTCATACAAACCCCGGAGCAGGGATAACTCTCACTGGTGCGCTGGCAAGCGCACTGAGTCTTCACAAAATCCACCCCGGCGTGAATGCGCTTATTTTATCATCGCCAGCAATACTCAAGGAGAGGGGAATAATTGCAATTCATGTGCACTGTAAACAAAGTGGAGAAAAGGACGCGCGCGGGCGCAACTATGGAGAGAAAAGGGAGAAAACCAGCAATCAGGACGATAAAAAAGGCGCTTCCCCATGCCGAAGAGCGCCTTTCTAAACAACATTAACTGATTAGTATCAGTTCATGCCGTATTTTTTCAATTTTTTGCGCAGCGTACCACGGTTGATGCCCATCATCAGAGCAGCACGGGTTTGGTTGCCACGGGTGTATTGCATCACCATGTCCAACAATGGCTGCTCTACTTCAGCCAGTACCAGCTCATACAGATCGTTCACATCTTGACCATTCAGTTGAGCAAAATAGTTCTTCAGTGCCTGTTTCACGGAGTCACGCAGGGGTTTTTGGGTAACCTGATCCTGAGAGTTAACGGTAGAAACGGTCAGTACGTCAGAATTTACGCGTTGTTCGA
>DAMALH010000070.1:0-5761 GCA_032000125.1 Buttiauxella sp. | reverse complement strand
AGAGGGAAAGCGTGGTTTTCACGCTTTCCCTGGAAGCTTCTGCGTTTTCCCCTTCCCTGCAAAGGAAAGGGGAGAGTGAAATTAACGCCTGCGCCCGCCCATAATACTGCCCAGCACGCCGCGAATAATTTGATTGGTTACCTGCCGAGCGGCACTTTTCGCCATCGTCTGCACCACGCCGTCTTTTTTGCCGCCGCGCGGCCCGGTGGTGCCGAACAGGATATCCTTCAGCCCGCCAAGAATACCGCCGTCTACGGCTACCGCGTCGCCTTTTGCTGGCGGCGCATTCTGCTGTGCACCCGCGGTCTGCACGCCTTTTTGCAGCCTCTCATAAGCCGATTCGCGGTCTACCGCCTCATCGTATTTGCCGTACAGCGGCGAATGGTTCAGCAGGCCGTTGCGCTCATCAATCGTCACCGGCCCCATGCGCGAGCAGGGCGCTATCACCATGACCCGCTCCACGACTGACGGGCTGCCTTTCTCATCAAGGAAAGAAATCAGCGCCTCGCCGGTGCCTAATTCCTGAATCGCTTTTTCTGTATCAAACGCCGGGTTAGCGCGCATGGTTTGCGCGGCGGTTTTTACCGCCTTCTGATCTTTTGGCGTAAAGGCGCGTAGCGCGTGCTGCACGCGGTTGCCCAACTGCCCCAGCACGGTATCCGGAATATCCGCTGGGTTCTGGGATACAAAATAAACCCCCACGCCTTTGGAACGTATCAGGCGAATCACCTGCTCGATTTTATCCAGCAGCACCTGGGGCGCGTCGTTAAACAGCAGGTGCGCCTCGTCAAAGAAGAACACCAGCTTTGGTTTTTCGAGATCGCCCGCTTCCGGAAGCTGCTCATAGATTTCTGAAAGCATCCACAGCAGGCTTGCGGCATAGAGCTTCGGCATCTGGTAAAGCTTCTCCGCCGAGAGAATATTGATGATGCCCTTGCCGTCGGCGCTGGTGCGCATCCAGTCTTTGATATCCAGCATCGGCTCGCCAAAGAAGTGCTCTGCGCCCTGCTGTTCGAGCTGCAACAGCCCGCGCTGAATGGCGCCAACGGAGGCGCTGCTGATGTTGCCGTACTGGTTCTGGAAGGACTTTGCATTATCGCCGATGTACTGCGTGGCGGCGCGCAAATCTTTAAAATCGAGCAGCAGCAGACCCTGGTCATCGGCAATGCGGAAGATGATTTGCAGCACGCCGGACTGCACCTCGTTGAGGTTCAGCAGCCGGGAAAGCAGCAGCGGCCCGAGGTCTGACACCGTGGCCCGCACCGGGTGGCCCTTTTCGCCAAAAATATCCCACAGCACCACTGGATTGCCGTGCGGCGACCAGTCCGTGACGCCGATTTTTGTAAGCCTTGCGTGCAGCTTTTCCGACGCCGCGCCTTCTTCGGCCACGCCGCTTAAATCACCTTTCACGTCGGCCATAAACACCGGCACGCCGATTGCCGAGAAGGACTCGGCCAGTTTTTGCAGCGTGACCGTTTTGCCGGTGCCCGTTGCTCCGGTAATCAGCCCGTGGCGGTTTGCCATCTCGGGCAGTAAATAACGTTCTTTATCGATAGTTCTGGCAATCAGCAGTGGTGAGGTCATGTGCGTTTCTCTGCGGCAATATTTTCATAATCATAGCAATCGCATAGAGAACGTCACCAGCATCTTCCCAGGTTTGCGGCAGGCCTCGCAACAGAAGCTATGCTTTTCATACGGCTTACAAAAATGCAGGAAACTATGTCCAGATTCTTCTTTAATGACCGCCAGCAGCTGGTCAACGATGCCATAGAAGGCGTGATAATCAGCTCCCGCTACCGCAATCTGACGCGCCTTGAGATAGACCCCGCCATCCGCGTTGTGGTCCGTAACGACTGGGACAAAAGCAAAGTCGCGATTATCTCCGGCGGCGGCTCAGGCCACGAACCCGCACACGTGGGCTTTGTGGGGAAAGGTATGCTCACCGCCGCCGTGTGCGGCGATCTCTTCGCCTCGCCAAGCGTGGATGCGGTGCTAAACGCGATAGTGGCGGTAACCGGCGACCGCGGCTGCCTGCTGATTGTGAAAAACTATACCGGCGATCGCCTGAACTTCGGCCTTGCCGCTGAAAAAGCGAAAAAACACGGTCTGAAGGTGGAGATGGTAATCGTCGGCGACGACATCTCCCTGCCGGATAACAAACAGCCGCGCGGCATTGCCGGCACGGCGCTGGTACACAAAATTGCGGGCTATGCCGCAGAACAGGGCAAGTCCCTCAGCGACGTAAAAACCATCGCCCAGCAGGCCTGCGACAGCGTGGCCAGCATGGGCGTGGCGATGCAGACCTGTAACCTGCCGGGCAGCGATGAAGAAGAAGGGCGCATTAAAGGCGGCCACGTCGAGCTGGGGCTGGGCATTCACGGCGAGCCGGGCGCCAGCACCATTGATACGCAGAACAGCAAAGAAATTATCGCCACGCTGGTTAAGCATCTGCGAAAAAAAATCGGCACAGACGCAAAGCTGGCGGTGCTTATCAACAACCTCGGCGGCGTATCGTCGCTTGAGATGGCGCTGCTGACCAGGGAACTGGCGCATTCTGCGCTTAAAGACCGGCTTGAATACCTGATTGGCCCCGCGGCGCTGGTGAGCGCGCTGGATATGAAAGGCTTCTCGCTTTCGGCCATCGCCCTGAACGACGAGTTTATTAAAGCGTTACAGGCCAGCGTGGAAACCGCGGGCTGGCAGCCGATGGTGGAATACCGGGCTATGCCAACGCAAAAACATAGTTTGCTGCGTCGCGAAGTAGCACTAGCTCCTTCCGACAACGCCGAAGCTAAAGCCCTGGTGGCAAGCGTAGCCAGAACGCTTACCGGGCAGGAAAATCACCTTAACGCGCTTGATGCAAAAGTGGGCGACGGCGATACCGGCTCCACGTTTGCCGAAGGGGCGAGGGATATCGCGCAGCTAAACGAACAGGGCAAACTGCCGCTCAACGATACCGCTGCGCTGCTGGGACTGGTGGGCGACAGGCTGGCGACGGTGATGGGCGGCTCAAGCGGCGTGCTGATGTCGATCTTCTTCACCGCCGCCGGGCAAAAAGTGGGCGAGAAAAAACCGTTGCCGGAAGCATTGCTGTTTGGCCTTGAGCAAATGAAACGCTATGGCGGCGCGGATCTTGGCGATCGCACGCTGATCGACGCCCTGCAACCGGCGCTGGAAGCGTTAAGAGATAAGGATCTTAAAGCCGCGGCGCAAGCCGCACAGCAGGGCGCAGAAGCAACGGCAAAAATGCAAAAAGCCAACGCAGGCCGCTCATCATATGTGAACAGCGGCAATCTGGACGGCGTAAAAGACCCCGGCGCGGTTGCCGTGGCCGAGGTGTTTGCCGCCTTAGTGAAATAAAGCCATCGGCAATTAAAAAAGGCTCCGGAAAGGAGCCTTTTTCACATCAAAAATCTGCCTTCAGCACCACGCGGTAACGGGCTTTGCCGTCGCGCACGTGCTGGATAGCCTCGTTGATTTTCGACATCGGATACAGCTCGGTCTGCGGCGCAACCTTCGCACGGCCGGCCAGCTTCATCAGCGTGCGCAGCTCGTGCGGGGAGCCGGTTGCCGAACCCGTAATGCTGCGGTCGCCGGCAATCAGCTTAAACGCCGGAACGGCGAACGGCTTCATCACCGCGCCGACGGTATGGAACTTGCCGCCATAAGCCAGCGCTTCGAAGTACGGCAGCCAGTCTAAATCAACGTTCACGGTATTAATGATCAGATCGAACTGCCCGGCGAGCGCCGTCAGCGCCTGCGGATCGCGGCTGTTCACCACCTTATCCGCGCCCATCTTCAGGATCTCCTGCTCTTTAGCAGGGTTAGAGCTGAACGCCGTCACCTCGCAGCCCATGGCATGCAGCAGCTTGATGGCGATATGCCCAAGCCCGCCGATACCGATCACGCCCACCCGGCTGGTGGCCGTAATATGGTGCATCAGCAGCGGTTTAAAAACGGTGATGCCGCCGCACAGCAGCGGGCCGGCGGATTCAATATCGATGGAGTCCGGCAGCGGAATAACCCACTGCCAGTCGGCGCGGATTTTATCGGCAAAGCCGCCGCGGTTGATGATGGTTGCCACGCTGCCTTCCTGACAGTTCACCTGGCTGCCGCTGATGCAGGCATCGCAGTGCCCGCAGCTACGCGCCGTCCAGCCGATGCCCACGCGCTGCCCAACCTTCAGACCTTTATCCTGCGCCGCGCTGCCAAGCGCATGCACGCGGCCAACCACCTCGTGCCCCGGCACCAGCGGATACTGCGAGAAGCCCCATTCGTTGTCGATCATCGACAGGTCGGAATGGCAGATGCCGCAGTATTCGACTTTGACCTCAACGTCTTCCGCGCCAAGCTCGCCCGCGTCGTATTCGTAAAGCTCAAGCTCTGCGCCAGCCTGTGGCGCGGCGTAACTTTTTATAATGGACATGTGTTTTCCTTAGTGTTGGTTCAGTCAGGAAGTGTAGAGCAATTCCCGGCGCAGGGCTGCGGGGCGTGCCCGTCAGAGCATCTTATGGATAGCAAAACCTTCTGCGCCCGGCGCGATATCCTCACGCAGCGTCAGCTCCGGAATTACGTAGGCTCCACCGTTTTGCCGGTGCCAGGCAATGGGCTGCGTCTGCTCCAGCGTATCCAGCCGCTTGCCCAGCTCATCGCAAAGCTGCGCGTACTTTTGCTCGTCCACCCGGCCGGTACGGTACACCACAAACGGCGGCAGCACCGCGAACCCCGGATACCAGAGCATGCCGTGCTGGATGGGGAACAGCAGATCGTCAATCGGGCCGTTCACCCCGCGCGGAGCGTAATGTGAAGCCCAGCCGCCCGCCGTAACGATAAGCATCGCCCGCTTGCCCGCCATTCTTCCCTCGCCGTAGCGGTCGCCCCAGTGGCTGTCCGTATGTTCGCCGACGCCATAGGCAAAGCCGCAGGCGTACACCCGGTCTACCCAGCCCTTCATGATGGCGGGCATGGAGAACCACCACAGCGGGAACTGGAGGATCAGCATATCGGCGCGGTCGAGCTTTTGCTGTTCGGCGGCGATATCGGCGCTTTGCAGGCCGTTTTCAAAGGCATGAAGCGAGGCGGAAGAGGCATCGAAGCGCTGCCGCGCGTCAAAGTCCGCGCTGTCGCGCTGGTCCAGCACCGCTTTCCAGCGCATGGCGTACAGGTCTGATACCTCCACGCGATGCCCGGCGTTGCGCAGACGCTCAACGGTAAAATCTTTCAGCGAGCCGTTAAGCGACAGCGGCTCCGGATGGGCGTAAACGATTAAGATATTCATAAGCTCTCCTGCGGATAATTGACAACAGCAGGGTAGGGCGCAGCGAGGTATAGTTGAAATGAATAGCTACTATACCAGGTATTAAGATGAGTAATCTTCGCCGCATCGATCTTAATCTGCTGCTGACGCTGGACGCCCTGCTAAAGGAGCAGAACGTCACCCGCACCGCCGAACGGCTGCATTTTTCGCAGCCGTCGATAAGCGTGCATCTTGCGAAGCTGCGGGAAATATTTAATGACCCGCTTCTGCTGCCCGGCCCGCGCGGCATGCAGCCTACGGCAAGAGCGGAAGCGCTGCGCGAACCTTTGCGGCAGGCGCTGGCGGCGCTGGAACAGGCGATTGCACCCGCCGCAGCTTTTGATCCGCAGCGGGACGCCCATACCTGGCGCGTGGCCGCCTCGGACTACAGCGAGTCCGCTATTTTACTGCCGCTGATGGCGGCGCTGCGTCGGCAGGCTCCGGCTACGCGAATGGCGATTGTTG
>DAMALH010000069.1:0-6197 GCA_032000125.1 Buttiauxella sp. | reverse complement strand
CAGACCAAGCGCCTGGCGGCGGACACGCAGCCGCCATTGCCAGGCCACAAACGCCATCAGCCCCAGCGCGCCGACGCCAAAGCCAATGCCATCCGGCAGATAGCTTTGGCCGATTTGCGACATCGCCGCGCTTGTTGGCGACACCGTTGTGCCGTTAGTAATGCCGATCAGCACCCCGCGAAACGCGAGCATGCCCGCCAGCGTCACGATAAACGACGGCACTTTGCGATAGGCTACCCACCAGCCGTTCCAGGCGCCAAGCACCAGACCGAGCACCAGCGTAACGACAATGGTGAGCGGCAGCGGCCAGCCCAGCCAGACATCGAAAATCGCCGCTACGCCGCCCAGCAGGCCCATCATAGAGCCAACGGAAAGGTCAATTTCCGCAGAGATAATCACAAACACCATGCCCACCGCCAGAATCCCGGTGATGGCCGTCTGGCGCAGCAGGTTGGAAACGTTTCGCGCGCTCAGATACGCGCCATCCGTCATCCAGGTAAAAAATAATACGATTGCCACAATGGCGGCAATCATCACAAAAACCTGCAGATTCAGCGCCTTCAGGCTCCCTGGCGGCGAGGCAAGCGGCGGGGCAAGTTTCATTTCAGACGGGTTGCTTTTCGACATGATGGTCACTCCTCAGTGCAGCTTCCATGACCTGCTCCTGCGTCAGGTTGTGGTTAATCAGGTTGGCTTTGATACGCCCCTCATGCATCACCAGCACCCGGTCGCTCAGGCCCAGCACTTCAGGCAATTCAGAGGAAATAACAATCACGGCAATCCCTTGTTGTACCAGTTGATTAATAAGTTTGTAGATTTCGTATTTGGCGCCAATATCAATACCGCGCGTGGGTTCATCAAGGATGAGAATGCGCGGATTAAGCAGCAGGCAGCGGGCGAGGATCGCCTTTTGCTGGTTGCCACCGCTCAGGCGGCCGATGGCCAGCGCCGGCGAAGACGTTTTGACCTTCAGGCGTTGAATGGACTGCAAAATACAGCTTTGTTCTGCGGCATCGTCGAGGCTGGTTAACGCCCCGGAGAACTGGCCGAGCGACGCCAGGGTGATGTTCTGCCCCACCGCCATCACCGGCACGATGCCGTCTCTTTTACGGTCTTCCGGCACCATGGCGATACCGTGCGCGATGGCCTGCTGGCAGCGGGTAATTTTTACCGGCCTGTTGTCGATAAAGATCTCGCCTTCCGATTTGCCGGGCCAGACGCCGAACAGACACTGAACGGCTTCGGTACGACCGGCCCCCACCAGCCCGGCAATGCCGAGTATTTCCCCTTTGCGCAGCGAAAACGAAATGTCGTTAACGCGTTTAATATGCCGGTTGACCGGGTGCCAGGCAGTGAGGTGCTCCACGCGCAGAATCTCCTCGCCCGTTTGATGCGGTTCACTCGGATACAGCGCCGTAAGCTCGCGGCCCACCATCATGGTGATAATATCGTCTTCGCTCATCTGGTCGGCGTCGCGCGTGCCGATGGGCTGCCCGTCGCGGATAACGCAGATGGAATTGGAGATGGCTTTGACTTCGTTGAGCTTGTGAGAGATGTAGATGCAGGCGATGCCGTGATCCTGCAGGTCGCGAATAATCTTCAGCAGCACCGCCGTTTCCTGTTCGGTGAGCGATGCCGTTGGCTCATCGAGCACCAGCAACCGCACCTGTTTGTTCAGCGCTTTAGCTATCTCAACCAGTTGCTGCTGCCCAAGCCCAAGATCGCCTACTCGCGTATCCGGTGAAATATTCAGGTTCACCTGCGCCAGCAGTTTCTGGCAGCGAATCGTCATGCTTTCGTAGTCCAGCACGCCGCGGCGCGTTATCTCAGCGCCGAGGAAAATATTCTCCAGTATGGTGAGGTGCTTCACCAGCGCCAGCTCCTGGTGAATGATGGCGATGCCCTTACGTTCGGTGTCGCGAATGTGGCTTGCCTGAAGTTTTTCACCCGCAAACCAGATTTCGCCCTCATAGCTGCCCCAGGGGTAGATACCGCACAGCACTTTCATCAGCGTCGATTTCCCGGAGCCGTTTTCGCCGCACAGCGACATGACCTCCCCGGCGTTGACCGACAGGCTGACGTTATCTACCGCCTTCACCACGCCAAAAGTTTTGGTGATGTTTTTCATTTCCAGCAAGTAAGGCATAGCCCCTCCCCCGTCTGGCCTAAGGTTGCCGCCCGTAGCAGGCTACGGGCGATATGGGTCAGAGCTCGCTCTTTTTGTGGAAGCCGTCGGCCACCACGGTGCTGTCGATATTGGTTTTATCCACGCCGATTGGCGTAAGCAGGCGGGACGGAACCTCTTTCAGGCCGTTATTCAAGGCGGCATCGGAGGCTGGCTGTTTGCCTTCGCCTAATTCCACCGCGATTTCAGCGGCGGTATTTGCCAGTTTGGTGATTGGCTTATAGACCGTCATAGTTTGCGTACCGGCAATAATGCGTTTTACCCCCGCAAGATCCGCATCCTGGCCGGAGATAGCCACTTTTCCGGCCAGCCCCTGCGCGCTTAACGCCTGGATAGCGCCGCCGGCGGTGGCATCGTTGGAAGCAACGACGGCATCAATTTTGTTATTGTTCGCCGTCAGGGCGTTTTCCATAATTTTCAGCGCGTTTTCAGGCAGCCAGCCGTCCGCCCACTGGTCGCCCACCACTTTTATTTTTCCGCTATCGATATAGGGTTTTAACACTTTCATCTGCCCGGCACGGAATAATTTTGCATTATTATCAACAGGCGAGCCGCCCATTAAGAAATAATTCCCCGTGGGGACCTTGTCGACAATGCTCTGGGCCTGCAACTCGCCGACTTTTTCATTATCAAAAGAGATATAAAAATCAATATCTGCGTTATTAATCATGCGATCGTAGGCTAATACTTTAATGCCTTCGCGTTTCGCTTCAGCGACCACGTTACTTAATACCTGGCCGTTGTAAGGAATAATAACCAGGACGTCAACGCCGCGGTTAATCATGTTTTCGATTTGCGACATCTGCGTTTCTTCATTGCCGTTGGCTGACTGGACAAATACTTTTGCGCCAAGGGATTCGGCTTTCTTAACAAAAATATCGCGGTCTTTCTGCCAGCGCTCAAGGCGCAGGTCGTCAATGGCCATACCGATTTTCACTTCTTTGGCGATGCCGCTGATGCTGGTGAGAACGAGCGAGGCACATAATGTCAGTAAGAGGTTCTTAATCTTCATATTATTGTTACCTGTAGGGTGGTGATTATTCGGATTAAAGAATGGTTTACATTTGCAGACCGGGGAATTGTTGACGCACTTTGCAGATGCGGCAATTACAGATTTTTATCTTCTCGTTATGATTTTTGGTTTAATTGTCAATTTATGACGGAGATCTGCTTTTAAAATAGTCCGCGCATCAATTTACATAATTTACGAAATAGACCGCAAATCATTTTCTTGTATATATTTCAGTATTTTTTGCGAGGTGGCGCACGTTTGGGTATTCTCTGAAGCGCAGTGTGAAATAACGTAATTGAGCATCCGTTAGGGAAAACCCAGGATAAGTACACATTCGCCTGGCCGCTCGTTTTCCTGATTACGGAGTCCATTATGCAAGCTTATTTCGACCAACTAGATCGCGTACGTTTCGAAGGTACTAAATCCACCAATCCGCTGGCGTTTCGCCATTACAATCCAGATGAACTGGTACTTGGCAAACGTATGGAAGAGCACCTGCGCTTCGCCGCCTGTTACTGGCATACATTCTGCTGGAACGGCGCGGATATGTTCGGCGTGGGCGCCTTTGAGCGGCCCTGGCAGCAGGCGGGCGATGCCCTTGCGCTGGCGAAACGTAAAGCCGACGTCGCTTTTGAGTTTTTCCACAAGCTGAACGTGCCGTATTACTGCTTCCACGACGTGGATGTTTCCCCGGAAGGCGCTTCGCTTAAAGAGTACAAAAATAACTTTGCGCAAATGACCGAACTGCTGGCGCAAAAGCAGCAGGAAACCGGCGTGAAGCTGCTGTGGGGCACGGCGAACTGCTTTACCCATCCTCGCTACGGTGCAGGCGCCGCCACCAACCCGGACCCAGAAGTGTTCTCATGGGCGGCTTCGCAGGTTGTTTCAGCGATGAATGCAACTCACCAACTGGGCGGTGAAAACTATGTGCTGTGGGGCGGCCGAGAAGGCTATGAATCCCTGCTGAACACCGACCTGCGTCAGGAGCGCGAGCAGATTGGCCGCTTCATGCAAATGGTGGTTGAGCACAAGCATAAAATTGGCTTCCGCGGCACGCTGCTGATTGAACCAAAACCCCAGGAGCCAACCAAACACCAGTACGATTACGATGTGGCGACGGTTTACGGCTTCCTGAAACAGTTTGGTCTGGAAAAAGAAATCAAGGTGAATATCGAAGCGAACCACGCCACGCTTGCCGGCCATTCGTTCCACCACGAAATCGCCAGCGCCATTGCGCTTGGCATCTTCGGCTCGGTGGATGCTAACCGCGGCGACCCGCAGCTGGGCTGGGATACTGACCAGTTCCCGAACAGCGTGGAAGAAAACGCGCTGGTAATGTACGAAATCCTTAAAGCGGGCGGCTTCTCCACCGGCGGGCTAAACTTTGACGCCAAAGTCCGTCGCCAGAGCACCGACAAATATGACCTGTTCTACGGCCACATCGGCGCGATGGACGTTATGGCGCTGTCGCTGAAAATCGCCGCACGCATGATTGAAGACGGCGAACTGGATAAACGCGTGGCAAAACGCTATGCCGGCTGGAATGGTGAACTGGGCCAGCAAATTCTGAAAGGGCAGATGTCCCTTACGCAGATTGCGCAGTACGCTGAACAGCATAATCTGGCGCCGCAGCACCAAAGTGGCCATCAGGAACTGCTGGAAAACCTGGTGAACCACTACCTGTTCGACAAATAAGAGGCCGTCAGGTAACTCGTCATCATGCCCGCGCCACGACTCTCGTGGCGCGGTTATAAGGAGTGGTCACTATGTACATCGGAATCGATCTTGGTACGTCGGGTGTAAAAGCGATTCTGCTTAGCGAGCAGGGCGAAGTGCTGGCATCACGCACGGAACCGCTAAGCGTTTCACGTCCTCATCCGCTGTGGTCGGAACAGGATCCAGAGCACTGGTGGCAGGCAACGGACCGGGCGATGAAAGCGCTGGGTGAACAACATCCCCTTACGGGCGTTAAAGCGCTGGGAATTGCCGGACAAATGCACGGCGCTACGCTTCTGGACAGTAAACAGCGCGTGCTTCGTCCGGCTATCTTATGGAACGACGGCCGCAGCGGCGAAGAGTGCGCCCTGCTTGAAGCCAACGTCGAGGATGCTCGCGGCATCACCGGCAACCTGATGATGCCGGGTTTTACCGCGCCAAAACTGCTGTGGGTCGAACGCCACGAGCCGGATATTTTCGCGCAAATTAATAAGGTGCTGCTGCCAAAGGACTATCTGCGCCTGCGCATGACGGGCGAGTTCGCAAGCGATATGTCCGATGCGGCAGGCACCATGTGGCTCGATGTCGCAAAACGCGACTGGAGCGACACGATGCTCGACGCCTGTCGCCTTAGCCGCCAGCATATGCCGGAATTATTCGAAGGCAGTGAAATCACCGGCGTACTGAAAGCCGAGGTCGCGCAGGCATGGAAAATGTCTGCCGTCCCGGTAGTCGCGGGCGGCGGCGATAACGCCGCAGGGGCGGTGGGCGTGGGTATGGTGGACGCAGGGCAAGCCATGTTATCGCTTGGGACATCAGGCGTTTATTTCGCCGTCAGCGACGGCTTTCGCAGCAGGCCAGAAAGCGCGGTACACAGCTTCTGCCATGCGCTGCCAAACCGCTGGCATTTAATGTCGGTGATGCTCAGCGCCGCCTCCTGTCTGGACTGGGCGGCAAAGCTTACCGGCTTAGGCACCGTCCCGGCGCTGCTGGCTGCCGCTGAACAGGCGAATGAAGACGCGGGCGTAATCTGGTTTCTGCCTTATCTTTCCGGCGAGCGCACGCCGCATAACAACCCGCAGGCGAAAGGCGTTTTCTTTGGCTTAACGCATCAGCATGGCCCGGCGGAACTGGCTCGCGCCGTGCTCGAAGGCGTGGGCTACGCGCTGGCGGACGGCATGGATGTGGTGCATGCGTGCGGCATCACGCCAAAAAGCGTCACCCTTATCGGCGGCGGCGCGCGCAGCCCTTACTGGCGGCAAATGCTGGCGGATATCAGCGGGC
>DAMALH010000068.1:0-6824 GCA_032000125.1 Buttiauxella sp. | reverse complement strand
AGCTGGTAATGGCTCTGGAAGAAGAGTTTGATACTGAGATTCCGGACGAAGAAGCAGAGAAAATCACCACCGTTCAGGCTGCCATTGATTACATCAACGGTAACCAGGCGTAAGTGAACATCTCCAGGCGGTCATTCGACCGCCTGAGTTTTATCTGATTGTCCCACAAGTCTTATTCTTATTTTCCCTCCCTGGAGGACAAACGTGTCTAAGCGTCGTGTAGTTGTGACCGGACTGGGCATGTTGTCTCCTGTCGGCAATACCGTAGAGTCTACCTGGAAAGCTCTCCTTGCCGGTCAGAGTGGCATCAGCCTGATCGACCATTTCGATACTAGCGCCTACGCAACGAAATTTGCTGGCTTAGTAAAGGATTTTAACTGTGATGACTTCATCTCGCGTAAAGAACAGCGCAAGATGGATGCCTTCATTCAATATGGAGTTGTAGCTGGCTGCCAGGCCATGCTGGATTCTGGTCTGGAAGTAACGGACGAGAACGCTCACCGTATCGGCGCCGCAGTCGGTTCCGGAATCGGCGGTTTAGGCCTCATCGAAGAGAACCATACCTCTCTGGTTAACGGTGGCCCACGTAAAATCAGCCCGTTCTTCGTGCCGTCTACTATTGTTAACATGATCTCAGGTCATTTAACGATTATGTACGGTATGAAAGGCCCGAGTATCGCTATCTCCACGGCTTGTACGACTGGCGTGCATAACATCGGTCAGGCGGCGCGTATTATCGCCTATAACGATGCGGATGCTATGTTAGCCGGCGGGGCGGAAAAGGGCAGTACGCCGTTAGGTATCGGTGGGTTTGGTGCAGCGCGTGCGCTCTCTACCCGCAACGATGACCCGCAGGCGGCAAGCCGCCCGTGGGATAAAGATCGTGACGGCTTTGTGCTGGGCGACGGCGCGGGCGTTATCATGCTCGAAGAGTATGAACACGCGAAAAAACGCGGCGCTAAAATCTACGCTGAAATCGTTGGTTTTGGCATGAGCAGCGATGCTTACCACATGACCTCTCCGCCGGATAACGGCGCAGGAGCGGCGCTGGCGATGGAAAACGCGCTGCGTGATGCGGGCGTTACGCCATCTCAGATTGGCTATATCAACGCGCACGGTACTTCAACGCCTGCGGGTGATAAAGCCGAAACGCAGGCGGTGAAATCTATCTTTGGTGCGGACGCCAGCCGTGTTCTGGTCAGCTCCACCAAATCTATGACCGGTCATCTGTTAGGCGCTGCGGGTGCAGTAGAGTCTATCTACTCCATTCTCGCGCTGCGCGATCAGGCCGTGCCGCCAACCATCAATCTCGACAACCCGGATGAAGGCTGCGATTTGGACTTTGTTCCACATGTTGCACGCCAGGTATCAGGGATGGAATACACGCTGTGTAACTCCTTCGGTTTTGGTGGTACTAACGGTTCTCTGATCTTTAAGAAGATCTAAACCGTTTGCATAAAGGGCTCGCTTGCGGGCCCTTTATGTTTTTCAATCCCGCACTTCAGATTTCCTCCCTTGCTGCTTTCTCTTCGCGCTGGCACGCTGATGCCGTCAAACCTTGAGGAATCGTTATGTACTTAATCAATGGACAGTGGCAGACGACGCTTGCGGCAAACGATCGTGCGGTGCAGTTCGGTGACGGCTGCTTTACGACAGCGGCTATCAGAAATGGCAAGATAGCTTTTAGCGAACAGCACCTGCACCGCTTACGGCTTGCCTGTGAAAAGCTCCTGCTTCCGTTCACCGAATGGGCTCGGCTTGCCGATGAAATGCAGCAGCTCGCAACGAATGAACGGCTTGCCGTACTGAAGGTGATTATTAGTCGGGGCGCGGGCGGCCGGGGCTACAGCGCGGCAAACTGTGACCAGCCCACCCGCATTCTCAGCACCTCTACTTTTCCCTCATTTTATGACGACTGGCGATCTCGGGGGATAAGCCTTGCGCTCAGCCCGCTTTGCCTTGGCGTTAATCCGCATCTTGCCGGCATAAAACACCTCAATCGGCTCGAACAGGTACTAATCCGAACGCATCTTGAACAGACGTCCGCTCAGGAGGCGCTGGTCCTTGACAGTGACGGGTGGCTTACGGAATGCTGTGCGGCTAATTTATTCTGGCGCAAGGGGGAGCAAGTTTATACCCCTTGTGTCGATCGAGCGGGCGTCAACGGCACGATGCGCCAGCGCATTATCGCCAGCCTGAACGATGCCGGCCGGCAGGTTCAGGAAGTGCGGGAGAGGATGGAAACCCTCGCGGATGCCGATGAGCTGATTATCTGTAACGCGCTGATGCCGGTGGTGCCGGTCAGGCAGGCGGAGGCCTGGCGTTACTCTTCGCGCGAGCTTTATCATTTTTTAGCGCCACTTTGTGAGTAAAAGATTACCGATGAAAAAAATGCTGCGTTTCTTTTTGCTGTTGCTGGTGGTCCTTGGGATCGCCGCCGGCGTTGGCGTATGGAAAGTTCGCCAGTTGGCTAACAGCCATTTAACCATCAAGCAGGAAACTATTTTTACCCTGAAAGCGGGAACCGGGCGCCTTGCGTTGGGCAAGCAGCTTTATGAAGAGAAGCTGATTACGCGTCCTCGAGTATTCCAGTGGTTGCTGAAGGTTAAGCCCGAGCTGGCCAATTTTAAAGCGGGCACCTATCGCCTTACTCCGCAGATGACGGTGCGCGATATGTTAAAGCTGCTCGCCAGCGGCAAAGAAGCCCAGTTCCCGATTCGGTTTGTTGAGGGTATGCGCCTGAGCGACTGGTTAAAACAGTTGCGTGAGGCACCCTATATCAAACATACCCTGAAAGATGACAGCTACGCGACCGTCGCCGAAGCGCTGAAGCTTGAGCACCCAGACTGGACGGAAGGCTGGTTCTTCCCCGATACCTGGCTTTATACCGCCAACACCAGCGATATCGCGCTGCTTAAACGCGCCCACGAGCGTATGAAAAAAGCCGTGCAGGAAGCATGGGACGGGAAAGCCGAAGGGCTGCCGTATAAAACGCAAAACGATCTGGTCACCATGGCTTCCGTGGTTGAGAAGGAAACCGCCGTAGCGAACGAGCGCGACCGTGTTTCGTCGGTGTTTATCAACCGCTTGCGTATCGGCATGCGTCTACAAACGGATCCAACGGTGATTTACGGCATGGGTGATAGCTATAATGGTAAGCTGTCGCGCAAGGATCTTGAGACGCCGACGCCATATAACACTTATGTTATAAGCGGCATGCCGCCGGGGCCGATTGCCATTCCGTCCGCTGCATCATTACAGGCGGCGGCGCACCCGGCGAAAACGCCTTATCTCTATTTTGTTGCCGACGGTAAAGGCGGGCATACCTTTAATACCAACCTCGCAAGCCACAATCAGGCGGTGCAGGTGTATATCAAAGCACTGAAGGACAAGAATGGTCAGTAAATTTATCGTCATTGAGGGGCTCGAAGGGGCAGGGAAAACCAACGCGCATAACGTGGTGGTGGCCACTTTGCGGGAGCTGGGCGTTAGCGATCTGATTTTCACGCGCGAGCCGGGCGGCACGCCGCTTGCGGAAAGGCTGCGTGAACTCACGCTCAACAACAAAGGCATCGGCGATGAAGTGGTAACCGACAAAGCCGAAGTGCTGATGTTTTATGCCGCACGCGTTCAGCTTGTTGAAACCATTATCAAGCCAGCGCTTGCCCGCGGAGCCTGGGTGATTGGCGATCGACATGACCTTTCGACCCAGGCCTATCAGGGTGGCGGCCGCCGTATCGACCGCAATCTGTTGACGGCGCTGAGAAACACCGTGCTGGGAGATTTTTATCCCGACCTGACCATTTATCTGGATGTCACGCCGGAAGTCGGCCTGACCCGCGCTCGCGCTCGTGGCGAGCTGGACCGTATCGAACAGGAATCCATCGACTTCTTTAACCGCACCCGTGCCCGCTATCTGGAACTCGCGGCTGCGGACAGCCGTATCAAAACCATTGATGCGACTCGTTCGCTTGATGAGGTGTCGGCAGCCGTGCGCAGCGCGGTGCTTGAATGGGCGAAAGGGCTTATCTGATGAAATGGTATCCATGGCTGCGCGGGCCGTTTGAGCAAATCCTCAGCCAGCATCAGTCTGGTCGCGGGCACCATGCTTTACTGCTTCATGCGCTGCCCGGCATGGGTGACGACGCCCTGATTTATGCTTTGAGCCGCTGGCTGATGTGCCAGCGACCACAGGGTAACAAAAGCTGCGGCCAGTGCCGCGGCTGCCAGCTTATGCAGGCCGGGAACCACCCTGACAGCTACGTCATCGCCCCGGAAAAAGGCAAAACCAGCCTGGGCGTCGACAGCATTCGTGAAATTACCGAAAAGCTATACGGCCACGCCCAGCAGGGTGGAGCGAAAGTGGTCTGGCTTACCGACGCGGGGCTGCTGACCGAAGCGGCTGCCAACGCGCTGCTTAAAACGCTTGAGGAGCCGCCGGCGAACACCTGGTTTTTCCTCGGCTGCCGCGAACCCGCTCGCTTGCCCGCTACACTACGCAGCCGCTGCCTTTACTGGTATTTATCTCCTCCGGACGAAGCCTTCGCTCTGGCCTGGCTTGCCCGCGAAAGCTCGCTGGATAACGCGCAACTGCGCGCGGCGCTACGCCTGAGTTCTGGTGCGCCAGCCGCGGCTGCGGAGCTTCTCCAGCCAGAAAACTGGAAGCATCGCCAGATGTTATGCGAGAAACTGGCCCAGGCCTGTGCCACAAAAGATCTGCTGGCCCTGTTGCCAGCGCTTAACCATGAAGATGCCGCTAAGCGTATTCACTGGCTTAGCTCGTTGCTGCTTGATGCGCTGAAATGGCAGCAGGGTGCGGAACAGTGGCTCGCAAACGATGATATGCAGCCGCTGGTGGCAACGCTTGCCGCCGGTGCCAAACCTGCCGTTTTGCAGGCGCTTGTGCAAAGCTGGTTCACCTGCCGCGACGCTCTGCTGACGGTGGTTGGGGTGAACCGAGAATTACTGATTGCTGAACAACTGCTGGCCTGGGAGCGATACCTGCAACCGGGTGCTATCCTTCCTTCTCCACATCTTTAAGAGTGTCTGTATGTTTCTGGTTGACTCACATTGCCATCTTGATGGCCTGGATTACCAATCCCTGCACGAAAGCGTCGACGACGTTCTGGCCAAAGCCGCCGCGAGGGACGTGAAATTCTTCCTCGCCGTTGCCACTACCCTTGACGGCTACCGTGGGATGCGTGAGCTGGTTGGCGAGCGCGAAAACGTCGCCTTCTCCTGCGGCGTGCATCCGCTTAATCAGGATGAAGAATACGATGTCGAAGCGCTCCGCCGCCTGGCCGCAGAGCCGGGCGTCGTCGCCATGGGCGAAACCGGTCTGGACTATTTTTACACGCCGGAAACCAAAGCCCGTCAGCAGGCGTCTTTCCGCAACCACATCCGCATCGGGCGTGAACTCAACAAGCCCGTGATCGTGCATACGCGCGACGCGCGTGCGGATACGCTGGCGATCCTGTCTGAAGAGAAGGTGACAGAGTGCGGCGGGGTACTACACTGTTTTACAGAAGATCGGGAAACGGCCGAAAAGCTGCTGGATATGGGCTTTTATATCTCGTTTTCCGGCATCGTAACCTTCCGCAATGCGGAGCAGTTGCGCGATGCCGCGCGCTACGTCCCGCTGGACCGCATGCTGGTTGAAACAGATTCACCTTATCTGGCGCCCGTCCCACACCGTGGCAAGGAGAATCAACCAGCAATGACGCGTGATGTAGCAGAATACATGGCGGTGTTGAAAGGTGTTTCGCTGGAAGAGCTGGCCGTGGCAACCACGAAAAACTTTGCTGATTTGTTCCATATCCCGCCTTCCCGCCTGCAACTCGCCTGACAATAACCGCTTATTTTAAAGCTCGTAATTAATCAGCGAAGCGAGTAAAGTGCTCCGCCATAAAAAGGGCGGAGCACGCCGTTTTTGCAACAATCAGACACGAGTTATGTAAATTTTTGAAAGTTTTCAGGCCATCTCTCTTTGAAACGTGATAGCCGTCAAACAAACTTCCTGCTATTTATTTTACTCTGCGTAATAAATAAAGGGCACTTAGATGCCCTGATTATGGCCCGCTTCTCCCCGCGGTCCGATGCGTATAACGCGTAAAAAAAGCACAAATACTCAGGAGCACTCTCTATTATGTTTAAGAACGCATTTGCTAACCTGCAAAAGGTGGGTAAATCGCTGATGCTGCCAGTATCCGTACTGCCTATCGCAGGTATCCTGCTGGGCGTCGGTTCTGCAAACTTCAGCTGGCTGCCAGAAGTGGTTTCTCATGTTATGGCGGAAGCGGGCGGTTCGGTTTTCGCCAACATGCCGCTTATCTTCGCAATCGGCGTTGCGCTGGGCTTCACCAATAACGACGGCGTTTCCGCGCTGGCCGCTGTGGTCGCTTACGGCATCATGGTGAAAACCATGGCGGTGGTTGCACCGCTGGTCCTGCATCTGCCTGCAGAAGAGATCGCAGCCAAGCACCTCGCCGATACGGGCGTGCTGGGCGGTATCATCTCCGGTGCTATTGCAGCCTACATGTTCAACCGTTTCTACCGTATTAAGCTGCCTGAGTATCTGGGCTTCTTCGCTGGTAAACGTTTCGTGCCGATCATCTCCGGTCTGGCGGCGATCTTTATGGGCGTGGTGCTGTCCTTTATCTGGCCGCCAATCGGTACGGCTATTCAGACCTTCTCCCAGTGGGCTGCTTACCAGAACCCGGTTGTGGCATTCGGTATCTACGGCTTCGTAGAGCGCTGCCTGGTGCCGTTTGGTCTGCACCACATCTGGAACGTTCCATTCCAGATGCAGATTGGTGAATTCACCA
>DAMALH010000067.1:0-7295 GCA_032000125.1 Buttiauxella sp. | reverse complement strand
GCGGAACCACCGGCATTTTCACCGCGAATGCGATGAAGAAGCCCAGCATCAGCAGCCATTGCACGCCGTGGGACATAGGCGTTTTCAGCAGCAGCTCGTAGTTAAAGGTCCACACGCCGGTTGCGTTGTAGTGCACAAACACCAGGCCCAGAATGGCAATCAGCATCACCAGGCCGCTTGCCTGGGTGTAGATAAAGAACTTGGTGGCGGCGGTAATACGCGTCTTCCCGTCGGAGGCTTTATGGCCCCACAGCGCAATCAGGAAGTACATCGGCACCAGCATCATTTCCCAGAAGAAGAAGAACAGGAACATGTCGATGGCAAGGAACACGCCGATTACGCCGCCCAGGATCCACATCAGGTTTAGGTGGAAGAAGCCCTGATACTTTTCGATTTCATTCCAGGAACAGAGTACCGCCAGCACGCCGAGCAGACCGGTCAGCACGACCATCAGCAGCGACAGGCCGTCCAGCGCAAGGTGGATTTCAATCCCGAAGCGTGGGATCCACGGCAGAACGAATTCTGACTGCCACTGCGGCAGACCCGCAGCCTGCGTCAGAGAATAGCCGCCCTGCAACCACAGTTGCAGCGAAAGCGCCAGTGTCAGCCCCATGGTCACCAGCGCAATCCAACGCGGCACTTTTACGCCGAAGCGCTCGGTTTGCCAGCAGAAGAAGCCGCCAATAAAGGGGATTAATATTAGCCAGGGTAATAGCATGGCATTTGTGTCCCTAAGTCAAAATAAACCAAAACATCACTCGCTTTCCTCCCCAGGCGGGGAGGAAACGTTGAATTAGCGCAAGACCAACAGCAGGCCCAGAACCACCACCGCACCGATACTCATGGATGCCACATACCAGCGCAGGTAACCGTTCTCGCTCACCAGCAGGCCGCGGCCTGCAAAGCGGGAAAGGATTGCCGGAATATTCATCATCGCGTTCAGCGGATCGCGTTTAAGCAGCCATGCGATGCCAAGGAACGGCTTCACGAAGACTTTGTCATACAGCCAGTCGAAGCCCCACGCATGGAACCACCATGTTCCAAAGAAGCGGCCCGGCGCGCTGTTAGCAATAGCCGTTACCAGGGTGCGTTTACCCAGCCACAGCCAGGCTGCGATCAGGATACCGGCGATAGCTACCACGCCCGAGGTAATTTCAAGCGTCAGCACGGCTGAGTGCGCAAGCTCCGTTGTTTCTGGCAGTACACCGGCTAACGGTGGAACAATCAGGGCGCCAACGAAGGTGGACAGCACCAGCAGCACGATCAGCGGCAGATGGTGAGTAATGCCTTTAACCTCGTGAGCGTGAATCTGCTCTTTACCGTGGAAGACAATGAAGATCATCCGGAAGGTGTACAGAGAGGTCATAAACGCGCCGACCAGACCTGCAACCATCAGATTGATATGACCGTTTGCCATCGCACCGGCAAGGATCTCGTCCTTACTGAAGAAGCCTGCGGTGATAAGCGGCAGCGCAGACAGCGCTGCACCACCCACCAGGAAGCAGGCATATACCAGCGGAATCGACTTGCGCAGGCCGCCCATTTTGAAGATGTTTTGCTCGTGGTGGCAGGCCAGAATCACCGAACCGGACGACAGGAACAGCAGCGCTTTAAAGAACGCGTGCGTCATCAGGTGGAAGATGGCCGCATCCCATGCCTGTACGCCAAGCGCCAGGAACATGTAACCAATCTGGCTCATGGTGGAGTAAGCCAGCACGCGTTTGATGTCGGTTTGCACCAGGGCGGCAAAGCCTGCCATCAACAGCGTCACCGCGCCCACGATCCCGACCAGATGCAGCACTTCCGGCGTCATCAGGAACAGGCCGTGGGTACGAGCTATCAGATACACGCCTGCGGTAACCATGGTGGCCGCGTGGATCAGCGCTGAAACCGGCGTTGGGCCAGCCATCGCGTCCGCAAGCCAGGTTTGCAGAGGAAGCTGCGCGGATTTACCCACCGCGCCGCCCAACAGCATCAGCGTCGCCCACTTCAGCATTTCATTGCCTTCGGCGAAGTGCGCAGGGGCAAGCTCTACCATTTCGCGGAAGTTGAGCGTGCCCAACTCGTTGTAGAGGATGAACAGCGCGAAAGCGAGGAATACGTCACCCACACGGGTCACAACGAAGGCTTTCATAGCCGCGGCGCCGTTCTTCGGATCGGTGTAGTAGAACCCGATCAGCAGATAGGAGCACAGGCCCACGCCTTCCCAGCCGAGGTACATCAGCAGCAGGTTATCGCCCAGCACCAGCACAACCATACTGGCGATAAACAGGTTGGTGTAGGCGAAGAAGCGGGAGTAGCCCTCTTCCCCACGCATATACCAGGAGGCATACATGTGAATGAGGAAGCCAACGCCCGTCACCACGGACAGCATGGTCAGCGACAGGCCGTCGAGCACCAGATTGAAGCCGATATTAAAATTGCCTACCGACATCCAGGTCCACAGCGGCTGCACAAACGCCTGACGGCCGTTGTTGAAGAAATCAACGCCCGCAACGGCGGTAACCAGCGCCGCCAGACCGATAGAGCCAATACCGACCGTAGCAGACAGGTTTTCCGACCAGCGACCACGGGAAAATGCCAACAGCACAAAGCCAATAAATGGCAAAAGAATGGTTAACCAGAGAAGGTTCATCCACGCATCTCACTTACTGAATCGATATTCAGATTCTGGCGACGACGATGGAGCTGCAGTAACAGCGCAAGGCCAATACTGGCTTCGGCTGCCGCAAGGCTAATCGCCAGGATATACATCACCTGACCGTCGGCCTGGCCCCAGTAACTGCCGGCGACCACAAAGGCGAGTGCCGCGGCGTTAATCATGATTTCCAGACTGATCAGCATGAAAAGCAGGTTGCGACGGATGACCAGACCCGTCAGCCCCAGCACGAACAAAATGGCGGCGAGAATGAGTCCATGTTGCAGCGGGATCATACGTGCTCCTCCGTTTTTCTTTTTGTAGCCATATCCGCCTGACGGTTGCTCAACACTTCACCCGCGCGGTCTTCACGACCCAGGTGGAAGGCAACAACCAGCCCGGCCAGCAGCAGCATGGATGCCAGCTCAACGGCCAGAACGTATGGACCAAACAGCGCGATACCAACCTGTTTCGCATCAATTGATGTGCCGTCGATACCCTGATCGTTAAGCGAGAGGATGGCGTAAACCAGCACGGCAAGCAGAACCGCAGAAAGCACGCCTGGCCCCACCCACAGCTGTGGTTTAAGCCACTCGCGTTCCTGCTGCACGACCGAATTACCGAGGTTGAGCATCATCACCACGAAGACGAACAGCACCATAATGGCACCGGCGTAGACGATTATCTCCAGCGCGCCGGCAAAATAGGCGCCCAGCGAGAAGAACACCCCGGCGATAGCCAGCAAAGAGACGATCAGATACAACAGGGCATGCACCGGGTTGCTGTGCGTTACCACCCTAAGGGTGGTCAGGATCGCCACAAGGGCGCATATATAAAAAGCAAATTCCATTCCTGACTCCTTAAGGTAACAGGCCTTTGACGTCGATAGGCTTGGCTTCGTTTTCCGCTTCGCCCTTATCTTTGCCGTCGATTGCCATACCTGCCATCCGGTAGAAGTTATATTCCGGGTATTTACCCGGACCGGAGATCAGCAGGTCCTCTTTTTCATAGACCAGATCCTGACGCTTAAACTCGCCCAGCTCGAAGTCCGGGGTTAGCTGAATCGCGGTAGTCGGACAGGCTTCTTCGCACAGGCCGCAGAAAATGCAGCGTGAGAAGTTGATGCGGAAAAATTCCGGATACCAGCGGCCGTCTTTTGTCTCTGCTTTTTGCAAAGAGATACAGGCAACGGGGCAGGCAACCGCGCACAGGTTACAGGCAACGCAACGCTCGGAGCCGTCCGGATCGCGCGTTAGCACGATACGGCCACGGTAGCGTGGCGGCAGATACACTGGTTCTTCCGGATACATCTGCGTTTCGCGCTTGGCGAAAGCGTGCAGACCGATCATCCAGATACTGCGTACCTGGGTGCCGAAACCAACCACTAACTCTTTCAATGTCATGGTTTTTTCACCCCTTATGGTGCCTGATAGAGAATGACCGCGGCGGTCACCAGCAAGTTGACAAGCGTCAGCGGCAGGCAAACTTTCCAGCCGAACGACATTACCTGGTCATAACGTGGACGAGGCAACGCTGCGCGAATCAAAATGAACATCATCATGAAGAACGCGGTTTTTAACGCGAACCAGATGAACGGCGGTAACCACGGGCCATTCCAGCCACCAAAGAACAGGGTCACAATCAGCGCAGAGACGGTGACGATGCCGATGTATTCCCCCACGAAGAACAGACCGAACTTCATGCCGGAATATTCAATGTGGTAACCATCGGCCAGTTCCTGCTCGGCTTCCGGTTGGTCAAACGGGTGACGGTGACAAACCGCAACGCCCGCGATCGCAAAGGTGATAAAGCCGAAGAACTGCGGGATGACGTTCCACAGGTGCGCCTGGTTATTGACGATATCGCCCATATTGAACGACCCCGCCTGTGCCACCACGCCCATCAGGGAAAGCCCAAGGAACACTTCGTAGCTGAGCGTCTGCGCAGAAGCACGCATCGCGCCCAGCAGGGAGTATTTGTTGTTGCTTGACCAGCCCGCGAACAGGACCGCGTAAACCGCAAGACCCGCCATCATCAGGAAGAACAGAATGCCGATGTTCAGATCCGCCACCACCCAGCTCGGGCTGACCGGCACAATGGCAAAGGCCAGCAGCAGCGAGGTGAAGGCAATCATTGGCGCAAGAGTAAAGATAACGCGATCGGAGAAACGCGGAACCCAGTCCTCTTTAAAGAACATCTTGATCATGTCCGCCACAAGCTGGAGCGAGCCGCCCCAGCCTACGCGGTTCGGTCCATAGCGGTTCTGGAACAGGCCAAGCAGGCGACGTTCGCCGAAGCTCATGAACGCGCCGCAGGTCACAACCACTAACAGAATCACTACCGCTTTGAGAATGCTCAGCAGAATGTCGATAACATCCGGTGTCAACCAACTCATAACGCCGCCTCCTGCAGATTTTCAAGACGAGCACCCGCCAGCACCGGGGCAATGCCAGGCATCCCCATCGGCAGACCAACCTGCCCTGCTGCCAGCCCTGCGGAAAGCTGCAGCGGCAGACTCAGCGTTTGACCTTCATAGCTAAAGGACATGAGCTGGCCGGCGTTAACGCCAAGCTTCGCGGCATCGGCCGGGTTCAGCGTGATATACGGCGCGACCATCCGGCTCTGGAAGACAGGCGAACGCTGGGACATCTCGTCGCTACCAAACAGGTGATAGTACGGCGCGATACGCCATTTGCCTTCTTCCGCCTGGAAGGTTGCCGGTACGGCGGTGAAGAAATCAAGACCGGTGTCAGCGGCTTCAATCAGACGCACGCCCGGATCGCCATGACGCAGATGCCCGCCCACTTCGGCCTGGAATTTGTTCCATGCCTGCGGTGAGTTCCAGCCCGGAGCCCATGCGAACGGAATTTGCGAACGCGGCGCGGACGGCTGGTTGTTCCCTTCCATCGAGAAGGAGAACATCGTGTCTTTATCCTGCGGCTGACGCGGTTCATGCACGCTGATGTTGGCGCGCATCGCCGTACGCCCGCTTGAGCGGATTGGAGAACGAGACAGTTTTTGCCCGCGAATGCGGAAGCTGGCGTCAGGCGCCGCCTCTTTGATGCCGGCCAACTGTGGCAACGCTTTAACACAGGCGTCGATAACGTGATCGAGCTGCGTCCAGTCCACTTCACGGCTGCGAACGGTGCTGTGCAGGGAGTGCAGCCAGCGCCAGCTTTCAAGCATCGCAACGCTGTGGTCGTAGTAGGCCGGGTCATAAACCTGGAAGAAGCGCTGGGCGCGGCCTTCGTTGTTGATGACCGTACCGTCGCTTTCGGCAAAGCTCGCGGTGGAGAGCACCAGATGGGCTTTATCCATGATAGCGGTACGCTGATGGTCGATAACCAGCACCAGCGGCGCTTTTGAAAGCGCGGCGTCAACGCGGGCCGCAGAAGCATGGCGGTGCAGATCGTTTTCCAGCACGACAACCGCATCGGCAGCGCCGCTTTCCAGTTCGCTAAGCGCGTCGTCAAGCGTCCCGCCGCCGATCATGCCCAGACCAACGCTGTTCACGGCGCGAGCAACCATGGTAATGCCAACATCGGCACCCCGGCCTTTCAGCGCTTTTGCAACGTTCGCTGCCGCCTGAATCACCGCTTCGCTACCGGCGTTAGTTCCGGAAACGATAAGCGGTTTTTTAGCTCCCGCCAGCGCCTGAACAATCACGTCGACTTTATTTTTCAGATCGCGATCCAGCTCTACGGCCGGGGAATTGCTGTCGAGCGCGTTAGCAATAGCGAAGCCCAAACGTGCCTGATCTTCTACCGGCGCACGATAGGTCCATGCCGCGATATCGTCCAGACGGGTGCTGTCCACGTTGGTGACAAACAGCGGGTGTTTCGCGTTCTGGCCAATGTTGAGGATTGCCGCAATCTGCCAGTCGGCCACTTTTTGCGCCGCCGCCATTTCACGCGCTTTGCCCTTCACGGCCTGGCGAATCGCCAGCGCGGCACGGGCGCCGGTCTGGGTTACGTCTTCGCCCAGAATCAGCACCGCATCGTAAGATTCGATTTCACGCAGCGCAGGCGTATGAATACCGCTTTCACGCAGCACTTTAAGCATCAGTTGCAGACGAGCCTGCTCACCGGCAGCGATGCCGGTATAGAAGTTATCCGCACCCACCAGTTCACGCAGCGCAAAGTTGCTTTCTACGCTTGCGCGCGGCGAGCCGATACCGATCACCTTCTTCGACTGGCGCAGAATATCCGCCGCGCCCTGCATTGCCTGTTCCGCATTCAGGGCGATCAGATCCTCACCGCGGCGCTGAATTGGCTGGCGAGGACGGTCTTTCAGGTTCACGTAGCCATAGCCGAAACGACCGCGGTCACAGAGGAAGTAGTGGTTAACGGTGCCGTTATAGCGGTTTTCGATACGACGCAGCTCGCCATAGCGTTCGCCCGGGCTGGTGTTACAGCCCAAAGAGCACTGCTGGCAGATGCTTGGCGCAAACTGCATATCCCACTTACGGTTGTAACGCTCGGAGTGGGTTTTGTCGGTGAATACGCCGGTCGGGCAAATCTCTACCAGGTTACCGGAGAATTCGCTTTCAAGCACGCCGTCTTCCGGGCGCCCGAAGTAGACGTTATCGTGAGCGCCATACACGCCCAGATCTTTACCATCCGCATAGTCTTTGTAGTAACGCACGCAGCGGTAGCAG
>DAMALH010000066.1:344-8028 GCA_032000125.1 Buttiauxella sp. | reverse complement strand
GGGTTTGGCCGCCGCATTTATGCCATTGGCGGCAACATCGAAGCGGCGCGCCTTTCTGGTATAAACGTAGAGCGCACCAAGCTCGCCGTGTTTGCCATTAACGGACTGATGGTGGCGATAGCCGGGCTTATCCTCAGCTCACGTCTCGGGGCCGGCTCCCCTTCCGCCGGGAATATTGCCGAGCTGGATGCTATCGCCGCGTGCGTGATTGGCGGCACCAGCCTTGCGGGCGGCATCGGCAGCGTCGCCGGGGCGGTGATGGGCGCATTTATTATGGCTTCGCTCGATAACGGCATGAGTATGATGGACGTGGCAACCTTCTGGCAGTACATCGTCAAAGGGGCCATTTTACTGTTAGCGGTATGGATGGACTCGGCAACAAAACGCCGGGCTTAAGAATGTGCAAGCGATCGCAAAGCCGGGGCAAGGTTCCCCGGCTTTGCCGTGGCTATGGTATTCAAATACAGGGTGATTTTGGGAAACTTTAGCATGTTTGAGAAACGTCATCGCATTACGTTGTTATTCAATGCCAACAAGGCTTACGACCGGCAGGTCGTTGAAGGAGTTGGCGAATATTTGCAGGCGTCTCAATCAGAATGGGACATTTTTATTGAAGAGGATTTTCGCGCCCGTATCGACAACATCAAGGAGTGGCTGGGAGACGGGGTGATTGCGGATTTTGACGATACGGAAATCGAAAGCTTACTCAAGGGTGCCGAGGTGCCGATTGTTGGCGTAGGGGGCTCGTATCACCGGCCTGAAAATTATCCGCCGGTGCACTACATCGCAACGGATAATTACGCCCTGGTGCAGAGCGCTTTTTTACATTTAAAAGAGAAAGGCGTACATCGTTTTGCTTTTTACGGCCTGCCCGGCTCCAGCAATAAACGCTGGGCGGTGGAGCGTGAACACGCTTTCCGCGAACTGGTGGCGGAAGAGAAATACCGCGGCGTGGTGTATCAGGGTATCGAAACCGCGCCGGAGAACTGGCAGCACGCGCAAAACCGGCTGGCGGACTGGGTGCAAACCTTGCCGCCGCAAACGGGGATTATTGCGGTTACCGATGCCAGGGCCCGCCACCTCCTGCAGGTCTGTGAGCACCTGCACATTCCGGTGCCGGAAAAGCTGTGCGTGATTGGTATCGATAACGAAGAGCTGACGCGCTATCTGTCCCGCGTTGCGCTATCTTCCGTGGCGCAGGGCACGCGGCAGATGGGCTACCAGGCGGCTAAGCTGCTGCACCGTCTGTTGGATAACGAAGCGTTACCGCTGCAACGGGTTCTGGTGCCGCCGGTGCGCGTGGTGGAGCGGCGCTCCACGGACTACCGGTCCCTGCACGATCCGGCGGTGATTCAGGCGATGCACTACATCCGCAACCACGCCTGTAAGGGCATTAAGGTGGAGCAGGTGCTGGATGCCGTGGGCATCTCGCGTTCTAACCTCGAAAAACGCTTCAAAGAAGAAGTGGGCGAAACCATCCATGCGGTTATCCATGCGGAAAAGCTTGAGAAAGCGCGCAGCCTGCTGGTTTCTACTTCTCTGTCGATAAACGAAATTTCCCAGATGTGCGGTTACCCTTCGCTGCAGTATTTTTATTCGGTATTTAAAAAAGAGTACGACGCCACGCCAAAAGAGCACCGGGAACGGCACAGCGAGATTCTGGTTTAAATAAAAAAAACGCCTTCAGTAATGAAGGCGTGCAATTGTTTTTTTAATTTTGTTCTGACAACGCTGTTTTTATAATTTAGTTAGCAGCCATTAAACGCTGGTTGCTCTGGAACATGGCAAACAGGTAATTGTTATAGCTACTGCCTCTTGTCGAATACCCTTTCAGCTTGTGGATCATGTTGCTGGCGTTGACTTCCTGGTCGGCTTTACGCAACTGCGCGCGCGACTTGCGGAAAGATTTATAGGCCGGATGCGTGTTCAGATTGGCGACGTAGGCGTTAACGCCTTCCTCCACTGAATTATAGTGCTGATAGCCTTTCACCTTACCGGATTCGCTGTTGCAGTGGCGTTTGCTGCACTTCATGCCGAACAGGTTATTGTTGCTGCGGGCAAGCTTAGACGTGCCCCAGCCGCTCTCTGCCGCCGCCATCGTTGCCACCATGTTGGTGGGGATGATGTCGACTTTTTCCATAAGCTGGTTCCACGGCACGCGGCTGGTATTACCGTTCCACGCGATCTTATAGCGTTGGGTAATGCCTTTCAGACGCGTACGTTCAGACGGCGACCAGCGGTTTTCGTACTGCTTGGAAACCAGCCAGTTGCGGTCAGCGGTAATCGCAGCATTTTGACTGGTAATATATGGCATGACCGTCCGGAGAAACGCTTTTTTCCTTGGTGTTCCGGAAGGGTATTTTCGCAAATCAGGGAGAGATGCCAGTTCACTATTGCGAGAATACTCTTTTTTACTACTTGCCAGTTTCTTACTTGCTGTCTTTTTGCTGTGTAACGTCGCGCTTTTTGTTTTAACCGTTTTTGCGTTAACGGTATGGGCTTTATGCGATTTTGGCTCATGCTTACTTGCTGTTGCCCCAGTTGAAAAACTGAAGGTCAGTAACATGAGTATCGCAGCCCCAAATCGTCGGATTGGGGTTGATATCATTGGGTCTCCTGGGCGGATCGGTGCGTCTCGTATGCCTTAATAGTCAAGAGAATCGATTAAAGTGAACGCGAATACTACCAAAAATAAGGTTCCAGGGCACCTAAAGAAATAATCCGATTCTGAATCGCTGTCACCTATGATTTTCTTATAAACGGGAAAAGTGTCGTGATATGCGAAGGTTATCGCATATTTACCAAAATGGTACTTCGATCACTCACCCTTCTTTCTCCTCCCTCTCAACCTCCTTTTGGGGATGAATAACACCCGTAAAAACAATGCCACACTGGTCAAAAGATGCCCAAGGATAAAAAAAATGAAAAAAATTCCTCTGTTATTTTTACTCCTCCCCGGTCTGGCGTTGGCAAACTGGTCGGCGACGGGTCTGAACACGTTTAAAGAACAAAGGCCTGGCCTGTTTGTGAGCGAGACCGCGCTTGCGAAAGGCACTTTGCCGCTAAGCCTCAGGCAAGACCAGGCTTGCTGGCAGCCCGCCGAAAGCATCAGGCTGAACCAGATGCTCTCGCTTAAACCCTGTGAAGGTGAAGCCCCGCAGTGGAAGCTCTTCCGCGAAGGCAAATATCAGGCGCAAATCGATATGCGCAGCGGCACGCCGACGCTGATGCTGAGTGTGAAAAGCACCGCGACGGCCGCGCCTGTCGATGTGACCCGCCAGTGTCCGAAATGGGATGGCAAGCCGCTGACCGTAGCGGTAAGCAAAACCTTCCCGGAAGGCAGCGAAGTCCGCGATTTTTACAGCGGGCAAACGGCCACCGTTAAGCAAGGGCAAATCACCATGATGCCCGCGGCAAACAGCAACGGCTTACTGCTGCTTGAAAGCGCGGCCACGGAAAAAGCCGCGCCGTTTAACTGGCATAACGCGACGGTTTATTTTGTCTTAACCGACCGCTTTGAGAACGGCAACCCTGCAAACGACGGCAGCTACGGCCGCCATAAAGACGGCATGGAAGAGATAGCCACTTTCCACGGCGGCGACCTTGCCGGTTTAACCGGCAAACTCGACTATCTGCAAAATCTTGGCGTCAATGCGTTGTGGATTAGCTCGCCGCTGGAACAAATCCACGGCTGGGTCGGCGGCGGTACGAAAGGGGATTTCCCGCACTATGCCTATCACGGCTACTACACCATGGACTGGACGAAGCTTGATGCCAATATGGGGACTGAAGACGATCTGCGCAGGCTGGTGGACGAAGCCCACAAGCGCGGTATCCGCATCCTGTTTGATATTGTTATGAACCATACCGGCTATGCCACCCTTGCGGATATGCAGGAATACCAGTTTGGCGCGCTGTACCTTAAAGGTGACGAGCTGACTAAAACGCTCGGCAAGCGCTGGACCGACTGGCGTCCAGGCCCCGGACAGAGCTGGCACACCTTTAATGACTACATCAACTTCAGTGATAAAACCGCCTGGCAAAGCTGGTGGGGTAAGAACTGGATCCGCACGGATATCGGCGATTACGATAATCCGGGTTTTGACGATCTCACCATGTCGCTTGCCTTTTTACCGGATTTGAAAACCGAATCAACGCAGGCCGCTGGCCTGCCGGTGTTCTACCGCCACAAGCCTGATACCAACGCCAAAGTCATTGCCGGTTACAGCGTGCGCGATTATATGACGCGCTGGCTTAGCCAGTGGGTGCGCGATTACGGCATTGACGGCTTCCGTGTCGATACCGCTAAACACGTTGAAAAAGAGGCCTGGAAGCAGTTGAAGGCCCGGTCGGTGGAGGCGCTTGCCGCCTGGAAACAGGCTAACCCGGATAAAAAAATGGACGACGCGCCGTTCTGGATGACGGGAGAATCCTGGGGGCACGGGGTAATGAAAAGCGACTACTACCGCAGCGGCTTTGACGCAATGATCAACTTTGATTACCAGGAGCAGGCCGCAAAAGCCGTGGATTGCCTGGCGAATATAGATATCACCTGGCAGCAGATGGCTGAAAAATTGCAGGACTTTAACGTGCTTAGCTACCTTTCTTCCCATGACACGCGCCTGTTCCGTGAAGGCGGGCAGCGGGCCGCAGAACTTCTGTTGCTGGCTCCCGGCGCGGTGCAGATTTTCTACGGCGATGAAACGGAACGTCCGTTTGGCCCGACGGGCTCCGATCCGCTACAGGGCACCCGCTCTGATATGAACTGGGGCAAGAACGCCGCCACGCTCGCGCACTGGGAAAAAATCAGCCAGTTCCGCGCTCGCCATCCGGCGGTAGGGGCCGGCAGGCAGAGCACGTTAAGTATGAAAGCGGGCTACGGTTTTAGCCGACAGGCGGGTGACGACAAAGTGATGGTGGTGTGGGCGGGAAACCCGCAGTAAAGGGCAGCTCCGTTCACCTTCGCATCCGGCATGCCAGCATTTAATGCTATACATTTTATGCTGGTCAGCATATTGGCATGGGCAGGCTATCCTTAATGCGTTTGCACCGCGACTTCTGCGGCGCTATGGTTAGCCTCTTTTTGACAGTAAGCGACAGATCCAGGTTATGACGTTTTCACTTTTCGGCGACAAATTTACCCGCCATGCAGGCATTACGCGCCTGATGGAGGACCTCAACGACGGTTTACGCACGCCTGGCGCGATTATGCTCGGCGGCGGCAACCCGGCACAGATACCCGCGATGAACGAATATTTCCAGAACCTGCTGGCAGATATGCTGGCGAGCGGGAAAATGGCTGACGCGCTGTGCAATTACGACGGTCCGCAGGGGAAAAGTGAGCTACTCGACGCGCTTGCCGGCATGCTCCGCAGTGAATTAGGCTGGGATATTGAGCCGCAGAATATTGCACTAACAAACGGCAGCCAGAGCGCGTTTTTCTACTTATTTAACCTCTTTGCCGGCCGCCACGCCGATGGCAGCACTAAAAAAGTGCTCTTCCCGTTGGCGCCTGAATACATTGGCTACGGCGATTCTGGCCTCGAAGACGATCTGTTCGTCTCGGCGCGGCCGAATATTGAACTGCTGCCGGAAGGCCAGTTTAAATACCATGTCGATTTCGAACATTTGCACATCGGTGAGGACACCGGGATGATTTGCGTCTCGCGTCCGACTAACCCCACGGGCAATGTCATTACCGATGAAGAGCTGATTAAACTTGATGCGCTGGCGCACCAGCACGGTATCCCGCTGGTGATTGATAACGCTTATGGCGTACCCTTCCCCGGCATTATTTTCAGCGAAGCGCGTCCGCTGTGGAACCCGAACATCGTGCTGTGCATGAGCCTGTCGAAGCTTGGCCTGCCGGGCAGCCGCTGCGGTATTATCATTGCCAACGAAAAAATCATTTCCGCTATCAGCAATATGAACGGCATTATTAGCCTGGCGCCGGGCGGAATCGGGCCTGCGATGGCTACTGAAATGATCAAACGCAACGATCTGCTGCGCCTGTCTGAAACCGTCATCAAGCCGTTCTATTACCAGCGCGTTCACCAGACAATCGCGGTCATTCGCCGCTATTTATCGCCGGAACGCTGCCTGATTCATAAGCCGGAAGGGGCGATTTTCCTCTGGCTGTGGTTTAAAGATTTGCCGATCACCACCGAGCTGCTTTACCAGCGCCTGAAAAAGCGCGGCGTGCTGATGGTGCCGGGCGACTACTTCTTCCCGGGGCTGGATAAGCCCTGGCCGCACACCCACCAGTGTATGCGTATGAACTACGTGCCGGAGCCGGAAAAAATCGAGGCGGGCGTGAAGATTCTGGCCGAAGAGATTGAGCGAGCCTGGGCCGAAGCGTAATGATATCGACGGCCTTCGTCCGCAGGAGAAGGCCGTAAGTTTTACCGGACCCCTAACGTGTCGTAGCCTTTCCAGCGATAGTTCAGCATCGAAATTCCCCAGCAGGCAATAAATAGCCCCACCACCACAAAGCCAGCGTTGCCGAGGTTGTCATTAAGCACGCCGATCCACGCCCAGATGCCGTTATGCAGATCGAATTTATCCGCCAGCAGACCCAGCGCTTCCAGCCCGCCGATAAACAGCGCCACCACGACCGACGTACCGGTAATCGTCATGTTGTAATAAAGCTTGCGCTGCGGTTTGTTAAAGGCCCAGCCGTAGGCGCCGACCATTATCACGTTATCGAGCGTATCGACCAACGCCATACCGCTTGCGAACAGCGCCGGGAATACCAGAATCGACCAGATGGACATGCCGCTGGAGGCGCTGGCGGCAGAAATACCCAGCACGCCGATTTCCGTTGCGGTGTCGAATCCGAGGCCGAACAGGAAGCCCACCAGATACATATGCCAGCTTTTGCTGATAAGCCGGAAGGTGGCGTGGAACAGCCAGCTCATTACGCCGCCGCCGTTAAAATCGTTGGCGTCCACGGCCAGTGGCTCGCCGTTTTTCATCTGGCGGAAGTTGCGCCATACGCCGCGCAGAATCACCAGATTTACCAGCGCCATCGCCAGCAGGAAACAGGCCGACACCGCCGTGCCAATTACGCCGCCCACCTCGTGAAACCACGCCATCTTGTGCTGAAAAGCCGCAGCCGTGGCCGCAATGGCGACGGACGCCAGAATAACAATGCTGGAATGGCCCAGCGAGAACCACGCGCCGATGCCGAACGGGCGTTTGCCCTGCTGCATCATTTTACGCGTGACGTTATCAATAGCCGCGATATGATCTGCATCCACCGCATGACGCAGCCCGTAGCACCAGGCGAGCAGGCTGGCGGCCATCAGCGCCGTGCTGTGGCGGAAAGAAACCAGCGCCCAGCCCCAGGCGGCAAGGTTGGTGGCGATAAGCACGCCCAGCAAAAAGGCGGCGCGCGGGTTGTCACGTAAAACTCGTACAAACATCATTTTATCCTTGTGAAGCGGTCAAAAAACGGGCGGCGCTGACGATTGCCTGGCCGAAAGAGAGGGCACCGTCGCCCGCGGGCAACCGTGCCGGGAAGAGCAGGGTAAAATCGGCGAGATAGTGCGTAAACCGTTCGCGCATCAGGCGGTTATGGAGTACACCACCGCTGAGAACAAGGGTTCTGATGCTCTGTTTATCTGCGTATAGGCGGGCCAAATCGGCCAAACCTTTTGCCAGCGCGTCATGGAAAGCCCAGGCC
>DAMALH010000066.1:0-212 GCA_032000125.1 Buttiauxella sp. | reverse complement strand
CAAACAGGCAGGCGGCCTCACCTTCATAGCTCTGGCTTAACGGGGCGCAGTTGAGCGCGCAGGCGGCTGCATCGAACAGGCGTCCGGTCGAAGAAGCGAGCGGGGCGTTGATCCCGCGATGGACGGCATTCGCCAGCGGCTGCCAGTTCTGCTGGCGCACGGCGGCGGTTTCTGAACGTTGTTGCCAGTCCGGCACAAAGGCCAGGCAGTGG
>DAMALH010000065.1:0-8397 GCA_032000125.1 Buttiauxella sp. | reverse complement strand
TTCGCAGGTATTAACCTGATCAGGTTCCGCGGATCCCGAATTAACGGTCTCAGCCGGTGCTTTCGCACTCGGCACTCCGACAAGAAGAAATCCGTATTGCTACGGATCGGGTTGTAAATTACTCGCTAACAGCGCGGAACTCAAGCCGGGCGTGCAAGGCCGCTGGCATCGTTTGCGCTGTTATGCAGGTTATTGGTATAGGCCAGTTCGATGAGCTTATCTTCCAGCGAGAAGCGCGACGCCAGCGCCTCACCTATGCCGGACAGCGCCTGCTGGAACTCAATGCAGTTGTCATCATCAATGGCATTTTCCAGATTGCTATCGTAGAACTCCATGATCTGCTGGGTGTTAGCTTCCAACTGTGGATAGATTTGCGTGGCGGCTAAAAGTGGGCTGGTGCCTTCCATTTCGTCGATAATGCGCTCATAAATATTGAAATGCCCGGCGGAAAGATAATCGACAAGATTGTGGCAAAACGCATCCACTGCCTTTTCATCAAGCGCAGAGTGAGATTCCTTGTTAGGCTTGATCCCGACCATGTTGTAATACGCCACCAACAACTGTTTGCGTGCATAAAGCCATTGGTCGACTAACTCATTACTACCACCAACGCGCTCAGTCAGGCTCTCTAACTGGTTAAGCATGTTTGACTCCGTGAGTTATAAGATTTAACGCAAACGTACCCAAAAAACTGTAACGACTATCATTTATACCAGTGTCGAGGGGGATGTGCACCAGGTTATGGAACGCGTAATTCAAAAGTTAGATCGTGGCTGGTTTATCGTCAGCCACGAGCAAAAATTGTGGCTGCCAAAAGGCGAGTTGCCTTATGGCGCGGCAGGCGATTTTCAACTCGACGGCGTGGAAGGCAGGCAAATTGGCGAATGGGATGGCGAACCGGTCTGGCTGGTACGGCAGAACCGCCGCCAGGACATGGGCTCGGTGCGGCAGATCATCGATCGGGACGTGGGTTTGTTCCAGTTGGCAGGGCGCGGCGTACAGCTAGCTGAATTCTACCGTTCCCATAAGTTTTGCGGCTATTGCGGACATGAGATGCACCCAAGCAAAACCGAATGGGCCATGCTGTGCGGCCATTGCCATGAACGCTATTACCCGCAAATCGCCCCCTGCATCATCGTGGCGATTCGCCGCGACGACCATATTTTGCTGGCCCAGCATACACGCCATCGCAACGGGGTTTATACCGTACTGGCCGGGTTCGTTGAGGTTGGTGAAACCCTCGAACAGGCCGTCGCCCGTGAGGTGATGGAAGAAAGCAGTATTCGGGTAAAAAACCTGCGTTACGTGACCTCGCAGCCCTGGCCTTTCCCGCAATCGCTGATGACCGCATTTATGGCGGAATACCACAGCGGCGACATTAAAATCGACCCGAAAGAATTAATTGATGCGCAGTGGTATCGCTATGACCAGCTACCGCTTATCCCTTCGGCTGGCACCGTGGCACGTCGTTTAATTGAGGATACCGTTGCTGCTTGTCGGGCGGAGTACGGGACGTGGTAAACTGGCGACATACAGCCAAAGGAAATGCAAATATGACTGAACTGAAGAACGATCGTTACCTGCGCGCCCTGCAGCGACAGCCCGTGGATATCACCCCGGTATGGATGATGAGACAGGCGGGACGCTACCTGCCGGAGTACAAAGCTACCCGTGCTCAGGCCGGTGACTTTATGTCGCTGTGCAAAAACGCCGAGCTGGCCTGCGAAGTGACCCTGCAGCCGCTGCGTCGTATGCGGCTTGATGCGGCGATCCTCTTCTCTGATATCCTCACCGTGCCGGATGCGATGGGGCTTGGTCTCTATTTCGAGGCGGGCGAAGGCCCACGCTTTACCTCGCCTGTGACCAGCCGTGCCGACGTAGAAAAGCTGCCGATTCCCGATCCCGAAGATGAGCTGGGCTACGTGATGAACGCGGTGCGCACTATTCGTAAAAACCTGGCAGGACAGGTGCCGCTGATTGGATTCTCCGGCAGCCCGTGGACGCTGGCAACTTACATGGTTGAAGGCGGCAGCAGCAAAGCTTTCACCGTTATCAAAAAAATGATGTATGCCGATCCGCAGGCGCTGCATCTGCTGCTTGATAAGCTGGCGCAGAGCGTCACGCTGTATCTGAATGCGCAGATTAAAGCCGGCGCGCAGTCGGTGATGATTTTCGATACCTGGGGCGGCGTGCTGACCGGGCGCGACTATCAGCAGTTCTCACTCTATTACATGCATAAAATTGTCGATGGCCTGCTGCGTGAAAACGAAGGCCGCCGCGTGCCGGTAACGCTGTTTACTAAAGGCGGCGGACAGTGGCTGGAGGCCATGGCGGAGACCGGCTGCGACGCGTTAGGTCTGGACTGGACAACGGACATTGCCGATGCTCGCCGCCGCGTGGGAGACAAAGTCGCGCTGCAAGGGAACATGGACCCGTCTATGCTTTACGCTCCACCTGCCCGCATCGAAGAAGAAGTTGCGACGATTCTGCAAGGGTTCGGCAAGGGCGAGGGGCATGTGTTTAACCTCGGCCACGGTATTCACCAGGATGTGCCGCCTGAACATGCGGGCGCGTTTGTTGAGGCGGTCCACCGCTTGTCAGCGCCATATCATCAGTAAAAAAGGAGAGGGAATGGATCTCGCAGCGCTTCGTCAGCAACAGATCGAACTGGCTTCAAGTGTGATCCGCGAGGATCGCTTTGCCGTGGAGTCTCCGGCGCTTATTGCCGGAGCCGATGTGGGGTTTGAGCAGGGCGGTGAAGTCACGCGTGCTGCCATCGTGCTGCTGAAATACCCTTCTCTGGAACTGGTGGAATACAAGGTTGCGCGGATTAATACCACCATGCCTTATATTCCTGGTTTCCTTTCATTTCGTGAGTATCCGGCGCTGCTTGCGGCCTGGGAGATGCTTTCACTGAAGCCCGATTTGCTGTTTGTCGATGGCCACGGTATCTCACACCCGCGCCGCCTCGGCGTTGCCAGCCATTTTGGTCTGCTGGTAGATGTGCCAACCATCGGCGTCGCCAAGAAGCGGCTATGCGGGCGTTTTGAGCCCTTAGGCGATGAAGTCGGTGAGAAACAGCCGCTGATCGACAAAGGCGAGCAGCTTGCCTGGGTATGGCGCAGTAAAAGGCGCTGCAATCCTCTCTTTGTCGCTACCGGGCACCGTGTGAGTACCGACACCGCGTTGCTATGGGTGCAAAGGTGCATGGCTGGCTACCGTTTACCCGAGCCTACGCGCTGGGCTGACGCCGTTGCATCGGGTCGCCCGGCTTTCGTGCGGTGGCAAGCAATTCAGGGGTGATTAGGGTAAACTGCCGCTAATTTTCCGTCGTTGAGACAAAGTAATGTTACAGAACCCAATTCATTTGCGCCTGCAGAGGCTTGAAAGCTGGCAGCACGTCACTTTTATGGTCTCCTTGTGCGAGCGCATGTACCCTAACTACGCCATGTTCTGCCAGCAAACCGGCTTTGGCGATGCCCAGCTTTATCGTCGTATTGTCGATCTCATCTGGGAAACGCTGATCGTAAAAGATGCGAAGGTGAACTTTGACAGCCAGCTTGAAAAACTGGAAGAGGCAATTCCTTCCGCTGACGACTATGATATCTACGGCGTATATCCGGCAATTGACGCCTGTGTGGCGCTGAGTGAATTACTTCACTCGCGTCTTTCAGGAGAAACGCTGGAACACGCCATCGAAGTCAGTGAGTCTTCTATCACCACCGTAGCGATGCTCGAAATGACGCAGGCTGGTCGCGAAATGACCGATGAAGAGCTGCGTGCGAACCCCGCCGTGGAGGAGGAGTGGGATATTCAGTGGGAGATTTTCCGCCTGCTGGCCGACTGCGAAGAAAGAGATATTGAACTGATTAAAGGCCTGCGCGCGGACCTCCGCGAGGCCGGAAGCAGCAATATCGGTATAAATTTGCAGCAGTAAGACAACAAAACGTGACGTACAGTCTGATTTGTAGGGCCTGGAGGCTTCCAATTAGCCCCCCGTCTGGTCTACATTTGTGGGGCGAAAAAAAGTGGCTATCGGTGCGTGTATGCAGGAGAGTGCTTTTCAGGCATTTCCGTCGCACTCGATGCTTAGCAAGCGATAAACACATTGTAAGGATAACTTATGAACAAGACTCAACTGATTGATGTAATTGCTGACAAGGCTGACCTGTCTAAAGTACAGGCTAAAGCTGCTCTGGAATCCACCCTGGCTGCAATTACTGAGTCTCTGAAAGAAGGCGATGCTGTACAACTGGTAGGTTTCGGTACCTTCAAAGTGAACCACCGCGCTGAGCGTACTGGCCGCAACCCGCAGACCGGTAAAGAAATCAAAATCGCCGCAGCTAACGTGCCGGCATTTGTTTCTGGTAAAGCACTGAAAGACGCAGTTAAGTAATTAACGCGTGACGGTGAACAGTTTTAGCAGAGGGGCGATTTCGCCCCTTTTGTCCGTCTGGCGTCCGCTGGTGGCGTTAACGGGCGCGCTGCTGCTCACGGCGTGTAGCAGTAACGCTCTCCCTCCTTTTACCGCCAGCGGCTATGTTGCCGATCAGGGCGTGGTGCGCATCTGGCGTAAAGATAACAGCGACGGTTCGGTACACATGCTGACCGCGTTCAGCCCGTACGGAAACGGTGCTACCACTACGAATGAATACCGCTGGCAAAATGATGATTTGGTCTTTATCGAGCAGAGCATTCAGAGCAAGCAGCCCGAACACAGCAAAGTGCGTTTTGACGATCGCGGCGAGTTAAGCTTTATGCAGCGCGAAGTGGGTGGCCAGAAACAGCAGCTCTCCAGGGAACAAATAGCGCTGTACCAGTATCAGGCCTCACGAACGAAAGCGACCAGTGAAGCGCTGCGGATTGGTAAAGTGGTGTTGCGGCAAGGGCGCTGGCATCGGGATGGAACGGTAACGACCTGTGAAGGAGAAACCTTCAGCCCGAAACTGGACAATCCATCCCTGAGCCATATTGCGCGTCGCCAGAGCCATTCGTCGCTGGAGGTCAGCATTGCCTGGCTGGAAGCGCCGGAAGGTTCTCAGCTTCTGCTGGTAGCAAACGAGGACTTCTGCTCCTGGCAACCAGAGCCCGGCGAGTTTTAGTCATAAAAAAACCGCCACGCGGGCGGTTTGGCTTACTTTGCCTTCTCACGCTCTATGGCGCGATAGCCGATATCCGAGCGGCTAAAGCAGGCGTCCCAGTGAATATCCTTCATCAGCTCGTAGGCGCGCTGCTGAGCCAGCGCTACGGTGTCGCCCAGCGCTGTGACACACAGCACGCGACCGCCGCTGGTAGTGACCATATCGTCTTCACGCAAACGGGTGCCGGCGTGGAAAACTTTGCCATCGGCCACTTCTTCGAGCGGCAGGCCGTGGATCACATCGCCGGTGCGGTAATCAGCCGGATAACCGCCGGCTGCCATAACGACGCCGAGGGAAGGTCTTTCATCCCACTTTGACGTTGTTTCATTGAGCTTGCCGTCGCAGGCCGCAAGGCACAGTTCAACCAGATCGGACTGCAGGCGCAGCATGATAGGCTGCGTTTCCGGGTCGCCGAAGCGGCAGTTAAACTCGATAACTTTAGGATTGCCCTGCTTATCGATCATCAGGCCCGCGTACAGGAAGCCGGTATAGGTGTTGCCTTCCGCCGCCATACCGCGCACGGTTGGCCAGATAACCCGATCCATTGCGCGCTGGTGAACTTCATCGGTGACCACCGGAGCAGGGGAGTAAGCGCCCATACCGCCGGTATTCGGGCCGGTATCGCCATCGCCTACGCGTTTGTGATCCTGGCTGGTTGCCATCGGCAGCACGTTCTCACCGTCAACCATTACGATGAAGCTGGCTTCCTCGCCGTCAAGGAACTCTTCCACCACGATGCGGTGGCCGGCGTCGCCAAACGCGTTGCCCGCCAGCATGTCGTTAACGGCGGCTTCGGCTTCCGCAAGCGTCATCGCCACGATCACGCCTTTACCTGCGGCCAGGCCGTCAGCCTTGATAACTATTGGCGCACCTTTTTCACGAACGTAGGCCAGCGCTGGTTCCACGGCGGTGAAGTTCTGATATTCGGCAGTCGGGATGTTGTGGCGAGCCAGGAAATCCTTGGTGAAGGCTTTAGATCCTTCTAGCTGCGCGGCCCCCTGAGTTGGGCCAAAGATTTTCAGACCGGCTGTGCGGAACGCATCCACTACGCCAATAACCAGCGGCGCCTCGGGACCGACGATAGTCAGATCGATCTTTTCAGCCTGTGCAAAGTCCAGCAGGGCAGGAATATCCGTCGCGCTAATTGCAACGTTTTGCAGCGCGGGTTCCAGAGCCGTACCCGCATTGCCCGGAGCGACAAACACGGTACGTACCAGCGGCGACTGCGAAGATTTCCAGGCCAGCGCGTGTTCGCGCCCGCCGTTACCAATCACTAAAACTTTCATTTATTAAGGCTCCGGATTAATGGCGGAAGTGGCGCATTTCGGTGAAGATCATAGCGATCCCGTGCTCGTCGGCTGCGGCGATCACCTCTTCGTCCCGGATCGATCCGCCCGGCTGGATCACGCAGCTCACGCCAACGGCAGCTGCGGCATCAATGCCGTCGCGGAACGGGAAGAAGGCATCGGACGCCATGGCGGAACCTTTCACCTCAAGCCCTTCATCCCCCGCTTTGATACCGGCGATTTTTGCAGAATAAACCCGGCTCATCTGGCCGGCGCCTATACCGATGGTCATATTCTCACGGGCATAAACGATGGCGTTGGATTTTACGAACTTCGCTACCTTCCAGCAAAACAGCGCGTCGCGTAGTTCCTGCTCGGTTGGCTGGCGCTTGCTGACTACGCGCAGGTCTGCCGCGGTAACCATGCCCAGGTCGCGATCCTGTACTAACAGGCCGCCGTTCACGCGTTTAAAATCCAGGCCCGGAACGCGCTGTTGCCACTGGCCGCAGGTCATGACGCGAACGTTTTGTTTCGTGGCGGTGATCTTCAGGGCTTCTTCACTGGCCGAGGGGGCAATGATCACTTCCACAAACTGGCGGGAGATAATTGCCTGCGCGGTTTGCGCATCCAGTTCACGGTTAAAGGCGATGATGCCGCCGAAGGCGGAGGTTGGGTCGGTTTTATACGCGCGGTCGTAAGCATCCAGTAGGGAATCGCTAACCGCCACACCGCATGGGTTGGCGTGCTTCACGATCGCACAGGCAGGTTCGCTGAACTCTTTTACACACTCCAGCGCTGCGTCGGTATCAGCGATATTGTTGTAAGAAAGCGCCTTGCCCTGAACCTGCGTTGCGGTGGCCACGGAGGCTTCCTGAACGTCTTCTTCTATATAGAAGGCGGCTTGCTGGTGGCTGTTTTCGCCGTAGCGCATATCCTGCTTCTTAATGAAGTTCAGATTCAGCGTGCGGGGGAAGCGGCCAGCAGGATCTTTGCTTTCGCCATGATAGGCGGGAACCAGGCTGCCAAAATAGTTGGCAATCATGCTGTCGTAAGCGGCGGTGTGCTCAAAAGCCTTAATGGCAAGGTCAAAGCGGGTGGCTAAAGTGAGGGAACCTTCGTTGGCGTCCAGTTCGCTAACAATTGCCTGGTAGTCGCCGCTCTTAACAACAATCGCCACGTCTTTATGATTCTTCGCGGCGGAGCGCACCATGGTCGGGCCGCCAATGTCGATATTCTCGACCGCGTCTTCCAGAGAGCAGCCTTCGCGAGCCACGGTCTGCGCAAACGGGTAAAGGTTGACGACAACCATATCGATTGGGGAGATAGCGTGTTCTGCCATGATTGCGTCATCCTGACCGCGACGGCCCAGAATGCCGCCGTGGACTTTCGGATGCAGGGTTTTGACGCGTCCGTCCATCATCTCCGGGAAACCGGTGTAGTCAGAGACTTCGGTCACCGGCAGGCCAGCTTCAGCCAGCAGACGGGCGGTTCCGCCTGTAGAGAGCAGCTCCACGCCGCGTTGGGAGAGGGCCTGGGCGAATTCGACGATGCCGGCTTTGTCAGAAACACTGAGCAGAGCGCGGCGTACAGGACGACGTTGTTGCATGGTTTGATCCCTTAGCTTTGGTTCGCATATAGAAGAGCGTTAGCTGAATTCTCGTTTTTTACTCGTAAAACTCAGCTAACGCCCCAAAACGGGGCGTCCTTTTATCGCGGCGTATTGTAGCGAAAACGTTTGCGTCGCGCTCGCGAAATTTAAGGGCAAATCACAATTGTGGATAAGTTTGTGCACAACTGGGTATAAGGCGGGCTTTTGCTGGGGATTACAGCAGTCAGTCAAAATACTGCAAATTTAGTGTTGCGCCATCAGGAGAACTCCCTATAATGCGCCTCCATCGACACGGAACATGTGAAAAACATCACAGCGTAACGGCGGCGATGAGAGTTAAAAATCCTGATATTCAGGGTTG
>DAMALH010000064.1:0-8527 GCA_032000125.1 Buttiauxella sp. | reverse complement strand
AGGGCCGTCAGGATCTTAAAGTTGCGTTCCAGCTCGCCATGACGGCTGGCAAAACCCAGCGCGTCTGCCGGGCAGCGAGCCAGCACGGCCAGCGCGCTGTCTACCGCAAGGCGACTGCCCGACGCCAGGCGGCGCGCGGTCATCATGGGTAAATGTGTGCTGCGGGCGAGTGCGGCTGTCGCATCGATTACCGGAGATGCTGTGCTCCATGCCTGCCACTGCGCGGCATCAGATAAGCCGGGGGCGCTGGCCTGCCAGTCGACAAGGTTAAACGCTAACTTCATTCTCGCTACCATCATTCATATGCTGCAGCCCGCAGTTATATCTTTTTCGTTGTTGCGAGCTATGGAATAACTCTCAATCCGGCTGGATTTTTCTTAGAGAATATTTTATGTGCCGCAGAAGCTTGCGACGGCGCAGAATAGTAACAAAACCTGCGATGAAATAAATCAGAATGCGGAAAAACTCATGGCCTGGCGTGTTTACCAGGCCATGTTATTTACTGCCAGGTGACATTGAGGATGGCCAAATTACGTTGCGGATCGAGGTACTGAACGTCGGTTCGCATCAGGCTGTCGCGTGGGACTGAGCCGTCGGCTAGCTGGTTTAGCGCCACGGTGAAGGTTGTTGGTTTTCCTTGTCGATAGCAGGAAAACTCTACCTTCTGGTCCTGCGGCGTCATACCGCAACCCCCTTCGACAATCGCGCCCCTGAAGTGAATTACCCCGCCGTCCGTGCCGGCCTGAGTCAGAGGGGAGAATACCGCCAGCACGGCAACGCAGAGAAACGTCTTAAAAGTAGTTTTTATCACGATCTGTACTCCTCTAATGCAGTCTGCAATGAAGATTATCGGCAGATAACCTAAGCACTACAGTTAAACATTGGTATACAGACGAAATAATTGCAACAAACTGGCTACATAATTTAAACAAGTTTTTCACTTTTATATGCTACCAGGCGGAACCCATGTTTTTTGCAGATTGATATCTTTTCCGTTAGTTAACGTGACGCTGAGAATCACTTTGTCTCCGGGATCGATATTCAGGCTCAGCCTGGCTAATTTTATCGGTTCGTTTGCTTTTATCGCGACGTTCGAGAGCTGGTTACTGCTGCTTTGTCCGGCCTTGCCGGAACGCGTGGCCGTGAGTTTCATTGAGCACTGGCAATCGCTGGTCAACGTGGCGACGGGTTCAATGGTATAAATGTTGCCCTGCTGCTGAGTGGCGAAAGTAAGCTGATTTGAGAGCGCCGCCAGTAAAATTAAGGTGTGCATATTATCTCCCCATAAAAAAACAGGGCCGTTGGCCCTGTTTCTCTAGTGCAGATTCTCAGCTAGTGCTGGTAAGCATTCGCGTAGTTACCCCAGCCAACCTGAGTAACAGAGAGCGTTGAATTATCAGCCGTTTGGTTGGTAATAGCGGTGTTTTTACCGCCACGTGACTGCACAACAAAGGTATCTGAATCAGCAGCGCCAGACTGGTTTGATTTCACATAGTTATTGTAACCATATGATTTGATATCAATTGTAGCATCAGGAGAAGAGCCTTGATCGGCAAGCGCAACGTTGTTTACGCCTTCCTGATAAATACTCAAGGTTTCATCACCCTGACCGTTGTGCACAGGGAAATGACCGGCCAAAGCGCTACCGGAAATAACTACCGCTGCTAATGCTGCCACTTTGAATAAATTCATGGTAAACCCCCATCGGATTGAGAATATTAGCCCAAATAGTTTGTGTATTATCTTTGGATAATACGAACCGCCATTTGTGACTGTTTCTGCACTACAACTGCTGTTTTTTGCGTACCGTTCTGGATAATACTTGCTTTATTTGCGGAACCTTTCTGAACAATTAAAGCGGTATTACCAGAATCGGTCTGCTTAATATCCGCATCGTTTGAACTGCCCGTTTGCGAAATATAAGCAAGGTTATAACTCCCTGATTGTTCGACGTTTGCACGGTTATTGCCTCCGTACTGCGAGACGACCGCAAGTTGCCGGGTCCCTCTTTGGTCGACATTGGTGCTATTACCAACACCGTGCTGACCAATAATGGCTGCCTGATTAAAAGATGCTTTGCTTAATTCATTAACAGCAAAGTTATACTCTGCAGCGGCAAGATCGTTCGCTGCCGCTATTACATAACCAGGCGCACCCAGCAATGCTAACACCATAAATAACGATGTGTTTTTCATGTTGTCATCCTGGACCTGGATGCTGCCAGGTAAATATGCCAAAATATCTCGCTATTAACACAAACAATGAAAAGTTATTGCTGCGTTACGGAAATGAGTATGTCCTTCGACACATTTAAAATATCTCACCCGCATGGTGTATTTTTATATTTATATTCACCCCAAAGTATGAGCCGGCTAAAAAAACCTAACGCTAACAGGAAGTTCTTTCGAGGCGTAATTAATTAATCACTAAGCATTCGCAGATTGACGAGAAGAAATCGGCCAGAGGTGCCCTGCGTAACATCTTTTGCGAGGTGTTCAGCAATTTAATGAAGAAGGCCGTCACCACAACGTCTTTTCTTAAACGAGATACAAAACTTGGCGACAGGGATGGTTATTTACATATGTTAAAAATTGCATAGCGATTAAATAACAATCAAAAACCATTTAAAATCAACATGTTATATTAAACCATGCACTTTACAAAAACGATGCAAATTAATTAAAATGTACAACTTTTGCATCAAAACTAAATAGTAAAAATTTCAGTGAGAAACATTTTAATATCTTGAGTTACATTATGTAACATCTTTAACACTTGCTTTAAGATTACTTCCCGCTAGATTGAATCGAGCAGTAACCATTTTATTTAACACAATGTCAGCCGTATCTACGTGCGAGTTTGACTGTGTTTTATTATTTCACACACAGCAGTGCAGCACTAATCAGTACCTCTGGTGAATTAACTTTCTGTTAATTCAACTGATAGTGCATAAAAACCGGATGGAGTTTCATCATGTTTAATGAAGTCCATACTTTAAATAGTCATACATTGTTGTTGATTACCAAACCTTCGCTGCAAGCTTCGGCTCTATTACAACATTTGAAGTCGTCTTTGGCTATAAACGGAAAACTGCATAATATTCAACGTTCTCTCGACGAGATGACGGGGAATGTTCTGGTGTTATTCGATATGGTCGAGGCAGATAAAAAGCTTATTAATTATTGGCAATCCAGCTTAAGCCGTAAACATGGCAGCATAAAATTACTTCTCCTCAATACGCCTGAAGAGTATCAGTTCCGTGATATAGAGAACTGGCCGCACATTAACGGCGTGTTTTATACGTCAGAAGAAGAGCCGAAGGTCATTGAGGGCATTCGTGGCGTAATGGACGGTGAATGCTATTTCTCGCAAAAATTAGCCAGTTACCTTATTAATCACTCCGGAAATTATCGCTTCAACAGCGTCGAATCCTCGCTGTTGACGCACCGTGAAAAGGAAATTCTTAATAAACTGCGGATTGGCGCTTCCAATATCGAAATCGCTCAGTCGCTATTTATTAGTGAGAATACGGTAAAAACCCATCTGTATAACCTTTTCAAGAAGATAGCCGTTAAAAACCGCACTCAGGCGGTTTCATGGGCAAACGATAATCTCAGGCGCTGAGGCTATGAAATTACAACCTGCTTTACTGCTGGCGACGGTTTTACTGTGCGCTTCCGGGGGCGCTCGCGCCGTAGAAGTAGAAATTCCCGGACTGTTGACGGATCACACCGTTTCTTCCGTGGGTCACGACTTTTATCGCGCCTTCAGCGACAAGTGGGAAAGCAGTTTTACCGGAAACCTGACTATAAATGAGCGACCCAGTGCCCGTTGGGGAAGCTGGATAACCATTACTGTCGAACAGGACGTTGTTTTCCAGACGTTTTTATTCCCCATAAAACGCGAATTCGACCGCAACGTCGATATCGCACTGGCTCAAACAGATGAGGCTATTAAGCGCCGGCAGGTTGATAAGGCCTTATTAGGCACCGGCGATTTAAGCCACGATGAATTCTAGGAGGCTGTCATGCGTATAGCTCATGCGGTTGTTTCCCTGCTGGTTTTTACACCGCTGGCATGGGGCGGAAATATGACTTTTCAGTTCACTAACCCGAATTTTGGCGGCAACCCAAATAACGGTCCTTTCTTACTTAATGAAGCTCAGGCCCAGAACTCCTATAAGGACCCCAGCTACAACGACGATTTTGGTATCGAAGTACCCTCCGCGCTGGATAATTTTACCCAGGCTATTCAGTCGCAGCTGCTGGGTGGCTTGCTCACCAATATCAATACCGGCAAACCAGGGCGCCTGGTGACCAACGACTTTATCGTTGATATTGCCAACACAGACGGGCAGTTAACGATGAATATTACCGACCGCAAAACCGGGAAGACCTCCACCATCCAGGTCGCGGGCTTACAAAACAATTCTACTGATTTCTAGTGGGCTTAAACATTCATAAGGTATTTAAGGATAAACATCATGCAGCGCTTTCTTCTTATCGTAGCAGTGTGTTTATTAAGTGGTTGTTTAACCGCACCACCTAAAGAAGCCGCTAAACCTACATTAATGCCTCGGGCCCAAAGCTATCGCGATCTAACCCATTTACCGGAAGCGGCGGGAAAACTGTTTGTCTCGGTCTACAACATCCAGGATGAAACCGGCCAGTTTAAGGCTTATCCGGCAAGTAACTTTTCAACGGCCGTACCGCAAAGCGCCACCGCTATGCTGGTGACGGCGTTAAAAGATTCACGCTGGTTTATACCGCTGGAACGCCAGGGATTACAAAATCTGCTCAACGAACGCAAAATAATTCGTGCGGCCCAGGAAAACGGCACCGTTGCGGCGAATAACCGGCAGGCTCTGCAATCGCTTATGGCGGCAAACGTCATGATTGAAGGTTCCATTATTGGATATGAAAGCAATGTGAAATCAGGCGGGGTCGGGGCGCGTTACTTCGGTATCGGCGGCGAAACGCAGTATCAACTCGACCAGATTGCCGTCAACCTGCGCGTGGTTGACGTCAGCACCGGTGAGATACTGTCTTCGGTTAACACCAGCAAAACCATTTTGTCTTATGAAGTGCAGGCAGGGGTATTCCGCTTTATTGACTACCAGCGCCTGTTAGAAGGTGAAATTGGCTTTACTACCAACGAACCGGTGATGATGTGCCTGATGTCGGCTATCGAGACGGGCGTTATTTATCTGGTGAATGACGGTATCGACCGCGGACTCTGGGATCTGAAAAACCCGGGCGACAAAAAAAATCCGATACTGGTGAAATATAAAGAACTGTCCGTACCGCCAGAAGCCTGATGGCTAAACGAAAAAAACCAGCTTCGGCTGGTTTTTTTTATTCGGTAATCGCCGATGCCGATCTGGATTTTCGCGCCGCAAGCCATATTCCGCTGTTCTTCATCGCAAAGCCAAACACCAGGCCCAGCAGTAAAGAAGGCACCACAATCCGCCACTCGCCCTGGTTTGCGAAGGTCGCGCAGGCGCCGATAAAGGTGCCGGGCACGAACGACAGCAGCACATGACGCGCCTGAACGCACATCAGGAAAGCAACGACGCCCGTCATCACATAGCTAAGGATCTCCAGATGCGGGGCCAGCGCGCTGCCGTGAATAATGACCTGCGCCCAGAGCACGCCGCTGCACAAGGTGCAAAGGGAGATAAATAGCCCCTTAAGGCCGCCCTGCGGACAGGCGAAATAGGCGGTACAGCCGAGAAAACCCGCCCAGCTTAGTAAGCCAAGGCTCACCGCAACCCAGCCCCAAAGGCCTGAGAGGATACCGGTGGTCAATGCAAGAGAAATGAGTATGTTCATGGCGGCGTATCATAGCAGAGCCTTTTGGCCCAACCACGATCTGCCGCACACTTTTTGAAAGAAACGAAAAATTATTACATTTATAAAGTGACGCAAATCACAATTTATTCTTCCTCGGCTTCCTCAAGCTCATCGCGCATGGCCTGAATGGCTTCACGGCTTATGGCCGCAAGCGTGCGGTAAAAAGGCGTGGCCGCGTGGGCTTCAACTTTGCCAAGGAAGGTGCCGCACCAGGGGAGAAGGTATTCGTCAAACAGCGTGGCCTGGGCTTGATACTCATCTTCCTGCGACTGATCTTCAAGCCACGAGGCGGCAAGCAGCAAGGTGCCAAAGTGATCGGCCGGCGTCTGGGCAAGCGGCATGCCGCGCGCTTTCAGGAACTCGCGGATCTCGCCTTCATGACTCCCCTCCTGCCATGCCGAGCGATAGGGCGGAACGCTGCACTCATCGCCGACAAAGAGCGCGTTATAATCCGCGGCCAGCAGTTGCGGATCGCAACTTTGCTGCAGGCGAGCCAGCAGTTCGTCCTGCTCCAGAGGCCAGTTTGCCGCCAGCTTCCCTTCGTGAATCATCGTTAGCAAAGGAACTAACAGCGGGTCCTGCGGCTGACGGTAAAACAGCGATCCCAGGATACGGCAAATAATTGAAAACTCGTTCATGCTAACAATCCATTCAGAGGTAGAGATTACAGTGTGGCAAATTCGGCGACAGGCGCCATGCCACGGGCTTCAAGGAAACCTAACAGACGACGCGGCGTAACGTTCAAAATGCGATCTTCCGGGAAATTGACTTCCGCCAGCACCTTACGGCATTCGTTAAAATCACCCAGGCTAAATGCCGTATGGGAATCGGAGCCCAGCGACAGCCAGCCGCCCGCATCACGTACCGCAGCAGCGATAGCGCGACAGTTCGGCCCGCTCCCTTTACGGGAATGCGTGAAAGAAGAGTTGTTCAGCTCAAGAGCCACATTATATTTAGCCGCGGCCTGGGCGATGGCCGGAATATCGACCGGGAATTTCGGATTCCCGGGATGGCTAATAATGTGCACATCGCCGTTAGCCATTGTGGCAATCATCGCTTCGGTATGCGTAGCTTCATCCTGCGGCGGGAAAACAGGCTCGTGGAAACCAGCGATAATCAGATCGAGCGCGTCCAGCATGGGGCCGGTGCAGTCAATCTCGCCGCGGGTATTTTTAATGTTGGCTTCAATGCCGCGCAAAATCCCTACGCCGTCGACCACGCGCGGCCAGATGCGCATATTCACAAAGTGCCAGTAGTGCGGCGCGTCGGCCATATCGGGGCCATGATCGGTGATGGCAAAGAGTTTAATCCCCTTGCTTTTGGCGATGGCAATATAGTCATGCAGGGTGCTGTAGGCGTGGGTGCTGGCAACGGTGTGCATATGCAGGTCAACGGGATACATAACTCTCTCCTTTTCTCTTTCCCGCAAGGATAGCAGCTATTGCCGTTGAGTTTTAGCCCGGCGGAGACCGGGCTCGGGTTTAGTAGCCGTGTTGCAAGGAGACCTCGCCGCCCGGCGTTTCACCTTTCTCAATCTGGCGAATCGTTTTGGCAATATAAGCCATGGCCTCATCTGCGCGCGTAACCGCCGCGACGTGAGGGGTTATTGCTACACGAGGATGCTTCCAAAGCGGGCTATCAACCGGCAGCGGCTCCTCAGAGAATACGTCCAGCATCGCCCCTTTCAGCTTGCCGCTATCAAGCGCGGCCAGGAGATCGGCTTCTACCAGGTGAACGCCCCGCGCAAGGTTAAGCACGTATGCTTCGTCTGCCAGACGCGCCAGCAGATCGCTATTAATGATGCCGACGGTCTGAGGCGTATTTGGCAGCAGGTTAATAAGGACGCGGGTGCCATTCAGGAAATCGCTGAGCTGCTCATCGCCCGCAAAGCTTGTGACGCCCGGATAATCTTTTTTGCTGCGGCTCCAGCAGCGGACCGGGAAGCCCCACGCAGTCAGGCTTTCTGCCACCTGGCCGCCGAGCACCCCTGCGCCGAGAAGGCCAATAATAAAATCTTCGCGACGGTAATCATCAAGAGGCTGCCAGTTCGCCTGCTGTTTCTGCGCCTGGTAGTCGTCAAAACGTCTGAACCAGTGCAGCACCTGGCTTACGGCATACTCCTGCATCTGCAGCCCCATGCCCGTATCCTCAAGGCGGAACAGCGGCACGCCCGGGGGAAGCATTTCGGGATAAGTCTGCAGCCTGCTGAGAATCGAATCCACGCCTGCGCCAAGCGCGAATATGCCTTTAAGCGCCCGGCGACCGGCCAGCATTTCCACAGGCGGGTGCCAGACTAACGCATAATCTGCGGGTCGATCGTCGCCTTCCCGCCATTCGCGTACGCGAGCCTCGGGGAGCTGTTGCTGCAAACCTGCCAGCCAGGATAGGGTATCAAATGTTGGGTGATAGAAAATAATATCCACGCTTCCTCCTTTTTTCTTAGGCTTACGCGAAACGCGAATCAATTCAAGTGATAAAGGTAATAAAAAAGCAGCGTCCTTTGCTGGTTTAAAAAGCAACTTGCCTGAAGTTTGTCTAAACGCGTTGAATTTAGTGAAAAGTGCATTGACGTGATTAGCGCTTTTCCCTACATTAGCGCCCGTTCCAGCCGAGCTGGAGCAACAATATGGTGAGGTGTCCGAGTGGCTGAAGGAGCACGCCTGGAAAGTGTGTAT
>DAMALH010000063.1:0-9308 GCA_032000125.1 Buttiauxella sp. | reverse complement strand
AATGGGCCGACCGTGGATACGGCCAGCGTACCAGTGCGGCGGCACTCGTGGTGCTACTGCTGGCCTGGGGACCGCTGTCGTTGATGGAATGGTCGCCGGGGGCGCTGGTGATCGGCATCTTGCTGCTCGATATGGGAGGTCAGGCGCTGCACGTAACCAATCAGAGTCTGATCTTCCGTGCCCGTCCCGAAGCGCATGGCCGGCTGGTCGGCCTTTACATGCTGTTCTATGCGGCTGGAAGCGGGCTTGGTGCGATCGGCACGACTTTCACCTATGCACACGCCGGCTGGCAGGGCGTATGCTTGCTGGGGGCGGGGGTCAGCCTGCTGGCGCTGCTGTTCTGGTGGGCTACGCGAAGCCGCATGCACGCGGTGGCAAATCGGTTCTGAAACGAAAAAACCCGCCAGAGGCGGGTTTTAGAATTTTTTGCTTTATAAGCTAATGCTTACAGGCTGGTTACGTTACCAGCAGCTGGACCTTTAGCACCACTTTCGATGGTGAAAGATACTTTCTGGCCTTCGTCCAGGGACTTGTAGCCATCGTTCTGGATAGCAGAGAAGTGTACGAACACATCTTTAGAGCCATCGTCAGGAGTGATGAAGCCGAAGCCTTTGTCAGAGTTGAACCACTTAACCAGACCAGTCATTTTAGCAGACATTGATATTACCTTTTAAATAGAGTTTGCCTTACGGCGCATTGGAATGCTTTACAGATTTTTGAAGCGATAAAGGAGAAACTCACTTTGAAAGGTATCTACGATAACTTCTGGAGGACTGCTTTGCTTGAAAGGTCTGTGCGTCAAACCGATAACGGCATTAACGCATATTTAACCAGGTGATGACAAGAACTATTTCAGCCATCCACAGGGCTGGAAGGTAAGCCGCCTGGAAAACCCCGCCTTGCGACGGGGATTTCACCTTATTGCATGGCGTTTTGCGCGCTGGAATAAGCCTGCATAAATGCCTGATGTTGCGACGCCAGCGGGCCAATCAGCGAATTATACTGGCTGGCCTGTTGGGAGGTAGGGAACTGGATGCCGCCTGCGGTAAAGCCCACCTGCGTACCCTGCTGCTGGATAAAATCACCGACCTGAACCAGTTGCTGGGTAAAGGTTTGCGCCGCCGGGATCAGCGGAGCCATAGCGTCTGCCGGTGTGGTTACTACTTTCTGATAAACCCGATCGTAAACGGCTTTCAGGTCGTCTGGCTGTTTGAGCGTAGAACGGGCGCTGTCCGCCTGCATTTTAGCGTTCTGCACCTGCTGACCCAGCACGTTCAGGGAACCGTTCGCCTGACGCAGCGCGTCGCGCTGGTTCATATAATCTTGCGGCACGCGAATGCTGTTCACGCTGTCGACAACCGGCTTCATGCCGTCGTCCATCGCCTGGCTTACCTGCTGAGAGAAGCCGTACAGTACGGCGTAGTCAGACACCAGCGGACCGAATTGCTTTTTCTGATCGGCAGTCAGCGCAGGCAGTCGTTCACCGCTGCGCATGGCCGTATTTTGCAGGAAATCGATAAACGCCTTACGTTGATCGCCTTCTTTATCAAAGCAGCCGCTCAGACTCACCACCATCAATAACGCCGCAAGCGACGCCAACCAGCGAGAGCAGGACTTACCTGTCGCCATCTTTTCTACTCCTTTCAGCAAACAATACAAATGCGCGTAAGCGATAATGTAGCTAATGATAGTCCAGGCCGTCCGCGCAAGATACCCTTTCACCATAATGGGCGGGTTTATTTCCGCCTGGATAATGGGTGCAAAAAGCCAGAGGCGATCCGACCGGCGTCGGGGTTACGCTACCGCTGAGGCAATAAACGCATAACCATTTACAAATTTATACTTAGCTGCCTTTATGGCGTGCTTTTCAACCGATTACGGTGCTTAACTTCTCATCAGAAGCGCATAAAAAACGCCGCTTATAAAAATAGTTACCCTGGAAATCATCAGCACGCTTTTTTCAGACTACGCTTAAGAGGCTTCTTAACCTTCACGAGGTCAATGTGTGATTTATGAGGAGTTCTCAATGGAATATAAAGATCCAATGATTGAACTGCTTAGCAGTCTTGAGCAGATAGTTTTTAAAAGTGAACAACAGACGGTAACCCTGAAACAAAAACCCAGCGCGTTTTCTGAATTCGAGCAACTCCGAAAGAGTACAGGGCTTAAAATTGATGATTTTGCTCGCGTGATGGGTGTCAGCGTGTCGATGGTGCAGGAATGGGAATCAAAACGAATCAGACCCTCCAGTACCGAACTGAAGCTGATGCGCCTGATCCAGGCGAATCCTATGCTCAGTAAACAGTTGATGGAATAATTTTGTACTTTGTACCCTTGCCTTAACCAAAACCCCGCTCAATGACGCGGGGTTTGTTGTTTCTGAATGCTAAGCCGCCTTGCCGAAAAACGAAGCCACAATGTCCGGAAACCGGACCTGCATCTCTACCAAAGCGATTAACTTTACCCATAATTAAGAGAAGGTTAATAACAGCAAGAGGAGGCAGTATGGCTAAGAAAATCCTGGTTCCTGTCGATATATCGGAAATGGAACTGACGCAGCAGGTCATCCCTCATGTAGAAGCGTACGCAAGGCTTGAGGAGGCTACGATCCACTTCCTTGCGGTCATTCCCGACTACACCTATTTTGCCTCTTACGGTTTGGGCTACTCTTCTGCCGTGCCGGATATCAAAGAGAGGGAGGCGGTCGCCATGGCGTCGCTGGGCGAAATCGTCGCTAAATTCAGCCTGCCGGGCCGCCGGGTTGAAAAACACGTGCTGAGCGGTACGCCAAAAGATCATATTCTGCAGCTGGCCGATGACATTGGTGCCGACGTGATTATCCTGGCTTCGCACAGGCCGAGCATGTCCACCTATCTGCTGGGTTCAAACGCTGCGGCGGTGGTTCGTCACGCGAAATGCTCGGTGCTGGTTGTACGCTAACGGGCATAAAAAACCCCGCCTGAGCGGGGTTTTTTTAGCACGGCCGTTATTTATTGCAGCAGGGAAATATCCGCAACCTGCAGGAACAGCTCACGCAGTTTAGACAGCAGCGTCAGGCGGTTGATGCGCAGCTCTTTGTCTTCTGCATTCACCATCACCTTGTCAAAGAACTCATCTACCGGCTCGCGCAGGTTAGCCAGCTCTTCCAGCGCTTCCTGGTAGCGGCCTTCTGCGAAGAACGGCTCCAGCTTGTCGCGCAGCACAACAAGATTCGTTGCCAGCCGGATCTCTTCGGCTTCTTTCAGCACGGATGCGCGAACGGCATCGTTTAGCGGCTCGTCGGATTTCGCAAGGATATTGGAAACGCGTTTGTTTGCCGCAGCAAGCGCTGCCGCCGCTTCCAGCGTGCGGAAGTGGGAGACGGCCTTCATGCGTGCATCGAAATCTGCCGGTTTGGTCGGGCGACGCGCCAGCACGGCCTGGATAGTATCCACGCCGTGGCCTTCTTCCTGATACCAGGCGCGGAAACGGCCCAGCATAAAGTCGATAACGTCATCCACAACCTTCTCGTTGGTCAGCTTGCTGCCGTAGAGGCGCACGGCTTCTTCGGTCAGGGTTTGCAGATCGAGCGGCAGGTTTTTCTCAACGATAATACGCAGTACGCCAAGGGCGGCACGACGCAGAGCAAACGGGTCTTTATCGCCTTTAGGATGCTGACCGATGCCGAAGATGCCCGCGAGGGTGTCCATCTTATCAGCGATCGCCACGGCGCAGGCCACGAGGTTAGACGGCAGCTCATCGCCCGCGAAGCGCGGCTGGTACTGTTCGTTCAGCGCAACGGCCACGTCTTCGGCTTCGCCGTCGTGCCGCGCATAGTGCATGCCCATAACGCCCTGGGTGTCGGTAAATTCGAACACCATGTTGGTCATCAGGTCGCATTTAGACAGCAGGCCCGCGCGGGTTGCGTGATTCACGTCGGCGCCAATCTGTCCCGCAATCCAGCCGGAAAGCGCTTCAATGCGGTTGGTTTTATCACGCAGCGTGCCGAGTTCTTTCTGGAACAGCACGGTTTCCAGACGCGGCAGGTTATCTTCCAGACGCTTTTTACGGTCGGTATTAAAGAAGAATTCGGCATCCGCCAGGCGCGGACGCACAACCTTCTCGTTACCGGAGATAATCTGCACCGGATCTTTCGATTCGATGTTTGCCACGAAGATGAAGTTTGGCAGCAACTTCCCGTCGTTCGCGTAAACAGGGAAGTATTTCTGGTCGCCCTTCATGGTGTGAACCAGCGCTTCTGCTGGCACCGCGAGGAATTTCTCTTCGAACTTCGCGGTCAGCACCACCGGCCATTCAACCAGCGAGGTCACTTCTTCCAGCAGGCTTTCGCTCAGGTCGGCATTGCCGCCGATTTTGCGGGCGGCTTCTTCAGCGCCCTGCTTGATGGCGGTTTTACGCTGCTCGTAGTCGGCGATAACTTTGCCGCGCTCCAGCAGAATTTGCGGATACTGGTCGGCGTTATTGATGGTGAACTCCGGCTCGCCCATAAAGCGGTGGCCGCGAATTACACGATCGGACTGAATACCCAGGATAGTCGCCGGGATAAGCTCATCGCCGAGCAGCAGGGTAACGGTATGCACCGGACGCACGAAGTGCGTATCGTTGGCACCCCAGCGCATCAGCTTTGGAATCGGCAGCTTGCTCAGGGCCGTGGCGATGGTCGCCGGCAGCAGCGTTTGCACGCTTTCGCCTTTAACGTGCGCGCGGTACATCAGCCATTCGCCTTTATCGGTAACCAGACGCTCAGCCCGATCGACGGTGATGCCGCAGCCGCGAGCCCAGCCTTCAGCGGCCTTGCTCGGTTTGCCTTCCGCATCGAAAGCCGCAGATATCGCCGGGCCGCGTTTTTCAACTTCGCGGTCAGGCTGAGAAGCAGCCAGGCTTGCGATTTTCAGCGCCAGGCGGCGCGGTGCCGCAAACCATTTCACTTCACCGTGCGCGACGTTCGCCGCGTCCAGTTCCGCCGTTACGTTCGCAGCAAAGGATTCCGCCAGGCTGCGCAGGGCTTTTGGTGGCAGCTCTTCAGTGCCGATCTCCACCAGAAAAGTTTTTTCAGACATGCCTGCCTCTTATTTATTCTTATTGCACATCGGGAAGCCAAGCGCTTCACGAGAAGCGTAGTAGGCTTCGGCCACGGCTTTGGTCAGAGTACGAATACGCAGAATGTAGCGCTGACGCTCGGTCACCGAGATGGCCTTACGCGCATCCAACAGGTTAAAGCTGTGCGCCGCTTTCAAAATACGTTCGTAAGCGGGCAGCGGCAGCGGGTTTTCCAGCGCCAGCAGGTGCTGCGCTTCTTTCTCGTATTGCTCAAAGCAGGAGAACAGGAAGTCCACATCGGCGTGTTCGAAGTTATAGGTTGATTGCTCAACTTCGTTCTGATGGAACACGTCGCCGTAGGTGGTTTTACCCAGCGGGCCGTCGCTCCAGACCAGATCGTAAACGCTGTCCACGCCCTGGATATACATCGCCAGACGCTCTAAACCGTAGGTGATTTCGCCGGTGACAGGCTTACATTCCAGGCCGCCAACCTGCTGGAAGTAGGTAAACTGCGTCACTTCCATGCCGTTGAGCCATACTTCCCAACCCAGACCCCAGGCGCCCAGCGTCGGGTTTTCCCAGTTGTCTTCTACGAAGCGAATATCATGGATGGTCGGGTCCATACCCAGCTCTTTAAGAGACCCGAGGTACAGCTCCTGAATGTTGTCCGGCGACGGCTTAATCACCACCTGAAACTGATAATAGTGCTGTAAGCGGTTCGGGTTCTCACCGTAGCGGCCATCGGTAGGACGGCGGGACGGCTGCACATAGGCGGTGGCCATCGGTTCTGGCCCTAATGCCCGCAGGCAGGTCATTGGGTGAGAGGTGCCGGCGCCGACTTCCATGTCCAAAGGTTGAACAATGGTGCAGCCCTGGCGAGCCCAGTAATCCTGTAAAGTCAGGATCAGGCCCTGAAAGGTCTTGGTATCAAACTTTTGCATGTTGATTTCGCACGCGTTCGAGTGGGTTTAAAGTGAAGCGGTCAGTATACCCGTTGACCGCAAGATATACAGCCCGAATCCACGCGCAACCAGGCGCTGTTTGCCTGCGGTTGCGGATTATGACGTCGAAAGGTGTAAGAATTGACCGCTTTGGTCAAAGGAGCAGGTGAAATCTTCCTGACGCGTGGTGCTGCCTTTTATTTCAAAACTCCCCTGATACTGCTTAAGATCGACCACGCTTATCCGCTGGGCGCGAGTGTTATAGCGATACGCCGCTTCTTGTTTGCAGGTTTCCACCATGTTGGCGTTTTGCACCACCGGCGGATGCGCCTGCTGGGCGAACTGGGGATGTTTTTCGGCACTGCATGCGCTTAACAGCAAAACGGTGAGGGCCAGCGCCCGGCAGCTATTTTTCTTTTCTGTCATCATCATTGGTTATCGGTAAGATAAAATTATTGTTGTTATTCACTATTTACGAGCAACAGGCTTTCTGCAAACGCGAAAAAGCGGCTGATTTATATTTTAAGATTTCTACAGGGGAACGAATGCAGCAAAAAATTAACTGGATTGATAACCTGCGCGGCATCGCATGCCTGATGGTGGTGATGATCCATACCACAACCTGGTACATTACGAATGCGAGCCTGGTCACTCCATTTAGTTGGGATTTATCGAACGTGCTGAATTCCGCCTCACGCGTTAGCGTACCGTTATTTTTTATGATCTCCGGCTATCTGTTTTTTGGCGAGCGCAGCGCCCGGCAGCGCCATCTTCTGCGTATCGGCCTGTGCCTGCTGTTCTACAGCCTGGTTTCACTTTTCTACATTCACTTTTTCACGCCTATCAGCACCGGCCTTTCGCTGCGCTATATCCTGCAAAAGCCGGTGTTTTATCATCTGTGGTTTTTCTTCGCGATAATGGTGATTTACCTGCTGTCGCCGCTGATTGAGGTTAAAAAAGTCAACGCGATGACCATCCTTGGGCTGATGGTTTTGCTGGGCGTCGTCGCCAATCCTGACACCGTGCCGCAGACCCTGGCGGGCATGAAATGGCTGCCGGTCAATCTCTATATACGCGGCGATACGTTTTATTACGTGCTCTATGGCCTGTTGGGCAGGGCCATCGGCATGCTGGAAACGGAAAAGGGCTGGATAAGCGCGCTGGCGGGAGGGCTGTTTGCCCTTTGTGTGATGTCGATTTCTCTGGGTACGCATAACCAGCTGGAAGTAAACGGTAATTTTGCTGATACCTTCTACGTTTACTGCGGGCCGCTGGTGTTTATCGCTGCTATCAGCCTGCTGGTGCTGGTGAAGAACTGCCTCAACCTGCGGCCGCTGCCGGGCCTGGCGTTTATCTCGCGTCACTCGCTGGGGATTTACGGATTTCATGCGCTGATCATTCATTTCCTGCGCACGCATGGTTACCAGATAACAAGCTCGCCGGTGCTGGATATTGCGTGGATTTTCGGCGCCACGCTTGCCAGCAGCCTGCTGCTGTCGATGGGGTTACAGCGCATCGATACCCGCAAACTGGTGAGCTAAGCGTTGCGAGCGCGGGCGCGATGAAGCTGACGCGGCGAGGAGAATCCCGCAGCCGCGGCAGCCTGCTCCATGCGGCTGCCCTGTAATAAACGCTGTTCGGCAACCGCAAGCCGCAGCTGTTCCAGATAATCCCGCACCGATATGCCCAGATGCTGCTGAAAAAGCCGCGATAAATGGCGTGGGCTGACGTGCACTTTATCGGCGATCTCCTGCACGCGCCAGGCGGATTCAGGAGCCGCTGAAAGCAAATCCTGAGCGCGATGCACGGCCGGATGCATATGGTTGCGATAGCGCAGCCACGGTGAAAGCTGCGGGTCGTCGCCCGAACGGCGAAACCACACCACCATCTCGCGCGCCACGTCCAGCGCGGCTTTAGGCCCGCAATAGCGGTTAACCAGATGCAGCGACAGATCGATGCCTGAGGTGATCCCGGCGCTCGTCCAGATGCCCCGGTCTTCGACAAAAATACGATTGTCTTTTACCAGGGCTGTGGGGGCGGCGGCGCGCAGCCTTGCCAGCACATCGTGATGCGTGGTGCATTGTACGCCGTTCATCAGCCCGGCTTTTGCGGCCAGCAGCGAACCTGCACATATGCACATCAGATTAAGCTGCTGGCTGTGGATCTGTGGCTGCAGCCGGGTGAGCCAGCGGCGCACCGCCTCAGCCTGCGGCGTATCAAAGAAGCGGCTGGAATCGTAAACGCCCGGCAGCACCAGAAGACTGCCGGGCGCAAAGCGCTCCGGCAGCGGTTCAATGCCGCTGAAGTTCAGGCCAATTGAGGTCGCCACCTGCGGGTCCGGGCCGATGAAGCGCAGGTGAAAGGCGTCTCCGGCAAGCGCCAGCGTTTCCGCGGGGCCTGTAAGATCGAGCGACAGCACACCGGGCAGCACAACGAACCAGACCCCAATACTCACGATAAAGTCTCCAGACATTCGGCAACGGTTTGAATTTCCGCAAAACGCCCGGCAAGCACGGTTTCGGTCCGGTGGCGCAGGGTCGCGGCGTCCAGCGTAACGCCTTTCCACTGCATCGGGAAGGTGAGCATGGCCTCGCTGACAAAAGAAACGCGATAGCCCAGATCCGAAGCCACGCGCGTAGTGGTTTCGCAGCATTGTTCGGTGCGAATGCCGCAGATAATCAGATGGTTGATATCGCGCGTGCGCAGCCAGCGGTCCAGGCCTGTGTCGGTGAACGCGTTATGTACATGCTTGTGAAAAGTCACATCTGCCTGATGCGCTAAAAACGGCATCGCTTTCACATAGCCGCAAGCCGGTGAAAACGGGCCTTCATTGGCGACATGGAAGATATCAACCACGGGAATGCCGAGATCCTGGCAGCCGGAAATCAGCCGGCTAATAGCCTGCTGAAAGGCAGGTACATCGTCTTCCTGCCAGAAATCGCGATGGAAAAAAGATTGCTGCGTATCGATATTGATGAGCGCGGAACGGGACATTTTCGGACTCCTCGTCTGTGTGGGTATAAAGCCATTTTGACAAGGGTTGGGGCGCTTGCTAATACCAAAAACGGACAGGGTGAGGGTGAATAGGGACAACGCCCTCTCCTGCAGGAGAGGGTGAAGGTGAGGCGGAATCAGGACATCAGCGGCAAAAGCTGCTGATAAATCTGGTTAAACACCTGCCGACGGCCGGCATAGCGCTGATGGCGCGCCCTGTCCGGCTGATGCTGCTGTTCAAGCTTAAGCTGTGGAAGCAGCGATTGCAGCGACCGTCCGGGCGAGACGGCAATTTGCGCCAGCCGCGCCGCGCCAAGCGCCGGGCCGACATCG
>DAMALH010000062.1:0-9629 GCA_032000125.1 Buttiauxella sp. | reverse complement strand
GCGGAACCTGATCAGGTTAATACCTGCGAAGGGAACAAGAGTAATTCTGCTTTTGGGAGGCTGAGTTTTTCGGTTCTCCCATATCCATTACTCCATCCGTCGTTCTGACAAGCCACTCCTGAAAACACTGGAATGAGCTATGTCTGCATCTGAAAAAAAACCAACTCGTCGTGAACAACGCGCCGCCGCCCAGCATTTTATCAATACGCTCGAAGGCACCGCTTTCCCTAACTCGCAGCGCATTTACCTGACCGGTTCGCGGGAAGATATCCGCGTGCCGATGCGTGAAATTCAGCTCAGCCCAACGATGACGGGCGGCAGCAAAGATAACCCACAGTATGAACCCAACGACGCGGTGCCGGTTTACGACACCTCCGGCCCTTACGGCGACCCGGCGATCGCCATTGATGTGCTGCGTGGGCTTTCGCCGCTACGCAGCGGCTGGATTGAAGAACGCGACGACAGCGAAACGCTGAACGTCCGCAGCTCCGCTTACACCAAAGAACGCCTGGCAGACGATGGCCTGGACGATCTGCGTTTTGAAACCCGCCTCACGCCGCGTCGCGCTAAAACCGGCCAGCGCGTGACCCAGTTGCATTACGCCCGTAAAGGCATCGTCACGCCGGAGATGGAGTTTATCGCCGTGCGCGAAAACATGGGGCGCGAGCGTATTCGCGATGCCGTTTTACGCCACCAGCATCCGGGTGAAGGTTTTGGCGCTCGCCTGCCGGAAAACATCACGGCCGAGTTTGTACGCGATGAAGTGGCGGCAGGCCGGGCGATTATCCCCGCCAACATTAACCATCCTGAATCTGAGCCGATGATTATCGGGCGCAATTTCCTTGTAAAGATTAACGCCAATATCGGCAACTCGGCGGTGACCTCTTCTATTGAAGAGGAAGTGGAAAAACTGGTCTGGTCCACCCGCTGGGGTGCGGATACGGTGATGGATCTCTCCACCGGCCGTTATATTCATGAAACCCGCGAATGGATTTTGCGTAACAGCCCGGTGCCAATCGGCACAGTGCCGATTTATCAGGCGCTGGAAAAAGTAAACGGCATCGCCGAAGACTTAACCTGGGAAATGTTCCGCGACACGCTGCTGGAACAGGCCGAGCAAGGCGTTGACTACTTCACCATCCACGCGGGCGTGCTGCTGCGTTACGTGCCGATGACCGCTAAACGCCTCACCGGCATCGTCTCACGCGGCGGCTCAATTATGGCGAAGTGGTGCCTGTCTCATCATCAGGAAAACTTCCTCTACGAGCATTTCCGCGAAATCTGTGAAATCTGCGCCGCCTATGACGTGTCGCTTTCGCTGGGCGACGGCCTGCGCCCGGGCTCCATTCAGGACGCCAATGACGAAGCGCAGTTCGCCGAGCTGCATACGCTGGGCGAGCTGACAAAAATCGCCTGGGAATATGACGTTCAGGTGATGATTGAAGGACCGGGGCACGTGCCAATGCAGATGATCCGCCGCAATATGACGGAAGAGCTGGAGCACTGCCACGAAGCGCCGTTCTACACCCTCGGGCCGCTAACGACCGATATTGCACCCGGCTACGATCACTTCACGTCAGGGATTGGCGCGGCGATGATCGGCTGGTTTGGCTGCGCGATGCTTTGCTACGTCACGCCAAAAGAGCATCTGGGCTTGCCCAATAAAGAGGACGTTAAGCAGGGGCTTATCACCTACAAAATTGCGGCGCACGCCGCCGATCTGGCAAAAGGCCATCCTGGCGCGCAGATTCGCGATAACGCTATGTCGAAAGCGCGTTTCGAATTCCGCTGGGAAGACCAGTTCAACCTGGCGCTCGACCCCTTCACCGCACGCGCTTATCACGACGAAACGCTGCCACAGGAGTCCGGCAAAGTTGCCCACTTCTGCTCTATGTGCGGCCCAAAATTCTGCTCAATGAAAATCTCGCAGGAAGTCCGCGATTTCGCCGCGAAGCAAACTATTGAAGTCGGTATGGAAGACATGTCGCAGTCCTTCCGGGCCAAAGGCGGCGAAATTTATCTGCGTCAGGAGGAAGTATGACGGCTAAATCCGCCTTCCCGGCCGTACCTCAACGGCTGGGGCTTTACCCGGTTGTGGATAGCGTGGAGTGGATTGCCCGCCTGCTTGAGGCGGGCGTTCGCACGATTCAGCTGCGTATCAAAGACAAGCGTGACGAAGAGGTCGAGGCCGATATTATTGCCGCCATCAGGCTCGGCCAGCGCGTTGAGGCCCGGCTGTTCATCAACGATTACTGGCGGCTGGCAATCAAACACCGCGCTTACGGTGTGCATCTGGGGCAGGAGGACCTGGACGTGGCAAATCTGGATGCCATTCGCGATGCGGGCCTGCGCCTTGGGCTTTCCACACACGATAATATGGAAATGGATCGCGCCCTGGCTGCGCGTCCTTCTTACATTGCGCTGGGGCATGTCTTCCCGACCAATACCAAGCAGATGCCCTCTTCTCCGCAAGGGCTGGAGCAGCTCGCCGCACATGTCAAAACGCTCGGTGATTATCCAACCGTGGCCATTGGCGGCATCAGCATCGACCGCGTTCCGGCCGTGCTCGCGACTGGCGTAGGGAGCGTGGCGGTGGTCAGCGCGATTACTCAGGCTGCGGACTGGCGCGCGGCAACGGCGCAGCTGCTTAAGCTCGCAGGAGCAGGCGATGAATGATGCAGATTTCATGCGCTACAGCCGGCACCTTCTGCTGGAAGACGTCGCTCTGGAAGGGCAGAAAAAACTGCTCGCCAGCCGCGTACTTATCGTCGGGCTGGGCGGATTAGGTTCGCCGGCTGCGCTTTACCTTGCCGCAGCAGGCGTCGGCACGCTGGTTCTGGCTGATGATGACAACGTGCATATCAGTAATCTTCAGCGGCAGATCTTATTCACCTCGCAGGACATCGGCCAGCCAAAATCGCAGGTAGCCCGGCAGCGCCTCCAGCAGCTTAATCCCGCTATTGAACTGCAGGTAATAAGCGAACGTTTGCATGGGGAACCCCTTAACCAGGCGGTCAGCGGGGTCAATTTAGTGCTGGATTGCAGCGACAATATGGCTACGCGTCAGGCAATTAACGCCGCCTGCGTTACCCATAATAAGCCGTTAATTTCCGCCAGCGCCGTGGGCTTTGGCGGGCAATTAATGGTGTTAACGCCGCCGTGGGAGAACGGATGCTATCGCTGCCTGTGGCCGGATGAAAACGAGCCGGAACGAAACTGCCGTAACGCGGGCGTCATCGGTCCGGTCGTCGGCGTGATGGGCACGCTCCAGGCGCTCGAAGCCATCAAGCTGCTCACCGGCATAGTCCCGGCAAGCGGTTCATTGCGGCTGTTCGACGCCCGCCAGCATAGCTGGCGCGTCCTGAGCATGCAAAAGTCCGCCCGGTGTCCGGTTTGCGGGGGGGAAGATGCGCATTCACTTTAACGACGAACCCATGCAGTGTGCCGATGACCTTACGCTGGCGACCCTGCTGGAACACTTAGGTTTACTGAAGCCGGGCGTCGCGCTGGCCGTAAATCAGACCATCGTCCCGCGGGAGCATTGGGAAGCCCGTATGCTGCGCGATGGCGACCAGATCCTGCTCTTTCAGGCCATTGCCGGAGGTTAATATGCTTCAGATCGCTGATAAAACGTTTTCTTCTCACCTGTTTACCGGGACCGGGAAATTCTCCTCTCCTGAGGTGATGGTCGACGCCATTCGCGCCTCCGGTTCACAACTGGTAACGATGGCGATGAAGCGCGTCGATTTGAGAAACCATAACGACGCTATTCTCGCCCCGTTGCTGGACGCGGGCGTGCAACTGCTACCCAATACCTCCGGCGCAAAAACCGCAGATGAAGCCATCTTTGCCGCACAGCTGGCCCGCGAGGCGCTTGGCACGCACTGGGTAAAGCTGGAAATTCATCCGGATGCGCGTTATCTGATGCCGGACCCCATCGAAACCCTGAAGGCTGCCGAAATGCTCGTCAAACAGGGGTTTGTCGTTCTGCCGTATTGCGGCGCGGACCCGGTTTTGTGCAGGCGGCTGGAAGACGTGGGATGTGCCGCCGTGATGCCGCTCGGGGCGCCCATCGGCTCAAATCAGGGCTTACAGACGCGCGCATTGCTCGAAATCATCATTGACCAGGCAACGGTCCCGGTAGTGGTGGATGCGGGGATCGGTGCGCCCAGCCATGCCGCAGAAGCGCTGGAGATGGGCGCTTCCGCCGTTCTGGTGAATACCGCGATTGCCGTAGCGCAGGACCCGATACGGATGGCGCAGGCTTTCCGGCTGGCGACAGAAGCCGGGATTATTGCTTCGCAGGCAGGCCTGGGCACGCGCCACCAGCGGGCGCTGGCTTCCAGCCCGCTAACGCAGTTTCTGCAGTTCAGCCAGGAGGGCGTGTGATGGCGGAAACTTTCACCGAGCGCTGGCGTGAGCTGGACTGGGACGACATCACGCTACGCATCAACAGCAAAACGTCGACGGACGTTGAGCAGGCGCTAAACAGCCGCAAAATTACCCGCGACAATCTTATGGCCCTGCTTTCACCGGCGGCCAGCCAATACCTCGAACCCCTCGCCCAGCGGGCGCAGCGCCTGACCCGCCAGCGTTTTGGCAATACGGTCAGTTTTTATGTGCCGCTATATCTTTCTAATCTCTGCGCCAACGACTGTACCTATTGCGGATTTTCAATGAGCAATAAGCTTAAGCGCAAGACGCTGGACGAGCTTGAGATTGCAAGAGAGTGCGAGGCGATACGCAAGCTTGGATTTGAACATCTGCTGCTGGTCACCGGCGAGCACCAGACCAAAGTGGGCATGGATTATTTTCGCCAGCACCTGCCCGCAATCCGCAGCCGCTTCAGCTCGCTGCAAATGGAAGTGCAGCCGCTGGACGAGCATGAATATGCGGAGCTCAAAACGCTCGGGCTGGATGGCGTGATGGTTTATCAGGAAACCTACCATCAGGCGGTGTACGCACAGCACCATCTGAAGGGCAACAAGCAGGATTTCTTCTGGCGTCTGGAAACACCGGATCGGCTGGGGCGCGCCGGGATAGATAAAATCGGGCTTGGGGCGTTAACCGGGCTTTCCGATAGCTGGCGTACCGACTGTTTTATGGTGGCGGAACACCTGCTGTGGCTACAGCAACGTTACTGGCAAAGCCGTTATTCAATTTCGTTTCCTCGTCTGCGGCCCTGCACCGGCGGCGTGGAGCCCGCTTCGGTAATGAGCGAAAGCCAGCTTGTGCAGGTGATATGCGCTTTTCGCCTGCTGGCGCCCGACGTCGAGCTTTCGCTGTCCACCCGTGAATCACCGTGGTTTCGCGATAGCGTTATTCCGATTGCCATTAATAACGTGAGCGCGTTTTCTAAAACACAGCCGGGAGGCTATGCCGATAACCATCCCGAACTTGAGCAGTTTACTCCGCACGATGGGCGAACGCCCGCGGAGGTCGCCGCGGCTTTGACTCGCTCAGGCTTACAGCCCGTGTGGAAAGACTGGGATAGTTTCCTGGGAAGACGTTCGCAGTAACGGTGTAAGTTTGCATAAAAAAGAAATAAGTATCAGAAGGCTGCCAAAAGCTCTGTCGCCCGGCGTTGTTATAACGGCCTGCCTGAAATATTGTCACCCCGTCGGACAGGATATCCCGACCGGGGTGGCAACCCTCCCTTCCCATTACCGCCCCGCCTTTCACCAATTTAGCGCACAACTTTTTACGGAAAAACAAGCGCTGTAACCGGTTTCAGGATTTGACAGATTCTTTTGTGATACCTGACACACAATCAAGCTAAAGCGGTTGTTGCACAGGCGCTCGCGGATAATTATCTCTCTATCCAACGGGCATTGAGAGCATCCTATGAAAAATATCGTGTTGTGTTGTGCTGCCGGCATGTCTACCAGCATTCTAGTTCAACGAATGAAGGACGCAGCGCAGAAGAAAGGTGTTGACGTCACTATCAAGGCTGTCCCTGTCGCAGAATTCAAAGACAATATCGATACCGCTGATATTGTGCTCCTCGGTCCCCAGGTTAAATATGAGCATGCCAGGCTTCAGGCCATCGCCGAGCCGATGGGCAAAACCGTCGCCGTTATCGATATGATGGATTACGGCATGATGAAAGGCGACGTGGTGCTCGATAAAGCTTTAAAACTGATGGAGTGATGAAGACGTGGAAGATTTAGAATCAATTATCATGGAATTGCTGGTCAACGCCGGTAGCGCACGTAGCCAGGCACTGACGGCATTGCAGCTTGCGCGCAAAGGAGAGTTTGACGCGGCGGAGCAAGCAATGGAAGAGTCACGTGAATTTGTGAAGCATGCTCATAAAATTCAAACCCAGCTTATCGGTCTGGACGAAGGCTCCGGCAAACTGCCTGTTAATTTGATCACCGTACACTCTCAGGATCACCTGATGAACGCGATGGTTATCCAGGATCTGGCGGGCGATATGATTGAGCTGTACCGCCGCCTGCCACTGATTAACTGATTGCCTCCCTGTTCGGACATGAAATGCTCGCCTCGGCGGGCATTTTTTTTCTGCCTTAACGTTGCTTAAATAACGTCCACGACCGCCGTCACAAAACTTATCCGCTATTGTTCTATGCTTTGCTCTTTCACTGTTAATCCCAGGACACAGCACTAAAACAGGAGCATAAGAAATGGTTGAAGATAAAACTACCCTGACCGGACAATGCCACTGCGGGGCCGTACGTTTTGAAGCCAGGCTCAGCGATGGTTTTCGCACGGTTCGCCGCTGCAACTGTTCATATTGTCGTATGCGTGGCGCCGTGGTTGTTTCAGCGGAAATGGGCGGAATCGCTATTCTGCAGGGCGAAGAGATGCTGACCAGCTATCGGTTTAATACCGGATCTGCACAACACTTTTTCTGCTCGCGCTGCGGGATTTACACCCATCACCAGCGGCGTTCTAACCAGAATCAGTACGGGGTGAACGTCGCCTGCCTGGAAGGCATAAGCCCGTTCGATTTCCCGGAAGTGCCTGTGTTGGACGGCGTTAATCATACCAGCGATACCGGTAAACCACCGCGCCAGGCAGGGATTTTGCGCTTCATCGCCGAAGAATAATGGCCTCCGCGCCGGAAAACGCCTATAAAAAAACCCGCCGAAGCGGGTTTTTAATTTAGCGTTAGCTCAGGAACGATTACTCGTTGTCGCTACCGCCCAGGCCTGCGTTCAACAGTTCTGCAAGGCTTGCAGAAGCGTCTTCAGCGGTAACCTGAGGCGCGGCAGGGATTTCACCCGCTGCACGGCGGCGCATACGATCCTGGTGGTACGCATAACCGGTACCGGCCGGGATCAGACGACCCACGATAACGTTCTCTTTCAGGCCGCGCAGTTCGTCACGTTTACCCGCAACGGCTGCTTCGGTAAGCACACGAGTGGTCTCCTGGAACGATGCCGCGGAGATGAAGGACTCGGTTGCCAGAGAAGCTTTGGTGATACCCAGCAGGTCACGTGCATAAGACACGTTGATCTTGCCGTTCGCTTCCAGCTCGCGGTTAGCGATCTTGATGCGGGAGTATTCAGCTTGCTCACCTTCCAGGAAGTCGGAGCTGCCGGCGTTAACAATGGTTGCTTTACGCAGCATCTGACGCACGATGACTTCGATGTGTTTATCGTTAATCTTAACGCCCTGCAGACGGTAAACGTCCTGCACTTCGTTGGTGATGTAACGAGTAACAGCATAGACGCCACGCAGACGCAGAATGTCGTGCGGAGACTCTGGACCATCGGAAACCACGTCACCACGTTCAACGCGCTCGCCTTCAAACACGTTCAACTGACGCCATTTCGGAATCATCTCTTCGTAGGCATCGCTGCCGTCGATTGGGGAGATAACCAGACGGCGTTTGCCTTTGGTTTCTTTACCAAACGAGATGATACCGCTGATTTCAGCAAGGATCGCAGGCTCTTTCGGACGACGCGCTTCGAACAGGTCGGCAACGCGTGGCAGACCACCGGTAATATCCTTGGTACCGCCGGATTCCTGAGGAATACGCGCCAGGGTATCACCCGCACTGATCTGAATGCCATCTTCCAGCTGCACAATCGCTTTACCCGGCAGGAAGTACTGAGCAGGCATATCGGAACCTGGGATCAGCACGTCGTTACCCTGAGCATCAACAATTTTCAGCGCCGGACGCAGGTCTTTACCGCCCGCGGTACGTTCTGCAGAATCCAGAACCACCAGGGATGACAGGCCGGTCAGTTCGTCGGTCTGACGAGTAATGGTCTGGCCGTCAATCATGTCGGTGAAGCGGATGAAACCACTTACCTCGGTGATGACCGGCATGGTGTGTGGATCCCAGTTCGCTACGGTTTCGCCCGCTGCAACCGGCTCGCCATCACCTTTCGCCATTACCGCACCGTAAGGAACTTTATAGCTCTCTTTGGTACGACCGAATTCGTCGATCAGCTTCAGCTCGGTGTTACGAGAGGTCACAACCAGCTTGCCTGCGGAGTTAACAACCGACTTCGCATTGCTGAGCTTGATGCTACCTTTGTTTTTCACCTGAATGCTGGATTCAGCAGCCGCACGAGATGCCGCACCACCGATGTGGAACGTACGCATCGTCAGCTGTGTACCCGGCTCACCGATGGACTGTGCCGCGATAACGCCGATAGCTTCACCTTTGTTGATGATGTGGCCACGCGCCAGGTCACGACCATAGCAGTGCGCACAAACACCAAAGTCGGTGTCACAGGATACAACGGAACGCACTTTCACGGAGTCAACAGAGTTCGCTTCCAGCAGGTCACACCACTGTTCGTGCAGCAGCGTGTTGCGTGGAACCAGAATGTCTGCGGTACCCGGCTTCAGAATGTCTTCCGCGGTTACACGACCCAGTACGCGATCGCGCAGTGGCTCTTTAACATCACCACCCTCGATAACCGGGGTCATGGTGATACCTTCGAGGGTGCCACAATCGTCTTCAGTTACGACCAGATCCTGTGCAACGTCAACCAGACGACGCGTCAGATAACCGGAGTTCGCTGTTTTAAGTGCGGTATCCGCCAGACCTTTACGCGCACCGTGCGTGGAGATGAAGTACTGGAGTACGTTCAGACCTTCACGGAAGTTCGCGGTGATTGGCGTTTCGATGATGGAGCCATCTGGCTTCGCCATCAGACCACGCATACCTGCCAGCTGACGAATCTGTGCTGCAGAACCACGCGCACCGGAGTCGGCCATCATGTAGATGCTGTTGAAGGAAACCTGCTGCTCTTCCTGGCCGTCACGGTTAATCACGGTTTCAGTTTGCAGGTTATCCATCATCGCTTTGGATACACGATCGTTCGCCGCAGCCCAGATATCGATAACTTTGTTGTAACGCTCGCCTGCGGTAACCAGACCGGACTGGAACTGTTCCTGAATCTCAGCAACTTCTGCTTCGGCTTCAGAGATAATTTCAGTTTTCTTCTCCGGGATGACCATGTCATCGATACCAACAGATGCACCTGAACGCGCCGCGTAAGCAAAGCCGGTATACATTGTCTGGTCAGCGAAGATTACGGTCGGCTTCAGGCCCAGAATGCGGTAACAGGTGTTCAGCATTTTGGAGATAGCTTTCTTACCCAGCGCCTGGTTGACGATGGAGAAAGGCAGACCTTTCGGTACGA
>DAMALH010000061.1:0-10112 GCA_032000125.1 Buttiauxella sp. | reverse complement strand
GCAGCGCCACCGCGGGCAGGCCGCCCAGGCGCTTGCAGCTCTGGTAGCTCACCTGTAAACATTCACCGCCCCATAACGCTCCATCTGCGCCCATGCCGATACCGTCGAGCGTCAGGGCGATAACCTCGCCGCCGTCCAGCGGCCAGCCGTGTTCGGCCATGCAGGCGGCGGCGTGGGCGTGGTGATGCAAAACTTCGCTCACCGGAAGGTTCATCCCGCGTCCAGGCTGCGTATTGTGATAGCCTGGATGCGCATCAATAACGATATGTTCAGGCGCAAAATCCCAGGTCTGGCACATCAGCTGCCGGGCCTGCTGCCACTGCTGCTCAACGCCATCCTCCGAGAGATCGCCAAGGTGCTGGCTGAGCACCGCCTCGCTGCCGCGCAGCAGGCAGAAGGTATTTTTTAGCTCCGCGCCCAAAGCCAGAATGCGCGGCAGGCCGGTAAAGCCGGGCGGCAGCGGCAGGGCGTCCGGTACAAAACCGCGCGCCCGGCGTAGAACTTCCCCATTGGGGCGCACAACGGAGTCATCCATGCGTTGCACGATGTCGCGGTTATGCAACAGCCAGCCGTCGGCAATCGTTGCTAAATCCCCAAGCGCCTGCTCGTTGGTGAGCGCGGGTGGCCTGCCGTTCAGGTTGCCGGAGGTCATCACCAGCGGCCTGCCAAAATCCTGCATAAGCAGATGTTGCAGCGGGTTGGCGGGCAGCATGACGCCTGTCTCCATGAGACCCGGCGCGATTAACTTGCTTAAGCCCGGTAGCGCAGAGTTTTCCATCAGTACAATGGGCGCGGCAGGGGTATTTAGCCGGGCTAAAATCTGCGGAGGTAAATCGAAGCTGGCTGGCAGCATCACCGCCAGCGGTTTTGACGGGCGCTGCTTGCGAGCACGCAGCCGTTCGACGGCGGCATTGTTTTGAGCGTCAACGGCCAGGTGAAACCCGCCGAGACCCTTTATCGCTACGATTTGCCCGGCTTTCAAAGCCGAAACCGCTTCCTGCAAGGCCTGTTCTCGTCTCAGATACTGCTCGCCGCTTTGCCAGTAAATCTGCGGCCCGCAGTCGGGACAGGCGATGGGCTGCGCGTGGAAGCGCCTGTCCATCGGGTTGCTATACTCTGCCTCGCAGGCCGGACAAAGCGGAAAAGCGGCCATCACCGTTTTTGGGCGGTCGTACGGCATGCCGCAGATGATTGTGAAGCGCGGCCCGCAGTGCGTGCAGTTGATAAAGGGGTAACGGTAGCGTCGGTCAGCGGGATCGTTTAATTCGCGCAGGCAGTCCGGGCAGGTTGCGGCGTCCGGCACGATTTGCGTATCCATTGTTCCGGCATCGCTGTGGCGGATGGTGAAGCTTGCCGGCAGCGTTTCCCAGCGCAGGGCAGAGGATGCAATATCATCAATGCGCGCCAGCGGCGGGCATTCGGCGTGAAGCCGGGTAAGAAACTCGCTGGCGTCAGTAGCCAGGCGGACCACCACGCCCGCGCCGTCATTGCAGACGTCGCCGGTGAGGCTGAGCCGCCGGGCCAGCTGCCAGACAAAAGGCCGGAAGCCTACGCCCTGCACTTTGCCGCGAATGCGCAGCATCACGCCGTTAAAATTCACACTATTCCCCTCATCCCCTCCCCGGAAGGGAGAGGGAACTGGATTTTAAGCCTCTACGGCTCGGCGCAGGCGCGCTTTCATATCGCTGTAGGTAGTCTGCGCGTAGTTTTCCGCCCACTGCTGGTCGGCAATACTGCTGACGTTCACCGCGCAGTATTTCGTTTCTGGCGTTTTGGAAATCGGATCGAGGTTGTCCTGCGTCAGTTCGTTACAGGCGCCGATCCACCACTGGTAGGTCATATAAACCGAGCCTTTATTGATGCGCTCATTCACGTCCGCCCGGCTGATGACCTTGCCGCGACGGGAGCTGACCCACACCAGTTGGCGATCCTTAATGCCGTGACGAACCGCGTCTTCCGGATGGATCTGCACGAAGCCCGGTTCGTCGGCCAGCATTTGCAGTGCGGCGCAGTTGCCGGTCATTGAGCGGCAGGAGTAATGCCCCACCTCGCGAACGGTGCACAGCACCAGCGGGTAATCCGCGTCCGGCAGCTCAGCAGGCGCGCGCCAGGCGGCGGCAAAAAGCTGGCCTTTACCGGTTGGCGTATCAAACCTGCTGTCTTTATAGAGATACGGCGTGCCCGGATGGTCAAGCGTCGGGCACGGCCACTGCACGTGGCCCATGTCGCCCATTTTCTCGTAGGTGGCGCCGTAGAACAGCGGGCAGAGTTCGCGCAGCTCATCCCAGATCTGCTGGTTATTCTCGTAGTGCATCGGATAACCCATCTCACTGGCGAGCAGGCTGATGATTTCCCAGTCGCGCTTGACGTTGTACTTAGGCTCAATGGCCTTTTCGAAACGCTGGAAGCCGCGGTCCGCACAGGTAAAGACGCCGCCGTGCTCGCCCCAGGAGGTTGCCGGCAACAGCACGTCCGCCATTTCGGCGGTTTTGGTCATAAAGATGTCCTGCACCACCACGAAATCAAGCGCTTCGAAACCGCTGCGCACCAGACCCAGATCGGCCTCGGTCTGTAGCGGGTCTTCGCCCATGATGTAGTAGGCTTTGATTTTGCCTTCCAGCGCCAGATGCGGCACCTCGGTGATGCGCACGCCCACCTGGTCATCCATATCGTCGGGATTGATGCCCCAGGCTTTGGCGAACTTCGTCCGGATATCCGCGTCCACCACGTCCTGATAGCCGGGGAACTGGTTCGGCAGCACGCCCATATCGCAGGCGCCCTGCACGTTGTTTTGCCCGCGAACCGGGCCCACGCCGACGTTTTCACGGCCCAGATTACCGGTGAGCAGCGCGAGGCTTGCCAGCCCTTTCACCACGTCAACCGCCTGGCCGAACTGCGTTACGCCCATGCCCCACATAATGGTGGCAGAAGGCGCGGCGGCAAAGGTGCGCATCGCCTGGCGAACCTGCTGCGCGGGCACGCCGGTCAGATGTTCAACCTCTTCCGGGGCGTAGCCCTTAACGATTTCGCGGTAGGCGTCCAGCCCTTCGGTATGCTTCGCTACGTATTCTTTATCGTAGAGATTTTCTTCCAGCAGCACCCAGGCAAAGGCGTTAACCAGCGCCATATTGCAGCCGTTTTTCAGCTGCAGATGCTGATCGGCAATGCGGGCGGTTTCGATGCGGCGCGGATCGCAAACGATGATTTTCGCACCGTTTTCCTTCGCTTTAATCACGCGGCGGGCCACGATCGGGTGCGAATCGGCGCAGTTATAGCCGAACACCAGCAGACATTTCGAGTTTTCTATATCGCCAATGGAGTTGCTCATGGCGCCGTTGCCCAGCGTCACCTGTAAACCGGCTACCGAGGGGCCATGGCAGACGCGTGCGCAGCAGTCGACGTTATTGGTGTTCAGCACGCCCCGGGCAAATTTCTGCATCACATAGTTCGTTTCATTGCCCGTTCCGCGTGACGAACCGGTGGTCATAATGGCGCGCGGGCCGAACTTCTCTTTGATGTCCTTCAGGCGCTTCGCGGTATAGCTTATGGCCTCTTCCCAGCTTACCGGCTGGAGCCTGCCGCCTTTTTCATAGCGGATCATAGGTTGGGTGAGACGCGGCGTGAGCAGCTTCGTATCGTTTAAGAAATCCCATCCGTAATAGCCTTTCAGGCAAAGTTCGTTCTGGTTGGTGACGCCGTCGGCCGCTTCGGCACGAATAATTTTGTTGTTATCCACAACCAGTTTCAGTTTGCAGCCCGCACCGCAGTAAGGGCAGACGCTGGTAATTTTTTTCATTATTAACAGACCTGTTAAAAGTTGAAACGCTGGGTTTAGAAAATCAGCGATGAGGTCGCATCAAACGCGGCGCGGCGGCGCTTTTCGGCGCTTATCTGTTCGAGTTTGTTGCGGTCAATGCAAATAATGGCGTTGGTCGGGCAGGCTTCCATACACGCCGGACCCGCTTCGCGGTGGTGGCAGAGATCGCATTTATTGGCTTCTGCCTTTTCGGCCATCACGTTCAGGCCCGCGCCGCTGTTGCGCACTACCGGGCGCACCACGACTTCCATTGCGCCATAGGGGCAGGCGACAACGCAGGTTTTGCAGCCGATACAGCGTTCCTGCATCACGTTCACAAAGCCCCGATCGCGGCTGATTGCGCCGTTCGGGCAGACGTTGGCACAGGGCGCATCTTCACACTGGCGGCACATCATGGCGGTGGAGATATTCACGCCCTTAATGACGTGGATGCGCGGAAGAAAAGCCTGCGGGGTGAGCTGCGAGCAATCCTGTTCTTCCTGATGGGACACGACACAGGCTACTTCGCAGGTGCGGCAGCCAATACATTTGCTCGAATCAGCAATGATGAAGCGGTTCATCATAAACTCCTGGACTGAGTTTGTTATTGTCCGCAAAGCTAGGCATAAAGCGTGCCATTTTTTAATTAATTGATATTAAATGAATTTATGAGAATCCATGGCTGATGATGACAGTGACATCGACAGTTATGACGATGACGCTCAGGCAAATGACAGAGGATTAATGACGGAAGAAAAAGCACGGTTACAGCGCAGAAAAGGGCGAGGAGGGGTATTCAGAAACGTACAGCGTGGGAACAGCCTGGCCTTCGCTCGCGGTCAGCGTGAAATCAGGATTTAACTATCAGCTGAACCAGACGGCTATTAATATGAAAGCACCGTTCGAGAGTCTGGAAATCGGTGTGCGGCATCACGACGTCATTAATATCCGATCCGATTATTTCTTTGACCCGCTGATACTTATTAGCAATGGCGGTGAGTTTCTGGAATTCTGCCTGATATTTTTTCCAGGAAGCTTTGCGGTACACCTGTATGGCATCCGGTTTTTTGCGGCATTCCTGCAAACGTTATTCCTGCGGGGCCGGCGGGGTAATATTGAGCCCGCACAGCGGGTGCAATAACCTGAAATGATGCAACCAACGCGGGTATGACGGCGCTTTCGCAAGTCTTCTTTGCACAACCGGTTAATAGCAAGAGGCTTAATCCAGTGATAAATGCTAACTTTTTCATGCATTTCCCCTTAAAGGTCTTATATAAAGGGAGTCATGATTCCATACTGAATTATGCGCCAGCATGTTTATATTTTATGCTGTCGCAAAGCCTATTTTTATTTGCTAATTCGCTAAATCACAGGGGTTTTCGAAGTCTGGATGACGCAAAGAAAGTTTATTTCTTATTACTGACGAATAATTTACTTAATAATCGGGAACAAATGCGGGTATAGCTGGATATTTTGACGTTAATTTGAGTTATGGTGCGGAAATATAAATTCCCCCACCAGCCGTCGGGCAAAAAATGCATTTCCCACCCGTGACAGTGAGAATGAAGGCGTTCCCTGCCCGTTATCCTTATGCATCAAACTCAGGCGCGGCCAACTCGGTAAAGCCACCTTTGCCTTCCCAGTTGGCCAAACGCTGGTAAACCGTTTCTACCGCAGCTTTCACCGCGTCGGTCATCGGGTAATAAAAGCCCACGATATCCGGCTGAATACCGAGGAAAACCACCTCTCCAACGTCTGCTTTCAACTGATCCACCAGATAGTTGAGCGGCATATTGTGGGTGGTCATCATAAACATTTCGGCGATGTCATCCGGATCGATAAGGCGGATCTCGCCGGGGTTCAGACCCATATCCGTCGCGTCTACCAGCAGCAGTCGTTCCGGGCGCAGTTCGCGAATCGCCACCACGTCGTTTTCGGGCGCGGTGCCGCCGTCGATAACAACCCAGTCGCCTTTTGGCGCGGCCTGGCACATCTCCGCCAGCAACGGGCCCGCGCCGTCATCGCCCATCATGCTGTTGCCGATACAGAGTAAAACGTTAGTCATAGCGCCTCCGGACCATCAGATAAACGGCGGGTTCAAGTTGAATCGCCTGCAGCATATTGAGCAACACCTGGCTCCAGCGCTGTTGCGTCGGCGTTTGTCCGGGTTTTGCCGCATCAAAAGCTTTCGCCAACAGGACGACGTGACTCTGGTCAATGACGATTTCGCCATAGCGCGGCACGCCTTCCATTTTTCGCCGCGCTTCGCTGCCTTCTGCAAGCGTGGCGATCCATGCCCGATAGTCTGTAAACGGGCAAACCAGGTTCTCTTTCAGGCAGTCGATTACGCCGAGATGATGGCCGATGGCCAGGCTGTAATAAACTACCTGCTGCGCGTCCGCCGGGGTGCTGTCGTTGTCGTCAACGAACTTGCGGCTGAGCTGGCAAAACACCACCGATTCGCTCATGGCACGCGTTCCTGCTGCACCAGGCTTTCGAGGTTGGCAACAATCTCGTTCAGGCGCGGATCGCTCTCGGCGGCCAGCCACCGCTGGACTGCATCGCCGCCTGCGGTGAGATGGCTCATATAGCTATCGGCAATCTGGCGACCATAGCGGTAGCCCGCCAGGCGGCGGGCGGCCCGGTCGATACACACGCGCAGCGGCTGAACCATCTCAGGATGCAGAATTTGCGCGGGCTGCGCGTCCAGTTCACCGGCTGATCGGGCATGAATTTTTTGTTCAAGCAGGCCAAGCGCCATGGCAAAACCGTACAGCGTGGCGGCAGGCGTTGGCGGGCAGCCGGGGATATACACGTCCACCGGCACGATTTTGTCGGTACCGCCCCATACGCAGTAAAGATCGTGGAAGATGCCGCCGCTGTTGCCGCAGGCGCCGTAGGAGATGCAGACTTTCGGATCGGGAGCGGATTCCCAGGCGCGCAGCGCAGGCGAGCGCATCGCGCGGGTCACCGCACCGGTAAACAGCAGAATATCGGCGTGGCGCGGAGAAGGAACGACTTTAATACCAAAGCGTTCTGCATCGAAAAGTGGCGAAAGCGTAGCGAAAATCTCAATTTCACAGCCGTTGCAGCCGCCGCAGTCCACGCGATAAACGTAGGCTGAGCGCTTGATTTTTTTCAGCAGCGACGCCTTCATGCTGGCAATGGATTCGTCCACCGTCAACGGTACCGGCATGCCTTTATCGTCGCGCGGGCCTAATAGATTGCTCATTAGCTAGCCTCTCTTATCTGGCGGCTAAAGTTAATGCGGTCGGACGACACCAGACCCTGCTGGCGTTTGCAGTCCGGACAGGTTTCAAACGAGGCGCGGTGTGATTCGGCGCGCCTGTCGCCGTTGTGCTGCAACAGCGCGATGGCGTAGTCGATCTCTTTTTGTACGGCATAGGGCCTGCCGCATTCGCGGCAGTTGCACAGGTCAAAGCGCGCCTGCTGAAGGAAATCTGCTTTATTCCACACCGCCAGCTCGTACTGCTGTGAAAGCGTGATAGCCGCCGTCGGACAGACCTCTTCACAGCGCGCGCAGAAGATGCAGCGCCCGAGGTTAAAGGCCCATGCCAGCTGCCCGTTAACCAGATCGGTTTCCACGCTCAGCGCATTGGACGGGCAGGCGTTTACGCACGCCGCGCAGCCGATGCATTGCTGAGGATTGCGCTCCGGCTTGCCGCGAAAGTTCGGGTCCACGGCTATCGGCTGTAGCGGATATGACTCGGTGGCCACGCCGTCTTTAAGGGCTTTTTTGATGAAGTTAAACATAGTGACTCCGGACTATTTCAGCGGCGAATTCGTGCGCTCAATGCTGTAGCGCTCAAGCTCTTTGTACGGCACCACCTTTGTCTGGCGCTTGCGCACGTCCACCACCGTCATACGGTCGGTGCAGGAGTAGCAAGGGTCGAGGCTGCCGATAATCAGCGGCGCGTCGGAAACCGTGTTGCCGCGCAGCATATAGCGCAGCGTTGGCCAGTTGGCGTAGGTCGCGGCGCGGCAGCGCCAGCGGTAGAGCTTCTGGTTGTCGCCGGTCATGCTCCAGTGAATATCGTCCCCGCGCGGCGCCTCTGAGAAGCCCAGCGCAAATCGGTTTGGAATGTAGGTGAAGCCTTCTACCGCAAGCGGGCCGCCCGGCAGGTTGTCCAGCCCGAAATCAATCATGTTCAGCGCGGTAAAGACTTCGTTGATACGCACTTTCAGGCGCGAAAGTACGTCGCAACCCTCGAGGCTGTGAACCTCCATCGGCAGCAGGCCGTAGCCCACAAACGGATGATCGGCGCGGGTATCGCGGGCGTGGCCGCTGGCGCGAACCATCGGACCGACGTTGCTGAAATCGCGGGCGATCTGCGGGTCGAGGCGGCCAATCCCCACGGTGCGCTGCTCGATGTTTGGCGTGCTGAGCAGAATATCCACCAGGTGCTGCACTTCGTGACGCATCTGCTGCGCAAGCCGGCGGGTCTGGATCATGTCATCTTTAAGCAGATCGCGACGAATCCCGCCGATCAGATTCAGGCCGTAGGTTTTACGCGCTCCGGTGAGGATCTCCGCCATCTTCATGGACATTTCACGCACGCGGAAGAACTGCATAAAGCCCGAGTCAAAGCCGACAAAGTGGCAGGCGAGACCGAGATTTAGCAGATGGCTGTGCAGACGCTCAACCTCCAGCAGGATGGCGCGGATCGTTTGCGCGCGCTCCGGCACCACGATGCCCATCGCGTTCTCAACCGACGTGGTGTACGCCGTGCTGTGGGCGAAACCGCAGATGCCGCACACGCGGTCCGACAGAAAGGTGACTTCGTTGTAGCCCATGCGGGTTTCCGCCAGCTTTTCCATGCCGCGGTGGACGTAGAACAGGCGGTAATCGGCGTCGATGATGTTTTCGCCATCAACGAACAGGCGGAAGTGGCCCGGCTCATCGGAGGTGACGTGCAGCGGGCCAATCGGCACCACGTTGTTCTTTTTGCTGCCCAGCTCGTTAATAAACTCGTAGGTTTCCTGGTCGCCCGTCGGTGCCGGGCGCTGGCGATAGTCCATGCTGTCCTTGCGCAGCGGATAAAGATTGTCCGGCCAGTCGTCCGGCAGCACCAGACGCCGTTCGTCCGGCAGACCTACGGGTTGCAGACCATACATATCGCGTACTTCACGCTCGCCCCACACGGCGGCGGGCACGCGCGGCGTAACGGACGGGAACTCCGGCTTATCGGCATCTACTTCCACGCGCACGGTGATCCAGCACTTCACGCCGCTTTCCATCGACAGCACGTAGTACACCGCGTAGCTGCCGCAAAGCTGGCGTTCATCGTTGCCGAACAGCACGGAGAGCCAACCGCCCTGCCGGTAGTAAAGCCATTCCACCACTTCCGGCAGCATATTGAGCTTCACGGTGACGGTGATTTGATCTTTGGTCTGCCACGCCTCGTTAAGCACCGCGTGCGGAAACTGCTGATGCAGCGCGCTAAGATAATGTTGACCAATTTTTTCTTCAGACATTGTTAAATTCTCTTAAATCACGCCGCCAGCAAGGAGACGAAGGCTAAAAAGGCAACGCCAAAACCGGCCCAGGTAATGCGCGAGGTTTCCAGCATGCGCAGGCGCGCCATGCTGTTTTCGAACAGCGCAATAATCAGTACGCCCGCCACCAGCTTCACCGCCGCCAGTACCAGCGCGATGACAAGGCCACCCCAGCTAAATGCGCTCATCTGGCCCCACGGCAGGAAGACGCCGACGAACATTTGCAGCACCACGAGCTGCTTAAGGGAAATCCCCCATTTCAGCACCGCAAAACCCGCGCCGCTGTACTCGGTGAGCGGGCCTTCCTGGAGCTCTTGCTCCGCTTCGGCCAGGTCAAACGGCAGCTTGCCCATCTCGATAAACGTGGCGAACGCGCAGGCGGCCAGCGCCAGCAGCAGCGTTAAGGAGTGCGCAACCGGCCAGTGATAAATCGTGGCGGCGATATTGCTGATGTGCGTACTGCCCGCCACCTGGGCCGCAACCCACAGGCCGAGCAGCAGAATCGGCTCCACCAGCACGCCGAGCATCGCTTCACGGCTGGCGCCGATCGCCGTAAACGGGCTGCCGGTATCCATGCCCGCAATGGCAAAGAAGAAGCGGGCGATGGCGAACAGGTAAATCAGCGTGATGAGGTCGCCCAGGGACGGCAGTGGCGAGGCGAGGGTGACCACCGGCAGCGCGGTGGCGACGGTCAGCATCACGCCCACCGTCACAAACGGCATCAGGCGGAACACCCAGCCGGAGGCGGCGGGCGCCACGCTCTGGCGGCCCAGCAGTTTGATCAGATCGCGGTATTCCT
>DAMALH010000060.1:0-10332 GCA_032000125.1 Buttiauxella sp. | reverse complement strand
CACCGCGGCCTTTGGCAAGCCGCTGGAGCCGGAGGTGAGCGTCATCGACACCAGCCGCTGCGCCTGCCAGTCGGCCTGCCAGGCATCGCCCGGCATGACGTCCAGCGAGGTATAGCCGGGAACGGGCGACGCAGAACCAGACACCAGAGCATGACTAAGGGTTAAACCTGGCAGCAATTGTGCGAGCAGGCTATCCGGCAGTTGAGGATTGAGCGGCAGGATGCGCGCCCCGCATTGCAGCAATGCCAGCCAGCAGAGCACGGCTTCCGGGCTGTTTTTCGCCCTTAGGGCAACGCCCTGTCCTGCGCAAACGCCCTGCTGTCTGAAGCCGCCGGCCAGCGCATCAATACGCTGGCAAAGCGTTATCCAGTCAAGCGTTTCATCCGCGAGTTTTAACGCCGGTGATGCTCCACGCCTCTTTGCCCAATGCTGCCAGGGCCAGGTAACAAAATTCATATCAGGCGCTCAAGGCTGTCAATTTGCCAGCAGGGTAAAGGGCTGTTCGGCCACTCGCGTACTAGCTGCGCCTGCATCAGCGCAAGCGTATCCAGGCCAGGAACGGTATGCGGCGTGAGCCACGCGGCGATTCGCGCCAGTTGAGTCAGCCCGAGGCTTGATTCGATGGACGAGCTGATCACCGCCGTTAATCCCAGCTTGTGGGCCATTTCAACCTGCTTACGCACTTTCGCCAGGCTGCCGGTAAGGGTTGGCTTAATCACTACGGCGCTTAACCCCGCTTCTGCAACAAATTCAAAATCCGCCTCACGCAGGCTTTCATCCCAGGCGATGGCGATGCCCGTTTCACGAGAAAACTCGCGGGACTGTTCGCGGGTTTTACAAGGTTCCTCGATAAAAGCGATGCGCGGGCGCAATGCCGGATTAACGTATCTGGCAAACTGCTGCGCTTTTAGCGGCGTCCAGCCACGATTGGCATCTAAACGCAATCGCAGATCGGGCACGGCTTCCAGCAGAAGATTAACCACCATGCCGTCGCGTACGGCTTCGTACAGGCCGACCTTCACCTTTGCTACTTTTTCACCGGGAATGGCGGCCAGCATGGCAAAGAGTTCGTCCGGATCGCCGGTACAAAGCGGTGCGGCACGATAATCGGCCTGCGTCGGCAATTCGCCGCTGATTTCCGCCAGCGCGCAGCTAAGGCCAAAGGCAACGGACGGCATAGCGGGCAGCCCAGCGTCGCCGCCAGCTTGCCAGGCCGCGAGCCATGCCAGCGCGGCGGCCTGTGCATCCTCCAGCGTTTCGAGGCTAAATCCCGGCAGGGGAGATATCTCACCCCACCCTTCTTTATCGCCCTGCGTCAGACGCACCAGCAGGCCGTCGCGTGTTTTCAGACGCCGCTCGCGCAGCACCACGCCTGCATCCATCGGCACCTGAAAGCGCCACAGCCCCACGCTTCGCATTACGGATTCCGTTTAAATTTGCTGAAGTCCGGCTGGCGCTTCTGGTTAAAGGCGTTGCGTCCTTCCTGGCCCTCTTCGGTCATGTAGAACAGCATGGTGGCGTTGCCCGCCAGCTCCTGAAGGCCCGCCTGGCCGTCGCAGTCCGCGTTCAGCGCGGCTTTGAGGCAGCGCAGCGCCATCGGGCTGTTTTGCAGCATTTCGCGACACCAGCGCACGGTCTCTTTTTCCAGTTCGGCAACCGGCACCACGGTATTTACCAGCCCCATATCCAGCGCTTCTTTCGCGTCGTACTGGCGGCACAGGAACCAGATTTCGCGCGCTTTTTTCTGGCCGACGATGCGGGCCATATAAGACGCGCCCCAGCCGCCGTCGAAGGAGCCCACTTTTGGACCGGTCTGGCCAAAGATGGCGTTTTCCGCCGCAATAGTCAGGTCGCACATCATATGCAGCACGTGTCCGCCGCCGATGGAGTAACCGGCAACCATCGCGACAACAGGTTTAGGACAGGTACGAATCTGACGCTGAAAATCCAGCACGTTCAGATGGTGCGTGCCGCTCGCATCCTGATAGCCGCCGTAGTCGCCGCGCACTTTCTGATCGCCGCCGGAGCAGAAAGCTTTTTCACCTTCACCGGTCAGAATGATGACGCCGATATTATCGTCATAGCGGGCATCGGCCAGCGCGTTAATCATCTCTTTCACGGTTAAAGGGCGGAAAGCGTTGCGCACTTCCGGGCGGTTAATGGTGATTTTGGCGATGCCGTCAGAAGATTTGTGATAACGAATATCGCTGTAACCTTCCGAGCAGTCCTGCCACTCAACGGGGGCGTAAAGCATGTGTTCATCAGGATAAATCATGGAGTGTCCTCAACAGGTTGACGCAATAAAGTCAGCAGACGGGCACGGAATGCCGCAGGGTTTTCCCTGTGCGCGTTATGCCCGGCTGCGGGGATAAGATTGGGTGCAAGGCGCAGGCTTTCCGCCACGGCGCGGAATTTTTCATCCCGCTCACCGCAAACATAATGAAAAGGAACGCGTAGCTTCTGTAAGCACGCACGCAGGTCGGGCTGCGCGCCAAGAGAGGTGGCTTCAAGCATCACAGCGAGCGACGCGGAGTTATTCTGGCAGCGCAGCGTGATTAACTCGTTGCGCTCATCATCAGTCAGCGAGCCGAACACCGGCTGCTGATACCAGTCCGCCAAAACCTCCCTTAGGGGTGCCTGAAAGAAGCGCTGCGCCCAGGCGTGGTCCGCTGCCTGCCGGTTTTGCCGGGCGTCGCCATCGGCAAGCCCCGGATGGCCACCTTCGACAATCAGCCCGCGCAAACCTGCGTTTTTCCCCTTGCAGGCGTGGTACATCGCCACGCGCCCGCCGAGCGAGTAGCCCACCAGCCAGTACTTAAGTATGTTGTAACTAACAAGCGTTTTATGCAGTAGGTTATCTACGGCAGCAAAGCCATCCACAGTAATATCAGCCGACCCGCCGTGGCCGGGTAAATCCACGTGAAGCTGCGGCCAGTCGGCAAAGGCTTCGTGAAATACGCGCCACTCCTGCCCGCTGCCCAAAAAACCGTGCAGCCAGACCAGGCAGGGTGAATCAGCCTGACGGCCAGAAGAGGATGCGGCATGTAAAATCATGCCTGGCTAACCTGCGCAAGCAAATGCTGCAGCGTCTGCGCGCCATCCGTTTCCGGCACAGTGATTTCGATGATGGTCGCCTGCGGCCAGAGCCATGCTTTGTTTACCGCCTCCTGCAGCTCGCTCCACGAGCCCGGATTGAAATAATCCAGGTTGAACATTGCCGCCGCGTGGGCAAAGTTCACATCCTGCGGCATGCAGTAAAAGCGCTCGCGCTCTTGCGCAGGCGTTGGAAGGAGTGAGAAAATTTGCCCGCCGTTGTTGTTGACGATAAGCAGGACAAAGGGAGCGGAAACCTTGCGGAGTAACGCCAGGGAGTTCATGTCATACAGGGCGGAAAGATCGCCTACAATCGCAAGGGTGGAACGGGCCGTGGCACGCTGTACGCCAGCGGAAGTGGATACCAGGCCGTCAATACCGCTCGCCCCCCGGTTGCTGTACACCGGGTAACCCGCCGGTAGCTGCGCAAACGCATCGACAAGGCGCACTACCAGGCTGTTGCCGACAAACAGCTGGCCCGCCTCCGGCAGCAGTTCAGGCAAGCGGGCCGCTACCTGCGCTTCACCAAATTCGGCGGTGCCGAGGGCGACGGCATCCTGAGCAAGACGCGCCAGCGGCGCCAGCTTTTCTGCCCAGCAAGGGCGCTTCTCGGCGGGATGCAGCTCCAGCCAGTCAGCGATATTGCAGGATAAACGGCGTCCGCGGTGGTTAGCGGGGTCGAGCCTGCCGGGGAGCGAATCAACCAGCCAGTATTCTTCCGGCGTGCAGGTTGCCTGCCACTGCAGGACGCGCTTGCCCGTCAGGCTGCTGCCAAACTGGATAATAATTTGCGCGCGCGCCAGTTCCGTCGTCGCCTGGCTGTTACCCAGCCAGAGATCGGCGCAGGGCAAAGGCTGCCCGGTTTGCGAGAGCACATCCCCAACCAGCGGCCAGCCGAGCATTTTCGCCCATGCCGCTACCCGCTCGCCCTCTTCCGCACTCATGCGTCCGGCAACGACAACGCCGCGTTTCTGCCGCCAGAAAAACCAGTCGCGCTGCTTGACGATGTCACGACCGTAGATTTCTCGCAGCCAGGGTTTTTCGCTCTGCCACCAGTCTCCCAGCGCTTCCTGCCAGCTCACGCCGGTATCATCCGGCGCGCCGTATAGCGGCTCCGCAAAGGGGCAGTTAATATGCACGCCGCCGCCTGTTTGCTGGCCCAGGGCGCTGTCGATGGTGGAAACCAGCCAGCTTGCGGGAATGTCCTGCGTGGGGCGAGGTAAATTCACGCTGGCGGTAGGATGCGAGCCAAACATACCCGGCTGACGGATGGCCTGGTTTGCTCCGCAGTCGATAAGCTCCGGCGGACGGTCTGCCGTCAACAGGATGAGTTTTTCACCGGTAAGCCCCGCCTCAATCAGCGCAGGATACAGATTCGCTACCGCCGTGCCGGAGGTGACGATCACCGCAACAGGCTGACCGCTGGCTTTCGCAAGTCCCAATGCAAGGTGCCCTAATCCGCGCTCATCAAAATGGGTATGGCAAATAAAAGCCGGATGCTCGGCGGCCGTTAAGGTCAGCGGCGTAGAACGCGAGCCTGGGGCAATGCAGACGTGGCGTACGCTATGGCGGGCGAGCGCTTCAAGGATCACCTGCGCCCAACGGCGGTTAAAAGAGCTTATCGACATGTTCAGGTCCTGAGTCAATTTTGCTGACTCATTATATTTATTGCTGGAGCGAATATATTGATATGAACCGGTAATGTGTCATTCAGAAGGCTGTTCTGGTCAATAAAGTGCGTAATCCTGCGGCTTTATTTTCGATTTCCTGCCATTCCTGAGCCGCATCTGAACCTGCGACAATGCCCGCCCCGGCATAGAGTCTGACCGTAGCGCCGCTGATTTTTGCCGAACGCAGGGCGACACAAAACTCCGTTTGATGACGGGAAAGGTATCCCGCCGATCCCGCATACCACTCGCGCTCGAAAGGTTCAAAGTCGTTAATGAATGACTTAGCCGGTTCGCGCGGCAGGCCAGCCACGGCCGCCGTGGGCTGCAATTGCTCAAGGCAAACGGCGTCGTCCGCCTTAAGCAGTTCAGTCCAGATACAACGACGCAGGTGCTGCACTTTGCGCAGCCGAACCACCTGTGCGGGCAGTACGTCCAGCACGCCGACTTTCTGTTTCAGACGCTGGCAGATATCTTCCACAACCAGCATATTTTCGCGCTGATTTTTATCATCTTTTAGCAGCCACTGGCCTAAAGACCAGGCGTGATAGTCCTCAACGTGATTAGCGACGGTGCCGGCTAAGGCTTCCGTACGCAAGGCAGAATCGATACGCCGCCATAGCCGTTCCGGGCTTGAGCCAAGAAAAGCGCTCTGCGCATCAAACGCCATGAGAAAGTGGTAGCAGTTGAAATTGACACGCCGGCTGGCGGCCATAAAGCCTGCGGCGGAAACCGGCGCGGAAAAGTGCAAATCGGTGGCGCGTGCCAGCACCACTTTGTCCATCTCACCGCGGCCAATCGCGACCGTAGCCTTGCCAATCAAATCGTGCCACTCATCCTGTCCCGGCTGATGGCGCTCGCTCAGGCACTGAAGGTGAAGCGGCAGCAAAGGCTTAGCCGCGAGGATTCGCTCAAGGAAAGCCGCGGCCTCTCGTGCGTCATCCCGTAAGGATGTTTCGCTGTAAAGATGCAGCCACAGGCACGCCTCGCCCCCTTTTCGCCGCCATTCGAGGCGTGACAAAAACAAAAAGCCCTGCGCCGGATCGAAGGCATTAAGCCCCCAGATACGCAGCGAGGGCGTTTGCGGCCAGGTATTCAGGAAGGTCTGAGCATCCGCCAGAGCGTTAAACTTACGCACGGCGCCAAGCGCGGCAACTTCGTCATCGCCGTCTCTTTGCTGCCAGTAAAATTGCGGGTAAAGCTGCTGGCAGGCAAGCCAGGCCAGCGGATCGGAATCATCGCTTAACGTGAGGGGAACACACAGGCGCTTAAGGCCGGGTTGGTCCGCAAATTCTTCGGTCAATGCAAGCTGGAGCTGCTGCAGCGCGACGGTTACTGAATTCACGTGTACCTCACATGCCCTGAAAATCCCCTGATTATACGTGGTTATGGCAATAAAAAAAAATCCCACCCAATGGGTAAGATTTCATTTTATCTGGCGCACTTAAGTGCGCCAGCGTTGCCTTAGCGACGGGCTAACAGCAGCCCAAGCACCAGCCCTGCGGCGGCGCCTACGCCAATACCCTGCCAGGGTTTTTCACGGACATAATCATCGGCACGGTAAACGGCCTGTTTGGCGCGGTAGTAGTACGTGTCGGAAGCGTTACTGACGCGCGCTTTGACATCGTTAAGCGCCTGCTCGGCACGTTCTTTCAGCTCAATATACTTTTGATCTGCCGGATCGCCGGAAGAACGCAGGACTTCCTCAAGCGTTTCACTAAGCAGGGTCAGATCGTCATCAAGACGAGATTCATACGGTTGCATTATTTTTCTCCGTGTTATTTCCACAAAAGGGAAGGAAATGTGCTCGTCCGCTAACTATAGACAATAGCGCTCGTTTTTGCCTCCTCTGCGGCTTTAACGATTTGCCATGCCAACGTGTGGGATCCCGTCCTCATCATAAATGTCGGTCACCGGCTTAAAGCCAAAGTGCGCATAGAAAGATTGCAAATGCGCCTGCGCCCCCAGATAAATCGTGCTCTCCGGCCAGTGCTGCTGGCAGGAAGCCAGCGCCTGCTCCATCAGCTTATAGCCCAATTTTTCACCCCGCACGCCCGCATCAACGATCACCCGGCCAATCACCACCGGCTCCAGATCATTATCGCTTTTCAGTATTCTGGCATAGGCCACAAGCTTGCCGTCACGCCAGCCCAACAGATGCCGGTTTTCACCCGTCAGGTCTTCGCCGTCGATATCCTGATACGGGCAGTTTTGTTCAACGATAAATACCGCATTACGCAGCGCCAGCACGCTATAGAGGTCGCTCACGTTAAGTTGGGAATGGTGCAGATCCTGCCAGTGGGTCATGGTTGTGCTCCTGATTGCGGCATGATAGATGACTTATACTAAGGGTTTTTTAGCCGTTGCTGGAGCAAAAGCAAACAATGGAGTTAACTTTTTTAGGTACCTCAGCGGGCGTGCCATGTAAGACGCGCAACGTCAGCGCGATAGTGTTTAACCCCATGAATAATCAGCCGCATCTTTGGCTGTTTGACTGCGGTGAAGGAACGCAGCACCAGATGCTGAACACCGCGTTTAACCCGGGTAAATTCAGCAGGATTTTTATTACGCACCTGCACGGCGATCATATTTTTGGCCTGCCGGGCCTGCTGTGCAGCCGTTCAATGGCCGGTAACGATGCGCCTTTGACGATTTACGGCCCGAAGGGCATACGCGAGTTTATTACCATGGCGTTGCAGCTTAGCGGTTCCTGGACCGGCTTCCCTCTTGAGATAACAGAGATTAGCGAAGGCGAAATTTTTTGTGACGACGAGTTTCGCATCACCGCCTTCCCGCTAACCCATCCGGTTGAATGTTATGGCTATCGAATTGAGCAACGCGACAAACCCGGCGCGCTTGATGCGCCGCGTCTAATGGCCCAGGGCGTGCGTCCGGGGCCGATTTTTCAACGCCTCAAGCGCGGTGAAACGGTTTCGCTTGAGGATGGACGCGTGCTGAACGGTAAGGATTATCTTGCTGCTCCCCAGAAAGGAAAAACGGTAGCTATCTTCGGGGATACCGGCCCAACGCCTGCCGGGCTGGCGCTGGCAAAAGGCGCGGATGTAATGGTGCATGAAGCGACGCTTGAGGCCGGTATGGAAGAAAAGGCCAACGGCCGCGGGCATTCCACCTCCGTACAGGCCGCGAATCTGGCGAAAGCTGCAGACGTCGGCCAGCTGGTGATAACCCATTTCAGCTCCCGCTACGACCAGACGGGATGTGAAGCTTTACTCAACGAATGCAGAGATATTTTCCCGGCAACCCTTGCGGCTGAAGATTTTATGACCGTCAAAATCTGAGCATAAAAAAACCGCCGGCAGGCGGCGGTTTTTAATAGCGTAACTCAGCTTACATCAGCGGTTTTGCTAGCTGCACCAGATCGATAAGCGGCTGCGGATAAACGCCCAGCAGCAGTACCAGCACGGCGGAGATCAGCACTACCACGCCGCCTGCGGTAAACGCCCAGTGCCCTGGGGTGTCGCGGTTGAGCTGCTGAGGCGCGCTCAGATACAGGCTCACGGTCACGCGCAGGTAGTAGTAAAGGCCGATGGCGCTGCCCAGCACAACGGCGCCAGTCAGCCACCACAGGTGCGCCTGCACGCCTACCGCGATGATGTAAAACTTACCGATAAAGCCCAGCGTCATCGGAATACCGGCCAGGGAAAGCATCATCACCGTCATCACCGCAGACAAAATGGGCTTATGCCAGAACAGACCACGGTAGGAATACAGGGAATCTGCATCCGGGCCACGGTACGGGCTGGACATCAGGCTGACCACGCCGAACGCGCCGAGGCTGCTGAACAGGTAACCGGCCAGATAAACGCCCACGGATTCCATCGACATGCTGCCGTTTTGCAGCGCAATCAGCGCCACCATCAGATAGCCCAGATGCGCGATGGAGGAGTAACCGAGCAGACGTTTGATATTGGTCTGGCTCAGCGCCATCAGGTTACCGAAGATAATGGAGGCGAAGGCGATAATTCCCAGCACCACGCGCACGGCTTCGCTGTTGCCCACCGGCGCGTAGAGGAACAGACGCATCACCACGCCAAAGATGGCGATTTTACTGGCGGTTGCCAGGAAGGTGGAAACCGGAGCAGGCGCGCCCTGGTATACGTCTGGCGTCCACAGGTGGAACGGCACCAGAGAAAGCTTAAAGCCGAGGCCAACGATCATCAGGCCCAGGCCCGCCAGCAGCAGCGGCTCGTGCAGCATGTTATCCGCGAGGCTCTTGCCCAGGCTAACAAACGACAGGTTGCCGGACTCCGCATACACAAGCGCCATACCGAACAGCAGGAAGGAAGAGGCTGCGGCAGACAAAATGGTGTACTTGATGCTTGCTTCAAGCGAACGTTTCTGACGGAAGGCATAGCCAATCAGGCCAAACAGCGGCAGTGAAATCAGTTCAATGCCGAGGAACAGCGCGGCCAGATGATTCGCGTTCGCTAACAGAATGCCGCCCATGGCGGCAATCAGCACCAGCAGGTAGAACTCTTCGCGGTTGTCGGTGTAACCCTGCAGCCACGGATAAGCGAAGGTGCAGGTGGCAAGGCTTGCCAGCAGCACCAGCCCGGTATAGAGCATGGAGTAGCCGTCAACGCGCATCAGCGGCGTAACGTCCATCGCCCCGCCCTGCCCGACAAACCACAGGGAGACAAGGGCGGCGTTAAGACCGATTACCGACAGCGTTGCATTGACAAAATGGTCGCGTCGCCACGCTATGGAGAGCATAACAACCACCACCGTCAATCCGACGACGAGCAGCGGCAGCAGCGCTTGCAAATGTTGAGGAGTTATAGTCATGGCGAATTACGGCCTTGTAGTTGAAATTGAACTGGTGAACCACTGCTGCACGTTGCTCATCGCGGCGTGCGAGGTATCCAGAATTGGCTGTGGCCAGAAGCCCAGCAGGACTAACAGCACCACCAGCAACAGGATAATAAAGAACTCGCGCAGCGACATTCCCGGCAGTTGCTTATCGCTGATTTCGCTCTTCGCTTTACCGAAGTAGGCGCGATGCAGCATCGCCAGAGAATAAACGGAGGCAAACACCAGACCGAAGGTCGATACCACGGTAATAACCGGCACCACGTGGAAGCTGCCGAACAGGATCATAAACTCGCCGACGAAGTTACCGGTGCCCGGCATCCCAAGCGTTGCCACAGCAAAGAACATCGACAGACCCGGCAGCCATTTAATTTTGTTCCACAGGCCGCCCATCATGCGCATGTCACGGGTGTGCAGACGCTCGTAGAGCTGGCCGCAGATGATGAACATACCCGCCGCCGAAAGACCGTGAGCGATCATCTGAATAACCGCGCCCTGGTAGGCCAACTGATTGCCGGTATAAATGGCGATCAGCACGAAGCCCATGTGGGAAACGGAGGTATAGGCAATCAGACGTTTGATATCGGTTTGCGCAAACGCCATCCACGCGCCGTAGAAGATACCGATAACGCCCAGCCACATGGCGATAGGGGCAAACTCAGCGGAGGCTTCCGGGAACAGCGGCAGGGAGAAACGCAGCAAGCCGTAGGCCGCGGTTTTCAGCAAGATGCCCGCCAGGTCA
>DAMALH010000059.1:0-10616 GCA_032000125.1 Buttiauxella sp. | reverse complement strand
GTCGTCTGGCATTCGCCCGCACTCGTGATAACGAGATCGTGGCAAAACTGTTTAATGAACTGGGTCCGCGTTTCGCGAGCCGTACAGGTGGTTACACTCGTATTCTGAAGTGTGGCTTCCGTGCTGGTGACAATGCTCCGATGGCTTACATCGAGCTGGTTGATCGCGCCGAGTCTCAAACAGAAGCTGCTGCAGAGTAATCTGTAGTAACGTAGAAAAACCGGGCTTGCCCGGTTTTTTTATACCTGCAATTCCCCTTCCCGCATTATTTATTCCGTCGTATCCTTAAATTAACGCTGCCCGCGCTTAAAATACGCAGGTTCGCTCATATACAGGCTTCCTGATCGGGGAATTTCATAAAACAGAGGATTGATGCATGTACCGTATTGGAGAACTGGCCAGGCTGGCAGACGTCACCCCTGATACCATTCGTTATTACGAAAAGCAGCAGATGATGGAGCATGAGGTAAGAACCGAAGGCGGGTTCCGGCTTTACGGTGAAACCGATCTTCAACGGCTTAAGTTTATTCGTTATGCCAAACAGTTAGGCTTTACGCTTGAAACCATACGCGAACTGTTATCGATCCGAATAGATCCTGAGCATCACACCTGTCAGGAATCTAAAAGCATTGTTCAAAGCCGCCTGCGAGACGTTGAGGCAAAAATTAGCGAGCTGGAGCACATGCGCAAATCGTTACAGCGCCTGAATGATGCCTGCTGCGGCAGCGCGCATAGCAGCGTTTATTGCTCCATTCTCGAAGCTCTGGAGCAGGGGGCGAGCAGGACAAAATAGCTATTGCAGTAGGTTATGCGCAGGCATAAAATCGCGCCGTTATTTTAAACAATCTGGAGTTTTTATGGGCCATTATCAGCACAAGAAAGGGGTTATCAAAAATAACGCCATCGAGGCTTTATTACACGACCCGCTTTTTCGACAGCGAGTTGAGCAGAATAAGAAAGGGAAAGGAAGCTATCAGCGAAATGCAAAACACGGCAAGCGTGGTAACTGGGAGGCCAGTGGCAAACAAGCAAAATGCTTTTTTACCACTGGCCTCCCGCTTTTAAATAGCAGAATTAAATCCGTTCATTCTGCTGTTTAAGCAGATCGCGAATTTCACTCAGCAATACTTCTTCTTTAGTTGGAGCAGGCGCTGCTTCCGGCTCTTCTTTTTTCTTACGGTTAAGTTTATTGATCAGCTTTATCGCCATAAAAATAGCGAAAGCGACAATCATAAAATCAAAAACGTTTTGAATAAACACACCGTAGTGCATCACTACCGCCGGCACATCACCCACCGCCGGACGTAGCGTCAGCGCGAACTGTTTAAAATCAATTCCGCCAATCAGGAGCCCGAGCGGCGGCATAATTATATCCGCAACCAGAGACGACACGATTTTCCCGAATGCGGCACCAATAATGACACCCACCGCCAAATCAACAACGTTACCGCGCATTGCAAACTCGCGGAACTCTTTTAACATACTCATTTTTATCTCCTTGAACCGACTGACGCTAACAAGTTTAACAAATGATCCTCTGTTTTCCATTAATTGACGGATAAGATGTAATAACTAATGCCTTAATTTAAAAGTGGTTTTAGAGAGAGGTATAAAAAACGGGCGGCATAACCGCCGCCCGTTTTGATCAGAGGAAGAAAGGGCTTGGCTGGAACAGACGCTCAACGTCGCTGACAAATTTCTTATCTGTCAGGAACATAATTACATGGTCGCCTTGCTCAATACGCAGGTTGTCATTCGCTATCATGACATCGTTACCACGAACTACCGCACCGATGATGGTGCCCGGCGGCAGTTTAATCTCATCAATCACGCGCCCAACCACCCTGGACGTGCTTTCATCACCATGGGCCACGGCTTCAATAGCTTCCGCAACGCCGCGGCGCAAAGAAGAAACGCTGACGATATCGGCTTTACGCACGTGGCCTAAAAGAGCTGAAATCGTGGCCTGCTGGGGTGAAATTGCAATATCAATGACGCTGCCCTGAACCAAATCAACGTAAGCACGACGCTGAATCAGCACCATTACTTTTTTGGCACCCATTCGCTTAGCCAGCATCGCAGACATGATGTTTGCTTCATCATCGTTGGTGACGGCAATAAACAGGTCAACCTGCTCAATGTGCTCTTCGGCCAGCAGCTCCTGGTCGGAGGCGTCGCCGTAAAAGACGATGGTATTTTGCAGCATCTCAGCCAATTCCGCCGCCCTTTGCGGATCGCGCTCGATAAGTTTCACGCTGTAGTCTTTTTCAAGCCGCTGCGCCAGGCCTGCCCCAATGTTGCCGCCGCCAACCAGCATGATGCGTTTGTAGGGCTTTTCGAGCCGTTGCAGCTCGCTCATCACCGCGCGAATATTTTGCGACGCGGCTATAAAGAATACTTCGTCGCCCGCTTCCACGATGGTTGAACCTTGTGGCCGAATCGGGTGGTCATGGCGGAAGATCGCAGCCACTCGTGTTTCAATGTGCGGCATATGTTCGCGCATCGCCGACAGAGCATTCCCCACCAAAGGCCCGCCGTAATAGGCTTTGACTACGGCCAGGCTGACTTTGCCCTCTGCGAAATTAACGACCTGCAGCGCGCCAGGATACTCAATAAGACGATAGATGTTGTCGATAACCAATTGTTCAGGCGCGATAAGATGATCGATGGGAACCGCGTCGGCATTGAACAGACGCTCTGCATCGCGAACGTAATCCGGAGCCCGGATACGCGCTATACGGTTCGGCGTATTAAAAAGCGAATACGCGACCTGACAGGCAATCATATTGGTTTCATCGGAGCTGGTGACGGCTACAAGCATATCGGCATCATCTGCTCCGGCCTCACGCAAAACGCGAGGATGTGAGCCGTGACCCTGAACAACGCGAAGGTCAAATTTATCCTGCAGGCTGCGCAGGCGATCCTGATTCGTATCCACAACGGTAATGTCGTTGTTTTCACCCACCAGGTTTTCGGCCAGGGTTCCGCCAACCTGGCCGGCGCCCAGAATGATTATTTTCATTGTTTATAGCTTCATTGATGATGAAACTGACGACTCAGCGAAGCTTGAGTCAGTTTTTAATAAGCTTAGCGTAAAAGAAGCCGTCGCCTTCCCGGTCCGCAGGCAAATTCTGAATGCCGGGCTGTTCCGGCGTGCCTGTCACCACAAGTTTTGCTTCCGGATGGCGCGCGAGGAAGGCTGCGATCTGCTCGCTGTTTTCTTCAGGCAAAATGGAACAGGTAGCATAAAGCAGCGTGCCGCCAGCTTTCAGATGCGGCCAGACTGCTTCCAGAATCTCTTTTTGCAGCTCTGCCAGTTCGGCTATATCCCTGTCACGACGCAGCCATTTAATATCCGGGTGACGGCGAATTACGCCTGTAGCCGAGCATGGAGCGTCCAGCAAAATTCGGTCAAACTGCTGTTTACCGCACCATTGCGAAGGGAAACGGCCATCGCCCTGTTTCACTTCTGCATTCATGCCCAGACGCTGGAGATTTTCATGGACGCGTTTGAGACGCTGCGGATCGACATCTACCGCCATCACCTTAGCGCCGGGCGCGGCTTCCAGAATATGCGTCGTTTTTCCACCGGGAGCCGCACACAGGTCGAGGATCGCTTCGCCATCCTGCGGATCCAGCAGATCGACGCAACCCTGAGCCGATGCGTCCTGCACGGTAACCCACCCCCGATCGAAACCCGGTAAAGCATAAACCGGCGCCGGAGAATCCAGGCATACGGCATCCTGGTATTGCAAATGCGGGTGTCCTTCCAGCCCCGTTTCCGCTAATAACCTGAGCCATTCATCACGTGAATGATGCTGGCGATTTACGCGTAGCCACATTGGGGGACGCTGGTTATTCGCTTCAATAATGCTTTGCCACTGGCCCGGATAGGCTTTCCTGATGCGCTGTATCAGCCAGGCAGGGTGAAGAAAACGGCTTTCATGTTTTGCCGCTTCGGCCATCAGCGCTTCCTGCTGGCGCTGGAACTGACGCAGAACGCCGTTAATCAGCCCTTTCAGCGACTGGCGCTTGATAGCAACAGCGCCTTCGACCGTTTCTGCTAGTGCGGCATGAGGAGGAATACGTGTATAAAGCAACTGATAAAACCCCACCATGATCAAATAGTGGATGGTGCGCTGCTTGCCGGTCATCGGGCGGGACATCAGTTTGCTTACCAGCCATTCAAGCTGCGGTAACGTGCGCAGCACGCCAAAGCACAGCTCCTGAAGCAGTGCTTTATCTTTATCAGAGACTTTTTGTTGCATCAAAGGCAGCACATTGCTTAGCGATTGCCCTTTTTCTACAACCTGTTCCACGGCCTGGGCTGCCAGGCTGCGAAGATTAAGAGATTTTTTCATAGCCACGCTCTGTTTTCCGGCGCTTAAAACAAAAATGCCCGGGCTAACCCGGGCGTAAGGTATGTATTGACTCAGGCGAGTAACGCGCCTGGCTCGAACCATTCACGGCGTGAGTTCAGCAGATCCTGCGCTTTCATCGCTTTTTTACCCGCAGGCTGCAGCTCTTCAAGATTTAAAATGCCGTTAGCGGTCGCGACCTGAATGCCTTGTTTACTGGCTTCGAGGACAGTGCCTGGCTTAGCGCCGTGCTGCTTAGGCATCGCGGTAGCACGCCAGACTTTTACCGGCTGCTCGTCAACCTCAAACCAGCTCATTGGCCATGGGTTAAACGCGCGAATGCAGCGTTCAAGCTGGACGGCCGAAAGCGACCAGTCGAGGCGAGCTTCTTCTTTGCTGAGTTTGTCGGCATAGGTCACCAGCGTTTCGTCCTGAACCTCCGGCAAAGCGGTACCTTGCGCAAGCTGACTTAACGTTTCCAGTAAACCCTGTGGCCCAAGCTTGGCAAGCTTGTCATAAAGGGTTGCGCTGGTGTCCTGCGGGCCGATATCACAGGCCAGTTTATGCAGCATATCGCCTGTATCGAGGCCTACATCCATTTGCATGATCGTGACGCCGGTTTGCGCATCTCCCGCCCATAAAGAACGTTGAATAGGCGCAGCGCCACGCCAGCGCGGAAGCAGAGAACCATGCACGTTGATACAGCCAAGGCGCGGCATAGCAAGCACCGCTTTTGGCAGGATCAGCCCATAGGCGACAACGACCATAACGTCTGCATTTAAATCGGCAACGAGCTGCTGATTTTCTGCGGGGCGCAATGAGGCTGGTTGAAAGACGGGGATGTCCTTTTCGCAGGCCAGTACTTTTACCGGGCTCGGCATCAGCTTCTTGCCGCGGCCTGCCGGGCGATCGGGCTGTGTGAACACGCCGACTACCTGATGGCCGGAAGACAATAGCGCGTCAAGGTGACGCGCTGCAAAATCGGGCGTGCCGGCGAAAATAATACGCAGGGAATCTGACACGTTGGGTTCTGTCCTTAGGCTTTCGCTTTCAAACGGTCGAGTTTTTCAACTTTCTGACGAATACGCTGTTGTTTCAACGGCGACAGATAATCGATAAACAGTTTACCGACCAGGTGATCCATTTCATGCTGTATGCAGATTGCCAGCAGGCCATCCGCTTCAAGTTCATAAGATTTGCCTTCACGATCCAGCGCGCGAATCTTCACTTTTTCGGCACGTGGCACCAGTGCGCGCTGTTCTGGAATAGACAGACAGCCTTCTTCGATACCGGTTTCGCCGCTTTTTTCCAGCAGCTCTGGGTTGATCAACACCAGCTGCTGTTCGCGATTTTCGGAAACATCAATAACGATAATGCGCTGATGAATATCGACCTGGGTCGCCGCAAGGCCAATACCTTCTTCTTCATACATCGTGTCGAACATATCATCAACGATACGTTGGATTTCCGCATTCACTTCTTTGACCGGCGTAGCGACTTTGCGAAGACGCTCGTCCGGAATATGTAACACTTGCAAAACTGCCATAAATATCCAGAGATGTGTTCAGTAGTAGAAAGGTTTCTTCTCTCTATTCTAGACATTTCCCCGGCTGATTGACAGCATCAGTGACCAATCGCAAGGATTGCTTTTACTGCCTGTGGCAGGAGGAAACGGTGTTGCCAACGGAGATTTGGTTGCGTCTGATGGCGGTTAATAGCCTGAGCGGCGACAGATTGCTGAAAATAGCGCATTTGCTGGAGGCCAGTGCTGATTACAGCCCCGTCTCGCTTGCAAAAGCTGGCTTATCCGATCGGCAAATTGCACAGTTCATGACTTTTAGCGAGCGGGATCTGGATGCGGCTTATCGCTGGCTTGAACAACCGGGCCATCATCTCCTGACGGTAAATAGCCCGGCGTATCCCGAACAGCTCCGTTCGATAGACTGCTTCCCCGCCGCGTTATTCGTTGCCGGTGATATTGGCCTTCTTGCCAGCAGCCAGCTAGCGGTGGTCGGCAGCCGTAACCTTTCCGTGTACGGTGAAAGATGGTGCCGTATATTTTGTGAACCATTGGCGGCTGAAGGTCTGACCATAACCAGCGGTCTGGCGTTAGGTATTGATGCCGTCGCGCACCGGGCAGCATTACAAGTTCATGGCAAAACTGTCGCGGTGTTAGGAAACGGTCCCGGGGATATTTATCCCAAACGCCACGGGCAGCTTGCGCATAATATCCTGGAAAACGGCGGCGCTATCGTTTCAGAGTTTCCTTTCAAAACCCCTCCGTGGCCAGGCAATTTTCCAAGGCGTAATCGCATCATAAGCGGCCTTAGCCGCGGCGTGTTTGTTGTCGAAGCCTCTGAAAGAAGCGGCTCGTTGGTCACCGCCAGATATGCTGTTGAACAGGGCAGAGAAGTCTTCGCGCTGCCAGGCCCTGCTGGAAGCCCGGGTAGCGAAGGCCCGCACTGGCTGATAAAACAAGGGGCTACGCTGGTAAGCCACCCATCAGACATTCTTGAGTACCTGGAAAGCGAGCTGCAATGGCTTCCTCTGCCGCGCAAATCCCCAATATATTCACATGATGAAGGGGTACATACATTGCCATTTCCCGAGCTGTTGGCTAACGTAGGAGATGAGGTTACACCTGTTGACGTCGTCGCTGAACGTGCCGGCCAACCTGTGCCAGAGACGGTAGCCCAACTGCTCGAACTGGAGTTAGCAGGATGGATCGCAGCTGTACCCGGCGGCTATGTCCGATTGAGGAGGGCATGCCATGTTCGACGTACTAATGTACTTATTTGAAACCTACATCCATAACGAAGCGGAAGTGCATGTTGATCAGGATAAATTGACGCGCGATCTTACCGATGCCGGTTTTGATCGCGAAGACATTTATAACGCGTTGGTATGGCTGGAAAAACTGGCTGACTATCAGGATGGGCTTACCGAGCCGATGCAATTAGCGGCCGATCCACTTTCCATGCGCATCTACACGGAAGAAGAAAGCCTGCGTCTGGATGCCTGCTGCCGAGGATTTTTACTTTTCCTTGAGCAGATTCAGGTGCTAAACCTCGAAACCCGTGAAATGGTAATTGAACGCGTGCTGGCGCTGGATACCGCCGAGTTTGAGTTGGAAGACTTAAAATGGGTGGTGTTAATGGTGCTGTTCAATATCCCGGGCTGCGAAAACGCTTATCAACAAATGGAAGAATTACTCTTCGAAGTAAATGAAGGTATGCTGCATTAAAATTTTGTGCGGCATGAGATGTTATGACCAAATCAGCACTTTTCACGGTGCCTAAAAATGAACCCTGCCCCCAATGCGGGGCAGAGTTAGTCATCCGTTCCGGTAAAAACGGTCCTTTTTTTGGCTGTTCGCATTACCCGGAATGCGACTATGTGCGCCCTTTAAAAGGTCAGTCAGACGGGCATATCGTCAAAATACTTGAAGGGCAGGTATGTCCCGAATGCCGGGCGACGCTGGTGCTACGTCAGGGGCGATTCGGTATGTTTATCGGCTGCAGTAACTATCCCGAGTGCGGGCATACGGAAGTTATCGATAAGCCAGACGCAACGGCTATAACTTGTCCGCAGTGTCAGCAAGGGCAGTTGGTTCAGCGCCAGTCGCGGTATGGCAAAACATTCTGGTCATGCGATCGTTACCCCGATTGCCAGTTCGTCATTAATTTCAAACCCATCGCCGGCGTTTGTCCCGAATGCCACTATCCGTTACTCATCGAAAAGAAAACGGCGCAGGGAACGAAATGCCTGTGCGCCAGTAAACAATGTGGAAAGCCGGTCGTGGCGGAATAAGATTGTGAATAATAACCTGCAACAAGGGCAGTTTGCGGAGCTTGTCGCTGCCCTGAAAAATAAAGATGTCATCGCTTATCCAACCGAAGCCGTTTTTGGTGTCGGCTGCGATCCTGATAATGAGCTGGCGGTTTCGCGTTTGCTCACGCTAAAACAGCGCCCGGTGGAGAAGGGTCTTATCCTTATCGCAGCAAGTTTTGAGCAGCTTAAACCTTATATTGATGAACATGCGTTAACCGCAGCACAACGCGAGGCGGTGTTTTCCCGTTGGCCCGGTCCTGTAACCTTTGTCTTCCCGGCTCGGCCTTCCACGCCTCGCTGGTTAACGGGACGCTTTGATTCGCTGGCCGTCAGGGTCACGGATCACCCTCTGGTCAAAGCGCTCTGCCTGGAATTTGGCAAACCGCTTGTCTCAACGAGCGCAAACCTGTCCGGTTTACCCCCGTGTCGTACCGCAGAAGAAGTGCGCCAGCAGTTTGGCGATGATTTCCCGGTACTGCATGGTGAAACCGGGGGTCGTCAAAATCCTTCTGAAATTCGTGATGCCTTAACCGGCGAGCTCTTTCGTCAGGGGTAAAATAATGGAAACTTTCGCCGTTTTTGGTAACCCGATTCAACACAGCAAATCACCGCAAATTCATAAGCTATTTGCTGAGCAACTCGCGATTGATCATCCTTACGGCCGTATCCTTGCGCCGGTGGACGCGTTTCTGGAATCGCTTGAAGCATTCTTTAATGCCGGTGGGAAAGGCGCGAACATCACTATGCCGTTTAAAGAGCAGGCGTTCGCCCGCGCGGATGAGCTAACCGAGCGTGCGGCTCTGGCAGGCGCGGTGAATACTTTGAAGCGTCTGGGAGATGGCCGCCTGCTGGGGGATAACACTGACGGCATCGGTTTACTTAGCGATCTGGAACGTTTGTCGCTGGTAAAACCCGGCGATCGTATTTTGCTATCAGGAGCCGGTGGGGCGGCCAGAGGCGTATTGCTTCCTCTTTTGTCTCTGGATTGCGCTGTGACAATAACGAACCGTACTTTTATGCGGGCGGAAGAGCTGGCAAAACTGTTTAGCCATACCGGCAGCGTTCAGGCAGTTGAGCAGCAGAAGCTGGAAGGACATGAATTCGATTTAATCATTAATGCAACTTCCAGCGGCGTTAATGGCGATATCCCTGCGCTCCCGCCATCCTTGCTGTCGCATAATGTACGCTGTTACGACATGTTCTATCAGTCAGGCCTCACTCCCTTCCTGAGCTGGAGTAAACAGCACGGCGTTCAACAGTATGCGGACGGGCTGGGAATGCTGGTGGGCCAGGCAGCGCATGCTTTCCTGCTATGGCATGGCGTGCTGCCGAATATTGCGCCAGTTATCGAAAAGCTCCAGCAGGAAATGACGGCGTGAATCAGGCGCTCCAGTTTCCAGATCGCGAAGAATGGAGTGAGCGGCATCATGCGGTTTGCTTCCCGGCGATCATCAACGGCTTCCAGGTAACCTGTGCGATTTCAGGAGAAACCCTCGCCAACCGTTACGGCGGCGAAGGTCATCAGGAATGGCTTGCGCAGTTCCGGACGCATCGATGGGATCTGGAAGAAGAAGTACAGATCCTGATCCTCAATGAACAAGAAGACGATCAGGGCTGGTACTGGTTATCCTGAGCCAGGTATTCGTCTTTCCAGCGCACATAGTTATTCGCGGAGTATTTGAGTCCTTCAAGCTCCGCATCTTTCAACGGACGGATTTGTTTAACCGGGCTTCCCAGATATAAATAGCCGCTTTCCAGACGCTTGTTCTGAGGAACCAGGCTGCCTGCTCCGATCATGACATCGTCCTCTACCACTGCGCCATCCAGCAGAATCGATCCCATCCCAACCAGAACACGGTTTCCTATAGTACAGCCGTGCAGCATAACCTTATGCCCAACGGTCACGTCCTCGCCAACGATGAGCGGATTGCCTTGTGGGTTATATGACGATTTATGCGTGACGTGCAGAACGCAGCCATCCTGAATATTTGTTCGCGCGCCAATAGCCACATAGTTAACGTCGCCGCGAATCGCAACTAGCGGCCAGATACTGACATCATCCGCCAGGCGGACGTCGCCAATCACCACGCTTGAAGGATCCAACATCACGCGCTGGCCTGTTTCGGGAAAGATTTTCTGGAATGGGCGTAATACAGCAGTCATAACAACCTCTGATAGTTCATTGCGTAGATAAACTTTGGCTGCTTTTTTGACCGTTAGCAAGGGGGGAAACTGTCATAAAGAAGGCAGATCGGACAAGATCCCAACGAAAAGGGTGAAAACTAAACACTTAAAAGAAAAGATCGAAAAAAGACTTGTGCAATAAATCGGGATCCCTATAATGCGCCTCCATCGACACGGAACATGTGAACAACATCACAGCGTAACGGCGGCGATGAGAGTTAAAAATCCTGATATTCAGGGTTG
>DAMALH010000058.1:0-12856 GCA_032000125.1 Buttiauxella sp. | reverse complement strand
TACGTAAAGCTAAACTGTACTACCTGCGTGAGCGTACTGGTAAGTCTGCTCGTATCAAAGAGCGTCTTAACTAAGATATCGCTAACGCGACATCCAAACGTTAAAGTGAAACAAGGGGTTAGCCATGTGCTAACCCCTTTTTTGTGGGCGATTTTTATAGCCTTCGTTTAACGCTATTAACCGTTATGTCCCAACGGAGCATTACTCGTTTGGTGGGAACTTCGTTTTGTTCAGATTGCCTTCAATGCCGTCTTTATCTACCTCAACTTCCTGACGGCGAACCGTGTCTTTAACCGTTTCGGCACGCTGCGTGGTTTCAGTACGCAGGCCTACTTCTTCACGAACATGGGCGGTTTTATTTACGGTTGGCACTTCATGGGATTCTTCAACCTCAAGCGTTTTCTCTGACCAGTCGACATCGTTAAGGTAGGCCGGTTCGTTGATGGCTGAACGGAACACGTCGGCGTGCTGTTCGGTAAGGGAGATATCTTTCGCCACTTCATCTTCAACCGTATAACGGCGCAGGCGGACTTTACCGTCGCTGACGCGGCGCTTGCCAACGTCGATCTCTTCTTCGGCAAGGGTCAGCGTTTCACGGGTATCTCCTTCCCTGTAACCCGGGTTGGCCTGAATATCGTCCGTCAGACGCCCTGGGACATCCTCAGAAGCGGTACGTCCGCTTACGTAGTCGGCGTCGCCGGGAAGCGTTTTAGCCACGATATCCTCATCCCTTAACGTGGGGTCGGTGCCAATGTCCTGTCCAATAGGGCGGGAGGCCACATCGTCTGTTTCCCCAAGGAAGTTTTTACCGTAGATATCATTACCAACGCCGCTGCCTGTAGCGTAATCGCTGGCGCAGTTATCCAGCAGCGTTTCGATTCGGCCTGCGTCATCTTTATCCACGCGGGCAATCAGCAGCACTCCACCAGCACGGATGGCTTTGTTGTACTCCGCTGCGTAATCATCATCGACGTCATCGCCAAACAGACGCTGCCAGAAGCTGGGATGACGGATTTCTTTATCTTCAACGCGTAATCTTTCGCCCGAAATAATATCGATGTCATCGTCGGGGATACCTTCCGCAATGAGCTTCTCTTTAGCAACTTCTGCCTGTTGAGGTTGGGTGAAAGCCGTAACGATTTTTTCGTGTGCCATATCTGATATTCCTCTTGAGAAGTCTAAAAGGTTGTCATTCATCTTCCGTTGAAATATTAATTTCCTGCGATCGTAAAGTGATATTTTCCTGATGTGTCTCTTTCCTGAGATTTTTAATAACGTGAACTTCTTCGGTAAGAACGTAATATTTAACTATTTCAACACGCTCTTCAAAAACTGGGATTATTGTGACGTCGCCTTCCTGACGAATTTGAGGAATATTTCCGGGTTTTACCGCTTCGTTTTTTAAGACGCGTTTTATTACCGCATCCTGATGCGTAAGCTCCGTTTCGAGAAGCTTCTCGTCGGCCCGCGTGGAGCGTGTGATGCGTACCCGCCGGTCGACAACTTTCTTTGTGCCCAGCTCAACCCGCTCCTCTGCAAGAGGAACGGTGTTTTCGCTTCTGGCCTGCTCTTTTTCGGTGTCGCCTTTATTTGACATATTTTACCCGGACATATTGCTATGAAATAAACGCCTAATAAATAACAGGAACAGGTGACAAATTCTTATAAAGTTATTTATCCATGTTCTTTTAAGCATAGAACAAAAAAGACAGCGGCCGAGAATTTAGCCCGGTAAATTGTTAAAAGAAGTAAATCAGGCAGCAATTAATCATATTCCTTTTGTGGCGTTCGGACTATTCTGTAAAAAAATATTGCCTGCCCATAAACGTCTATGTAGCCGGCTTTATCATCTTTATTAATAATAGAACGCGAAGCGGGAAATGTATCTGTAGCGTAACTTTTCAACGCTGCAATGTACGCTTGTGCAGTGAGCGGCCGGCAGAGGCGCCTGGTGAGTCAGACGGTAAATAATTCATATGGTGTAATTATTTGTTTACGAAAGTGGCGCGTTAACCGGTATTAAGCGGCATAAAAGCAATCACTGTAATGTATTATTTACGGATTATGGATTGCAATCTTTACTGTTCATGGTAAGGTAACGCTTCCTCACTGAGGAACCGACTATCGCAAACGAGCCAAACAGGACCGCCATCATGCAAAAAGACGCGCTGAATAACGTTCATATCTCTGACGAACAGGTTTTGATTACTCCGGATCAGCTTAAAGCTGAGTTTCCGCTCTCTGCCGCCCAGGTTGAGCAGATTGAGCATTCACGCCAGACAATCTCGGACATCATCGCCGGTCGCGATCCTCGTCTGCTGGTGGTTTGTGGACCTTGCTCGATCCACGATCCGGAAACCGCAATCGAATACGCTCGTCGTTTTAAAGCACTTTCTGAACAAGTTAGCGATAGTCTGTACCTCGTCATGCGCGTCTATTTTGAGAAACCACGTACTACCGTGGGCTGGAAAGGGTTGATTAACGATCCGCACATGGATGGCTCGTTTGATGTGGAAGCAGGTCTGAAAATTGCGCGTAATTTGCTGGTGGAACTGGTCAGCATGGGCCTGCCGCTGGCTACGGAAGCGCTCGATCCAAACAGCCCGCAATACCTTGGCGATCTGTTTAGCTGGTCGGCCATTGGCGCTCGTACCACCGAGTCCCAGACACACCGTGAAATGGCTTCTGGCCTTTCAATGCCGGTTGGCTTTAAAAATGGTACTGATGGCAGCCTGGGAACGGCAATTAACGCGATGCGCGCGGCGGCAATGCCGCACCGTTTTGTCGGCATCAACCAGGCAGGGCAGGTTTGCCTGCTGCAGACTCAGGGCAACCCGGATGGCCATGTCATCCTGCGCGGCGGCAAAGCGCCAAACTACAGCCCGCAAGACGTTGCCCAGTGCGAAAAAGAGATGGAACAGGCGGGACTGCGCCCGGCCTTGATGATAGATTGCAGCCATGGCAATTCCAACAAAGACTACCGCCGTCAGCCGGGCGTGGCTGAATCCGCCATCGCGCAGATTAAAGATGGCAACCGTTCGATTATTGGCCTGATGATTGAAAGTAATATTCATGAAGGCAATCAATCGTCTGAACAGCCACGCAGCGCAATGAAATACGGCGTTTCCGTCACCGATGCCTGCATTAACTGGGAAACAACGGAAAGCCTGCTGCGTGAGATCCATAAAGATCTGCACGGTACGCTTGCGGCGCGTAAGGCATAAGAGGGTTAACTATGGCTGCTGAATTGACCGCGTTACGCGATCAAATCGACGAGGTAGACAAGGCGTTGCTGGATCTCCTGGCACGCCGCCTGGCACTGGTAGCGGAAGTGGGCGAAGTCAAAAGCCGTTACGGTTTGCCCATTTATGTTCCCGAGCGTGAAGCGACAATGCTGGCTTCGCGCCGTAAAGAAGCTGAAGCGCTCGGCGTACCGCCGGATCTCATTGAGGACGTGCTGCGGCGCGTGATGCGTGAATCCTATTCCAGCGAGAACGATAAAGGATTCAAGACGCTTTATCCGGCGCTGCGGCCGGTGGTCATCGTCGGCGGCGGCGGTCAGATGGGGCGCTTGTTCGAAAAAATGCTCACCCTCTCAGGCTACCAGGTTCGAATCTTTGAAAAAGAAGACTGGCCCCGGGCGGCTGAGATGATGGCTGATGCTGGCATGGTCATTGTCAGCGTGCCTATCCATCTTACTGAAGACGTTATTGCCAAATTGCCGCCGCTGCCCGACGACTGCGTGCTTGTCGATCTCGCATCGGTTAAGAATGGGCCGTTGCAGGCTATGTTAGCCGCCCACCGCGGGCCGGTATTAGGTCTGCATCCAATGTTTGGGCCGGATAGCGGCAGCCTGGCAAAGCAGGTTGTGGTTTATTGCGACGGACGTCAGCCGGAAGCCTATCAGTGGTTCCTGGAGCAGGTACAGGTCTGGGGCGCGCGCTTGCATCGCTCAAGCGCCGTTGAGCACGATCAGAATATGGCGTTTATCCAGGCACTACGCCACTTCGCTACTTTTGCCTACGGCCTGCATCTGGCGGAAGAGAATGTGCAACTGGAGCAACTGCTGGCGCTTTCGTCGCCGATTTACCGGCTGGAGCTGGCGATGGTCGGACGGCTGTTTGCGCAGGACCCACAGCTATACGCCGATATCATCATGTCGTCGGAAAGTAACCTGGCGCTGATCAAGCGCTATTACAAAAGGTTCGGCGAGGCAATTGGCCTGCTTGAACATGGCGATAAGCAGGCGTTTATCGACAGCTTCCGCAAGGTTGAACACTGGTTCGGGGACTACGCCCAGCGTTTCCAGAATGAGAGCCGCACGTTGTTACGTCAGGCGAATGATAACCGCCAGTAGCTGCAAAAAGGTTTTATAATCAAAGCCAGTGGGAAAGCCCGCTGGCTTTTTTTTGCGATAAGGATACCTGAGATGGCACAGCCGCAAGTCCTGTTTGATTACACCGGTCACCTGCCCGAATGCCCAACGTGGCACGCAGAAGAACAGAGCCTTTACTGGACCGATATCCTTGAAAACGAACTCCATCGTTACCATCTGCCGAGCGCCAGGCACGACGTTATCCAGTTTTCCGAAGAGGTGGGCTGCTTTGCCTTTCGTGAAAACGGCGGTTTTATCGTGGCGTTACGCAGCGGGATTTACCTTACCAATCAAACGGGCCTTATCACCCAAAAGGTTTGTGATAACCCAAACAACCCCCAGCTTGCGCGTTTTAACGATGGGGGCACCGATCGTGAAGGGCGTTTTTATGCGGGAACCTTCTGGGGGCCGGGTGATTACAACGGAGCCCTGTTATGCCGGGTTGATAATGACCTGACGCCGCACGTCATTCAGCACGACATTCATGGTGCGAACGGCCTGGCTTTTAGCGAAGATAAAAAGTGGATGTACACTTCCGATACGCCGAATGGCGTTATTTATCGCACGCCGCTGGATGAAGAGGGTGAACCGGGCCTACGGCAGGTATTCAGGCGGTTTGCCCCAGGGGAGGGGACTCCTGATGGTGCAGCCATGGATGCGGAAGGCTGCTACTGGACCGCATTGTTCGACGGCTATCGCATCGCACGACTGTCCCCGCAGGGTGAAATCCTTGAAGAGCACGCTTTGCCTGTACGCTGCGCGACAATGGTCTGCTTTGGCGGCGATGATATGAAAACGCTGTTTATCACCACCACGCGCGAAAATATGGAGGAAGCGGAAATTGCTGAACGTCCGCTTTCCGGCGCTATTTTCACGCTTAAGGTGAAGGTTGCGGGCCTGGCAAAACTAAAGTTTAAAGAAAACCAGTAAGCCAGCATGACGCTGGCCTACTTCTGTCGGCGTCAGTCAGGATCGACAGGGACAACGTTTTCGCCCGGATAGCTGCCGAGCACCTTCATCGAGCGGGTGATCTCGCCCAGTTCCCGCAGGGCGTTCTGCATTGCCGTCTCTTTCAGGTTGGCCTGAATATCCAGATAAAACATCTCTTCCCACGGGTTACCGTTGATCGGGCGGGATTCAAGTTTCGTCATAATCAGATTGTGGTTGCGCAGCACCAGCAGCGCTTCCACCAGGGCGCCAGCCTGCTGGCCTGTCGCGATAAGCAGCGTAGTTTTGGCCGGCACCTGCTCTGATACGTCAATGGCTTTACGCGCCAGTACGACGAAGCGGGTAATGTTTTGCGTCTGATTTGCAAGGTTACGCTCGAGCACCTGCAGGCCGTAGAGCGCGCCACCGGCTTCGCTGCCCAGAGCGGCAATATGGGGAGAACTGGCCTGAGCCACTTTTTCCATGGCGGCGGAGGTGCTTTCGCAGTATTCAATCTTCCAGTGTGGATAACGATTAATGAACTGGCTGCACTGCTGGAAAGGCTGCGGGTGGCTGTAAACTATTTCGATTTTTTCTAACTCTGTGGTGCCGCTTACCAGCACGCAGTGGTCGATAGGCACTGTCATCTCGCCAACGATCGAAAGGCTGGTGTGCTGGAGCAGATCGTACACCTCGTTAATCGCGCCGGAACTGGTGTTTTCGATTGGCACCACGGCGTAATCGGCCTGGCCGGTTTCCACCTGGTTGAAAATATCATGGAATTTGGCGCAGCCGCTTTCGATAAACTGCTCGAAATGGCGCGCGGCATACTGACGTGCCGCAAGATGAGAGTAAGAACCTTTAGGGCCCAGGAAGGCGATGCGGGCAGAGTGTGGGTTGGTTTTATTCAGATGCTGTTGCAGCAGTGCCTGCTGGGTCAGAACAGAATCTTCGATGATAAGCTGGAACAGACGGGTAATGTAGTGCGCATCCAGGTGATGTGCTTTACCCAACGTAATCAGGCGTTCAAGCAAATCCCTCTCGCGGTCAATGTCGCGCACCGGGCGGTGAGACTCGAGCTTCGCCTTACCTACTTCTACGGCAAGCCCGCGGCGTTCCGCCAGCAGCGCCAGAAGCTTTACGTCCAGGGCGCTGATTTTATCGCGCAGAGCCAGCAAGGGGTTTGTCTCATTCATAACGCTACCTTTTCGATGTCCATAAAAAAGGCCTCCCGTTTTGGGAGGCCTGTTTGTTCGTCTTCGCATTCTTTATCACACGACGAATTGCCTCCCGGTCAGGGGAAGGTAAAAAAGAATGCGAAGAAAAACGGTAGAAGTCTCATGGGCTGATTCCTGACAAGTCTGAGGATTAACTTACCCGCTCTGTTTTCGCCCTGTCAATAAAAAACGCGCCCGGAGGCGCGCTGCTGATCTGAATTCACTTTCAAAACTACTCTTCTTCAGATTCTTCTGCGAAGGCAACATCTTTCACTGAGCCTGTGGCACGGCGCGCTTCACCTTTGTGCTGCACCTTATTTAACTGCCGCTCCAGTTTGTTGATTAATTCGTTGATGGCCGTATACATATCGTCATGTTTGGCGCTAGCGACGAGCTGTCCGTTCGGCGTGCTTATGGTGGCGTCAGCCACAAACCCCTGGGGTTCTTTGGACAAAATGATATGTGGATTAATAAGATGAGTTTGCCACTTGTCCAGTTTGGTGAGACGGTCCGCGACGTGCTGGCGAATAGCTGGGGTGATTTCCATTTGCTTACTGGTAATGTTCATTGTCATAAAGTTACCTCTTGTCTTACCCGTCTTGGTAACTTCAGCATACCTCGCTCAATGTCAAAATGTGTGATTAAGATCACGTTATTTTGTCACTTTTTGTCAAGGAAGCCTTTTTGTGAGGCAGTACAGGATAACCGCGGATACCGCTTGTGGAACGCAAAAATAACGTTCATATTTGATGGGATGACCTGACGCTAAACCGTTTCAGTTAGCGTTGCTGGGCAATAAAAACGGCAGCCGAGGCTGCCGTTTTGTCGTTGTGAACGCCGCTAATCAGGTATTGCTACCGTTGGCTGCGATAATTTTCGCCACCTTATCCGCCTGACCCGGCATTTGCATTTCGCGGTACGCATTTTCCATCAGTTTTAATCCTTCACGCGTCGCCTGGGTATCCGGGTAATCACGCAGCATGCCTTCGACACGGTTAACAACCGCCACCCACGCGCCGCGTTTGGTGTAGTATTGCGCCACGGAAAGCTCATACTTAGCCAGACGATCTTTTAAGAAGACCAGTCGTTTGGTGGCGTCGGTGACGTACTGGCTGTTTGGATAGCCGCGAACCAGTTTCGAGAAATCGTTGAAGGCATCACGCGCGTGCTGCGGATCGCGATCGGAACGATCTACACCAAAGAACCCCTGTAATGCGCTATCATCCAACGCCATATCCGTCAGGCCACGCATATAAAGTACGTAGTCGATGTTCGGATGGGTAGGGTTGAGACGCATAAAGCGGTCAATCGCCGCCTGAGCCAGCGGCAGGTCAGCGTTTTTGTAGTACGCATAAATCAGATCTAACTGCACTTGCTGCGAGTAAGGCCCGAACGGATAACGGTTATCCAGAGCTTCCAGTTGCGTTATCGCCGCTTTAAAGTTACCGTCCTGCAACTTTTGCTGGGCAGTCGCATAAATCTCAGAAGGTGGATTATCAGGAACCTCATCCTTGGAACTGGAGCAACCAGCCAAAGCCAGGCTCAACGTGGCCGCTGCCACCAGATATTTCATGCGCGTCATGACGTTTTGACTTTCCTCAGAATGTTATTCCGGGAGGCTCACAGTTCCAGCTCCCGATGAAGACCAGCTACAATAGCACACTATATTAAACGGCATTGCCGTAAAACCCAACGTTAACGAAGAAGCTGTCTATGGCACAACTAGTACAACTCAACGCAACAGTATCCGAATCTCAACTTGGTCAACGCTTAGATCAGGCTTTGGCCGAATTGTTCCCGGATTATTCACGTTCGCGTATAAAAGAATGGATTCTCGACCAGCGCGTGCTGGTCAATGGCAAAGTCAGCGACAAACCGAAAGAAAAAGTGTTGGGTGGAGAGAGCGTTACCATCAATGCCGAAATCGAAGAGGATGTACGCTGGGAAGCACAGGATATCCCGCTCAATATCGTCTACGAAGATGACGACATCCTGGTCATTAACAAACCCCGCGACTTTGTGGTGCACCCGGGCGCTGGCAACCCGGACGGCACGGTGCTGAACGCATTGCTGCATTACTATCCGCCGATTGCCGATGTGCCGCGTGCGGGCATCGTTCACCGTCTGGATAAAGACACCACGGGGCTGATGGTGGTGGCTAAGACCGTTCCCGCACAAACCCGCCTGGTGGAATCGCTGCAACTGCGTGAAATCACCCGTGAGTACGAAGCAGTGGCGATTGGTCATATGACCGCAGGCGGCACGGTAGAAGAACCGATCAGCCGTCATCCCACTAAACGCACGCATATGTCCGTCCATCCGATGGGCAAGCCGGCGGTAACGCACTACCGCATTATGGAACACTTCCGCGTGCATACTCGTCTGCGTTTACGCCTGGAAACAGGCCGTACTCACCAGATCCGCGTTCACATGGCGCACATTACGCATCCACTGGTCGGCGACCAGCTATACGGTGGCCGTCCGCGTCCGCCAAAAGGCGCGTCGGATGAATTCGTGGCGGTGCTGCGTAAATTTGACCGCCAGGCGCTACACGCGACAATGCTGCGTCTTTATCATCCGATTAGCGGCATGCTGATGGAATGGCATGCGCCCATTCCTGAGGATATGGTAGAGCTGATTGAAGCGCTGCGTGCGGATACTGAAGCCAATAAGGATCAACTGGACTGGCTATGAGTAAAACCCTCGCCCCGCAACTGATTGTCCCGGAATGGCCGCTGCCGCAAGGCGCCGGCGCCTGTAGCTCAACGCGTATCGGCGGGATTAGCCAGTCCCCGTATGATTCGCTGAACCTTGGCGCTCATTGCGGTGACGATCCTGAACACGTTGAAGAAAATCGACGCCTGTTTTATGCGGCGGCTGGTTTACCTTCAAAACCGGTTTGGCTGGAGCAGGTGCATGGTAAGGCGGTATTGCAACTCGACGGTGAGCCTTACGCTTCAAAGCGGGCGGATGCCAGCTATAGCAATAAGCCAGGGACAGTTTGTGCGGTAATGACTGCGGACTGTTTACCGGTGCTATTCTGTAATAAAGCTGGAACCGAAGTTGCCGCAGCACATGCGGGATGGCGGGGATTATGCGAAGGCGTTATCGAAGAGACGGTTGCCTGTTTTAAAGATCGTCCGGAAAACATCATAGCCTGGCTTGGGCCTGCCATTGGCCCGGGCGCCTTCGAGGTTGGCCCGGAAGTTCGCGAAGCGTTTATGGCTAAAGATGCACAAGCAGATGCGGCTTTTCGTCCCGCGGGTGAAAAATATTATGCCGATATCTTCAGCCTTGCACGTCAGCGTCTTGCAAACGTAGGGATAAAACAGGTCTACGGCGGTAATCGCTGCACCCACAGCGAACCAGACGCTTTCTTCTCCTGGCGCCGCGACAGAATCACCGGCCGTATGGCAAGTTTCATTTGGCTGATATAACCTATAGAATCAAGACGATCCAGTACGGGTAACTCAACGCTTACCTATTTCAGGTCATAAACCTTGAATAATTGAGGGATGACCTCATTTAATCTCCAGTAGCAAATTTGACCTGTATATGGGAGGAGTTATGCGTCTGGATCGTCTTACCAATAAATTCCAGCTTGCCCTCGCCGATGCCCAGTCTTTGGCTCTCGGGCACGACAATCAATTTATCGAACCTCTTCATCTGATGAGCGCCCTGCTCAATCAGGAAGGAGGCTCTGTACGTCCTTTACTGACCTCCGCTGGCGTGAACGCGGGGCAGCTACGCACGGCAATCGAACAGGCGCTGAGCCGCTTACCGCAGGTTGAAGGAACCGGTGGTGATGTGCAGCCTTCGCAGGATTTGATGCGCGTGCTTAACCTTTGCGACAAGCTCGCACAGAAACGAAACGACAATTTTATCTCGTCAGAACTGTTTGTTCTGGCGGCGCTTGAATCGCGCGGCACATTAACCGACTTACTGAAAACGGCAGGCGCCACCACGGCAAATGTGACATCCGCGATTGAGCAAATGCGTGGAGGCGAAAGCGTGAACGATCAGAGTGCCGAAGACCAGCGTCAGGCATTGAAGAAATATACCGTCGATCTGACCGAGCGAGCCGAGCAGGGCAAGCTCGATCCGGTCATCGGTCGTGATGAAGAAATTCGGCGCACTATTCAGGTGTTGCAGCGTCGTACCAAAAACAACCCGGTCCTCATCGGTGAGCCTGGCGTGGGTAAAACAGCCATCGTCGAAGGACTGGCTCAGCGTATCATTAATGGTGAAGTGCCCGAAGGGTTGAAAGGCCGTCGCGTTCTGGCTCTGGATATGGGCGCGCTGGTTGCCGGGGCGAAATACCGCGGTGAATTTGAAGAGCGCCTGAAAGCCGTGCTTAACGATCTTTCAAAACAGGAAGGCAACGTCATTCTGTTTATTGATGAGTTGCACACCATGGTAGGCGCGGGGAAAGCAGACGGTGCAATGGATGCAGGCAATATGCTCAAACCAGCGCTGGCGCGTGGTGAGCTTCACTGCGTTGGCGCCACTACCCTTGATGAGTACCGTCAGTATATAGAAAAAGATGCGGCCCTTGAGCGCCGCTTCCAGAAGGTCTTCGTGGCGGAACCATCCGTTGAAGACACCATCGCTATTTTGCGCGGGCTGAAAGAGCGCTACGAACTGCACCACCATGTGCAAATTACTGACCCGGCTATCGTTGCGGCGGCGACTTTATCTCATCGCTACATCGCTGACCGCCAGTTGCCGGATAAAGCCATCGACCTTATCGATGAAGCCGCTTCCAGTATTCGCATGCAAATAGACTCGAAGCCGGAAGAGCTTGACCGTCTTGACAGGCGCATCATTCAGTTAAAGCTTGAACAGCAGGCGCTGAAGAAAGAGTCGGATGAAGCCAGCCAGAAACGCCTCACCATGCTTAACGAAGAGCTGGAGCAAAAAGAGCGCGACTATTCGGTGCTGGAAGAGGAGTGGAAAGCGGAGAAAGCATCCCTTTCCGGCACGCAGACAATTAAAGCCGAGCTGGAGCAGGCGAAAATCGCTATCGAGCAGGCTCGTCGCGTGGGCGACCTGGCGCGCATGTCCGAGCTGCAATACGGGAAAATTCCTGAGCTTGAGAAACAGCTTGAGACGGCAACCCAAAGTGAAGGCAAGACCATGCGTCTGCTGCGTAATAAAGTAACAGACGTAGAAATCGCTGATGTTCTGGCCCGCTGGACGGGGATCCCTGTCGCCCGCATGCTCGAAGGGGAACGCGAAAAACTGCTGCGCATGGAGCATGACCTGCATCAGCGTGTTATCGGCCAGGATGAGGCGGTAGAAGCGGTTTCGAATGCTATTCGTCGCAGCCGTGCCGGGTTGTCCGATCCTAATCGCCCGATTGGTTCTTTCCTGTTCCTTGGCCCAACCGGCGTCGGTAAAACCGAGCTATGTAAGGCGTTGGCGAACTTTATGTTCGATAGCGACGATGCAATGGTGCGTATCGACATGTCCGAGTTTATGGAGAAACACTCCGTCTCGCGTCTGGTGGGTGCACCTCCCGGCTATGTAGGTTATGAAGAAGGGGGGTATCTGACGGAAGCGGTTCGCCGTCGCCCTTATTCAGTCATCCTTCTGGATGAAGTAGAAAAAGCGCACCCGGATGTGTTCAATATTCTGTTGCAGGTGCTGGACGATGGTCGCCTGACCGACGGGCAGGGGAGAACGGTCGACTTCCGTAATACGGTTGTGATCATGACCTCCAACCTTGGGTCGGATTTGATTCAGGAACGTTTCGGCGAGCTGGACTACGGACATATGAAAGATCTGGTGCTGGGCGTTGTCAGCCAAAGTTTCCGGCCCGAGTTCCTTAACCGTATAGATGAAGTTGTGGTGTTCCACCCGTTGGGCGAGCGTCACATTGCTTCCATTGCGCAGATTCAGTTGCAGCGTCTGTACAAACGTCTGGAAGAGCGTGGCTACGAAGTCACTATCACCGACGACGCGCTGAAACTGCTGAGCGAGAACGGTTACGACCCGGTTTACGGTGCGCGTCCGCTGAAACGTGCGATTCAGCAGCAAATAGAGAACCCGCTGGCCCAGCAAATCCTGTCCGGAGAGCTGATTCCAGGGAAAATGGTCAAGCTGGAAGTCAAAGACGGTCATATCGTCGCGTTACAGTAATACTTTTAAAACTAAAAACGGGCCTCGTTGGGCCCGTTTTTGTTTAATAACCAGGCGGAAATTGGCGAATTACAAGCTTGTTGCCTGGAAAATAAGCAAACGATAAGTTTTTTCTATTTTATACTTGTCAGTCTCAGAAAATTCCCTATACTGCGCCTCCACTGACACGGCACAACGGCTTACAAACCGGCCCGTC
>DAMALH010000057.1:0-14129 GCA_032000125.1 Buttiauxella sp. | reverse complement strand
CACATATGAAAGCCGCGAACGCGCCCGCACGGGCAGCCCTGCCAGCAGCAGCGCGGAGGCCATGGCCTGAGCAAACAGACGTCGGGTGATCGGCATTAGGTTTGTCCTGACGGCGTAATAATCGTTATATGGTTGCATATATAACGATAATTAACTTGTTCAGTATCAAGTTATTGCCAATGCTGCGCGCTGCTAATCACAAAGGGTTAGGAATACAAAGCGTCGTGTTGGGGAGTGGAGATGTTCAGTGAATTTACTGCTTTCGCATCAGTAAAGTTCAATCTCGGGGGTAAAAATCGCCGGGAAAGGCTCTGTACCGCAGCAGGCAATAAGCGTGTTGTTAACGGTAAGATGGATAAGGTGACGGCCCGGCGGACAAAGGGTTTCGGGCGACAGCCGTAACGAGGTGATTTGCCATACCGTTCCACCCTGCTGTTTTAGCACGGCTTCATGGGCGGTCCATAATTTCCAGAAGGCGGCGAGCTGCTCATCAGGGGGCAGCGCAGCAAGCCTTGCATAAAGCGCCGGAGCAAAGCTGTGCTGGGCCACGGCCAGAAAACGCTTTCGCGGGCGCAGCAGTTCAATATCGCAGCCCACCGCGTCTTCTCCTGCCAGCACCGCGACGCTGGTTGCGCTGTTGCTGATATTAAACTGCGGCAGTTCAGGGTGCCAGGGCTTGCCGTGCGGGCCTGTCTCAAGCTTTGGCAGCGGCCGTTCTAAAAGCATCGCCAGCAGGACTCTTCCAGCAAGCCAGACGGGACGACGCTTTCCTTCCGGCGCCGCCGCCATTAATTCAGGCGAGAGCCAGCGTGCGGCCTGCTCGTCATCGCCCAGGCGCGCAACGGCGCCAAACGCCAGCCGGTAACCCATTACGGCCAGCGACGCAGAACAAGCGAAGTGTTGATGCCGCCGAAGGCAAAATTATTGCTCTGCACAAACTCGGTCTGCAGCCGACGCGCGGCGCCCATAATGTAATCCAGCTCGCCGCAGGCGGCGTCCGGGTTATGCAGGTTCAGCGTTTCGGCAAACCAGCCTTCGTTCATCATTTCGATACTCATCCAGGCTTCCAGCGCGCCGCACGCTCCCAGCGTATGGCCCAGATAGCTTTTTAGCGAGGAGACTGGCGTACCTGCGCCAAACACGGCGGCGGTTGCCTGCGTTTCGGCAATATCACCGCGATCTGTCGCCGTACCGTGCGCGCAGATGTAACCAATGTCGCTCGCCGCAAGCCCGGCGGAGCGCAAACCGCGTTCGATACAAACCTGCATTGTTTCCTTCTGCGGCTGCGTGATGTGCGCGGCATCGCAGTTAGTATGAAAACCGATGATTTCCGCATAGATCTTCGCGCCCCGCGCCCGCGCGTGGTCGAGATCTTCCAGGATCAGCGTCCCGGCACCTTCTCCAATCACCAGCCCGTCGCGCTGCTGATCGAACGGCGACGGCGTGATATGAGGGCTATCGTTGCGCTGGCTGGTAGCAAACAGCGTGTCGAACACGGCGGCTTCAGACGGGCAAAGTTCTTCTGCTCCACCGGCCACCATCACGGTCTGATAGCCGTGACGAATCGCTTCCCAGGCATAGCCAATCGCCTGGCTGCCCGACGTGCAGGCGCTGGAGGTGGGGATCACGCGTCCGCGCAGGCCAAAAAACAGCCCGGCATTAACGGCTGCGGTGTGCGGCATCATCTGCACGTAGGTTGTGCCGGTGATATTGCGGGTGTGCTTTTCGGTAAGCATGGTGGCAAATTCGCTAACCGGCCCGGTGCTGCCCGTTGAGGAACCATAGGCTATGCCCGTATCGCCGCTGGTGAGCACCGGATCGTCGAGCAAACCTGCCTGCTCAAGCGCAAGCTCCGTTGCTCGCGTTGCCATCAGCGACACGCGCCCCATGGCGCGAATACGTTTACGGGTATAGTGAGCCGGCAGCGCAAAGTTATCGATCGGCGCGCCCAGCAGCGTATTCAGCCCGTCGTAAACCTGCCATTCCGGCATGCTGCGCACGGCGTTTTTGCCCGACCTCAGCCCGCTGGACACGTCCTGCCAGTTTTCGCCGAATGCGGTCACGCCGCCCATTCCTGTTACCACCACCCGGCGAATCACAGCATGCCTCCGTTAATGGAGATGACCTGGCGGGTCACGTACCCCGCCACCGAAGACATCAGGTAACGGGCAAGCCCGGCGACTTCTTCCGCCTGCCCCATGCGTTGCAGAGGAATCAAACGCATCGCTTCTTTGAGCGCGGCCTCTTCCATCTCAATCATACCGGTGTCGATAAGGCCGGGCGCGATGCAGTTAACGGTAATTTTGCGTTTCGCAAGCTCAACGGCAAGCGCCCTGGTGGCGCCAATGATGCCCGCCTTGGCCGCGCTGTAGTTTACCTGGCCGCGATTGCCCATCAGCCCGGAAACGGAGGAGAGCGTAATAATTCTTCCGCCGTCGCGCAGGCCGATCATCGGCATCACGCACGGCTGGATTACGTTATAGAAGCTATCAAGATTGGTATGAATAACGCCATCCCAGTCTTCTTCGCTGAGCGCCGGGAACGCGCCATCACGCGCCACGCCTGCGTTATTGACAAGGCCCCAGTACGCGCCGTGAGCGTCCATATCCGCTGCAAGCGTCGCGCGGCAGCCGGCGCGATCGCTGCTGTCAAACTGTATCAGCCGGCCCTCTCCGCCCTGCTTTTCAAGCTGTGCCAGCGTCTGCTGTGCGCCTTCCCTGTCGCGGTGATAATGCACCACCACCCTAAAGCCGTCGGCTGCAAGCCCGCAGGCAATCGCCCTGCCGATGCCTTTGCTGGCGCCGGTCACCAGTACTGTTCTTGTCATACCCGCTATCCCATCAGCTTGCTGATAAAGAAGAAAGCGTGATTTTCCTTCTTTGTATTTACCAGCCGAAAACCAATACGTTGATTTTCCTTGTTTTCTAAAATGACGACGCCCCTGAGCGTTGTGATGCCGGGAGGGTTGCCATCAGGTTCAATTAAATAATTGTTCTATTTCATTTTTATCTGGTTGATAGGTGTTCACCCGCCCGCTTGCCATAGGCCGGTTACTGGCGAGGATTTCACCTTCAAAACTGCCAATTTTTCCATCACGCATTAACAGCGTGACCGTGCAATCGAGAAGCGTATTGGCCGGGAAGCGGCCTTCGGGGCAACGCAAGCCGCGTCCGCCAAGCAGCATGCCAACGCCGACCGACTCCCCGCTTGCGTTAAGCGTATGCCAGCCTGACCATACGCCTACCGTCTGCGCGATAATTTCAATGGCAAACCAGCCGGGCAGCCGGCCTTCGCTGTCCAGAAAAGGGGCCAGCACGCCGTCGGCGCTTACCCTTACCTGGCAATGAGCCGATTCCTGTTTGACGTCAATAACCCTCTCCAGCAGGCACATTGGCGCTTCGTGGGGCAGATAGCGGTGCGGGGCAAGATAATCAGTCACGAATAGCTCCAAGGATCAGCGTGGCGTTGTTGCCGCCAAAAGCAAACGAGTTTGACAGCATGACCGGTTTATAAGCGGCACGCGCCGTAGTCAGTACACCGCAGGGCGCAAGCTCAGGATCCTGCGTTGCGCCGGTAAAGTTCTGCGCGGGCAGCGGCAGGCCGCGAGTCAGCATTAAATAGCAAAGCACCGCTTCACAGGCGCCCGCCGCCCCCAGCGTATGGCCGGTAAGATGCTTGGTTGAACTGCAAGGCACGCTTTCACCAAACAGCCTATGGACAACTTTGGCCTCAATCTCATCATTTAAGCGCGTAGCGGTGCCGTGCATATTGATATAACCCACGTCAGCCGCGCTTAATCCCGCCTGCCGCATAGCCATTTCAATAGCGCGAATAGCGCCCAGGCCTTCAGGATGCGGGGCCGACATATGCCAGGCGTCGGACGATTCGCCCACCCCAAGCAGCTGTACCGGGCCCGGTTCACGGCTCAGCACTAGCAGCGCGGCGGCCTCGCCGATAGTGATGCCGTTACGTTCGGCGCTAAAAGGCTGGCAGCAGCGCTCGCTCAGCGATTCCAGGCTGTTAAAACCGTTGACGGGCATGCGGCTTAACGTATCCGCGCCGCCGACAATCGCCGCATCCACCATGCCGGATTCAATCAGCCGCTTTCCGGTAATGACCGCCCGTGCGCTGGATGAACAGGCCGTGGAAATCGTCAGCGCCGGGCCGTCAAGCTCAAGGTATTCGCTGACAAAACGTGAAGGATCGCCCAGCTCCTGCTGACCGTAGTGATAAGCAGCATGGCTTCCGCTCACCCGGCGATCGGCCTCGTCCAGGCCGGAGGTGCTGGTGCCGAGCACCACGGCCACGCGATCCCGTCCATAACGGGCTATAGCCTCATCAAGCTGGGGCTGAATTTGCGCAAGCGCTGCCAGCAAAAGCCGGTTGTTACGGCTGTTATGCTGAGGAAGGTGTTCGGGCACCGCAGGCAGCTCGGCCGTAACGCGTCCAACCCAGCATTCGCCCTGCTGCAGCCAGTTATCTTTATCCGGCACCATGCCGGGCGCCTTTCCTGCCACCAGACTGGCGGCTATCTCATCAAGGGTATTTCCCATCGCGTTAAGCATGCCGACGGCGGTTAATGAAATCATGACTGCGCGTCCAGATGTTGGATGGTGATGACATAGCCAAAGCGATGATGCTGAATGCCGATCGGCTGACGGCTGCCGTCGCGGTTCAGGTACTGCACCGTCTCGATAAGGGCGTTATTCTCATCGCGCAGCTCACGGTGCGAGCCGATATCTTCTAGCGTCCAGCCTTTCGGCAACTGCGGCTGCCAGGCGCTAATCGGCCAGTAGCTCAGCATGATATCAGCAAGCACCTGGCTTGCTGGCGGCAGTTCCGGCAGGGTAATGGACTGCTCGGTCTTCACCCCGCGGCTGTCGTAGGTAAGACGGAACAAACGGATCCCAAGCGGCGACAGCCCGGCCAGCATAATTTTCCGATCGTCGGCATTAAGCAGCACCATCAGCGACTGCTTTTTCCCTTTCACCTTCGCGCTCAGCAGTTGCTGCTGGCTGATGGTCGGCTTGATGCCTGGTGCCGGGAGCGTCACCAGCGTACCCGGTTTAAGCCACGCCTGCGGTCGGGTCGGGTCCTGTTTTGGCGTGCTGCAGGCGCTCAGCAAAATAGCGCTGAACAGCAAAGTCAGCGTGCGTAGTCTGGTCATGAACTTTCCTTTTCCCCGGCGGGCAAAGCCAGGGGGGCGGTCAAAAACGCGCAGAATATTCCACAGCTCAGCACGATGCCGAAGCCTGAAATGGCCCGCGTCTGGCTAAAGACCAGCATCCCCAGCGTCAATAAAGTGGTCAGCAAAGCGACGCTCACCGCCAGCATTGAAGTCAGCGGCGTGCCGCGCGGATTGCTGAAAAATATCGTGTAGTTAATTCCGATGCCCAGCACCAGCGCCAACGCCAGCAGCGAGAATAAATTCAGCTCGTGTCCGCTAAAGGCCAGTGCCGCAAGCCCTCCGCCGAGCGACAGCAACGAAGGCACGACGTTGATAAGACCTCGCCTGATACCCAGACGCAGCATGTAACTTACGGCAATCGCCGCAACCGCTGCGGCCAGCAAGCCGGTTAACAAGGCGCGATAGAAACCAAACAGCGCATTAAAGTCGCTTTTGCGATCCACCCAGCTGACGCCCGGCAGCTTTTGCGCAAGGGCGCTTAACGCCGCGCTGTCATGCACGCCGTTTACCGGCACCAGCGCGCCGCTGTGCCCGTTAGCAAGCGTAAGCCACAGCAAACGCCAGCCGCTGCTGATAACGCTTTGCTGCCAGACATCCGGCGTGACCGGCATTTGCTGTAAATTCGGCGCCGTCACGGCAAGGCCCGTTTCTGCCAGCCGCTTTTGCAATACCGGCGCCGCTTCACGCAGCAGGCGTAAATCCGCCTGCTGGCGTTCAAGCGAGGCCAGCGGCAGCAAACGGTAGCCATCGATAACCTTACGATCGCGCAAAGCGGTCAGTTCCGGCGCCAGTTTCTCAAGGCGCTGGAGCGTCTGTTCCGCGCTGGCGCCGTAAACCATGAACCATTTTTGATCCATCCCCTGCCCGGTCAGCGCGGTAATGCTCTGCTCTTCACGCAGCAAATCCTGCGGCAGAGCCTGTAAGGAAGAAATATCGTCGTTGACGCGCAGCATGGTTAGACCTGCGACACTTACAGCCAGCAGGGCCAGCGGAATACCAAATCGCACAAATTTATTGCCCTGCCATGCCGAAAGCCAGGCGGAAAGCATTTTCCGGCCGGGAGTCGCGCGTACCGGCAGGCCGCGCACCGCGTAGGGATACCAGCAAATAACCGTCAGGCACGAAGCCGTTAAGCCGCTGGCGGCAAAGACCGCAAGCTGGCGAATGCCGGGGAACGGCGCGAGGATCATAATTAAATATGCGAGCACCGTGGTGCCCAGCGCCAGCAACAGCGCAGGCAAAACCTTACGCAGGCTGTTCAGCGGCGAACTTTCCGCGCCGTGGACCATGCGCTCGGTGAGATAATAAAGCGTGTAGTCCGCAGAAACGCCGACGATGCCCAGGCTCATCACCAGCGTCATCAGATGCAGCTCGCCGAAGCAAAGCAGCGTGACTGCGGTGCCGGCAAGCGCGCCAACGCTAACCGAGAAGATGCACAGCAATAGCGGACGAAGCGAACGAAAAACGATGAGGATCAGCAGCAATACGCCAACGATGGTTGCAAGGCCCAGCGTGGAAACATCGTGCTTTGCCTGCTGGCTGGCGTAATCGCTGTAAAATAGCGTGCCGCGAGACATCACCTGCGCCTGCGGAAACTGCTGCTCCAGCTTATTGTGCAGCGCCCGAAGCCTGCTCACCGTTTCCCGGCCGCGCTGCATATCAAAGGATGACCCTTTCAGTTCGCCGTGCAGCAGGTACCAGTAGCGACCCCGGCTATCTTTCGCCACCAGCCAGCCGTCCATCAGGCGTAGCTGGCTTGCGCTCTGCTGTAGAGCAAGCTGCGAGCCGCGTACCAGCATCAGGGGATCGTTCGCCAGCTCTTTGCCGCTCACGCCGGAAAACGCCGAATAAAGCTGGGATAGAACCCACTGCGCCTGGGCGTCACCGCCGTTTTGCAGGCGGGCGCGGGTTTGTTCATCCACCAGGCCGTTACGATGCTCGAAGTAGAATTTGCCCCAGGCCTGCTGCTGCGACGCTGCCATCGGGCCCTGAATGTTATCAAGCCAGGGCTGTTCCTGTAGCTGTGCCTGCCACCATCGGGCGGCGCGCGCGTCAGGCTTTGTGCCGGGGCTAACCAGCCAAAGCAGTTGCCTGTCAAGGCGTTGCAGAAAACCCGCTTCGATTTCGGGCGGTATCTGCCCCAGGCTCTGCGCGGGCAAAAGCGACAGCACGCTGCTGTCGAGTCTGGCCTTTGGCAACAGCGCGCACAGCGCCAGCATCAGCAACGCGACTACCGCAAACCAGCCCCGGCACAGGCGGCGATGCCGGTCAGAAAACGAAACGCTGTTGTTCTTCATGCGTCAGTTTTCGCGGTTCCGGGCGGTGGTTGCTAAAGGTGATTTCCGTAAAGTCACCCTGCGTATCGTTAAGCTCAATGCGGTTGAGAAACTTCTCGCCGTTCAGGGTGATGGTGCTGAACAGCTTGTCGAGCGGCGTGGTGGTTGGCGTTAGGATCAGCTGCCACTGCCCTTTGCCCCGATCGGTGAACTGGCTGGTGAAATTCTCGTCCAGCACTTTCCTGTCGGCCTGGAACAGGGCGCGCAGCAGATGGTTGAACTGGAACATCTGCGGATTGCTGTCGGCGGTGATCACCTGCGGCGCCTGGCTGCCCATCACCTGCACCATATGGCCGTCATCAAGGATAAGGGTCATGGGGAAAGGATGCTGCTGTTGCCACCACAGGCCTTTGTCTTTGGCAATCAGCACCTCGCCGCTTGAGTGCAGCGGCTGGGCCATGCCGCTGATTTGGCGTTCCTGCTGGAAGGCGGCGCGAACCACCTGCTGGGCAGCAAAACGTTGCTGAACGTCATCCAGCGTAACCGCGTTCGCGGCGCTGCTTATCAGCAAGGCCGCGGTCAGTAAAAATTTTTTCATGGCTTTATTCCCATGCGTGCAAATAAAACGGCCGGCGAGACGTAGCACATCCCCCCCGTCGCGGCATCAACCGCGACCTGAATGGTGTAGCCCGTGGTGGTACGTTTGCCGCTGGCGGCATCGGTGATTTGATAGCCAATCTTCAGGCGGTTTTCGAATTCTTCCACGCTCGCCCGCACCAGAATTTGCTGTTCAAACCTCACCACGTCGCGATATTTCACCCGCGTATCCACTACCGGCCAGACATAGCCGGACGCTTGCATGGCGCGGTAGCCGTAACCGAACTGGTCAAGGAGCGCTTCACGCGCCACTTCAAAATAGCGGAAATAGTTGCCGTGCCAGACCACGTTCATCGCGTCGACATCGTGGAATGGCACTTTAATACTCACTTCAGCGGTAAAGCGCTGGTCGCTTAACATCCGGACTCCAGATCTTTGGGCATCTGCCAGAAATCATAAAAATTAAACCAGTCGAGCGGCGAGCGTAAAGCGTAGGCTTCAAGCCGCCCGGCATAACGATCGATAGCCTGCTGTAAAGCCTGCTGGCGTGTCGCCCGCGGCAGGCACAGCGGATCGGCAAAAGGCTCGGCGTGGATAAGCAGTTTGCCCTGCTCGCGCAGCACCATCATTAAAATCACCGGGCAGCGTAACGCGGCGGCGAGGATAAACGGCCCCTGCGGGAACGGCGCCGGTGCGCCCATAAACTGGCTCCAGCATACGCGACGATCGCCGCCACGCTGAGCGTTAACCGCGATTCTGTCGCCGACGATCGCCACCCATTCGCCTGCATCAAGTTTATCCTGCAACATCATGGCGGTTTCAGGGCCAATGTGCGTGACCGGCAACAAATTCACCGCAGCCTGCGGGGCTATCTCTTCTATAATCTGACGGAATCGCTGCGCGTTGTCGGTAAAGACCAGCGCATTGATAATCAGCCCTGACTCAACCTGCGCCAGCGCCCGGCTGGCTTCAATATCGCCAAGGTGCGCGGCAAGGATCAGTTTCCCGCAGCCCGCCTGCGGTTGCAAAACTTCGCGGCTGCCGGGGGCAAAATTAATATCGCGCCCCCATTTGATATCCCCTCGCCAGGCGGCAATTTTATTGAGCATCGCCTCGCCAAACCGCAGAAAATGACGATAGCTGTTTAAACCTTCGGGCAGTTCAACTCGCCTGCTTTGCGCATGCCGCCGCACGCGCGCCAGCCAAAGCTGCGAGGCACGGCGCTGCGCGCCGCCGGTCAGCCACATCCAGGCAACCACAGGATACAGCAGGAGCATAAAAGCCCTGCGTCCCAACCGGTGGTAAATGCCCAGCATCAGACGCATCCCCGCCAGCCCTTTTCTCTCCGGTACTTTCGCCCAGTGGGCGCTTTTGCGATGGCGGGCAAGCAAGGCGGGTATTCGCGGCAGCATGCCGAAAAATAACCGCGTGTGCATCCAGGAAATACGCAGGTTGTCACCCAGGGCATCAAAGTGCGACAGCCCGTCTGGCGGATAAGTCACGCGGGTACGCTGAAAACGGCTCTCCACGCCGGACCAGTACAGGCGCACCATGATTTCGGTATCAAAATCCATGCGCTTGCCCGGAGCATGCTGCTCAATAACCGCAAGCGTTGCGGCTAAAGGATACACGCGGAACCCGCACATGCTGTCTTTAAGCGACAGCGAAAGCGTTTCGACCCATACCCAAAAATGGGTTATGTAGCGTCCGTACAGGCGAGACTTAGGCACCGAGTCGTCATAGTCCGGCTGGCCGGAGATCAGGCTTGCGGGATAAAGCTCCGCTGCGTGCAAAAAGCGAGGTATGTCTTCAATATTGTGCTGGCCGTCGGCATCAAGCTGTACCGCATGGCTGAAACCAGCCTGCTGAGCCGCCCGTAATCCGGCAATGACGGCCTCCCCTTTTCCGCTGTTATTTGCCAGGCGCACCAGCGTCACGCCGGTGAAATCTGCCGCCAGAAGCTCAAGCTGCCGCGCCGTCGCCGGTTCGCTGCCGTCATCAACGATGATGCATGGTAGCGAAAACGGAACCAGCCGCGCGAGCACGCCGGGCATCGCCGCCCCGTGGTTATAACAGGGGATCACCACGCACGGACGAAAATCCCTTCCGGCGGTGGAGAGGTTCGGCATCAGGGACATAGCTTGATTTTCCCGCTGCTGGCAGGCTGCCGGGCTTCTTCTTTTAGCAGAAGGTATTCAAAACTCAGCAAACTGCGGGCGGCATCCCAGCGCAGGTTCAGCTCCAGCAGGCTTTCGGGCAATACCGGATGCTGGAACTTCACGCTGTCAATCGCACAAAAGCGCATGCCCGGCGCGAGTTCAGCCCCGTAAGCCATAACCCAGTCAAGCTGCGCTACGCCCGGAAGTAGCGGCTGGGCCGGAAAGTGGCCGCGAAACCAGCTCAGGTTCGCCGGAATATACAGGTGCAGGCACAACTGATTTTCAGCCGACCGCGTGCGCCGTTGTTCAGTGGGTTTCATCAAATAATTCCTGTAATTGCGCCCAGCTTCGCTTGCTCTGGCTGTTGATCGGAATGCTTTCAACCAGACGCCAGTATCGGGGAATTGCCACCGGCTCAAGCCACTGGCGAAGCGACTGTCGCCACCGTGTTTTATGTTTCGCAGGCGCGGTAACCGAGCTGTCAGGCACCACAACGGCGCCGAGCGTCGTACGTCCGGCGCGAACAATCGGCACCACGGCTGCGTCCTGCACGCCGGGCAGCGCCCGCAGGCGACGTTCAATTTCGCTCAGCGAGACACGTTTTTCTTCAATCTTCACGATGCGATCGCGGCGGCCCAGCAACCGGAACTCATCCTGCGAGGTAAATACCAGTTTGTCATCAAGCGTGCATTCACCGGTATCAATCAGCGGCGATCGTACGGCCCATCCGTCTTCACGGGCAATGAATTCTACATCAGGAAAAGGCCGCCACGGCGGTGCAATACCCTGATGCTGCCGCCAGGCGAGCACGCCTGTTTCCGTGGTGCCATAAATTTCGCACACCGCCTCGCCAAACCACCCCTTTGCCCGCTGCGCCGTTTCGTCGTCCAGCACCCCCGCCGCTGAGATGGTTTTGCGGCACGGCGGCGCGCTCAGGCTGGTGTCGAGGCGCTTGAGAAAAGCCGGACTGCTGATAAACAGCAGCGGATAAGAGGCATGCGCTGCCAGTTGCTCGGGGAAATGAATCATCGACGCATCGCAGGCCAGACCCAGCGCCATAGGCAGCATGATGCGGAACGTCAGGCCGTACATATGTTGATGGCTGACCGATGCCACAACGCGGCATTCCCGTAGATCGCTTCCCCAGAGCGTCGCCAGCCAGACGCTCTCTTCATTCAGGGCGTTAACGGTTTTAAAAATCTGCGATGGCTCGCCGGTGGACCCGGAGGTGAACAGGATCACGCCTGCGTCATGCGCCACGGGCGGCAGCGTTTGGGGTAATGGAGAGGACAAGCTTTGCGTATTAATAACCGGACAGCTCAGCGCCAGCGGCAAATCGGTTAGCACACCGCTAAACAGAGGCTGCTGTTCACGCAGTTGCGCTTCCCGGCAGTGCCCCGGCAGCAGCGGCGTTTTGCCCGCGTGCAGCGTGGCGAGCAGCGCGACGATAAACCAGTAGCTGTTATCAAAACACAGCGCCCACCGCTCGCCGGTGCGGGTGCTCAGCTCGCTGTAAAGCTGCTGCACATCGTGCACAAGCATGGCCTGGGTCCAGCTTTTTTCGCCGTCAAACGCCACGATGCGCTCGGGCCTGCGAGCGTTGCTAAGCCATTCTTTCAACGGCAGCGGCTTATCCATGATGGCGCTTCACCCGCTGACGTACTACCCATTCCCCTGCAAACAGCGCAGCCATCAGTACATAGCTGAGCATGCCGTTCCACAGCGTCCAGAGGTGAACGTTGCCGTGCAGGCAGGTCCACAGGGAGACGCCGCCGTTAACGATAAAGAACCCGCACCACACCTGCGTTACGCGGCGCGTGTAGCGAACGGCCGCGGGAGAAAGATCGCCCTCACGCCAGCCAACCCCCGCCAGGGCCTGCCCCGCACGGCTCAGGGCGCCCGTCTTGCCGCGCAGCGCGGCAAGCCGCAGCACGAAACACAGCGCCAGCAAAGGTAGCAAAACAGCTAAATGCGGATAGCTCAGCGCCAGCCACACGGCAAAAGGCCAGCCAACGACGGCCAGGCCTGTGGCGATATTTAGCAAGTTTGCCGCCCGCAAGCGCATCAGGAGCCTTGCTGCAGCCGTTCTACCGCGTCGACAACGTCCTGCACGGTGCGAACGGCTTTAAAATCTTCCGGCTTAATTTTCTTACCGGTGCGTTTTTGTAAATGAACGACCATGTCCACAGCATCAATACTGTCGAGATCTAAATCTTCGTAGAGACGGGACTCAGGCGTAATAAGCTCCGCGTCGAGTTCGAACAATTTAACCAGCAGCCCGGTCACTTCCTGATAAATATCTTCTTTATTCATAGCTTGCTCGTTCTTTAATTATTCAGGCGCCGTGCGCCGGATTCAGGCTTGCAATAAAAGCGGCCAGCGTCGCCACAGAGTAAAAATGCTGACGCATGGTTTCGTTTTCGGCGGATAACGCCACGCCATAGCGTTTTTTTACGCTCAGGCCCAGTTCAAGAGCGTCAATGGAGTCAAGCCCCAGCCCGTCGTTGCCAAACAGGGGCGCCTCGCTGTCAATATCGTCCACGCTTATCTCTTCAAGATTTAGCGTGTCGATAATGAGCTGTTTAATATCGTTCTTTAGGGAGTCCATATTGGTATCCGGGTCTTAACGAGAGTCAGGCTCCAGTGCCTGACGTAAATAATGGCTCAGGCGACGAGCCGCAAGCGCCGGGGTATCGTCCTGTGCGGTGACAAAATCCCGGCTCTCTATGCGCTGCTGCACCGAAACCGTAATCATCGGTTTGCGAGCCGGGATCTGATACCAGCGGCTGTGCTTATCGAGATAACGCCGATCGCAATGAATATGCACCAGCCGCAGGGGGCAACCGCTACGCACGGCAATTTGCGCGGCCCCACGCTGGATACTCAACGGCTCGCCGGGGCGCGTGCGCGTCCCTTCCGGGAAAATCAGTATTGTCTCCCCCGCCGATAAACGCCGCTGGCTTTCCGGCAACAGCGTTTCGCCCTGGCTGTTAATTAAATAATCCGCCGCGCGGATAACCCCTCTGAGACAAGGATTATTTACCAGGCTTGCTTTGACCAGGCAGCCAATTTCGGGCGCCTGCGAAGCAATAAAAACATAATCCAGCAGCGTGGGATGATTCGCAACGATCAGGCAGCCTTTATCGCTGCGCAGGATTCCCGCCCCGCTGAACTGATAATTAAAAACGCCCAGCAAGCGCCCGATGCGTAAAAATAGCCGAAAGCTTGCGGCAATACTGCGACGGGCAAGGGTACGACGCTTATTTCGATTAGGGACGGTTATCAGCAGTAAATTAAACCACAGCAGCGACAGCGCAAGACCGCCGCTGCCAAAAAGAATAAACAGCCAGCCGGTCATGACCACTCGCCAGCACCAGTTGAGGCGTTGCAGGGCTTTGCGCCACATCACCCGCGGCTCCACTGCCACAGCAGCCTTTCGCCACCAAACGTAAACGTCGGGGCTTCGCTCAGCCAGGCATGTAAAAACGCGAGGCTTTGCGGTAGCGCATTTACATTAGGACGCGCGGCGGGAAGGCTTTCGGCCTGCAGTTGCGAGCCGGCTTCCAGCAGCAATGCCACCGCGAACGGGAAAGCCTCAGGCTCGTTTGCAAGCCAGGGCTGGTAAAAATCGGGAATGGCGCCGTCGAAATCGACCATCAGCACCCGTTTGTAACCGGCATGATGAAAAGCGGCTACCTCAACCAGCGCCTGAGCAAAGGTGTCCCGACCGGCGGACACGGAGGATGAAACCAGCGGAGCTTGCGCAGCAATAGTGGCGTTGCCAACCGCCGAATTGTGGACCGACATAGCAAAATCCGTTGGCGAGACCGGCTGGCGTTCAGCAAGGGCCGTCAGGATCTTAAAGTTGCGTTCCAGCTCGCCATGACGGCTGGCAAAAACCAGCGCGTC
>DAMALH010000056.1:0-20317 GCA_032000125.1 Buttiauxella sp. | reverse complement strand
CAAAGCACCAGCGGTGACGAGCCATTGTTGGACATCGAAACAATCCTTTTATGAAATATGAGTGGGCACAAGACTTTCCTGACTGCTTATTTAGCCTGGCATATTTACCTGCCTGAGTGAAACGGTTGAATCGTTCAAGCAAAATAAAAATATGCATTTTTCAGACAGTTTCCCAAAGAAGCTAAGCTATTGATTATGCATTTAATCCTCATTATCCTGAAGGTTACCTGGCTAATTATATTTTTGAACTGGCCGGTTCATTAAAAACAAAAACAGCATTTCATTTTAAAATTGCGACAATGACTACCGCGGAATGCATTGTTTTAATTTATGCTTTATAAATCATCGTCACGTGTCAGGATCCCCACAATGGATAACGCTGTAGACAGGCAGGTATTTTATATTTCCGACGGCACCGCCATTACCGCTGAAGTGCTGGGCCACGCGGTCATGTCACAATTCCCGGTATCCATCAACAGCATCACGCTGCCGTTTGTGGAAAATGAAAGCCGCGCACGGGCGGTGAAAGAGCAGATCGATGCCATTTTTCAGCAATCTGGCGTGCGGCCGCTGGTCTTCTACTCCATCGTTTTGCCGGAGGTGCGCGATATCATTCTGCAAAGCGAAGGATTTTGTCAGGACATTGTGCAGGCGCTGGTCGCGCCTTTGCAGGAAGAGTTAAAGCTCGATCCCACGCCTGTTGCCCACCGCACGCACGGCCTTAACCCCGGTAACTTAATTAAATATGACGCAAGGATCGCCGCCATTGATTACACGCTCGCCCATGATGACGGCATCTCAATGCGCAACCTCGATCAGGCGCAGGTGATTTTGCTGGGGGTCTCCCGCTGCGGTAAAACGCCGACCAGCCTGTATCTGGCTATGCAGTTCGGCATCCGCGCCGCCAACTACCCCTTTATCGCCGACGATATGGACAATATTCAGCTACCGGCCGTGCTAAAGCCGCTTCAGCATAAACTCTTTGGCCTGACGATAGACCCGGAGCGCCTTGCTGCTATTCGTGAAGAACGCCGCGAGAACAGCCGCTATGCCTCCATGCGTCAGTGCCGTCTCGAAGTGGCTGAGGTGGAAGCGCTGTTCCGTAAAAACCAGATCCGTTACCTCAACAGCACCAATAATTCTGTCGAAGAAATGGCCACAAAAATTCTCGATATCATGGGTCTGAATCGCCGCATGTACTAACAAAGTGGTACGCCCGTCGAGCTTTATCTGCAAGCCCTGGTGAATTGCGGTGGCGTTATACCTTTTGTGTGGTTGAAATCGACATAAATTGGTTTATCGTGATCGCCATCACTTCCCGGCACTGTTGCCGTGCAGAAGACAAAAATTTCTGAGACACACAATGAATAAAACAGATGAACTGCGAACGGCGCGCATCGACAGCCTTGTCACACCCGCCGAGTTGGCCGACCGCTTACCGGTATCGCCAGAGGTTGCGCAAAACGTTATCGCTTCCCGCCGCCGCATTGAAAAAATCCTTAACGGTGAAGACAACCGTCTGCTGGTGATTATCGGCCCATGCTCCATTCATGACCTGGATGCGGCGATGGATTATGCCCGCCGCCTTGAGACGATGCGCCAGAAGCACGGCGAGCGGCTTGAAATCGTCATGCGGACCTACTTTGAAAAACCGCGCACCGTGGTCGGCTGGAAAGGGCTTATCTCCGACCCGGAACTTAACGGCAGCTACCGCGTTAATCACGGCATCGAACTGGCCCGTCGCCTGCTGCTGCAGGTTAACGAGCTGGGCGTGCCTACCGCGACGGAATTCCTGGATATGGTGATCGGCCAGTTTATTGCCGATTTAATCAGCTGGGGCGCCATTGGCGCTCGCACCACGGAAAGCCAGATCCACCGCGAAATGGCCTCGGCCCTGTCCTGCCCGGTGGGCTTTAAAAACGGCACCGATGGCAATACCCGTATCGCCATTGACGCCATTCGCGCGGCGCGCGCCAGCCATATGTTCCTTTCGCCGGATAAACACGGCCAGATGACGATTTACCAGACCAGCGGCAATCCGTTTGGCCATGTGATTATGCGTGGAGGCAAGCAGCCGAACTACCATGCGGCGGATATCGCCGCGGCATGCGACAGCCTGCAGGAATTCGATCTACCTGAGCAACTGGTCATTGATTTCAGCCACGGCAACTGTCAGAAACAGCACCGCCGCCAGCTCGAAGTCTGTGAAGATGTGTGCAATCAGATCCGCAACGGATCCCGCGCTATCGCCGGCGTAATGGTGGAAAGCTTTATTCGCGAAGGCACGCAGAAAATCGTTGCCGGGCAGCCGCTGGTCTATGGGCAGTCGATTACCGATCCCTGCCTTAGCTGGGAAGATACCGAGACGCTGCTTGGAATGCTTGCCGACGCGGCCGCCAGCCGCTTTTAGGTTCTGAATCAGGCGGATGTCGCGCAGCGCATCCGCCCCTTTTCTTCTTTCCCTCCGTAGCGCAAAACTGCGCTATTCACAACTTTATTACAAATAACGCTTGCCGCTGAATCACAGTTTATTGATAATGATTATCATTGTTAAATTGATTGTCATTTGTATACAGAGTGGATCGTATGGATAAGCTGTTCACCCCCGTAGCTCCTCAGCCTCTGGCTGAACCCCGTCAGATCGACAGCAAAGCATTACTGGGTTCCGATGGCCGCGTTGTGATTGTTCACGAAGGCCAGCGCTATCTGTTAAGCCAGACCCAGGCCGGAAAGCTTATCCTGACCAAATAAACCAAAAATTCTTTTGCAAGCCACCCAGGTGATCCCCAGGCAGCCAGCGCTTTTCGTTTTTTCTCATGGAGAGTTGCACTATGCCATTTCTACATACAGCCGGGTTCCGTCTTTCACTTTTGACCGTTGCGGTATTCGCCGCCCTGCCTGCCAGCGCCAAAGAAGACCAGGTGACCGTGGTCGCCACCGGCAACGTTCGCAGCACCTTTGAAGCCCCGATGATGGTCAGCGTGATTGACGCCGATACGCCAGAGGGACAAACCTCTTCTTCCGCAGCGGATATGCTGCGTAAAGTGCCGGGCATCACGCTTTCAGGCACTGGCCGCGCTAACGGTCAGGACGTTTCCATGCGCGGTTACGACCGTCGCGGCGTGCTGATGCTGGTTGATGGCGTACGTCAGGGTACAGATACCGGGCACCTGAACAGCACATTCCTTGACCCGGCGTTAGTAAAACGCATTGAAATCGTACGCGGCCCTGCCGCGTTGCTGTACGGCAGCGGTGCGCTGGGCGGGGTAATTTCATACGAAACGGCCGATGCGAGCGATCTGTTGTTCGACGGGCAAAACAGCGGGTATCGCGTATTCGGCACGGGCGCCACCGGCGACCACAGTATCGGCATGGGCGCCAGCGCCTTTGGCCGTACGGACAATCTCGACGGCGTGGTTTCCTGGGCAAGCCGCGACCGCGGCGATATCCGCCAGAGCGACGGCGAAACGGCACCCAGCGATGAAAACATCAGCAACTTCCTGACAAAAGGCACCTGGCACATCGATCCTGCCCAGTCGCTCTCAGGCTCCCTGCGCTATTACAACAACGACGCGCTGGAGCCCAAAAACCCGCAAACCACCGAGGCGACCGAGGCAAACCCCATGGCGAATCGCTCAACGATTCAGCGTGACGCCCAGGTGAAGTACCATATTGGTCCGCAGGGTAACGACTGGCTCAACGCTGACGCCACCGCTTACTGGTCGGAGGCGCGCATCAACGCCCAGACCCAAACCGACGGCGGCGAATTCCGTAAGCAGACAACCAAAGGCGGCAAGCTGGAAAACCGCAGCCGCCTGTTTAACGACAGCTTTGCTTCTCACCTTCTGACCTACGGAGGCGAGTATTACCGTCAGGAACAGCATCCGGGCGGTAATACTACCGGCTTCCCGCAGGCTAAAATCGATTTCAGCTCCGGCTGGCTGCAGGATGAGATCACCCTGCGCGATATTCCTGTCTCCCTGCTCGCGGGCACGCGCTATGACAACTACAGCGGCAGCAGCGAAGGCTATGACGACGTTGACGCGGATAAATGGTCATCACGCGGCGCGATTTCCGTTACGCCAGCCGACTGGCTGATGCTGTTTGGCTCTTACGCGCAGGCCTTCCGCGCGCCGACCATGGGCGAAATGTATAACGACGCTAAGCATTTCTCGATTGGCAGCTTCTATACCAACTACTGGGTGCCAAACCCGAATCTGCGCCCTGAAACCAACGAAACGCAGGAGTACGGTTTTGGGCTACGCTTTGACGATCTGATGCTGGCGAACGACGGCATCGAATTCAAAGCCAGCTACTTCGATACCAACGCCAAAGACTACATCTCTACCACCGTGGATTTCGCTAAAGCCACTACCATGTCCTGGAACGTGCCAAACGCCAAAATCTGGGGCTGGGACATGTCGGCGAAGTACAACAGCGAGCTGTTCAGCCTCGACGTGGCGTATAACCGCACCCGTGGTAAAGACCGGGATACCGGCGAGTGGATTTCAAGCCTGAACCCGGACACCGTCACCAGCGTTCTGGATATTCCCGTCGCGCAAAGCGGTTTCTCCGTAGGCTGGGTTGGCACCTTTGCTGAACGCTCAACGCACATCAGCAGCAGCTACAGCGCGCAACCGGGCTACGGCGTGAACGATTTTTACGTCAGCTATCACGGCCAGCAGCAGTTGCGCGGCCTGACCACCTCACTGGTGTTCGGTAACGCTTTCGATAAGGAATACTGGTCGCCTCAGGGCCTTCCGCAGGACGGTCGTAACGGCAAAATCTTCGTTAGTTATCAATGGTAAGGAGCATCGAATGACGCAACGTTATGACAACTGGCTGCAGCTCAAACAGCAGCATCCTAAGAAGTACGCCCGCGATATCGCAAAGCTGATGAACATCAGCGAAGCCGAACTCACGCACGCCCGCGTCGGGCATGATGCCTGGCGTTTAAAAGGTGAATCCCGCGATATTCTGGCTTCGCTTGAAAGCGTGGGCGAAACCAAATCCATCTGCCGTAACGAATATGCGGTGCATGAACAGATTGGCCGCTATGAGAACCTACACCTTGAGGGGCACGCAGGCCTGGTGCTCAACCCGCGCGCGCTGGATTTGCGCCTGTTTCTGCACCACTGGACAAGCGCCTTCCACGTTCGTGAAGCCACCGCACGCGGTGAACGACAGAGCATTCAGTTTTTCGATCGCCAGGGCGATGCGTTGCTGAAGGTTTACACCACGGATAACACCGACTTCGGCGCGTGGGGACAAATTTTAGCGAAATTCATTTATGCGGATAACCCACCGCTTGAGCTAAAACCGGCGGAAAACGTTGTGATGACGCCGGCACCGGATGCCCGTCAGGTAGAAGCCGAATGGCGCACCATGCGCGACGTCCACCAGTTCTTCGGCCTGCTTAAACGTCACCAGCTCACTCGCCAGCAGGCTTTCCGTCTGGTCGCGAACGATCTGGCGCAGCAGGTGGATAACACCGCGCTGGAACAACTGCTGCACCTTGCGAAACAGGACAAAAACGAGATCATGATTTTTGTCGGCAATCGTGGCTGCGTGCAGATCTTCACCGGCGTAGTGGAAAAAATTGTGCCAATGGACAACTGGCTCAACATCTTCAATCCTGAGTTCACTCTGCACCTGATGGCCGATACCATCGCGGAGAGCTGGGTTACCCGTAAGCCGGGCGCCGATGGGTTCGTCACAAGCCTTGAGCTGTTTGCCGCAGACGGCACGCAAATCGCCCAGCTCTACGGCCAGCGCACCGAAGGCCAGCCGGAACAGCAGCAGTGGCGCACGCAGCTTGAGACGCTGACCAACAAAGGGCTGGCGGCATGAAAAGCTGGCTGGTCGTCCTGCTTGCGCTGCCGGTATTCGTCAACGCGGCTGAACGCGTGGTGGCTATCGGCGGTGACGTTACGGAAATCGCTTTTGCTTTAGGGGCCGGTGAACAACTGGTCGCCCGCGACAGCACAAGCCTGCATCCAGCCGCGGCTACCCGGTTGCCGGACGTTGGCTACATGCGCCAGCTCAACGCGGAGGGCATTCTTGCTATGCGCCCGAACCTGGTGCTGGCGAGCGCGCAGGCAAAGCCATCGCTGGCGCTTGAGCAGGTTGCTGCAAGCAACGTTGAAGTGGTGACGGTGCCGGCGGACAACTCGCTGAGCGGCATCAAAAGTAAAATTACAACGGTGGCAAAAGCGCTGGGTAAAACGGCTCAGGGCGAAGCGCTGAGTAAAGCGCTCAGCGATAAACTGGCCGCTATTCCAGCGCGGCCGCTGCCGGTCAAGGTGCTGTTTATCATGAGTCACGGTGGCATGACCGCAATGGCCGCAGGGCAACAAACCGCCGCCGATGCCGCGATTCGCGCCGCCGGTTTGCAGAACGCCATGCAGGGATTTAACCGCTATCAGCCGCTTTCCCAGGAAGGAATTATCGCCAGCCAGCCGGCGCTGATTCTGGTGACGGAGGACGGCGTAAAAACGCTGGGCGGTGAGAGCAATATCTGGGCGCTTCCGGGTCTTGCGCAAACGCCGGCGGGGAAAAATCATCAGCTACTTGTCGTGGATGATATGGCGCTGCTGGGCTTTGGCCTGCAAACGCCGGACGCCATTCTCGCGCTGCGTAAAAAAGCGGAGCAGCTTCCGTAATGCGTCGTCCTCTGCCCTGTCAGACGCTCTGGCTGCTGGCGCTGGCGCTGCTGATGCTGGCGCTTCTGGCCGCCAATCTTGGCGCAATGCGGCTTTCCATTGCCGTATTATGGCAGGCACAGGATGAAGCGCTGCGCCATATCTGGCTGAACATTCGCCTGCCGCGAGTGCTGCTGGCAGCGCTGACTGGAGGGGCGCTTGCCCTTTCCGGCTGCGTAATGCAGGGGCTGTTCCGCAATCCGCTTGCCGATCCGGGCCTGCTTGGCATCAGCAGCGGAGCGGCATTTGCCGTAGGCTTATCCGTTGTGCTGCCGCTGGCCTTGCCTGCCGTGCTGGCGCTTTATGCGCCGATGCTGGCAGCGTTTCTGGGCAGCCTTGCGGTCACGCTGGTGATTTTTTTCCTCAGCCGTCAGGGCAACAACGGCCTGGCGCGCCTGCTGTTAGTGGGAATTGCGATTAACGCCCTATGCGGCGCCGCGGTGGGCGTGCTGTCCTGGATCGCCAACGACGTTCAGCTTCGGCAACTTTCTTTGTGGGGCATGGGCAGCCTCGGCCAGGCTCAGTGGTCAACGCTGCTTGCGGCGGCGTCATTTATTCTTCCCGCCTCGCTCGGTATCGCATTTCTTGCCTCGCGGCTTAATCTGCTGCAGCTAGGCGATGAAGAAGCGCACTACCTGGGCGTAGACGTGAAGCGTACCCAGCGGCGTTTACTGATCCTCAGCGCCCTGCTCGTCGCGGCTGCGGTGGCAGTGAGCGGCGTCATTGGTTTTGTCGGGCTGGTTATCCCGCATCTGGTGAGAATGTGGCTGGGCGCCGATCACCGCTGGCTGATCCCAGGCTCGGTGCTCGCAGGCGCCATGCTATTGCTGGGTGCCGATACGCTTGCCCGCACGATGGTCGCGCCCGCTGAGATGCCGGTTGGTTTGCTGACCAGCCTGCTCGGCGGCCCGTGGTTTTTAGCGCTGATATTCCGTCAGCGGAGGGAAACTGATGGCTGATACTTTACAGGCCCGGCATGTCTCGCTGCATGCAGGAACACGCCTGCTGCTTGATGACGTTACTCTGTCGCTCATCCCCGGAGAAGTGGTTGCGCTGATTGGCCCTAACGGTGCGGGTAAATCTACGCTCTTACGCGTGCTGACAGGTTATCAACCCCCGGATGGCGGCAGCGTAAGCCTTGCGTCACGCCCGCTTGAGGAGTGGTCGAATGAAGCCCTTTCGCGTCAGCGTGCGGTAATGCGCCAGCGCAGCGGCATGGCTTTTAGCTGGACGGTGGAAGAAGTTATCACGATGGGGCGCGCGCCCTGGCCTGCGGATGAGACTCAACGCGTCGTCCGTGAAGTGATGGCGCTAACCGGCAGCGATTCGCTTGCAGGACGCGATTTTTGTCAGCTTTCAGGCGGAGAACAACAGCGGGTACAGCTAGCGCGAGCGCTGGCACAGCTTTGGCATAACGGTCAGCCTCACGGCTGGCTGTTTCTTGATGAACCCACGTCTGCCCTCGACCTCTACCATCAGCAGCATATTTTGCGTTTGCTGCGCAGGCTGGCGCTAACGGGCACGCTTTCGGTATGCATCGTGGTGCATGACCTGAACCTGGCGTCGCTGTGGGCCGATCGCATCATCCTGCTGCACGGCGGAAAAGTCGTTGCGCAGGGCTCGCCGCAGCAGGTGCTTAACGAAAAGACGCTCACCCAGTGGTATCAGGCGGAGCTAAAGGTGTTCAGCCATCCTGAACACCCGGTGCCGCAGGTCTGGCTCCAGCAATAATCAACTGGAGCAGCTTACTTCCAGACGCTTGCCCCAGTCCGGCGGGCGCTGGGTTAAATCGCCGTCATGTTCGGCAAACGGCTGGCTCAGCGCTTTATGCAGGCGCGCCAGCTCGGTGATATCGCCCTGCTCGGCCCCGCTAATCGCGCGCTGCGCCAGCCAGTTACGCAATACCAGCGAAGGGTTGGCGGCCTTCATGGCTTTTTGTCGCTCGTCATCGCCGATCCCTTCAATTTGCAGACGCTCACGATAGCGTGTAAACCAGCTATCAAAACTTGCGCGATCGATAAATTCATCCCGCAGCGGCGAACCTGCGTCGTTCTGCTCGGTCTGGCTTAGCATGCGGAACGTGCGCGTGTAATCGCTGCGCTCTTTAGCCATCATGCCGAACAGCTCCGTGAGGATGTCGTTGTCCGCTTTTTGTTCCGTGCTAAAGCCCAGCTTAGCGCGCATCTGCATGCCGAAAGCGCGCATCAGCTCGAACTGATAATGATCCAGCGCCTCGTTCAGGGCGTCGACCGCAATAAATGGCGACAGCGTTTGTGCCAGCCGCTGCAAATTCCACAGGCCTACGGCAGGCTGGTTGTCAAAAGCGTAGCGCCCCTGATGATCGGAGTGGTTACAGATATAGTCCGGCTGATAATCATCCAGGAATCCGTATGGGCCGTAATCCATCGTCAGGCCGAGAATCGACATATTGTCCGTATTCATGACGCCGTGCGCAAAGCCGACGGTTTGCCAGTGCGCAATCATTTTTGCCGTACGCCCGACGACATCCTTAAACCAGAGTTCGTAACGCTCTTTGCTATCCGCAAGCTCGGGCCAGTGATGTCCGATAACGTAATCCGCAAGCTGGCGGACTTTTTCCGGTTCGCGGCGGTAATAGAAGTGCTCGAAATGGCCAAAACGCACGTGGCTTTCCGCCACGCGTATCAGCATTGCGCCCTGTTCAGTCGTTTCGCGACGTACAGGCGTGTCGCTGGTCACGATGGTTAGCGCGCGCGTTGTCGGAATACCCAGTGCATACATAGCTTCGCTGGCAAGAAATTCGCGGATCGTGGAGCGCAGCACGGCCCGCCCGTCGCCCATGCGAGAATAAGGCGTGAGGCCCGCGCCTTTGAGATGCCAGTCAACCTTGCGGCCATCTTTGAGCTGCTGTTCGCCCAGCAGAATTCCGCGCCCGTCCCCAAGCTGGCCGGCCCAGACACCGAACTGGTGACCGCTGTAAACCTGGGCCAGGGGCTGCATGCCCGGAAGCAGCGTTTCACCGCTCCAGACGCCAGCATGCGCGGCATCAAACAGGGATACATCTAGCCCAAGCTCTTCTGCAAGCTGGCGATTGTGATACAGCAAACGTGCATTTTGCAGCGGCGTGGGGTTGAGCTCGGTATAAAAACCGGGTAGCTCATTACGCCAGCTATTTTTAAACACGATGTTGTCGAATACGGGGTTATCAGTCATGGAGCCTCCTGACTGATAGTGTAGTGGCTTCACGGCGATATAAACACGGCGAGGTTACAGGGTCTTTAGCTAAACTAGCGAGGCAAAAGCAGCTCCGCTAACGACTCCGGCGGCACCGCGGGCCAAAGATTGCCCTGCATTGCGCTAAATCCCGGCAGGCTGGCCTTTGCACGTGAAGCTTCGTCATCAATACCGGCGATAAGCAAGGCGCGGCAAAACTCAGAGATCTGATCCCTGATAGCCTGCATAAAAGGAATAAAGGAATGCTCATGAATATGCTCATGGATAAAACCTTTATCGAGCATAATTGAGGTAAACAGGCCGTCAAAAATTGGCTTTGTGGTGGCGATACCGGCACCAAAGTCTTCCAGCGCCAGAGGGAAGAGTTTACTTATTTCCCGCAGGCGCAGATTATCACAGCCCAGATTTAAATCGGCAAAACGCTCATTAATGGTTAACTCAATGAACGGCAACTGCCTGATACGGTTTATTAATGGCGGCCGCGAAAGAATAGCATCGGCAATATTTTCATTTATATTTACCCAGGCCGGAAGCGACTGAGCCATAAAAAAATGCTGATGGTTTTCGAGCACCCTTAACTTTTCGCAGAACAGGTCTACTTCCTGTTCCGCATTTATATGAGGAAGTACCAGTTCCGTAGGAATACGGACCGGAGCATCGGCGCCGATAAAATTCGTGATTATCTGGACTGCAAAAAGCTGGCCTTCCGGCAGACGCATTGGCAGGAAACAGTAATGGGAATGATAAACAATATCCAGTGAGACGATCATATTGCCAGCCGTGATTCTACAAGGGGGAACGGCATCGTCACGCGATGTACATCCGGTATTAACCGGATTAGTTTTACTTTTTTCAATGTCACTTTCATCCCTGAAGCGTTTTTAAATTTACCTTAAGGCATTTATTCAGCTTATCCTGGTTACTTGTTTTAGGCCAGTTTTACTAAGCGCCGCGAACCGAATCGCGATGGATTATCAAAGGGGCGAAAGTTTCCGCCACACAATTTTCATCCAGTAATTTGCGGGTAGCGAATCTTGCCATCTCACTAATTGGAAAATGTACGCTGGTTAATGCCGGGCGAACAAATGCCGCACGTTCGCCGCTGTCATAACATATCAGGGATATATCCTGCGGAATGCGCAAACCACGCTCGGTAATTGCCAGCATAGCGCCAATTGCCATTTCTTCATTACAGCAGTAAATAGCCGTCGGCGACGTTGCTTTCAACAGGGCGGATGTCTGCTGATAGCCGCCCGGAATGTCATATTCGCCTTCGAGTACCGCAACGGGCCGCAGCCCGGCCTGCTCCATAGCGGCTAAAAATCCCTGCCTGCGCAACAAAGTGGAAGCACGGCTGGTCGGCCCGTGCAGACAGGCGATAGCCGTATGGCCGCTATCAATAAAGACCCGGGCTGCAAGCTGGCTGGCGGCGCGATGGTCGAAAACCACGCAGCGTTCTTCAAGGCCCGGCACGTCCCGGTCGAGCACGATAAATTTATATCCCTGCCCGGCCAGGTGCCGCAGCATCTCATCAGGCAGCGCGCGAATATGCAGAACCAGCCCGTCACAGCGCAGGTTATAAAGCCGCTGTATGGCGCTTAATTCTTTTGCGGCAAAGCTGCGCCCTTGCGTAACGAGCAGTTGCTTACCGTGCTTTTCCGTTTCGCTTTGCACGGTATCCATTAACGCGCCGAAAAAGCCGCCGCGATAGGAGGTAGTAACCAGGCCAATCGTGTTGCTTTGGCTGGAGGCCAGCGCACGGGCGGCCGGGTTGGGTGAATAGCCCAGCTCGATAATCACCGCTTCTACTTTACGGCGCGTCTGGGCTTTGACGTTGGTATCCCCATTGACCACGCGTGACACGGTGGCACGGGATACGCCTGCGCTTGCGGCAACATCTTCCAGAGTGACCATGGGATCCTTAACGGGAAATAAGTAAGGCTTTTTGATATTAACTGATATAGAGCACAGCGCCCGGCTTAACGCCGGAATTACGGAAGGGAATCACGATTTAGATAAAAAGAGTGCGGCTGGCCCATTTGGGCCAGCGCGAGGCTAGATGCGGCGAGCCTGCCAGAATTTTTTGCGCCAGTAGACGTTATCAAGCGAAGAGCGCATCACGCCCCTGCTGGTGGAGGCGTGGATAAACTGATTATCGGTATCGTAAATACCCACATGCAGGCCGTTTTCCCCCGAGCCTGTTTTGAAAAACACCAGATCGCCCGGCAGCAAATCGTCTTTATCTATCTCAGTCCCGATCTCAGCCTGACGGCGAGTTTCACGAGGAAGCTGTAAATCGAACCGATCGCGAAAGGTCGTAAAGACAAAGCCTGAACAGTCGACGCCATTACGGCTCAAGCCGCCATAGCTGTATGGCGTGCCGCGCCAGTCGCTGAGCTGGTCGTTAAGTTTTGCAATAACGGTTATCGAGTCAGAAAGCCGCGCATTCGGCGGCGGCGCATGGTGACTACACCCTGCGAGTACCAGACATGCCACTACAATAAGCCATACGCGCATTTCAGGCCGATCCTCACCCGTTTTTCTTATTGGCAGTAATTTAGCGCTTACCCAGGATTTGATGCAAGTCTTACCCGCCCGCCAGCGGGGTAATCAGCATGCTGTGCCCCTCAATGTGCAGGCGACGAAAATGCATATGGTAAGCCGCCTCTAAATGCTGCGGTAAAAGCACCTCATCGCGATCGCCCTGAGCGATCATTTTGCCCGCGCGCAGCAGCCAGACCTTGTGGGCATGGCGTAGCGAGTGGTTCAAATCATGGCCGCTCATGATGACAGCCACGCCAGCCTCGCACAGCGCCAGCAACTGCCGATCGAGGGCCGCCTGCTGCGCCACGTCCAGACTGTTCATTGGCTCATCCAGCAGCAGCAAACGTCCCTGTGGGTTAACCTCAGGATGTATCTGTAATATCCCCGCCGCCAGCCGCACCCGCTGCCATTCACCGCCGGAAAGCTGGCTCACCGGGCGGTTGAGCTTATCCGTCAGCCAGAATGCCTGCGCAAGCCTGGTCATTACCGCTTCGGCATCAGGCGCAGGCTGATGCAGCCGCAGGTAATGCCAGACGGGCATGGCAAACGGAGGAAGCTGTTGTTGAGCGAGCCAGGAGCGGGTTTGCGCCAGCGCCCCCGCTGACCACTCCTCCAGCGGACGCCCGTTCAGCGTAAGCCGCCCTTCCCCGGCGGACAAACCCGCCATTCGCGTAATAAGCGTGCTTTTACCTGCGCCATTTGGCCCGACAAGGTGGGTAAGCTCGCCGGGCTTAACCGTGGCGGTAATGGGTCCGAGCCGCCCCGCAACGCAGACCTCGTTTAACTGCACAAGCGACATAGTTTATTTTGCCAGCGCCGCTTTAATGGCTTCCATCACGATAGGATCTTCCGGCGTCATATCCGGCGAGAAGCGTTGGATAACCTGCCCGTCACGCCCGACAAGGAATTTTTCAAAGTTCCATAAAATGTCATCAGGATACAGCGGCGCGCGGCCTTTGCTGCTCATTCGCTCATAGAAGCCGCTGCTTTCCGGCGCAACTGCGCCAGGTGCCGCAGCCACCAGCTTCTGGTACAGCGGGTGACGGTTCTCGCCGTTTACATCCAGCTTGCTAAACATCGGGAAAGTGACGCCGTAGGTTGTGCTGCAGAAGGTTTTAATTTCTTCCTCGCTGCCCGGCTCCTGGCCCAGGAACTGATTACAAGGAAAAGCGAGCACGCTAAATCCCTTGTCTTGCCAGGCCTTATGAATATTCTCAAGCTGCTCATACTGGACCGTTAGCCCGCATTTTGATGCAACGTTCACCAGCAAAAGCACGTTTCCTTTCCAGCGTTCAAGCGTGGTCGTCTCGCCGTCAATCGTTTTGACTTCAGTATTCAGAATGTCCTGCATAGCGTCCCCTTAATGAAAAAGCTTTATATATGGCTGCCGGAAGCCTAAAGCTAGCCTGCTACGTTAGCGTCCGGCCTTTAATAATAGCCAGATAGCAAAAGGATTATGGGTCTTTTTGTAAAATCAAGGTAACAATTCTTGTTCATGTGATATTGTAAGTTACATGAAAAGAGACAGCAAACTATCCGGCATCCTGCATGTGCTTTTGCACATGGCTGAATATGCCACCCCGGTGACGTCAGAAACGCTCGCGGGCGTCATGCAAACTAATCCTGCGGTGATTCGCCGCATTATGTCTGGCCTGCGAGAACGCGGTTATGTTCGCTCCGAAAAGGGGCACGGCGGCGGCTGGACACTGGTGTGTGATTTAGAACAGCTGACGCTGGCAGATATCTGGCGCGCCGTTGGAGAGCCCTCCCTGATTGCCATGTCCAACCGTACGGAATCCCCCGGCTGCCTCGTGGAACAGGCTGTTAATCATGCTTTAGATGCCGCCAGCAAGAAGGCGGAGTCCTTACTTATTGCCAGTATGGAAGATATAACCCTTGCGCAGCTAAGGCAGAGCTTCCATCAGAACTTATCTACCTTTCCCACCGACTTAGTTAAGGATTCATGCCATGAGCAACACAAATGACATTTTTAACGCCGAGTTTTCCCGGCAGTACGATGCCAATAACCTGCGGTTAAGCCCCATCGCCGATAACCTGCATTTTTTAATTTCTTTGTTATTGCGGGATCTGCCGCAAGACGCTCGTATCCTTTGTGTCGGCGTGGGAACCGGCACGGAGATCCTTCGCCTGGCTGAAGCGCATCCCAGCTGGCATTTTACCGGCGTCGATCCCTCTCCCGCTATGCTGGAAGTCTGTGCTGAAAAGCTATCACGCCAGGGCGTCGCTGCCAGATGCAATCTCTCAGAAGGCTACATAAGCGATATCCCTGTAGACACGAAATATGATGCCGTCCTTTGTCTTCTGGTAACACATTTCATTCAGGACCCACAGCGGCTGGGAATTTATCAGCAAATGGCAGAGAGGCTAATCGAGGGTGGACAGATAGTCGTCGCTGAAATCGCCGGGGATATGGATGCGGCCAATTTTGACGAGAAGCTAAAAAGCTGGATGGCGATACAGGATCTGAACGGCAACCAGCAAAGGAGCCCGGAAGAGATAAAGGCCCTGCTAAGCCAGCGGCTTTTGCTGTTGGCGCCGGAAAAAACAGAGGAGCTGATCGCCCGTGCAGGCTTTGCCGCGCCGATGCGTTTTTTCCAGTCCTTTCTGATTCATGCCTGGCAGGCAACAAGGCTCTGATTTGGCAACGGGCTTAGCGCATATTTGCCTTCAACAACAACCAGATAAACACGGGCGCGCCTAACGTTGCCGTCACAACGCCTATCGGCAATTCGGCGGAGGCCAGCGCAAGGCGCGCAATGATATCCGCCCCCAGCAGGACTGAAGCGCCGGCAAGCGCGCTGGTCGGCAATAAAGCCCGGTGATCGGTTATTCCTTTAAGGCGCAGCATATGGGGAATAACCAGGCCGATAAACCCAATGGCGCCGGCAAGCGCAACGCTCACGCCCACCAGCCAGCCGGTTGCGACGACCAGAATATTGCGCCATACCCATACCGATAGTCCCAACTGGCGCGCGGATGTTTCCCCCAGCGCCATCAGGTTTAAAGGTGCGTAGCTGCGGCACAGCCAGATAATCACCGGCAGCAGCGCCGCCATCAGCCACCATTGGCGCCAGTCCACGCCGCCGAAGCCGCCCATCATCCAGTACATAAGCTGACGCAAATCGAGGCTGGTGCTGAAATAAACCGCCCAGGTCATCAGCGCGCTGCAGATTATCCCCAGCGCCACGCCTGCCAGCAGCAGGCGGCTGGTGGAAAGATGGCGACGGGAAAAACGCAGCAGAATAAGCGTAATCAGAAGCGCGCCGACGATAGCGCACACGCCCAGGGCCCAGGAGGGAAGCACGCCCTGCCCAAACAAAACGCCTGCGATAAGCGCCACGCCCGCGCCATTAGACACGCCGAGTAAACCAGGCTCAGCCAGCGGGTTTTCAAACAATGCCTGCATGATGGCCCCGGACACCGCAAGCGCCGCGCCTACCAGTAAAACGGCGAGCGTGCGCGGCAACCTTATCTGCCAGATGAAAAGTTGTGCATCATCGCTCCACCAGCTCTGCGGCGCAAACCAGCGATCGCCTGCACACAAACTCAGCACGCCCGTGCCCGCCATGGCGATTATCAGGATAATCAGCCATAAGCGTTCAAGGCGACGTTGGCGGGCGGCGAAAGTGAGCATCGGGAGAGTAAATCCATTGGGTTGCGGCTGGGTTACTGATTTTACGGGGAGTTTATCCGCGAGAACAAGCAAAGAAAAAGGCCGCGTATGCGGCCTTTTTGGTTAACTCAGGTTACTCGTCTTTTGGCGACGCGTTTTCAACCCGACTTTTCAACTTCTGACCAGGTCGGAAAGTCACCACACGGCGGGCCGTAATGGGAATGTCTTCACCGGTCTTCGGGTTACGCCCGGGACGTTGGTTTTTATCGCGTAAGTCAAAATTACCAAAACCTGATAGTTTAACCTGTTCGCCGTTTTCCAGAGCGCGACGGATCTCTTCGAAAAACAGCTCTACCAGCTCTTTAGCGTCTCGTTTGCTAAGCCCAAGCTTATCAAACAGATATTCTGACATTTCAGCTTTTGTAAGCGCCATACGTTCAATCCCTCAATGATGCCTGGAATCGCTCTTTTAATGCCTCTACGCATTTTGCAACGGTAGCGGCAATCTCCTCTTCTTCGAGTGTACGGCCGGTATCCTGAAGGATAAGGCTTATGGCGAGGCTCTTATAACCTTCGGCTACGCCCTTGCCACGGTACACATCGAATAAGTTTACGCCAACTACCTGATTTGCGCCAACTTTCTTACACTCGCCCAAAATATCTGCTGCGGGAACGTTTTCAGCAACCACCACAGCGATGTCGCGACGGTTAGCCGGGAAGCGTGAAATCTCCTGCGCCTCAGGCACCACGCGGTCTGCGACCTTGTTCCATAGCACTTCGAATACCAGCGTGCGGCCATTGAGAGAAAGCTTGCGCTCAAGCTCCGGATGCACAACGCCAATAAAACCAATGCATTCGCTCTGTAAATAAATGGCAGCGCTCTGGCCTGGATGCAGGGCTGGATTGCTCGCCGCACGGAATTCGATATCAGACAGCTTGCCCGTCAGGTCCAGAACCGACTCCAGATCGCCCTTCAAATCATAGAAGTCGACGCTATTACGCGCCAGATCCCAGTGCTCTTCGTAGCGGTTGCCGCAAATCGCGCCAGCCAGCATAAGATCCTGGCGGATACCGAGGTCTGCCTGAGTATCAGGAACAAAGCGCAGGCCCGTTTCGAAAATACGCACGCGGCTTTGCTGACGATTCTGGTTGTAAACCACGGTATTAAGCAGGCCGGTCAGCAGGGACAGACGCATCGCCGACATTTCGCTTGAAATCGGGCTTGGCAAAATCAGATGTTCTTCACCAGGGTGCAGCAGCTGCTGGATTTTAGGATCAACAAAGCTGTAGGTGATAACTTCCTGATAGCCTTTATCCACCAGCATGGTTTTCACACGCTTAAGGGACAAATCCGCTTCACGATGGGCGCCCATAACCAGGCCGGCCTGAACAGGCTCGTCAGGAATGCTGTTATAACCGTAGACGCGAGCAACCTCTTCGACCAGGTCCTCTTCGATCTCCATATCAAAACGCCAGCTCGGGGCAACCGCCGTCCACCGATCCTGACCTTCGGTGACTTCACAACCCAGGCGGCGCAGAATGTCGCCAACCTGCGCATCGTCAATGTGATGGCCAATCAGGCGATCCAGCTTGCTGCGGCGCAGCGTAATGGTGGCAGGTTTTGGCAGATGCGCTTCGCTTGTCACATCGATCACCGGGCCTGCCTCGCCGCCGCACAGGTCGATAAGCAGGCGGGTAGCGCGCTCCATCGCCTTGTACTGCAGCGCTGGGTCCACGCCGCGCTCATAGCGGTGAGAGGCATCGGTATGCAGGCCATGACGGCGAGCGCGGCCGGTAATAGACAGCGGGCTGAAGAATGCGCATTCCAGCAGCACGTTGCGGGTTTCACCGTTCACGCCAGAATGCTCGCCGCCAAAGATGCCGCCCATCGCCAGCGCTTTATGATGATCGGCGATAACCAGTGTATCGGCTTTTAATTTAGCTTCATTGCCGTCCAGCAGGGTCAGGGTCTCGCCCTCTTGCGCCAGGCGCACAACAATGCCGCCCTCGATGCGATCGAGATCGAACGCATGCATCGGCTGTCCCAGCTCCAGCAGAACATAGTTAGTGACGTCAACAACGGCATCAATGGAGCGAATGCCGCAGCGGCGCAGCTTTTCTTTCATCCACAGTGGGGTTGGCGCTTTAACATTGATGCCTTTAACAACGCGGCCCAGGTAACGCGGGCAGGCTTGCGCTGCGTCCACGCGAATCGGCAGCGTGTCGTTAATCGTGGCGGCTACAGCGGCCATTTCTGGCTCAACCAGCGGCAGCTTGTTCAGCACGGCAACGTCACGCGCCAAGCCGATAATGCCCAGGCAGTCGGCACGGTTTGGCGTGACGCTGATTTCGATGGTGTTATCTTCAAGCTTCAGATAATCGCGGATATCAGTACCGATAGGCGCATCCGCTGGCAGTTCGATGATGCCGTCATGATCCTCGGAAATACCCAGCTCGGAGAAAGAGCACAGCATGCCTTCAGACGGCTCGCCGCGCAGCTTGGCCGCTTTAATTTTAAAATCGCCAGGCAAAACTGCGCCCACGGTCGCTACAGCAACCTTCAGGCCCTGACGGCAGTTTGGCGCACCGCAGACGATGTCCAGCAGGCGATCGCCGCCCACGTTCACTTTTGTCACACGCAGTTTGTCCGCGTTCGGGTGCTGGCCGCACTCAACGACTTCGCCGACAACTACGCCGTGGAAGCCGCCAGCAACGGCATCAACGCCGTCAACCTCAAGGCCCGCCATGGTGATTTGATCGGAAAGCGCTTCACTGTTGTTGGCTGGATTTACCCATTCGCGTAACCAGAGTTCACTGAATTTCATTGGCTATCCCGCCCTTATTTAAACTGTTTGAGGAAACGTAAATCGTTTTCGAAGAATGCGCGTAAGTCGGTTACGCCGTAGCGCAGCATGGTCAGACGCTCCATGCCCATACCGAAGGCGAACCCTGAATAAACTTCCGGGTCGATACCTACGTTGCGCAGCACGTTTGGATGCACCATGCCGCAGCCCAGCACTTCAAGCCATTTGCCGTTTTTACCCATCACATCCACTTCTGCAGACGGTTCGGTGAACGGGAAGTAGGACGGGCGGAAACGGACCTGCAAATCTTCTTCGAAGAAATTATTCAGAAAATCGTGCAGCGTGCCTTTCAGGTTGGTAAAGCTGATGTTCTTATCAACAATCAGGCCTTCCATCTGGTGGAACATCGGGGTGTGCGTCTGATCGTAATCGTTACGGTACACGCGGCCCGGCGCGATAATGCGAATCGGCGGCTGTTTGTCTTTCATGGTGCGGATTTGCACGCCGGAGGTTTGGGTGCGCAGCAGACGGGTGGCGTCGAACCAGAAGGTGTCGTGATCCGCACGCGCCGGGTGGTGCCCCGGAATATTCAGCGCGTCAAAGTTATGATAGTCGTCTTCGATTTCAGGCCCGGTTGCCACGGTGAAGCCAAGCTCGCCGAAGAAATGCTCAATACGATCGATAGTACGGGTAACCGGATGCAGCCCGCCGTTTTCAATGCGGCGACCGGGCAGAGAAACGTCAATCGTCTCTTGCGCCAGGCGTGCGTTCAGCGCAGCGCTTTCCAGAGAAGCTTTGCGTGTGTTCAGGGCTTCCTGCACCTGCTCTTTAGCTTCGTTAATTACCGCGCCTGCTGCCGGACGTGCTTCCGCTGGCAGATCGCGCAGGGTAGTCATCTGGAGGGTCAGGTGCCCTTTCTTCCCTAAATATTCGACGCGTACGCTATCTAACGCGGCAACATCCTGGGCCTCGTTTATGGCGGCTGTTGCGTTGGCAACCAGCTCTGCGAGATGTGGCATGGTATTCCTCTTATGCCGGCAACATTACCGGAGTAGTTTGTCTGTACAAATTCGACATGCAAAAAAAAGCCTCCATAAAGGAGGCTTTCGGCGCTGTTTTTCGTTTCTTTTCTTACGCGCAAAGCCCCCTGATTCAGGCGCTAAAGTAAAAAAAGAAACGGAAAATAGCAGCATTCATGCTTGCAGTTACCTTAATCGACGATACTCGTTCTGCGTATTGAAAAGGCTCAGACCCGAAATGTCAATAAATTGATTGAGTTAGAAATTAAAAGAGGGAGCAAGCTCCCTCTGATAACCGACTTACGCCAGAGCTGCTTTCGCTTTTTCAACCAGGGCGCTGAACGCCACTTTGTCGAAAACAGCGATGTCAGCCAGGATCTTACGGTCGATTTCAACAGAGGC
>DAMALH010000055.1:0-20883 GCA_032000125.1 Buttiauxella sp. | reverse complement strand
GGCAGGGGGCGCGCAGGCGTGCGGCGTGCAGATGGGCCATATCGCGCCGGGGTTCAGGGCTGACTGGCTGGTGCTGGAACGCGACTCATGGCTGGCCGGTATTGAAGATTACGCGCTGATAAACCGCTGGCTGTTTGGCGGACAAAGAGAACAAATAAAAGACGTGTGGGTTGCCGGAAGGCAGGTGATAACTGACAGGCGGCACCCACTTGATGAGCACAGCTTTACACAATTTGCGCAGGTGATGCGCAGCCTTCAGGAGTAGTAATGGAATTCTTCGATATTCGGAAAGTGCCGGTTAGCCTGTGGCGCAACGGCGCCGGGGAAACCCGCGAGATTTGCTGCTTTCCGCCTGCAACTCGCGATTTTAACTGGCGTGCGAGCATTGCCTCGATTGCGAGCAGCGGCGAATTTTCTGCCTTTCCGCAAATCGATCGGGTTATTACGCTGCTTGAAGGAGGCGAAGTGATCCTTGACGGAGGAAAAGCCTTTCACCATACGCTTAAGCGTTATCAGCCGTTTTCGTTTGCCGGCGAGCAGGTGGTAAAGGCTGAACTGACCCAGGGGATGTCGATGGATTTCAACGTGATGACGCGCCGCGATCGCTGCCGGGCGAAAGTGCGCGTTGCCGACCGCACCTTCACCACTTTTGCCCCACGCGGCGGCATCGTTTATGTGCTGAGCGGCGAATGGCAGCTGGGCGATAAGCTTTTGTCACACGATCAGGGCGCATGGTGGCAGGATGGCCGCCACACGCTGCGCCTGTTGAAATCTGAAGGACAACTGCTGTTTAGCGAAATAACTTATCTGTAATCACTGCCCGGTAAAGCTTCCTACCAGCTGGTAACGCGAGCCCGGATACAGCAGCCGGGCTACGGTCACCACCTGTGAATGATGCCAGGTGCGGCGTTTGACCAGCAAACACGGCTGCCGGGCCGTCACTTCCAGCAGCGCCTGCTGCGTTTCATCTGCCAGCACGGCCTCGACGATATGCTCCCCGGTGGTTAACGGCGCAAGCTGGCTTAAATAGTGGTGCGGGGTAACCAGCCGGAAATCCTGCTGGAGATACTCTGCCGCAAGCGACGGATTAACGTAGCGCGTTTCAAGCTGCACGGCCTCATCGTTTTCGTAATGCACCATTTGCGAGTAAAACAGCGGCTCGCCGGGCTTAATGGAGAATGCTCGCGCCAGTTCTTCACTAGCCGCCACCTGTTCTAACGCTACTATGTGATTACGGTAATGGTGGCCGCGCGCGGCAATCTCCTCGGCAATGCTGCGCACTTCAAGCATAGCCGTATGGCCTTTGAGTTCAGCCACAAAAGTCCCTACGCCCTGCATTCGTACCAGCCAGCCTTCTCCCGTTAATTCACGCAGCGCGCGGTTAATCGTCATACGGCTGACGTTAAGCGCGTTCACCAGTTCGGTTTCTGAGGGCACGCGCTGATGCGGCAGCCAGCTTCCGCCGCGGATCTGGCTGATGATTGCCTGCTTCACCCGCTGATAAATAGGCGCGGGGAGATCGCTAATAGCGGCTTGTAACTGTTCCAGAGGCTCTTGCTCAGACATGGTTTGCCCTTATTTTTTTATGCGTAAGCGCGATCTCGCTCACTGTTCAATAAAAATTACCCGCGGCCGACTGGCGGACCTTTTGGTTTATTAGGTAAGTTGTCTATACAACTCTATATGTTCATTGAATTGATGCCAACAGGATATAAACATGTCGATGCAAAAGAAGCGTTGTACTCTTACGCCAGGCCACGTCTCGCTTGCCGCGCTGCGCGATATTTATCATGGTAACGTCACGCTGGAGCTTGATCCACAGTCGATAGCCGCCGTTGAGCGCGCGCAGCGAACGGTAGAAGACATTGTTAAGCACGGCGACGTGGTTTACGGCATTAATACCGGATTCGGCAAGCTGGCACAAACCACTATTGATAACGATCGCCTTGCTGAGCTGCAAAGAAACCTGGTGCTGTCGCACAGCGTTGGCCTGGGTGAGGCGCTGCCAGATGACGTGGTGCGTCTGGTAATGGCGAGCAAAGTTATTAGCCTGGCGCGGGGGCATTCTGGCGTGCGGCTTCAGGTCATCGACAATTTGCTGCGTCTGTTTAATGCGGGCGTGATGCCGGTTATCCCTGAAAAAGGCTCTGTAGGCGCGTCCGGCGATCTTGCGCCGCTGGCGCATCTTTCGCTGATGCTGCTCGGCGAAGGCAATGTGCGCGTGAACGGAGAGGAAGTTCCCGCGCCGCAGGGGCTGAGGCTTGCGGGCGTCGAGCCGCTTGTACTGGGGCCAAAAGAGGGCCTGGCGCTGCTTAACGGCACCCAGGTTTCTACCGCGCTAGCGCTGCGCGGTCTATTTGAAGGCGAGAACGTTTTTGCCGCAGGGCTGGTGGCCGGCGCGCTGTCCCTTGAGGCCATTAAAGGCTCGGTAAAACCGCTGGACGCACGCATTCACGAGGCTCGCGGGCAGTCGGGACAAATCGAGGTGGCCGCAGCGCTTCGCACGCTGCTTGCAGGCAGCGAAATTGTCGATTCGCATCAGCACTGCGGGCGCGTCCAGGACCCTTACTCTATCCGCTGCGTGCCTCAGGTCATGGGAGCGTGTCTGGATAACCTGCGTCACGCGGCGCGTGTTTTGCAGACGGAAGCTAACGCGGCGTCCGATAATCCGCTGGTGTTCAGCGACACGGGCGAGGTCATTTCCGGCGGCAACTTCCACGCTGAGCCGGTAGCTTTTGCAGCAGATATCCTCGCGCTGGCCATTGCGGAAATAGGGGCAATTTCCGAGCGCCGCCTTGCTTTACTGCTTGATACCGGCCTGTCCGGCCTGCCGCCGTTCCTCGTTAAAGAGGGCGGGATTAACTCAGGCTTTATGATTGCCCAGGTCACGGCGGCGGCCCTTGCCTCTGAAAACAAATCTCTCGCCCATCCCGGCAGCGTCGATAGCCTGCCAACCTCCGCAAACCAGGAAGATCACGTTTCGATGGCGACCTATGCCGCCCGTCGCCTTGGGGCGATGTGCTTTAACACCGCCGCGGTGGTGGGAATTGAGGCTATGGCGGCAGCGCAAGGTATAGAGTTTTCTCGCCCGCTGCGCAGTTCCCCGCTGATGGAGGACGTCTTTAGCGGCATTCGTAAACGCGTGGCCTTCCTTGAAAAAGATCGCCTGCTGGCCCCGGATATCGACCAGATGCGCCAGTGGGGCGCGGGCGATAACTGGCCGCAGGCTATCGTTAACATTCTTCCTTCTACTTCGGCCTGATACCGGGAGCCATGATGACTGAATCTGTAAAACAGGCGGTAGCCCGCACGGTGCGCGCACCGCACGGCACAGAGCTGCACTGCGAAAACTGGCTGATCGAAGCGGCATACCGCATGATCCAGAACAACCTCGATCCGGACGTTGCCGAAAGGCCGGAAGATCTGGTGGTTTATGGCGGAATTGGTAAAGCCGCGCGCAACTGGGAGTGCTTCGAGCAAATCCTTGCCTCGCTGCGCACGCTTAAGGCCGATGAAACGCTGCTTGTGCAATCCGGAAAACCGGTAGGGATTTTTCGCACGCACACGGATGCGCCGCGGGTGCTAATTGCCAACTCGAACCTGGTGCCGCACTGGGCGAACTGGGATCACTTTCACAAGCTGGACCAGGCCGGGCTGATGATGTACGGGCAGATGACGGCGGGTTCGTGGATCTATATCGGTGCGCAGGGCATCGTGCAGGGCACGTTTGAAACCTTTGCGGAAGCAGGGCGCCAGCATTACAACGGCGACCTGAAAGGGAAGTGGATACTGACGGCCGGCCTTGGCGGCATGGGCGGCGCGCAGCCGCTGGCAGGCGTGCTGGCTGGCGCATCTGTCCTTGCGATTGAGTGCCAGGAATCGCGCATTGATTTCCGGCTGCGTACCCGCTATCTCGATTATAAAGCCACCACGCTTGAAGAAGCGCTGGAGATGATTGAGCAGGCCAACGCGCAGAAAAAAGCCATCTCCGTTGGGCTGCTGGGTAACGCTGCTGAACTTTTACCTGAACTGGTAAAACGCGCTAAAGCGGGCGGAATCCGGCCGGATATCGTCACCGATCAAACATCCGCCCACGATCCGGTGAACGGCTATCTGCCGGCCGGCTGGTCGGTAGAACGCTGGCAGCAGGAGCGTATCGCGCAGCCGAAAGTGGTTGAAAAAGCGGCCCGTGCTTCTATGGCGGTACACGTGCAGGCGATGCTGGATTTCTGGCAGATGGGCGTGCCGACGGTAGATTACGGCAATAACATCCGTCAGGTTGCGTTTGATGAAGGCGTGGAAAACGCCTTTGATTTCCCGGGTTTTGTGCCGGCTTACATTCGTCCGCTGTTTTGCGAAGGCAAAGGGCCGTTCCGCTGGGTAGCGCTTTCCGGCGACCCGGAAGATATCGCAAAAACCGATGCGAAGCTTAAAGCGCTATTCCCGGATAACCACAATCTGCACCGCTGGCTGGATATGGCGCAGGAGCGTATTGCGTTCCAGGGGCTGCCAGCCCGCATTTGCTGGCTGGGGCTTGGCGAGCGTCATCAGGCCGGACTGGCCTTTAACGACATGGTGCGCAACGGCGAGCTTAAAGCGCCCGTCGTCATTGGGCGCGATCATCTGGACTGCGGCTCGGTCGCTTCGCCAAACCGCGAAACGGAAGCGATGAAGGACGGCTCTGATGCGGTTTCCGACTGGCCGTTGCTTAACGCATTGCTGAACACCGCAGGCGGTGCGACGTGGGTAAGCCTGCATCACGGCGGCGGCGTGGGAATGGGCTTCTCGCAGCATGCCGGGGTGGTTATCGTTGCCGACGGCACGCGGGATGCGGATAAGCGCCTGGAGCGTGTACTGTGGAACGACCCGGCAACCGGCGTAATGCGCCATGCGGATGCCGGCTATGAAAGCGCAATGTCCTGCGCCCGGAAACACGAATTAAAACTGCCGATGGTGAAATAACCGCTTACGAAGAGGTGGTGCGGGAAAGCTCCACCACTTCGTAGTCTCCGCTCATCACCAGCTTGCACAAAATTTTATAGCCGTCGTTATCAAAGCCTTTTGGCGGTGCGGCAAGCCGGTTCGCTTTTTCCAGATCTTCTACCGATCCCAGATAAAACCAGCTATCGATAATGTGATATTGGGTAATATCCGGGCCGGACTCTTTTAGCCCGACCGGCCCCCGCCACGGCCAGCAGATCACCCGAATACGCTCCAACGCGGCCAGAAAACGCGCGTGATGGGTTTCAACGGTTTCCCGCCCGCAGCAGGCGCCTGCGCAGCGTTTTAACCCGGCGCGGAAGCAGGCTCGCCCGGCGCTCAGGGCTTCCAGGCCCAGCAGGCCATAACAAAGCTGATGCTCATCCGCCAGCGTTTGCAACGTCTGCAGCGCGGCCCGGCGGTTGGCATACAGGCCGTATAAGTTTGTTTGCAAAGAGAAATCTACGTCGCGGGCGTAAACCACCTGCGGTTTGCCGCCTTCAAACTGCAGCGAGCAGAGCTGGCGGTTGCGGCGCAGACGCTTATTAAACAGCGGCTGTTGTTCTTTTATCATCTGCGCTTCAAGCAGCAGCGCGCCAAGATCGCCCGCCGTGCGGATAAAGGTGATGCGGCGCGACTGACGCAGCAGAGCTGCTTCGTCTGGCGTGCGGAAATGGGACATCACCCGGCTGCGGATATTGACGCTTTTGCCGATATAGAGCGGCATGACGTCGCTTTCACCGTGAAAGACATATACCCCTGGCGCTTTGGGTAAGTCCTCAAGCCAGGGGCGTAAATGTTCGGGGTATTCATAAACTGCTGCTGCTTCAAACTGCATGCGCGGTGCGCTGACACGCCTTACCACTGGTTAACTCCTGAATACTGGTTGCCTGTACAGTCTATCAGGGAAGCGGAGCGCAAAAAAGCCGCAATTTACCCGTGGCGTCTCGTGGCAAGCCAGCACAGCAGCGAGCCGCCTACCACCATCGCGACGCCCTGCCAGAAAGGCCAGCCGGGATGCAGGCCCAGCCAGAGGCTGGCGATAAAGGCAGAAAGCACGGGGGTGAAGTAGGAGGCGGTGGCTAACAGCGTCATATTGCCGCGCTGGATACCGGCGTTCCATGCCGAGTAGGCCACGGCCGTAGATACGCCCATAAACAGCAGTTGCAGCGTGGCTGGGAGAGAAAAATGCAACGGCGCTTCGTTTACAAAAGAATATTTCCCCCAGAGCACCAGCGCGGTTGCGCAGAAGAAAAGCGAGACACCATTTTTCCCCTGGCTCCAGCGGCGGGTGAGATTGCAGTAGAGCGCCCAAATCAACGCTGCTGCAAACGCAAGGCCATAAGCCAGAGGATTATCGCGGATGTTCTGCCACATCTGTATGGGCGACCAGGCGCCGTCTCCCTTCATTACCTGAATAATGCCGGCCAGAGAAAGCGCAAGCCCAGGCCACAGCAGGAGTCCTGCGCGCTGCTGGTTGATAAACAAGGCCAGAACGATGGTCAGGCTGGGCCAAAGGTAGTTAATCATGCCCAGCTCAAGGGACTGGCTGCGGTTATGAGCAAGGCCAATAGCTAGGGCAAGACAGATTTCGTAGGTAACAAACAGCGCGCCGCCAATCCACAAATAGCGCGGCGGCAGCTCGCGAATTTTAGGAAGCCCGCGTACGAGGCACAGGCACAGAGCGCTGAGGGTATAAATAAGGGCCGCGCCGCCGACGGGGCCAAAATGTTCGCTGATGCTGCGCAGCAGGCCGACGGAGGTGCTCCAGAGGAGAATGGCCAGCAGGCCGAAAAGGGTGGCGCGTTGCGAAGAACTGTCCATGTGCCTCTCAAAAGAAGGGCGGATAACCCTGCGCTATCCGCCCGAACCGCGTTAGTTACTTTTTCCAGAAATCATCAAAGACGGTGATCGGCGGACGACGCTTATGTTCCGTTTTGGTGTACCAGCCCTCAATAAGGGAGCTGATGACGCTGTCAAGCTGTTTACCTTCCAGATAATCGTCGATGTTTTCATAGCTGACGCCCAGCGCGACTTCATCCGGCAGAGAAGGGCGATCGTCTTCAAGATCCGCCGTTGGCGCTTTTTTGTAGAGATGTTCCGGGCAGCCCAGGGTTTTTAACAGTAATTTACCCTGACGTTTGTTGAGGCGGAAAAGCGGGTTGATGTCGGTGCCGCCGTCGCCATATTTGGTGTAAAAACCGGTAACGGCTTCGGCCGCGTGGTCTGTACCCACCACGACACCGTTGTTCATGCCGGCGATGCTGTACTGTGCTTTCATGCGCTCGCGGGCTTTTTCGTTGCCGCGTACAAAATCGCTCAGCTCAATACCCGCTTCGCGCAACGCTTCTTCGCTGGCCAGAACGGCTGCTTTAATATTCACCGTGAGTACCCGATCCGGCTTGATAAAAGCGATGGCGTCCTGGCAATCCTGCTCATCAAACTGCACACCAAACGGCAGGCGTACGGCGATAAACTGATAGCTTTTATCACCGCTTTCCTCACGCAGTTCGCCGATCGCTAGCTGGCAGAGTTTGCCGGTGAGCGTGGAATCCTGGCCACCGCTGATGCCGAGCACCAGCGTTTTAATAAACGGATAGGCTTGCAGATACGTTTTCAGGAAATCGACGCTGAGGCGGATCTCCTGCTGAGGGTCTATCTGTGGTTTTACGCCTAAAGCCTGAATAATCTCTTGTTGCAGAGCCATTTAACCCCTCCGGTTACGCTGTGCCTGCAACGTGCAGGCAGCAAAAAAACAGATCTGTTAAAACTACCCCTTTGTGGCTAAAACGACAAGACTCAGGGCGCAAGGTGCGCTATCTGCAGGCCTGATGCCATGCGATTAAGCGCCGTAGGGGCGGCTATAGCCAATTGTCCTAATTTCCATTCATTTTAGCTAACAAGTTGATAAATGTTCTTTTATATTCCAGGCTTATGTTACACGCGCAAGCAACATAGCGATAAAACGAGGATATAATATGAACAAGACTTTAGCAGGAATTTTAAGTGCAGCGGCTGTGATGACTATGCTGGCAGGGTGTACCGCTTACGATCGTACTAAAGATCAGGTTGCCACGCCGGTGGTGAAAGATGTGAAGAAAGGTATGAGCCGTGAACAGGTACGGCAGGTAGCGGGTAAACCGTCCTCAGAAGTGACGATGATTCACGCTCGCGGTACTTGCCAGACCTATATTCTGGGCCAGCGTGACGGTAAAACAGAAACCTATTTCGTTGCCCTTGATGACACTGGCCACGTAATGAATTCCGGTTACCAGAGCTGTGCGGAATATGATACCGACCCGCAGGCGCCTAAAAAATAATTTAATTTTGAAAACCGCCTGCCTGCAGGCGGTTTTTTTACGCTTCGTTATTTAAGCTGCGAAAGTAAAGAAATGTCTTTATGGGGATTAGCGCGAATTTAAGCTTGCTTAAAAAATAACGTCGTGCGTTAATAGCCTCCTCGGTTTGTTCATCAGACCTTATGTAAAGCATTTTAGTAAAGCAGTTCTCAGTTCAAGCGTTATCCTACGATACCTCTTCTCCGTGAGTCTCCTCCTAAAGCCCATAAGTTATTCTGAAACGCAGACCATGGTGCTACAACGTAGCGATGAAATTTTTTGAGGAAAGTATCTATGTCTACCCAACTGACTGGTTTAGTAAAATGGTTTAACGCTGATAAAGGCTTCGGTTTTATCAGCCCTGACGACGGCAGCAAAGACGTGTTCGTGCACTTCTCCGCGATTCAGAGCGACAGCTTTAAAACGCTTGAAGAAGGCCAGAAGGTAAAATTCACCGTTGAAAACGGTGCTAAAGGCCCTGCTGCTGCAAACGTGGTTGCGCTGTAATTACAGCTAAAATACGTTGCCTGTGCGTTACGATAGCGAAGATGGGTTAACCCGGAGCAGCTAACGCGCGGTCATAAAGAAGCCCGGCACGATTATTATCGTGGCCGGGCTTTTTTTATTTCTGGCGATTAAAAATATAACTCAAAGCAGAATACAGGCCATAGCCAACAACGGTTACGGCCTGTTTTTTTTAGGCTGGAATATGATCGACTTTATTACTGCGCGACCAGACCCGATGGGCGGCAAGTAATTTCAGGAATTCATCCATAAAATTACCCGACGTGTCTTCGGCTTCCACCACGCCTTCCTCTCCCTGATCGTCGATACCTAATTTTGCTTTAAACTTGCGGGCATCACCGGCCAGGCCAATCACCTTCAGGTGCTTATAGGCTTCCAGCAGATAATAGGCCGCATCGCCATTATCCAGAATAGAGCTTAGGTTACCTCCGGGCACGATTACCGCGTCCACGCTGACAGAAGGCGAACCGGCGAACGTGGCGTCGACCGGCACGACTGAACCATCATCAGCCGTGATTTGCCCCATCCTTGAGAAGAGCAGCTTAGCGTGAACGCCCTGCGCTTTAAGCCCCTGCACAACGGCTAATATATCCGCTGCTTTAGTGTTTTCGCTCAGCAAAATAGCCACTACGCGACCTTTGACCGTGCCGGTGGGTACGGCGTACAGGCTCAGGCTCGCATCTTTTTTCAGCCCGTTAACGTCTTTTGGCGGCGCGACATGCATTTGTTCATCGGACAGCTCAATGCCGAGATTTTCCGCAACCGGCTGAGCCAGCGAAATATCAATATGGGTGAGATGATCCACCACACGCTCGCGAATATAAGGGCGTACCACTTTGGAAAGCTCAAAGCTAAACGCACCGATGATATGCTGCTGTTCCACCGGCGTCTGGCTTTGCCAGAACAGACGCGGCTGGGAATAGTATTCACCAAACGAAGGGCTGCGCTCGCGGATCTTATGCCCTTCAACACGACCCTGATAGCTTTCGAAGCCGCCGCGTTTTGGCCCCGGCGGCGTTTCGCGCGGCCAGTTGTCGTTGATGGAGTTTGGCTCATAGTTAGCCGGGTTGCTGTCGATATCCATGCGATGCATGCCGTCGCGCTGGAAGTTGTGGTAAGGGCAAACCGGACGGTTAATCGGAATTTCGTGGAAGTTTGGCCCGCCCAGGCGGCTGATTTGCGTATCCGTATAGGAGAACAGACGTCCCTGTAGCAGCGGATCGTTACTGAAATCCAGTCCGGGTACGATATGGCCCGGGTGGAATGCGGCCTGTTCGTTCTCGGCGAAGAAGCTGTCCGGGTTACGGTTAAGGGTCATTTTACCAACCAGCTGTACCGGAACCAGCTCTTCAGGGATCAGTTTTGTTGGGTCGAGGAGGTCGAAATCATATTTGAATTCGTCTTCTTCCGGGATCAGCTGCAGCCCCAGCTCGTATTCCGGAAAATCACCGGCTTCAATCGATTCCCACAGATCGCGACGGTGGAAATCCGGATCGCGTCCGGTGAGCTTTTGTGATTCATCCCACAGCAGCGAAGCTTTACCGGCTACCGGTTTCCAGTGGAAACGGACAAACGTCGCTTTTCCCTCGGCGTTAATCATACGGAAGGTATGAATGCCGAAACCTTCCATGGTGCGATAGCTGCGGGGGATACCTCTATCGGACATTGCCCACATGATGTTATGTAAGGTTTCAGGCTGTAGCGAGACGTAATCCCATAAAGTATCGTGCGCGCTTTGCCCTTGAGGAATGGCCCAGTGCGGCTCCGGTTTTACGGCATGGACAAAGTCGGGAAATTTGTGTGCGTCCTGAATGAAAAAGATTGGCGTGTTGTTGCCGACTAAATCGAAAATACCTTCTTCGGTGTAAAACTTAGTGGCGAAACCACGGATATCACGCACCGTATCAGCCGAACCTGCGCCGCCCTGCACCGTGGAGAATCGCACAAAAACAGGCGTGATTTTGTCAGGGTCGGAGAGGAAATCAGCTTTTGTTATGTCTGACAGGCTTTTGTAAGGCTGAAAGATGCCGTGGGCCGCAGAACCGCGGGCATGAACGATACGCTCAGGGATACGTTCATGGTCAAAATGGGTGATTTTTTCCCGCAGGATAAAATCTTCCAGCAGCGTCGGCCCACGCGTACCGGCCCGCAGAGAGTTTTGATCGTCGGCAATACGCACGCCCTGGTTGGTGGTCAGGGGGACGTTTTCGCCATCTTTACGATGATGGTCGAGCGATTTAAGTTTTTCATTCGTGGTGTCCGGGCTTTTAAAGCTGCCTGCAGCGGTAGGCTGCGCTCCGGGCGGCGTTGGCTCCTGGTCTGGCCGGTGAGAGCCATCTTCCGGGGCAAGGGAATCCATGCCGGGTTTGGACTCGCTGGCATCGTGAACCGGTGCGCTGTGGCTAAGTGGTTGTTTATCATGCTTCGACATTGAACTCATCTCCTGTTTTCACGGCTGTTTAAGCAGGTCGTTATAGGAATAAAACCCTTCTAACTATAGAACAACGTGATAACTCTGCCGTTTCTGGAGGCGACGAGCGTGAAGCGATCCGTTATTATAGTCATGTCGTTCACTCATCTTTCTTCGAATGCCATTGCCTATGAAACCACTGCGCCAGCCCAATACACGCCCCGTCATAACTTATCAACCGCGCGTTGAGCCAGCGCCGCCGTCGCATGCCTGGCGGGTAGAAGGATTTAATGATGTCTGGCTACTGCGAAATAAATATGTGGCTTTTGTGCTGGTGGGGGACGCCTTCCGTCAGTCTCCGCCTTTTACGCTGCCGGAAGCCGCGCAGCGCTGGGCGACGCAGGTTCGTCAGGAAACCGAAATATAAAAAAGGCCGCACAATGTGCGGCCTTTTCCTTTTCAGTCATCTTTAGCGATGAGCAAGCTCGCTCTCTTCGTCGCTGTTCAGAATCTCTTTATCGGTTTGCTTCATTAGCTGGCTGGTGATAGTGCCCGCGGTCATAGAGCCGCTCACGTTCAGCGCGGTACGGCCCATATCAATCAGCGGTTCAACCGAAATCAGCAGTGCCACCAGGGTAACCGGCAGGCCCATCGCTGGCAGCACAATCAGCGCGGCGAACGTAGCACCCCCGCCTACACCGGCAACGCCGGCAGAACTGACGGTGACAATACCAACCAGAGTGGCAATCCACAGCGGATCAAGCGGGTTGATGCCAACCGTTGGCGCAACCATGACCGCAAGCATCGCAGGGTAGAGGCCTGCACAGCCGTTCTGCCCGATAGTGGCGCCGAAAGAGGCGGCGAAGCTTGCGATAGATTCCGGCACGCCCAGGCGGCGGGTTTGTGCTTCTACGTTCAGTGGAATACTTGCCGCGCTGGAGCGGCTGGTGAACGCAAAGGTCAGCACCGGCCAAACCTTGCGGAAGTATTTCAGCGGGCTTACGCCGTTAACGGCCAGCAGCAGGGCATGAACGCCGAACATAATAGCCAGGCCAAGATAAGAGGCGACCACGAAGCTGCCCAGTTTAATGATGTCCTGCAGGTTGGAGCTCGCCACGACCTTAGTCATCAGCGCCAGCACGCCGTAAGGCGTCATTTGCATAACCAGACGAACCAGCTTCATCACCCAGCTTTGCAGCGTGTCGATAGCAACCAGCACGCGCTCGCCTTTAGGCGCATCGTCTTTTAACAGCTTCAACGCGGCAACGCCCAGGAAGGCTGCGAAGATAACCACGCTGATAATTGACGTCGGGCTCGCGCCAGTCAGATCGGCAAACGGGTTTTTCGGTACGAAAGAGAGGATAAGCTGTGGTACGGACAGATCCGCAACTTTGCCTGCGTAATTGGTTTCAATGGCGCTCAGGCGTGCGGTTTCGGCCGTGCCCTGTACCAGTCCTTCGGCGGTTAAACCGAACAGATTCGTCACCAGCACACCGACCAGCGCTGCGATCAGCGTGGTAAACAGCAGGGTGCCAATGGTCAGGAAGCTGATTTTACCCAGCGAAGAGGCATTGTGCAGTTTTGCCACGGCGCTAAGAATAGAAACGAACACCAGCGGCATAACGATCATCTGCAGCAGTTGTACATAGCCGTTACCGACCACGTTAAACCACTGAATCGAGTCCTTCAGTACCTGGCTTTCCGCGCCGTAGATGGCGTGCAGGGCGATGCCAAATATCACGCCGACCACAAGGCCGAGCAGTACTTTCTTCGCCAGACTCCACTGTTTATGGCGGGTTTGCGCCAGCAACAGCAACAGAATAACGAACACGATAACGTTCGCTATAAGTGGAAAATTCATCCCCGTATCTCCTGATGTTATGAAAGCAGATGGTCTGAGCCCACCTTTATGCTGCAAAGCCTACCAGATGAGACGCCGCTCACTTATATTCAAAAGGAATTGTTTATTACAAAATGGACTGATTCGTTTACTTATTGCTCCAGATGGTGATTTAAAAAGCTGCCAAAAGAGATTTGCAGCGAATTTATCATCTGCGACGACCAGCGCACCGCGCTGTTTTCGGGCAACCCCTGCGGCATCCATACCGCTAAGCCGAACAGCGCCATGCACAGGAACCGTTCAAGCTGATTACCTTTTTGCGGCCTGACAATAGGAAAGCGAAAACGCCAGCGGCAGGGCCACAGCAGCGGCACGCCCGCGGGTGTCAGCATATCGGCGAGAATGTGGCTCAGGTAGCCAAGCACCATCCCCTGCAACGCGTCTGCGGGAATGACCCACCTTTCCGGTATCTTCAGGTAGAAAAGTGCAAGGCCGGCAAATACCGCAAGCAGGCTATGGGTAAACCCCCGGTGGCCGCAGGCGCGGGCGATGGGTTTCGACAGCCAGGGCAAGCGCTGGCCCAGAAAGGATTTAGGGTGATCGATATCCGGCAGCAGACAGCTCAAAATGGCGGACGGCACGATATGCCACCAGTCGCCCTGCGCCAGCACAGGGGTAAGTTCGGCGTTTTTAGCAAATACTGCACAGGCTATGGAAAAAAGCAGGTGGCCTTCCGCCGTCATTATACTACCTGGATGAGAGCTGTCGATTCATCCAGTATAGGGTTTTTATACAGTAGACGGAAGAGGTGACGCTGTAACATTTTATCACCGCCGGGGCACGGCGAGGGTGCAAGGCTTTAGCGTGCAAGCCACCCTCCGTCAACGGCAAGCGTATAACCGTTAACGTAATCGGCGGCGCTCGAGGCGAGAAACACCGCGGCGCCCTGGAGATCCTCAGGTTTGCCCCAGCGGCCCGCCGGGATACGGTCGAGTATTTCCTTGCTCCGCGCTTCGTCATCACGCAATTGCCTGGTGTTATTGGTTGCCATATATCCCGGCGCAATAGCGTTAACGTTAATGTTGTACTGCGCCCATTCGTTAGCAAGCAGGCGCGTGACGCCCAACACCGCGCTTTTCGATGCGGTATAAGACGGCACCCGGATCCCGCCCTGGAATGAAAGCATTGAGGCAATGTTAATAATCTTGCCCCCGCCGCCTTGCTTAATAAACTGCTTTGCCACCGCCTGTGACAGGAAGAAGACGGATTTGATATTCAGATTCATCACCTCATCCCAGTCCTTTTCGCTGAACTCAAGCGCATCTTCACGGCGAATAGTCCCGGCGTTATTTACCAGGATATCGATTTTTCCCATGCGTGATATGGCATCATCGATCAGCCCCGGAATAACGTCGGGCTGGCTCAGGTCTGCCTGAATTGCTGTGAAACGGCGGCCAAGCGCCTGAACTTTCTGCGCGGTATCATGGGGAATTTTGCGGCTTACGCCGATTATGTCGCAGCCAGCGCCGGCAAGACCGAGCGTCATTCCCTGCCCAAGCCCTGTGTCGCAGCCGGTCACCAGCGCAACTTTGCCGTGCAAATTAAAAGCGTCGAGAATCATAGCTACCCCGTGGACTTTAAAAACGCCATAGCGCGTGTTTCCTTAGGATAGGAAGGGGATAGCTGAATTACAAATTTATTTGAAATGGCGTTTCAATAATTAGATGGAGGCAAGGTTTTAACAAGGGCGGAGCAGGCCGCCCTTAACATTAGCCAACCAGATCGCTTGCTGAAAGCGCCAGCAAAGATTCAAGGCGCACGTTGGCCAGGCACCAGCGAGCATCGCTGCGGTTTTCTTCAGCAGGCACCACAATAGAGCGCATACGGGCGGCCCTGGTGGCAATCATACCGTTGACCGAATCTTCAAGGGTGACGCACGAGAGAGGATCGACACCCAGCTTTGCGGCGGCATCAAGGTAAACCTGTGGATGCGGCTTGCTGTAAGGCAGATGTTCCGCAGACGCAATGGCATCAAACTGGTCGCGCAAAGCAAACATTTCCAGCACGCGCTCAAGCATATGCAAAGGAGAGGCGGATGCCAGACCAATTTTGAGCCCCTGAGCTTTACAAAGTGCTATGGCTTCACGCACGCCGGGCAGTAACGGACGGCGCTCCTCAACCAGGCTAATGGCTCGCGTAATAATGCGTTGGGTGACTTCTTCGCGCGTCGGGCCGTTCCATGGCTGCTGGGCAAACCACAGGTCAACGACCAGATCGATGCGCAGGCCGAGCGTATCGGGCAGCTCATTGCGGCGGGTGATGTCAACGCCAAGACCGGCCATCACCTCCAGCTCCGCTTCATCCCATAACGGCTCAGAATCAATCAGTAAACCATCCATATCAAAAATCGCAGCTAAAACCTGGCGCGTGTCGGCCATATCAGACTCCTGTCAGCGTTCAATTTAAAAAGATGCCCTAATGAATAGCGGGAAAAGTCGCCTGTTGCCACCGCTTTTATGAATTTCGTCCGCAAAGCTCAGGCGAAAAACGGTGAGACGAGGTAGACTTTGAGCGAGTAAGTTACGTCTTAACCAAGGGGAAAGAATGACGTATCAACAAGCTGGACGCATCGCCGTGCTTAAACGCGTGCTCGGCTGGGTGATTTTCATCCCGGCTGTGATTTCAACGTTAATTTCCATTCTGAAATTTATGTATCAGCACAGCGAAAAGCAGCCGGGTATCAACGCCGTTATGCTGGATTTCTCGCACGTGATGATTGAGATGATGCGTTTTAACACGCCATTCCTTAATTTCTTCTGGTACAACTCGCCGCAGCCGGATTTTCACCAACATACAAACGTATTGTTCTGGATAATCTATGCGCTGATTTTTGTCGGGCTTGCGTTACAGGCGTCGGGCGCGCGCATGAGCCGCCAGGCAAAATTCCTGCGAGAAGGCGTTGAGGATCAATTGATTCTGGAGCAGGCGAAGGGGCCTGAAGGGCTAAGCAAAGCACAGCTTGACGCTAAAATCGTGGTGCCGCGCCATACGATTTTGCTGCAAATATTCCCGCTTTATGTTCTGCCGGTAATTGTGATTATCGCAGGCTATTTCTTTTTCTCGCTGCTCGGCTTTATCTGACAAAAGCCACTCCTGTCCTGGAGTGGCTTCTCTTTGTTGTCGCCTCTAAACCACCTCCTGTGGAGGTGGTGATTGATTTTCTTCTCACGCTGCCAGTACACGTTCCAGCGCTTTTTGCGCGTTAACCAGATGCTGGCCGCCAAACAGAATGGCACGGTTTAACAGCGTATAGAGCTGGTAGAGGGGCTGGCGATCTAAAAAGCCGGCGGGAAGCGGAGAAACGGACTGATAGCCGTCGTAAATCTGTGGAGGCTGGTCTGTATGCAGCGGCAGCATGGCCAGATCGCACTCCCTGTCGCCCCAGTAGCAGGCGGGATCGTAAATAAACGGCCCGTCCGGCCCTAGCGCGCAGTTCCCCGACCATAAATCTCCATGCAGCAGCGAAGCCTGCGGCTGGTGAGAGGCAAGGGACTGATGAACAAAATCGACAATCATGTCGATATCGCCCAGGTGAATCCCTTTTTCGGCCGCCATTTCCAGCTGCCAGCCGATGCGCTGTTCGGCAAAGAACGTCGACCAGCGGCGTTGCCAGGCGTTGGGCTGTGGCGTTGTGGAAAGATCGTTATCAAAATCGAGGCCAAACTGGGGCTGGTCGCTCCAGCCGTGCAGACGCGCTAGCTGCTGCCCAAGCAGGAAAGCGTTGTGGGCATCGAGCGGCTTAGCAGGCAGATATTCAAGCAAGAGAAAGCTGTAATCCCGGTCGCTGCCTACACCCCAAACCTTTGGCACCCGCACGGTATTGCTGCGCGACAGAAGCTCAAGCTGATCGGCTTCTGCGGTAAAACCAGCCAGCAGCTCGCGGGCGTCGCTTTTGACAAAAATCTCGTGGCCGGCGTAACGCAGCCGCCATGCCGCGTGAATCTCCCCGGCGGGAAGTTCGGTGCGTTGTTCAATTTCAGCCTCTCCCAACTGCTCGCTTAACAGACGACTGATGGCTTGCCACATGATATTTCCCCCCAGTTGCTCTGGTAGATCATTAGCTTGCACTTATAACCGGGTAAAAACCTGGAACCAACGCACATCCCGGTCAGGTACTGAACGGGTTTGTCACGCCTGTGACTTTTCCCACTTCTCCCAGGTCGTCACGGTGACCTCAGGATCGGTGCCAAGCGCGACATGTCCGAGCCCTTTTGCCAGTTCCGCAACGTCCTGTTCGCTTAACGCGCTCACCAGACCAAAAGTATTGATGCCCAGCTCGTGAACTTTACCCTCGTCGTCGCTCATGGTGAGCAGAAAACCGCCGCGCGTCAGGTGGTTATTGAGTTCGTTGATATCGGTCAGGCTCTCTTCTTTATATTTCACGGTGATGACATAGCGCACAATGTCTCCATTACTCATGGTTCACCTCATTGTTATCCCAAAGGTTTTAGCATAGTTCATCTGCGTGAAATGGCGACTTTTAGCGAACGGCCCCCGCGGGGGCATAGATTAACCGCGAAGGTAATCGTAAATTTTTTGCGTATTCTCCTGCGAGCATAAGCGAGTGCCCTGATTCAGCGTCGCGGCGCTACCCGCGGCAACGCCAAATCGCACCATATCCAGCAGGGGCGCGTTTTCGGCAAGTTTTAAGGTCATCGCTCCGACCATGCTGTCGCCTGCGCCAACGGTGCTTTGGCTTTTAACCGGCGGCGGAACAACCTGCACGCAGCCGCTGGCATCCACGCCTAAAGCGCCCTGCGGACCGAGAGAGACCACCACACGATGGGCTTTTCCGCTGTCCACGATTTCTTGCGCCGCTTTGCGTACATCGTCAGGCTGGATGAGGTCTCGGTTTACCAGCGCGCTGAGTTCCTTCTGGTTAGGTTTGATCAGTTCGATATTGCCGATTTCAAGGGTTGCTTTTAACGCTTCGCCAGAGCTGTCGATGATGCAGCGAATCCCCGCTTTTTGCGCGGCTTTTACCAGCGAGCAAAGTTTTGAAACGTCAATCCCCGGCGGCAGGCTGCCGCTGATAACTAAGATTGAGCCTGACTCAATGGCCAGCACCTTTTCTTCAAGACGGCGGAATTCATCATCGTTGAGCGTGGCGCCGGGCATAACGAAGCGATACTGTTCACCGGTAGATTCGGTATGCACATGCAGGTTCTGACGCGTCCAGTCGTGAGATTCAACGGTATCTATCGCAACGTTTTCATCAAGCAACAGGGCGCTCAAATGCTCGCCCGTGGCGCCGCCTGCAGGAAAAATAGCGATGGCCTTACCTCCCAGATGTGAAATGGCCCGCGCAACGTTAATGCCGCCGCCGCCTGGTTCGAATACCGGGGCGGTGCAGCGTAACTTCCCTTCCGGATAAATTTGCGGGGTGAGGGTGGCGCTGTCGAGAGAGGGGGCAAGGGTCAACGTATAAATGTTAGTCATGAATCCTCCTTTCTGATGAATAGGTAGAGCTTAGACCATCATGCGCAGGAATAACTTGAATTAACACCATGATTTTTCAACTGATTATAAAAAAGCAAGCAATAGCTATATATATGAAAAGAAAGATGTTTTAAGAGGCTTCTTATTCAAAAAATGAAAGAGGAATTCATTGCTATGTTATTCGGGCTTTTTTATAATTTGTAACCTTTCTTGAGATATAAAATGTTGATCCTCAGGGGAGATTCCGGAACCCTGGTGGTTTCTTTTTTTGTCGTACGGACTAATAAATGAAGCTTGTTAAGACAGTACCGGCTGCAATTTTGCTGACCGGAAGTGCGCTATTAAGTCACTTTGCAGTTGCAGATACTACGGTTTTCACTGTCATGGATGACCCAAGCACCGCGAAGAAACCTTTCGAAGGTAACCTCAACGCGGGGTATCTCGCTCAGTCAGGCAACACGAAAAGCTCAACGCTGACGGCCAATACCAATATGACCTGGTATAACTCGTCCACCGCGTGGTCGCTTTGGGGGAATGCCAACAATACCTCCTCTAACGACGAACGCTCCTCGGAGACTTACTCTGCGGGCGGCCGTAGCCGTTATAACGTGACGGACAGCGATTACCTGTTTGGCCAGGCAAGCTGGTTAACCGACCGCTTTAACGGCTATCAGGCGCGTGATGTGCTGACTGCAGGTTACGGTCGTCAGTTCTTAAGCGGCCCGGTACACTATTTCCGTCTGGAATTCGGTCCTGGTGTGCGTTACGACGAGTACACCGATGGCGGCCATGAAACCCAGGCGTTGGGTTACGCCTCGGGTATTTACAACTGGCAGCTAACGGATAACGCGAAGTTTATTCAGGGCGTGTCCGTGCTGGGTAGCGAAGATACCACGGTGAACTCAGAGACGGGGCTTGAAGTGGCTATCAACGAGCATTTCGGGCTGAAAGTCGCCTATAACGTGACCTGGAACTCCAACCCGCCGGATTCCGCGCCTGAGCATACCGACAGAAAAACCGCGATTACCCTCGGTTATAAGATGTAATTACCAAAGCCGGGCCTCGTGCCCGGTTTTATTAAACGCCTGACGCCACATTCTGGATTAATCCCGCACCGTTAGCACACCCTGTCATATATTTTCAGGCTGCGGGGCGAATTGCCTCCCCATTGATGCCGCCACATTTTTTTAATGTTACCATTGGCTTCACCAGGTGAAGCGCAGCGAGCGTTCATTGCAGCGAGCGTTCATTTGCGTACCAGATTGTGCACCAATCTGACAATTGTTGGTCAGATGGCTACATAACTAAATGAATTTAAATGACAATTTCTGTTGCATGTGATCTTACGTGTGGGTCACCACTGCAAATAAGGACTTATAATGCCTGTTATTACTCTTCCTGATGGCAGCCAACGCCATTACGATCGTGCTGTTAGCCCGCTGGATGTGGCGCTTGATATCGGTCCGGGCCTTGCAAAAGCCTGTATCGCGGGCCGCGTGGACGGTGAACTGGTTGATGCCTCCGATGTGATTGACCACGATGCGAAGCTTGCCATCGTCACCGTTAAAGACGAAGCCGGTCTGGAAATTCTTCGCCACTCCTGCGCCCACCTGCTTGGGCACGCTATCAAACAGCTCTGGCCGCATACAAAAATGGCGATTGGCCCGGTTATCGACAACGGTTTCTATTACGACGTCGATCTTGACCACACCCTGACTCAGGAAGATCTTGAGCTGCTCGAGAAGCGTATGCATGAGCTGGCTGAGAAAGATTACGATGTCATCAAGAAGAAAGTGAGCTGGCATGACGCGCGCGAAACTTTCGTCAACCGTGGCGAAAGCTATAAGGTTGCCATTCTTGATGAAAACATCAGCCATGATGACCAACCGGGTTTGTATCATCATGAAGAATACGTTGATATGTGCCGCGGCCCGCACGTGCCGAATATGCGTTTCTGCCACCACTTCAAACTGCAGAAAACCTCCGGCGCTTACTGGCGTGGCGACAGCAATAATAAAATGCTGCAGCGCATTTATGGCACCGCATGGGCGGATAAAAAACAGCTCAATGCTTACCTGCAGCGGCTTGAAGAAGCCTCGAAGCGCGACCACCGTAAAATCGGCAAGCAGCTTGACCTGTACCATATGCAGGAAGAAGCGCCGGGCATGGTATTCTGGCACAACGACGGCTGGACAATCTTCCGCGAGCTGGAAGTGTTTGTACGCTCCAAGCTTAAAGAGTACCAGTACCAGGAAGTAAAAGGCCCGTTTATGATGGACCGTGTGCTGTGG
>DAMALH010000054.1:18127-21201 GCA_032000125.1 Buttiauxella sp. | reverse complement strand
CTTCCCCGGCACGTTGCAGCGCCCATGCCTGACAGGCGGGCACCATCGCCGATATGGTTAACCCGTAGATAACCCGTGCGAGGATAAGGATCCCCAGGCCGCCAGGGCTGCTTACTTTGCCCATCGCCAGAAGCACGCAGCCCAGGCCAAGCAGCATAAAGCTCAGGCCATAGCCGCCAAGCGACCAGAGCACCACGGATTTGCTGCCGATTTGCGCGGTCCGTTTTCCCCACCACGGTGAAGAGGGCAAAAACAGCATCGACCCAAGCGTAAGCAGCGCGGCCCAGACGGACAGGGATAAATGGGTTTCGCTGACCAGCACGGGCAGCACCACCAGCAGCCCGTTTTGCCCGACGCCTAATAATCCAGCGCTTATCGCCAGCGGCCAGCAGGACGGCATTTTTTGCGGCCGGGCGGCCACGTCAAGAGAGGTCACAATGTTAAATATCCGTAAATAATGTGATGTTAATTAAGAATATATTTCGAATTATTGTAACAATTGATATTGATAATGAGAACTATTATCGGCAGAATTCGCATTATCATTTATCGGAATGTGGTTTGATGATGTTTCAACAGAGCAAAATTCTGGCTTCGGACGTGGCCGCACACTGTTTTCTCAACGCCCTGATTCGTGAAACCGATGACTGGCAGCTTAGGGATAGCGCCTCCCGAACGCTTATCATCCCCTTAAGCCAGAGGCAGGCCATCCATCTGCGGGTGCTTTTTTTCTCGCCAACCCAGCACCATCGTTTCGAACTGCCTGCGATGCTGGTTGACGATACAGGCGCTCAGGCGCTGGACTTCGCCACGCTTGCGCAGCTTGTCGTCGATAAGCTACAGACGGCACAACGGCTTTCCGCCGCCGTCTGCGAAGCCTTTTACCAGCGGGTAATAGAAAGCCACGCGCACACTCACGACGCCATCGCTGCCCGCCACGACTGGCCGACGCTGCGCGAGCATCCGTTAACCTTCGGCGAAGCGGAGCAGGCGCTGCTGCCAGGCCATGCCTTCCACCCGGCCCCCAAATCCCACAAGCCGTTTAACCAGCAGGAATCACGCCGCTATCTTCCTGATTTCGCACCGCATTTCCCGCTGCGCTGGTTTGCCGTCGATCGCGAATATCTGGCCGGCGACAGCCTGACCCTCAACCTTCAGCAGCGTTTACAGCGTTTTGCCACTGAAAATGCCCCTGCGTTGCTGAGCGAGCAAACCGACAGCCGCTGGCTTTTCCCGCTGCACCCGTGGCAGGCGGATTATCTGCTTGGGCAGGACTGGTGTCGCGAGCTTGTCGGACGCGGCCTGATTAAAGATTTAGGCGAGGCAGGCCAGGCCTGGTTGCCAACCACCTCCAGCCGTTCGCTTTACTGCGCAAACAGCCGCGACATGATCAAATTCTCCCTGAGCGTGCGCCTGACAAACTCGGTGCGAACGCTGTCTGTTAAAGAGGTAAAGCGCGGCATGCGTCTGGCTCGCCTGGCAAAAACCGAGCGCTGGCAGACGCTACAGGCGCGGTTCCCGACCTTCCGCGTGATGCAGGAAGACGGCTGGGCGAGCCTGCGAGATTTGCAGGGCAACGTGATGGAGGAAAGCCTGTTTGTGCTGCGCGACAACCTGCTGTTCAGCCACCCGGCAAGCCAGACCAACGTGCTGGTGACCTTAACCCAGGCCGCGCCTGACGGTGGAGATTCGCTGCTTGCCGCCACGGTTAAACGCCTTGCCGCTCGTCTGACCATTAGTGAAAAACAGGCGGCCCATGCCTGGGTAGACGCCTACTGCGAACAGGTTCTGAAACCGCTGTTCGTGGCCGAAGCCGACTACGGGCTCGTCCTGCTGGCCCACCAGCAAAATATCCTGGTGGAGATGCAGCAGGATTTACCTGTGGGTCTGATTTATCGCGACTGCCAGGGCAGCGCATTTATGCCCCATGCCCGCGGCTGGCTGGATCAGATCGGCGAAGCGGAGGCGGAAAACGTCTTTACGCGTGAACAGCTTCTGCGCTACTTCCCTTATTACCTGCTGGTTAACTCAACGTTTGCCGTTACGGCCGCGCTGGGCGTCGCCGGGATTGACAGCGAACAGAATCTGATGGCGAGAGTTCGCCTGGCGCTTGCGGCTCTGCGCCCGCATGTCACGCATCCTGCCTGTCTTGACTACGTGCTGGAAAGCGCGAGCTGGAACGTTAAGGGCAACTTCTTCTGCTATCTGCACGACCACAATGAAAACACCATCGTCGATCCGTCGGTGATCTACTTCGATTTTGCCAATCCGCTGCTGGCCCAGGAGAAATAAATGACTCAGGCAACTATCGTTCACGGCGGCCACGGGCTGCGCTGCGAAAAGCTGGCGAAACAGCTAACGCTGAGCTGGGGACTGGACAACAGCGCGGTACTGAGCTGGCCCGGCCCGCTTCCGGCTGGCTGGCTGCGCGACGCGCTGGATCAGATTTTTATTGCTGCCCCTAAGCTTTCGGCCATCGTGCTGCCGTTTGCCCAGTGGCGTGAAGAACCGCAGGCGCAGGCTATTTTCAGCCAGATTCACGGCGATGTGATTCACCGTGACGCATTCTGGCAGTTGCCGCTGTGGCTGAAAGTACCCCGCACCGAAAGCGCGACGGAAATGGCATTTGACGCCGAGCGTGAAATTTATCACCCGCTGCGCCCTGCCCGTCCGAACGGCGAGGTTTATCGCCGCTACGATGCGCGCGTTCGCCACACGCTAAGCTTCCGTGTGGCAGACCCTGAGCAGGACAGCGCGGTATTTACGCGCTGGATGAACGACCCGCGCGTGGCGTATTTCTGGGAGCAAACCGGGCCTGAAGCCGAACAGAAAGCCAGGCTGACACGCCAGCTAACCGATCGGCATGCTTACCCGCTGATCGGCTATTTTGACGACCAGCCTTTCGGCTACTTCGAAATTTACTGGGCGCCGGAAGACCGCATTGGCCGCCACTACGCCTGGCAGCCCTTTGACCGCGGGCTGCATCTGCTGGTGGGGGAAGCCCAGTGGCGCGGCGCTCATTTTGTGCAGAGCTGGCTGCGCGGGCTGAGCCACTTCCTGTTGCTGGACGAGCC
>DAMALH010000054.1:0-18117 GCA_032000125.1 Buttiauxella sp. | reverse complement strand
GGCTGGTGCTGGAGCCGCGTGTCGATAATCAGCGCCTGTTCCGCCACCTGCCGCAGGCGGGTTACGAAACGATTAAAGAGTTCGACTTCCCGCACAAGCGTTCCCGCCTGGTGATGACCACGCGCCACGCCTTCTTTAATGAGGTGGGCCTGTGATGCATTACAGCGACTGGGAATGGGTTAACCGCCAGCTGGTAGCGAAAATGCTGGCGGAAATGGAATACGAACAGGTGTTCAGCGCGCAATCGCAGGGCGAAAACCGCTACTGCATCAGCCTGCCCGGCGCGGAATGGCAGTTTACCGCCGAACGCGGCATCTGGGGCTGGCTGTGGATCGACCCGCGCTCGCTGCGCTGCGCCGATAGCCAGATTGAAGCGCAAACGCTGCTGCAACAGCTCCAGCCGGTGCTGTCGATGAGCGATGCCACCGTTGCCGAACACATGCAGGATTTGTTCGCTACGCTGCGCGGCGACTTACAGCTTCTTAAGGCGCGCCGCGGCCTGAGCGCGGCGCAGCTGATCAATCTCGATGCGGATAAATTGCAGTGCCTGCTGAGCGGGCACCCGAAGTTTGCCTTCAATAAAGGACGTCGCGGTTGGGGGCTGGAGGCGCTTGAACGCTACGCGCCGGAATACTGCAACACCTTCCGCCTGCACTGGCTGGCGGTGAAGCGTGAGCGCATGGTGTGGCGCTGCGATGAGGCGCTGGACGTTCACCAGCTGCTTGCGGGCGCGATGGATGAAGCGGAGCTGGCGCGCTTTGAGCAACGCTGGCAAAAGCTCGGGCTGGATGATAACTGGCTTCCGATGCCCGTTCATCCCTGGCAGTGGCAGCAGAAAATTGCCCTCGATTTTGTGGCGGATCTGGCACAGGGCGAGATGGTGCCGCTGGGTGAGTTTGGCGACGAGTGGCTTGCCCAGCAGTCCCTGCGCACCCTCACCAACGCCAGCCGTAAAGGCGGCGTGGACATTAAGCTGCCGCTGACTATCTATAACACCTCATGCTATCGCGGCATTCCGGGCAAATACATCGCCGCCGGGCCGCTCGCCTCGCGCTGGCTGCAACAGGTTTTCGCCACGGATACCACCCTGCAACAAAGCGGCGCCGTGATTCTGGGCGAACCGGCGGCGGGCTACGTTTCCCACCACGGCTATGGCGCGCTTGCCCAGGCTCCGTATCGCTACCAGGAGATGCTGGGCGTGATCTGGCGTGAGAACCCTTCCCGATGGTTAGAAGAAGGCGAGACGCCAGTGCTGATGGCCGCGCTGATGGAGTGCGACGAAAACGAACGGCCGCTGATTAGCGAGTGGATTGCCCGCTCCAGCCTGGACGCCGAAGCCTGGCTAAGCCAGCTTTTCCGCGCGGTGGTCGTGCCGCTTTATCACCTGCTGTGTCGCTACGGCGTGGCGCTGATTGCCCACGGGCAAAATATCACCCTTGCCATGAAGGACAGCGTGCCCCAGCGCGTGCTGTTAAAAGATTTCCAGGGCGATATGCGCCTGGTAAAAGATGAATTTCCGGAGATGGAATCCCTGCCGCAGGAGGTGCGCGACGTAACCGCACGCCTGAGCGCGGACTATTTAATTCATGATTTGCAAACCGGTCATTTCGTGACCGTGCTGCGCTTCGTTTCGCCGTTGATGGCCCGTTCGGGCGTCAGCGAGCCGCGTTTTTACCAGATTCTGGCCGCAGTGTTGAGTGACTACATGCAAGCCCATCCGCATATGGCGGCGCGCTTTGCACTTTTCGATTTGTTCAAGCCGCAGATTATTCGCGTTGTGCTTAACCCGGTAAAGCTGACCTGGCCCGACCAGGACGGAGGCAGCCGCATGCTGCCGAATTACCTTGAGGATCTGCAAAACCCGCTGTGGCTGGCTACGAAGGAACCATCATGACACCAACTTTAGATTTTATCGGCGTGGGCATCGGCCCGTTTAACCTTAGCATCGCGGCCTTGTCCCACGAAGCGCCAGATTTCAGCAGCCGCTTTTTTGACAGCCGCCCGCAGTTTGCCTGGCATCCCGGCATGCTGGTGCCGGACTGCCATATGCAGACGACCTTCCTCAAAGATCTGGTGAGCGCCGTTGCGCCAACCAGCCCGTTCAGCTTTGTGAACTATCTGGTTAAGCGCAAAAAGTTCTACCGCTTTTTAACCACCGAGCTGCGCACCGTTTCGCGGGATGAGTTTTCTGATTACCTGCGCTGGGCGGCCGAAAACATGGACAATCTTCAGTTCGACAGCGGCGTGGAACTTATCGAATTTGACGAGCAGCAAAAACGTTTTGTAGTGCAAACCGGCAGCGGTGTGAGCTATGCGCGCAATATCTGCCTGGGCATCGGCAAACAGCCTTTTCTGCCGCCCTGCGTGAAAGAGAGCAACGACCGCTGTTTCCACGCCAGCGAAATGAGCCTGCGTAAACCCGATCTTACCGGGAAGCGCGTGACGGTTGTGGGCGGCGGGCAGAGCGGCGCGGATCTGTTCCTCAACGCCTTCCGCGGCGAATGGGGCAACCCACAGCACGTACACTGGGTTTCTCGGCGCAACAACTTTAACGCGCTCGATGAGGCGGCCTTTGCCAACGAATATTTCACGCCGGAGTACGTCGACAGCTTCGCAGATTTAGGGGAAAGCGCCCGTCAGCAGATGCTGAGGGAGCAGAAAATGACCTCAGACGGCATCACCGCCGACTCCCTGTTAACCATCTATCGCGAGCTGTACCACCGCTTTGAAGTGCAAGGGCTGCCGCGTAACGCGAGCCTGCTGCCGAGCCGCACGGTGTCAAACCTGCACGCTCGCGGCCAGAGCTGGGAACTGCATCTTGAGCACTGCCTTGACCAGGGTTTTGACGTCATCGACTGCGACGTGGTGATTTTCGCCACCGGTTATCGTGCAGGGCTTCCGCGCATGCTCACGCCGCTTCTGCCGCGCCTGAAGCTGCGCGATGAAAATCAGCTCAGGGTATGCGACGACTTCACCGTTGAATGGAACGGCACGCAGGGAAATAACATTTTCGCCGTGAACGCCAGCATGCATACCCACGGTATTGCCGAGCCGCAGCTCAGCCTGATGGCGTGGCGTTCCGCCAGAATTCTCAACCGCGCCCTTGGCCGCGAGTTGTTCGATCTCAGCGCTCCGCCCTCTCTTATCCAGTGGCGCAGCAATCGCCGGGAAAAACCGCAGCAAAACGCTGCAGCTTACTGACAACACAGCAATTTTAGGGCGAAACTTCGCCCTCTCTAAAGGAATGACAATGACACGCAAAATACCTGTGCGCTGGGCGCTTAATCCGCTCCTTCTGGCCATGATGGCACCGGCGGTTGCGCAGCAAACTACCGAAGAAAATATGGTGGTGTCCGCCAACCGCAGCAACCAGACCGTCGCCGAAATGGCGCAGACCACCTGGGTGATTGAGAATGCTGAACTGCAACAGCAGGTTCAGGGCGGAAAAGAGCTTAAGGACGTCCTGGCGCAGCTTATCCCGGGTCTTGACGTCAGCAGCCAGAGCAGAACCAACTACGGCATGAATCTGCGCGGGCGGCCGATGGTGATTCTGATCGACGGCGTGCGCCTTAACTCTTCGCGCACCGACAGCCGCCAGTTGGATTCCATCGATCCGTTCAACATTGAGCACGTTGAGGTTATCTCCGGTGCGACTTCTCTTTACGGCGGCGGCAGTACCGGCGGCCTGATTAACATCGTGACCAAAAAGGGCCAGTCGGATACGCAGATGGAGTTTGAAACCGGCGTTAAGTCAGGTTTTAACAGCCACAAAGACCACGATGAACGCGTTGCCAGCGCCATTTCCGGCGGCAACGAACATGCTTCCGGGCGCTTGTCCGTGGCTTATCAGAAATTCGGCGGCTGGTTTGACGGCAACGGCGACCAGACGCTGCTTGATAATACCCAGACGGGCCTGCAATATTCCGACCGCCTGGATATTATGGGCACCGGCACGCTGAACATTGATGACACCCAGCAGCTCCAGCTCGTCACTCAGTATTACAAAAGCAAGGGCGATGACGATTACGGCCTGGACCTCGGGAAAAACTTTTCGGCGATTACCGGCGCAACCGATCCCCGGGTGAGTAAGGGGCTGAATTCCGACCGTATTCCGGGCACCGAACGCCATCTGATCAGTTTGCAATACTCCAACAGCGATTTCCTGGGCCAGGAGATGGTTGGCCAGATTTACTACCGCGACGAGTCGCAGCTTTTCTATCCGTTCCCTACCGTCAACGGCAGCCAGCAGGTCACCGCGCTCTCCTCTTCCCAGCAGGATACGGATCAGTACGGCGCAAAGCTCACCTTCAACAGCAAGCCGCTGGACGGCTGGCAGTTGACCTACGGCCTGGACGCCGACCACGAGCGCTTTACCTCTAACCAGATGTTCTTCGACCTGGCTTCAGCCAGCGCGTCGGGCGGCCTGAATAACCAGCGCATTTACACCACGGGCCGCTATCCGGCTTATGACATTACCAACCTGGCAGCCTTCCTGCAGTCCAGCTATGACATCAACGATCTCTTTACGCTGAGCGGCGGCGTGCGCTATCAGTACACCGAGAACAAGATTGACGACTTCATCGGCTATGCGCAGCAGCAGTCAATCGCCGCAGGAAAAGCAACTTCCGCCGACGCGATTCCGGGCGGCTCAACCGACTACGACAATGCCCTGTTCAACGCGGGCCTGCTGATGCACATTTCTGACCGTCAGCAGACCTGGCTGAACTTCTCCCAGGGCGTTGAGCTGCCTGACCCGGGTAAATACTATGGCCGCGGCACCTATGGACCAGCCGTTAACGGCCACCTGCCGCTGACCAACAGCGTGAACGTGGGTGAGAGCAAGCTGCAGGGCGTGAAGGTTGACTCCTACGAACTTGGCTGGCGCTACACCGGCGACAATCTGCGCACTCAGATCGCGACCTACTACTCCCTGTCGGATAAGAGTGTGGTGGCGAATAAAGACCTGACCATTAGCGTAAAGGATGATAAACGCCGTATTTACGGGGTTGAAGGCGCGGTGGACTACTTTATTCCGGACACCAACTGGAGCACGGGCGGTAACTTTAACGTCCTGAAAACGGAATCTAAGGTTAACGGCAAATGGGAAAAATACGACGTGAAGGTCGCCAGCCCGTCGAAAGCGACGGCGTACGTTGGCTGGACGCCGGATCCGTGGAGCCTGCGCGTGCAGAGCACCACGTCGTTTAAGCTGAGCGACGATGCGGGTAACGACGTCGATGGCTACACCACCTTCGATTTCCTTGGCAGCTACCAGCTTCCGGTGGGCACGCTGAGCTTCAGCGTCGAAAACCTGCTGGACCGCGATTACACCACCGTCTGGGGCCAGCGCGCGCCGATGTACTACAGCCCAGGCTACGGCCCTGCTTCGCTGTATGACTACAAAGGCCGCGGCCGCACCTATGGCGTGAACTACTCCGTTCTGTTCTAGAATGCTCACAGGCTCACCGCCCGGTGAGCCTGCTCATTAACCGCTGCATACATTTTCCAGCTCGACCGAACGTCAGTAGCGCTATAAAAGATAGGGCTACACTCTTTTTGTAATACTTATTTCTCGCAGGGCATTCGTATGCTAGTTGGATTAATTGGTACTGGCGCCGTAGTAAAGACCGCCTATCTTCCCGCCATCGCTCGCCTTTCTTTAAATGATGTCACTCTTTACGGCTTTGACCCCGATCCGGCCTGCCAGCAGGAGGGCATCCTCCCCTGCGGCTCGCTGGAGGAACTACTGGCGCTGCCTCTCGATATCGTTCTGATTACCACACCATCGCTTCTTCATCTTCCCGTGCTGGAGCAGGTGATTAAAAGCCCCGTCAGGCAAATTATCGTCGAGAAGCCCGTTGCCGCAACGCTTGCGCAGCTCGCTACGTTAGATGAATGGCTGGCAGAACCCGCTATCGCCTCGCGTATTCTGGCGCTCGATCACTGGATGGTGCGGACGGATGTCACGCAATTTATAAAAAGCATTGATGAAATCGAACGCATTGAGGGTTTTTTACTGGAGCCAAGCGGCTTTAACGCTGCGGGGGAACCGGCGGCGCTGAATTTTGCGACGGGAAAAGCGGATACCCGGCGGTTTCGTCATCCTGATGGCGTAATTGTCGATATCGGTACGCATGTGCTGGCGATGATGCGCGAAACTATCCACCGGCTCGGCGGCAGCGAAGCATTAGCTATAGCGCTAATCCACGCGCGCGATCGCCTGGGAAACGGTATCCAGCCGGGTGATTTAACGACTGCAGAAGGCGACGCAATGCTGCGCGGCACAATAAGCGGTATTCCCTTTACCCTTGCGCTTAATAAATATGCCGGTCCTGCGGGCGGCCAAAAAGGCATGAAAATTTATCTGCGCGATGGCCGCATCCTGAACGTCGACCGCCGCGGCGCCGATGAAGTGGTGGAAACGCTCAACGCCAACGGCGGCCATAAGCTTACGATTTCCGGGCCGCTTTACGACAGGTGTTTAGGCGAAGTGGTTTTAGGGGCGCAGCGAATGTTTGTAAGTAAACCAGCAGAGATCCCGGCCCTGACCCGCCGTCGAATAGCAGAAGTTAAGGCGTTGCTGGAAATACAGCAGGAGTTACGCGGGGAGCATTAATATTGCAGGCGGGACGATGGCCCGCCTGCTGCTAATTAGATTTTATTGAGCACTAGCTGGCCGTTGCCGTCCAGCGGGATCTGCGTGCCGGGATCTTTATCCATACGGATTTTTCCCTGCTGATCGCCAATGCGGTAGGTCACGTCGTAACCGAGCATTTTTTCTGACTTGTCATACACCGTCTTACAGCGCTGCTGCGTGGTGGTGTAGGTGTCGCGATCCTGCATGGCGCCCTGTACCTGGTTACCGGCATAGCCGCCGCCCAGCGCGCCCACTACCGTGGCTACGTCTTTACCGCGCCCGCCGCCGAACTGATGGCCGATGACGCCGCCCGCTACCGCACCCAGCGCAGAACCCACGATGCGGTTTTCATCCTGTACCGGGGCGCGGTGCGTGACGGCCACGTTGCGGCACTCTTTGCGCGGCGTTTTTACTGTCTCCTTGATTGGCGTCGCAGACACCACCTGTGCGTATTGAGGGCCTCGATCAAATACGTTCATACTTGCGACCGCGGCAACACCAAGTGCTGCGGCCACGCCAATACCAATACCCGCTAACATTGATTTATTCACAGGACATCCTCCTGACTGTGTAATTGCTGGCAATTTTGCAACTAATTACGATCGCTGACAAATCAGATAACGGATGAAAAGTGCTGCTTTATCCTTTAAATCAACAGGTTTAAGAGAACTCCTAAGCAGCAACAATCTGTTGCCGGTATTCCACGGCATCGTAAAGCTGGCCGCGACGCCGGCTTACCGGCAGGGCGTTATCTGGCTTTAACTCGTCAATGATTAACGACTACAGGCTTCCGCTTTTGGCAGGAATAATTAAACCTTTTATCTGCACTATAAGCAGAAAATAATATAAGTCCGCCTGCGGATAAATATTTTCGGGCCAGCCAGATCAAGCCAGAACTACGCCTGCCACCCCTTTTGTACCACATATACGCGCAACTGACGCACCCTGGAAACAATAAACAAACATCCGCATAACAATTCTCCACGCTAAAATGGCCGCTTTTTAAATGCATTTTATTTTCCAGCACCACACATCAGACATTGAGAACTTGTCGGCACCCTTACCCCATGATAATTTACAGTAACTTAGGCATTTATCAAAACACAAAAATAAACCTTAATTTTATTTTTAAAAATGCCACAGGGAACAAGAATAATAATTTTATTATTCAGGAAAGTTTTTACTTATAATATCCCGCCAAAATTTTAACCCTCTCTTTAATTATTAAAGTTATTTTTCTGTCGTCCGATTATTACTATTACACAAAGTAAATTAATTAGATGGTACAATATGTTTAATTCTATTCGCACCAGACTTTTAGTCATTACCATGTTAATGGTGGTTGTGGCTTTAGCAGTAAATACTTTTATCAATTACTTCATTAGCCAGTCAGCTAATAAAGAATCTATCGACAGCATGCTCACTTCGCTTGCGACCAGCCATACCGCAGCGGTGAATCAATGGGTTGAAAACAAAGCCGCGCAGATTAACGCGCTTACCCCACATGTGATGGATGCCGACCCCGTTCCGCTGTTATTACAAACCGTCGCCTCCGGCAATTTCCTGAACACCTATATCAGCTATCCGGATAAACGAACTATTGCTTCCGATCAGGACGGGATTCCTGAGGGATACGACCCAACCTCAAGAGCGTGGTACATGCAGGCCGCCCAGGCCAAAAAATTAATGATAACCAATCCGTATATTGATGTTATTACCAACGGCCTGGTTGTCACCGTAGCGGCACCGCGCATTGATAACGGCCAACTGCTGGGAGTAGTGGCAGGAGATGTCAATATCGATGAGGTGATCGATAGCGTGCGCACCATCCATCCGACGAAGGACAGTTTCGGCATGCTGATGGACGCGGATGGCACAATCATTAGCCATCCCGATGCAGCGTTGACGCTCAAATCGATTTCCGGCATCGCGCCCGATCTTGAGCTTTCAACGCTGCTGAAGTCTGCATCGCCGATGCTGGTTGATATTTCAGGGCGGCCGACGTTTATGATTGCCATGCCGGTGAAGGGCACGTCCTGGTTTATCGTCGTCGCTATGGATAAAGCAGAAGCCACCGCCAATATGCGCTCGTTGCTGTGGACGTCGCTCGCCTCGCTGTTTGTGCTGATGGCGCTTGCCGCCGCTGTTGTTGCGGTGATTACAAACCGCAGTATCAGCCCATTGATTCGCGTTCGTGAAGCGATGAAAGATGCTATTGCACAAAAAGATCTCACCCATCGACTCGCCGTCGATGGTAAAGACGAGGTGGCGCAGATTGCCAACGAGTTTAACCAATTTCTGGATAAGCTCGCGGAGGTGATGAAATCGATTCGGGACAACAGCGAATCGGTACACCTTGGCTCGGAAGAGATCGCCGCCGGCAACCTCAATCTTTCTACGCGCACGGAGTCCGCTGCGGCAAGTTTGCAGCAAACCTCCGCGGCGCTTGAGCAGATTTCCTCTACCGTAGAGCTTTTTGCCAGCTCATCACGTGAGGCCAACACGGCGGTGCTGTCCGCCGCTCAGGTGGCCCGACGCGGCGGGGAATCTATTCACGAGGTGATTCAGACCATGGGCACCATCGAGGCGGCCTCTGAGAAAATCTCCAATATTATCGGCGTGATTGACGGCATCGCATTTCAGACCAATATCCTGGCGCTCAACGCTTCGGTGGAAGCCGCGCGGGCGGGCGAACAGGGCAGAGGCTTTGCCGTTGTCGCAAACGAGGTGCGTAACCTGGCAGGCCGAAGCGCAGAAGCTGCTAAAGAGATCCGGCTGTTGATTAACACTACGGTGTCCAGCGTATCGTCGGGTGCAAAACAGGTGCACCATACCGGCGAGGCGATACAGGAAATCGTCAGCAGCGTCTCATCGCTTACCTCCGTTATGGCGGAGATTAGCCAGGCTGCGGATGAACAAATGAAGGGCGTTGGCGAGATAAATGCGGCGACCGCGCAACTGGATACCATGGTACAGCAAAATGCCGCGCTGGTAGAGGAGTCAACCTCCGCTTCAGCGGCCCTTAACGATCGGGCAAACGAGCTTGCCGTTACGGTAAACCAGTTCCGCCTTTAACGCGCAGACAAAAAACCCGGCGCGAAGCCGGGTTCAGAGACAGACGAAATCAGTGCAGCTTAAGGCGCGGCCGTATCACGCGGTTGATGCTGCCAACCAGCATCATCAGACCGGTTTTAAAATAGCCGTGCAGCGCAACCTGGTGCATGCGGTACAAAGAGATATAGACAAAGCGAGCCATGCGCCCTTCTACCATCATTGAGCCGCGCATCAGGTTACCCATCAGGCTGCCGACGGTAGAGAATCTGGACAGGGAAACCAGCGAGCCGTGATCCTTATAAATATACGGCTTCAGCGGTTTGTCTTTCATCTGCGCAAGTATGTTTGCCAGCGCAAGGGAGGCCATCTGGTGCGCAGCCTGCGCGCGCGGAGGCACAAAGCCGCCTTCCGGACGGGCGCAGGAAGCGCAGTCGCCAATCGCGTAAATATCCGCATCGCGAGTGGTTTGCAGGGTCGGCTCCGTTACAAGCTGGTTGATACGGTTGGTTTCAAGCCCGCCGATATCCTTCATAAAGTCCGGCGCTTTGATGCCAGCGGCCCAGACCATCAGATCTGCCGCAATATATTCGCCATCTTTGGTGTTCAGCCCGCTCGCGTCAGCGGAGGTAACCATTGTCTGGGTTAACACGCGCACGCCGAGTTTGGTTAGCTCGCTATGGGCGGCCGCAGAAATACGCGGCGGCAGCGCAGGCAGGATGCGTTCGCCCGCCTCCACCAGCGTGACGTTTAACGCTTCGTTGGTCAGCCCTTTGTAGCCGTAGCTGTGAAGCTGTTTTACGGCGTTATGCAGCTCGGCGGAAAGCTCAACGCCTGTTGCGCCGCCACCGACGATTGCAATATTCACTTTTCCGCTAATGCCCATATCTGAAGAATACTTCAGGAACAGATTGAGCATTTCAGTGTGGAAACGACGGGCCTGATGCGGGTTGTCGAGGAAAATACAGTTTTCTTTCACGCCCGGCGTGTTGAAGTCGTTAGAGGTGCTGCCCAGCGCCATTACCAGGGTGTCGTATGGGATCTTACGTTCCGGCACCAGCAGTTCGCCTTTCTCATCATGCAGCGCTGCAAGCGTCAGGGTTTTGGCTTCGCGGTTGATATCAATTACCGAACCAAGCTGGAACTGGAAGTGGTGATTACGCGCGTGCGCCAGATAGCTCAGCGCGTCCACGCCTTCATCCAGCGAGCCGGTTGCTACTTCGTGCAGCAGAGGTTTCCACAGATGGCTGTGGTTGCGATCGACCAGGGTGATTTTAGCTTTTTTGCCGCGGCCGAGTTTTTTTCCTAGCTGCGTCGCCAGTTCAAGTCCGCCAGCACCCCCACCTACAACGACAATCTTTCTTAACGGCGTAGTCAAAGTGACCCCCTTAAAATATTAACCAATTGTTAACTAACGGTTATAAAAATAACGTTTAATTAACAACAGGTTGCGCGAGATTAAACATCAATAAGACTAAAGAATAGCATGAAGGGTGCATTGGTCATACCAAAATTGATATACATCAATTTTAATGCTGTAAAGATAAACAAAAACGGGTCAGCAAGCGCTGACCCGTGAACGTTTAAGAAGGTTACCGCAATGTTAACCTAAGGTTTTGAATGCCTTAATACGCTGAAGATGCGGAGAAATATTTTTAAACTTATGCGTCTGATCGTCGTCCCAGATGATTTCATAGTAATGGTGCAGCGTCTCTGCGGAACGTTTGCTGTTCAGCGCCTCGTCGTTACGCGAGAGGATAACCAGGCAGCGATCGCGGTTTTTCTCACGGAAATTCTGCACGCATTTAGTGGCGATATCCGCATACTCTTCCGGCCGGTCGATTTTCCCTTCCATGTTTTCCTGCGGAAACAGGTTTGGGTTAAAAATAGCCTGGCGAATATCACACAGAAAACCGATACGTTCAGCCCAGTATCCGCCCAACCCCACCCCGCAAATCAACGGACGCTCGTCATCGCTTAGCTGCAGCATTTTATCCACCTCTTTGAGCAGGTGTTGCATGTCATGCTTCGGGTGCCGCGTGCTGTAGCTGATAAGCCGCACGTCCGGATCGATAAACTGAAGCTGCAGCACTTTTTCATGGTTACCGGGACTGTTAGAGTCAAAACCGTGTAAATAGATAATCATTGCATCCTCACCGCAAATACTGGCCCTAAGGCCTGAGGGTTAAAGACCCGCCTTGTGGGCCTGCCACCGTTCATGCAGCGCTTCAAGCTGCTGGTTAACCTGCTTCCAGCGCGCGGAAGCCAGCAGTTCCTGGCGGGTAAATGAACCTTTATGATACAAACCTGTAACACGCTCTGCTTTGACCGGAGACAGGTTATCTAACACGCTCACGGCGCCTTTACGATTATTGCAGACCAGGATCATATCGCAACCCGCGTCCAGCGACGCCTGGCCCCGTTCGGCATAGCTGCCCATGATCGCCGCGCCTTCCATCGACAGGTCGTCCGAGAAAATCACCCCTTTAAATCCAAGCTCGCCGCGCAATACGGTTTTTAACCAGTGCGGAGAACCGCTCGCCGGACGAGGATCGACATTGGTGTAAACCACGTGCGCTGGCATGATGGCATCAAGTTTATTATCGGAAATCAGCGAGCGGAAAATTTGCATATCATGCTGGCGAATGACGGCCTCTTCGCGATCGTCACGCGGTGTTTCTTTATGTGAGTCTGCGGTAACCGCGCCGTGACCGGGGAAGTGTTTGCCGGTGGTTTTCATGCCTGCGGCATGCATGCCGTCTATAAAGCGTGTCGCTAACGCCAGCGCTTTGTGCGGATCTTCATGATATGAACGCTCGCCAATCGCCGCGCTGATATGGCCGATATCCAGCACCGGCGCAAAGCTGATGTCGATATCCATGGCGATCATTTCGCAGGCCATCAGCCAGCCCGCCTCCTGCGCCAGTTCACCGCCCTTCTCAAGACCGTGAAGGGCCGCAAAAGATTGCGCGGCTGGCAGACGGGTAAAGCCTTCACGGAAGCGCTGTACGCGTCCACCTTCCTGATCTACGGCAACCACAAGGCGATGGCGCGAGGCTTCACGGATCTGGCGAACCAGCTCGCGGAGCTGCTCGGGATCGTGATAGTTGCGGGTAAACAGTATCAGCCCGCCCACCAGCGGGTGCTGCAGAATCTCACGCTCTTCGGCATCCAGCTCAAAGCCTGCCACATCCAACATTACCGGGCCCACATCTACCTCTCTTTATTGGTTCATCGCCCGCAGCAGGCTCCAGGCCTCGTCTGCCAGCGTTAAAAATGTTCTGTCCTGGGTTTGCCGCCAGCGGCATTCATACCAGGATGCCATCAGCATCATAACCCAGGGCCGCCAGCGGGCGACCTGTCGATGCAGCGTTTCCGGGTCGATATTGCTTAAACTGGCGTAGGTTTGCAGCAGCTCTTCGCCATGAATGTTATTCGCCACAATGACCGCCGCCAGCTCCAGCGCCACGTCGCCATCGCCTGCATATTCCCAGTCGATAAGCCTGATTTCATTTTGCTGATGCACAAGGTTACCGGCATGGACATCCATATGCACAGGCGCAAGCCGCAAGGGTTTTGGTTCGCCGCGACGCCGCTTGGCTTTTAACCTGCGCAGCCAGAACAGGCTTCTTCGCGCAGGCGACGCGTGCTGCCAGTAATATTCAAGCAGCGGCAACAGGCTAACGCGCCAGCCGAAACAGCGCTGGCGATGTAAACGATACAGCACCGGGCTGAGCCCATGCTGCGGCAGCGCTGGTTTTACCTCGCCTGCAAACCATTCCACGATGAGCCAGCCATCGGCCAGGCAAACCGGCGCCGGACCAATGCCTGCGGGCAGCCCCTTCAGGGCGCGATACTGGCGTTTTAACGAGACGCCAGGCATCGACGATGCCAGTTGCCGACGGGCGGCGTACTCCCGTTCACCCACTTTGAAACGCAGGCCGCCGCCGCTCAATCCTTCCAGCGCAGAAAAGCAACCGGCGGCCTGAGCCGCCGGAAGATAGTGCGCAATCACGTTTTGCAGTGAAGCGTTATTGTGTTTGCTGTACGGCACCGCTACCCGACCAGATAATCTCGCCGGTTTGTACCAGCATCAGTTGCATTTTTACCGTAGGTGAACGGACATTGCCGCTGGCGTTGCTGTAGAGCACGTACTGCGCGCCTACGTTACGCGCGATACCGATAGCTTTACTGCGCGACCCCAGGCTGTCCTGTGGCGACAAGCCCAGCTGCTGCTTAGCCATGGAAAGCTGCTGAGCGGACACCAGCGTAAATTTACCGTTGTTGGCTAGCGCGCCGCGCAGGGCTTCCGTAGCCTTGCTGGTGTCCAGCGTACCGTTAGTGCGGTTGTTGACGCTATCCACCAGCAGCACGCCTCCCGGCGTTACGCCATCGGCCTGCAGCATTTTGCCGACCATAGGCTGCATTGCGCTGCCCCAGTCATAGGTGCGTACTTTTGGCGTTGCAGGAATAGTTGGCTCCGGCTGGGTGATTGGGCCGGGCTGCGTCGGTACGGTTGGAACTGAAGGTACAGTTGGCTCAGGCTGTGCGGGCTGAGTGGTGCCGGGTTTTACTTCTTCGACCGGAGCCGGTTGTTCACCGCCGCGGTTAATACAGCCAGACAAAATCATCGCCGCTACGGCGACCGCCAGATATCGATGGATTCCCCTAATCAAAATTCACCCCTTATAAAGAGAGATAAAGACGCACTTTACGCGCATCAGGATAGCTGGCCGTTGACGATACCGTTACGGCGGACTTCGCCGCTATCGTCACCGAGCGTGGTTTTTCGAGCGGATGGATTTCCAGCCCTTTTGCATCGTACCAGTAGAAACGATAATTGACCGTAACCGGAACGCTTCGCTCATTATACAGCTTCGCTTCGGAAACGGTGGCGCCATCAACCGATGAAATATCTGGTTTTTCCGCGCTGATCCCCGCGGCCAGCACCGAAGACTCCATCACCAGCGCCTGCTGTTCATTCACCGGAATGGCAGGACGGGAACCACATCCTGCCAGCAGCGCAGCCGCCAGCAGCAATAAGAGAGGGTTCCGTTTCATCATATTATCCCTTGTGGGCCAGCATCGGGCCGAGCGCGCGTCCACCCAGCAGGTGCATATGGATATGGTAAACTTCCTGCCCGCCGTGGCGGTTACAGTTCATGATTAAACGATAGCCGTCTTCTGCAATACCTTCCTGTTCGGCAATCTTCGCGGCAACCGTCAGCATACGCCCCAACGCCTGCTCGTGCTCGGCGGTAACGTGGTTTACCGTTGGGATCAGCACGTTAGGAATAATAAGGATATGGGTTGGCGCCTGAGGAGAAATGTCGCGAAAGGCGGTAACCAGTTCGTCCTGATAAACGATATCAGCCGGAATTTCGCGGCGAATGATTTTACTGAAAATAGTTTCTTCGGCCATGACGTTTACCTTTTGCATTAGTTTGAAACGTAAGTTGCAGGCGTTGCGCAGACGAGCGACTCCCTGATGCGCGGCTGGCATAAGAGTATGAGCGAGTTACTCCCGCTCTTTCAACCTCAACCCCTTATTTCTTTACGCTAAAACCTGCCGGCTGCTGCTCTACTGACCATAACAAGCGTGCATGACCGCAAAAATCATATTTCATTCCCTGATGTACATATATTTACACATTCAATCAGAATGCGTATATTTCTCATTTGCATTTTCATGCGCAGTTGGCACACAGAAAATAACAACAATGCACCGGCATACTTTTTGCGCCGGGGCATAACTTTCAACACTTGATTAAGGGTTTATGATGTCTTTATCCATTCATGCCGGGGATGCTAAGCGGTCAATCGCAACCGCGCCTTCTTTGCTGGCTGCCTGTATCGCTTTTGCTCTGACACCAGCCGTAGGTTTTGCCGCCACAAACAGTACCGAAGATACGCTTATCGTCGAAGGCACTACCGGCGCTGACGCATCTGCTGAAGCGCAGGACTACAGCGTTAAAACGACAACTGTCGGGACCAAAATGAATATGGTTCAACGCGACATCCCGCAGTCGGTCAGCATCGTTAGTCAGCAGAGAATGGAAGATCAGCAGCTCCAGACGCTGGGTGATGTCATGGACAACACGCTTGGGATCAGCAAAAGTTCCGCTGATTCCGATCGCAGCAGCTATTTTTCTCGTGGTTTTCAAATTGATAACTACATGATTGATGGGATTCCTACCTATTTTGAATCCCGCTGGAATCTCGGCGATGCCCTGTCGGATACCGCTCTGTTCGAACGCGTCGAGGTAGTTCGCGGCGCTAACGGCTTAATGACCGGGACGGGCAACCCGTCTGCTGCGATCAATATGGTTCGCAAGCATGCCACCAGCCGTGAATTTAAAGGCAACGTTTCAGCGGAATATGGTAGCTGGAACAAACAGCGCTATGTCGCCGATATGCAAAGTCCGTTAACCGACGATGGCAATGTGCGCGCCCGTATCGTCGCAGGCTATCAGGATAACGACTCGTGGCTTGACCGGTACAACAATAAAAAAACGTTCTTCTCCGGGATCGTGGATGCCGATCTCAGCGATACAACCTCGCTTTCCGCAGGCTATGAATATCAGCGCATCGACGTTAACAGCCCTACCTGGGGAGGCCTGCCCCGCTGGAATACCGATGGCAGCGTGAACCATTACGATCGCGCCCACAGCACGGCGCCTGACTGGGCGTATAACAACAAAGAATTCAATAAGTTCTTTGCCACGCTTAAACAGCGTTTTGCCGAAACGTGGCAAGCGACCCTGAATGCGACCCATACCGAAGCGAAGTTTGACAGCCAAACGATGTATCTTGATGCCTATGTCGATAAGTCTACGGGCATGCTGGTTGGCCCTTACGCCAGCTATGGTCCGGGTTACGAGTATGTTGGCGGCACGGGCTGGAATAGCGGCAAGCGTAAAGTGGATGCCGTGGATCTCTTCGCCGACGGCAGCTATGACCTGTTCGGCCGCCAGCACACCGTGATGTTCGGCAGCAGCTACAGCAGGCAAACTAACCGCTATATAAACACCTGGGCGAACGTTTTCCCGGGCGAGTTGGGCAGTTTTTACGACTACGACGGCAATTTCCCGGAAACAAACTGGGGCCAGCAGGTCGTTGCCCAGGATGATAAGACGTACATGAAGTCTCTGTACGCAGCGACTCGCATTTCGCTTGCGGACCCGCTGCACCTTATTCTTGGCGCCCGCTACACCAACTGGCGCGTGGATACCATGACCTATGGCATGGAGAAAAACCACACTACGCCTTATGCCGGTCTGGTGTATGACATCGACGATAACTGGTCTGCTTATGCCAGCTACACCTCTATCTTCCAGCCTCAGAACTACCGTGACAGCACGGGCAAATACCTTGCCCCGGTCACCGGTAATAACTATGAGGCAGGCCTGAAATCCGACTGGATGAACAGCCGCCTGACCACCACGCTGTCCGTGTTCCGCATAGAGCAGGATAACGTAGCGCAGAGCACCGGCAGACCCATTCCTGGCACCACCGATACCGCCTATATCGGCGTTGACGGTACCGTCAGCAAAGGCGTCGAGTTTGAAATTAACGGCGCGCTGACCGACAACTGGCAGATGACCTTCGGCGCAACTCGCTACGTTGCCGAAGACAGCGACGGTAAGGCGGTTAACCCTAACCTGCCGCGCACCTCCGTCAAACTGTTCACCAGCTACCGTCTGCCGGCGGTGCCGAAGTTAACCGTAGGCGGTGGCGTCAACTGGCAGAATCGCGTTTATAGCGATGTTGCCACGCCGTATGGCACATGGCGCGCTGAGCAAGGCAGCTATGCGCTGGTTGACCTGTTCTCCCGCTACCAGGTAACGAAGAACTTCTCTTTGCAGGGCAATATCAACAACCTGCTCGACAAAACGTATGACACAAACGTTGAGGGATCGCTGGTTTACGGCGAGCCACGCAGCTTCAGCATCACCGCAAGCTACCAGTTCTGATAACTGCTAAGTACATGAAGGGAGCCTTGGGGCTCCCTTTTTTTGTGCCAACGCTCGGCCTTTTCGCAGGCATTAAAAAAGGCAGCCTTTCGGCTGCCTTAGTCTCCCCAAATCACAACTTAGCTGTTACGGATCCATTCATCCATTTCAGTTTTCAGGTTATCGGATTTGGTACCGAAAATTGCCTGAACGCCTGAACCAGCTACCACCACACCTGCGGCGCCCAATTTCTTCAGGCCAGCCTGGTCGACTTTAGAGACGTCGGCCACGCTAACACGCAGACGGGTAATACAGGCATCCAGGTTAGTGATGTTTTCTTTACCGCCGAAAGCGCTAACCAGAGCCGGTGCCATTTCGCTTGTGGACGTAGCGGAAGCCTCTGCGGTTGCGTCTTCACGACCCGGTGTTTTCAGGTCCAGCGCTTTGATCAGCACGCCGAACACGGTGTAGTAAATC
>DAMALH010000053.1:0-21564 GCA_032000125.1 Buttiauxella sp. | reverse complement strand
GCGGCGGTTTGCTGGACCGGGGCAGGAGCCTCAGCGGCCGGGGCCGGCGTCGGTTCATCGGTTTCAATCACGCCTGCCGCAAGCGGTGTCGCAGCGCCCAGGAAACCGCTGCTGCTGACTGGCGCACCGGTTGTGTCTTCGCTTTGCAGCGAAGCGTTACTGATGGCGCGAACATCGCCTTGCGGCGCGTCTACCGGAGCAGAAGAAGCGCTGCCCATACCGGTGTTTAAATCCGGACGAGCGGGCAGGGCATAAGTTTGTTTCGCGATAGTAGTACAGGCCGTACCAGGGCCTGACAGGGTGCCGTCTTGCGCCACCACAATCGGGTCAATCCGTACTTTAGTGTTGTTGGAAGTGTTAAGGCGATCCGCCGAGGCACGCGAGAGCGAAATAACACGGTCGTTGCCGTAAGGACCACGGTCGTTAATACGCACCACAAGCATGCGGCCGTTGGCAAGGTTGGTTACACGCGCATAGCTTGGCACAGGCAGCGTCGGATGCGCGGCCGTCAGCGCCATGGCATCAAAGGGCTCGCCTGAGGCCGTCAGATTGCTTCCGGGTTCCGCATCATAGATAGCCGCAAGGCCTGCCTGGCTAAAACTGGCGGGGTTCTGGACAATCTTGTAGCTTTTACCGTTATTTTCGTAATCCTGATTTACCGAAGGATTCAACGGCTCATAGCGCGGTTCAGCGCCGCTAATTTCTACCACCGGACCATTACAGACCGCCGGTTGCGGCGGCTGATTTACCTGCGGTTGTTCGTCATTACTGGACGAACAGCCTGCCAGAATGGCGGCTGCTACAAAAATCCCTGGCCAATGCTTAACCATTGCGCACCTCGTTACACGCTTTTCGACAACATCTTCCTGTGGGTATGTATCGACATCACGATACCAAACCCGGCCATCAGCACGATGAGGGCCGAGCCCCCGTAACTCACCAGCGGCAACGGCACGCCGACCACCGGTAAGATACCACTAACCATGCCAATATTAACAAACACATATACGAATAAAATTAGCATCAAGCCGCCTGCCATCACGCGGCCAAAAGTCGTTTGCGCCCGGGCGGCGATATAGAGCCCGCGTATAATCAGCAGCAGGTAAAGAGCAAGTAAGACCAGGACGCCAACCAGCCCCAGCTCTTCTGCCAGAACGGCGAAGATAAAGTCCGTATGGCGTTCGGGAAGAAATTCAAGCTGCGACTGCGTGCCGTGTAGCCAGCCTTTGCCCCGCAGCCCGCCGGAGCCGATTGCAATTTTAGACTGAATAATATGATAGCCCGCCCCGAGCGGATCGGTTTCCGGATCGAGCAACATCATTACGCGCGCCCGCTGATAGTCGTGCATCAGGAAGAACCAAAGGATCGGGATAAAGGCCGCAAGCAGCAGTACCGCAATGCCAATTAAACGCCAGCTCATGCCGGACAGGAACAGGACGAACAGGCCTGAAGCCGCAATTAATATGGAGGTGCCGAGGTCCGGCTGGGCCGCGACCAGCAGCGTTGGCATGAAGATCAGCACCAGCGCGATGCCGGTGTTTTTCAGCGTAGGCGGACAGACGTCGCGGTTAATAAAGCGCGCAACCATCAGCGGGACGGCGATTTTTGCAATCTCTGACGGCTGAAAGCGCACGATGCCCAAATCCAGCCAGCGCTGTGCGCCTTTCGAAATGGCGCCGAAGGCGTCCACCGCGACAAGCAAAATGATACAGACGATATACAGATAGGGCGCCCAGCCTTCATAAACCCGGGGGGGGATTTGCGCCAGAACAATCATGGCCATCAGACCCATCAGGATCTGGCCGACTTTACGCTCCATCATTCCCATGTCCTGGCCGCTGGCGCTCCAGACGACCAGCGCGCTAAAGACCAGCAGCGCAAGGATAGTGACCAGGAAAATCGGGTCGATATGGATTTTATCCCAGATCGACTTTTTATTCGGATTATCAGTCATGGTTATTGATCCTCAGAACCGGGTGCGGCAGGGGCCTCAGCCGGCAAATCCGTGTTGTTATCCCCTAGCATCAGGTGGTCGAGGATTTGACGCATTATCGTCCCTACCGCAGGACCGACGCCGCCGTTTTCCAGAATGATGGTCACGGCATATTCCGGATGCTCATAAGGCGCAAAAGCGGTCATTAACTTATGGTCGCGTAAACGTTCGGCAATTTTGTGCGCGTTGTAGGTTTCGTTGGCTTTAAGCCCAAAGACCTGCGCGGTCCCGGATTTTGCCGCGGCTTTATACGGGGCGTTCGCGAAATACTTGTGCGCCGTACCGTTCGGACGGTTGGCGACGCCGTACATGCCGTCTTTGGCTATCTCCCAGAACCCTGAGTGAATATCGCCGACGGGCGGTTGCACCGGCTGCTTCCACGGCACCTGTTTGCCGTTTTCAGCGGTGCTCATCAGCAGATGAGGGACGCGAACGATGCCATCGTTAATCAGGATCATCATCGCCTTGCTCATCTGAATCGGCGTGGCCGTCCAGTATCCCTGGCCGATGCCAACCGGAATGGTGTCGCCCTGATACCACGGCTTTTTAAAGCGCTTTTGCTTCCATTCCCGCGTAGGCATATTCCCCGACCGCTCTTCGGAAAGGTCGATACCCGTAAAGTGCCCGTAACCAAACTTGCCCATCCACTCGGAGATGCGGTCGATGCCCATGTCGTAGGCGACCTGATAGAAGAAGGTATCCGCTGATTCCTCAAGCGATCTGGTAACGTTCAGGCGTCCGTGGCCCCACTTTTTCCAGTCGCGGTAGCGTTTCTCGGAGCCCGGCAGCTGCCACCAGCCGGGGTCAAACAGCGAGGTGTTACGGTTAATCACGCCCGCGCTTAGCGCAGAGACGGCCATATAAGGTTTAACCGTCGAGGCTGGCGGGTAGACGCCCTGAGTTGCACGATTGATAAGCGGCGTGTTCGGATCGTTAAGCAGGCCGGAATAATCTTTTGTGGAGATACCGTCAACGAACAGGTTGGGGTTATAGCTCGGCATAGAAACCAGCGCCATAATGCCGCCGGTGCGCGGGTCCGTCACCACCACGGCCGCACGGCTGCCTGCCAGCAGGGTTTCAATGTAATTCTGTAATTTCAGATCGATAGTCAGATAAATATCGTGCCCGGCCTGCGGCGGCACTTCTTTAAGCTGGCGGATAACGCGACCGCGGTTGTTAACTTCAACCTCTTCATAGCCGGTTTGCCCGTGAAGCACTTCTTCATAATAGCGCTCTATACCGAGCTTGCCGATATCATGGGTTGCGGCATAGTTGGCAAGCTTGCCGTCTTTGTCGAGGCGTTCAACGTCTTTGTCGTTAATCTTCGATACGTAGCCAATGACGTGGGTCAGCGCGGAGCCATACGGATAGTAGCGGCGCTTATAGCCTTTTACTTCTACGCCCGGAAAACGGTACTGGTTCACCGCAAAACGGGCGACCTGCACTTCGGTGAGGTTGGTTTTTACCGGAATAGAGGTGAAGCGATGCGAACGGGCGCGCTCTTTCTTAAAGTTGGCGATATCGTCATCTGTGAGGTCCACTACCGGGCGCAGGGCGTCAAGCGCGGCCTGCACGTTATCCACTTTCTCCGGCATCATTTCGACCTGATAAATGGTGCGGTTTAGCGCAAGCGGCGTGCCGTTACGGTCATAAATAATGCCGCGGCTTGGCGGGATCGGCACCAGCTTGATGCGGTTTTCGTTTGAGCGGGTCTGGTAGTCGGTAAAACGGACGATTTGCACATTATAAAGGTTGGCGATAAGCACGCCGGTCAGCAGTAAAATGCCGGTAAAAGCGACCAGCGCCCGGCGCACAAAGAGCGCAGACTCAGCCGAATAGTCGCGAAAAGAATTCTGTAATTTCATCCGTAGGTTTGTTTTACCAGGCTCGAAGTTTACTCACGGTGATAGGGATGATTGGTCGTTATGCTCCATGCGCGATAAAGGCTCTCTGCCACCAGCACCCGCACCAGCGGATGGGGAAGGGTTAGCGTGGAAAGCGACCAGCTTTGTTCCGCGGCGGCTTTACAGGCCGGAGCCAGCCCTTCCGGGCCACCAATCAACAGGCTGACATCACGACCATCCTGCTTCCAGCGTTCAAGCTGGGTAGCAAGATGCGGCGTATCCCATGGCTGCCCGGGGATATCCAGCGTGACGATGCGGTTGCCTTTACCGGCAGCCGCCAGCATCATTTCGCCTTCTTTATCGAGGATGCGCTTGATATCAGCGTTTTTACTGCGTTTTCCTGCCGGGATCTCAACGAGTTCAAACGGCATATCCTTGGGAAAACGACGCAGGTACTCGGTAAAACCGGTTTGCACCCAGTCAGGCATTTTGGTTCCGACCGCCACCAGTTGCAGCTTCACGCATTAACTCCAGAGCTTTTCCAGTTCGTATAGCTGGCGGCTTTCTTCCTGCATCACATGAACGATAACTTCGCCCAGGTCAACCACTACCCAGTCGGTCGCGTTGATGCCTTTTACGCCCAGCGCGTCCAGACCTTCTTTACGAACGGATTCCACAACGTGTTCAGCGATGGACATAACGTGACGATTGGATGTGCCGGTACAGATAACCATGCAATCGGTGATGCTTGATTTGCCCTGAACATCAATCGCGATGATGTCCTGGCCTTTGAGGTCGTCGATCTTATCAACGATGAAATCCTGGAGTGCTTTACCCTGCAAGTGTTCCCCCTGGGAGAATAAAAGTGTTCAACGTGGCCCGTATCAAAAGCCATTATACTTGATTGCTGGCCGAGCTTGACGAAAATTGGCGGCGGGGCGCTCAAAGTTGGCTATCATCCCACCGGATGGCCTGGTTTGCATCGCCATTTTTGTAAAACTATTTTCGAAAAGTCATGCTTACGGGCAGGAAATTATGGCTGCGGAGCATAACAGCCTGAGGTGTAGTGTCAATGGCTGACAGCTTTAACTCTCACGGGGTTTTGTCAGCGCCAGGTATTTTGCACGGCGGTTCAGCGTTATTCGCGCGATCTTTTCATCGCAGGCCCTGATACAGGCGGTGCTGCTGAATAAAGGCAAGCACCTGGGCAGGGACGAGATGGTCACACGGCAGGTTTTGCGCCAGCCGCTGGCGAATGGCGGTGGCGGAGATGTCATACATCGGCGTTTGTGCCAGATAAACCTTCCCGGCAGGCGTAGCGTGCAGCTCATCAACCGAGGCGGTACTGTGCCTCTCCAGCCAGCGCTGCTGCTCGGCGGTATCCATCGAAACCGGGTAGCCCGGGCGCTGGCAGACCAGCAAATGGCACAGATCGAGCAGGTTTTCCCAGCGATGCCAGCGGTGCAGGCTCAGCAGCGAATCCTGACCAATAATAAAGGCCAGAGGCTGCCGTGCGCCCTGTTCGGCCCGCACCTGTTCCAGCGTTTCAACGGTCCAGGAGGGCGTGGAGCGCGCCAGCTCCCGTGCATCAAGTTTGAACAGCGGATGTCCTGCAATCGCCAGTTCCACCATGGCCTTACGCTGCTGGCTGTTTGCCTCAGGCTGGGGGCGATGCGGCGGAACGTTATTTGGCATGATAATCACCCGATGCAGCGCCACCTGGGTTGCCAGCGCTTCAACGGGCTTCAGATGCCCGTAATGAATCGGGTCGAAGGTTCCGCCATAGATTGCGCACAGGGGCAGGGCTGGGCTAACCATCAATAAAGATTTCCGGCAGGGTTGCGTGACACAGCAGTAAAGAAAGCCCTTCAAGCTCGGCCCACACCGACTGCCCGTAATCCTGCTTTAGGGTCAGTTCAATCTGGCTTAGCAGGCGCACGGCCTGGTAAAGCTGCTCTGCGCTGAGGCGATTCAGGGCTTCGGTAACCAGCGCCCGACGATTTTGCCAGACCCGCTGCTGGTCAAATAGCGTGCGCAAAGGGGTATGCGCGGACTGGCGCTTGAGGTTCACCAGCTGTATTAATTCACGCTGAATAGTTCGCAGCAGGATAGTCGGCTCGCTTGCTTCAAGCCTGAGCTGCTGCAAAATATGCAGGGCGCGCTTATTTTTTCCGCCAAGAATGGCGTCAATCCAGTGAAACGGCGTGAAATGTGCCGCATCGCTTACCGCCTGCTCTACGCGTGGCAGCGTTAATTTTCCGTCCGGCCAGATAAGCGAAAGCCGTTCCAGCGCCTGGGAGAGGGCCAGCAGATTGCCTTCATAGCAGTAACAAAGGAGCTGATTTGCCGCATCGTCCAGCGCGAGATTCATCTGTTTTGCACGCAGCGCTACCCAGCGCGGAAGCTGCGCGTGCTCCGGTGTCTGGCAGGTTACCAGAACGCTACGATCCGCAAGCCGGGTGTACCAGGCGGCGTTTTCCTGCGCTTTGGTGAGCTTATTTCCGCGAACCAGCAGCAGCATGTCCTCGTGCAGCAGGTCGACAAGCGTTTCCAGTTGGCTATTGATAGCCGCATTCGGGCCGTTATCGGGTAGCTGAAGGAGAAGGGTCTGGCGGCTGGCGAAAAGGCTCAGCGCCTGACAAATAGAGAATAAAGCCTGCCAGTCGGTGCTGGTGTCGATCTGTACCCTGTGATGCTCTTCAAAGCCCTGGGCGATGGCCGCCTGGCGTACCGCATCATGGCTTTCCTGCAGTAATAAAGGATCGTTACCAAGCAGCAAATACGCCGCGCGCAGCCCTTCATTGAGCTGCGCGCGGAGCTGTTCCGGATACAGCCGAATCATTGGCTGCCGGAAGCGGCCGGAAGCGTGGTGGAAACGCGACCGGAGGTCGTTTCGGCGTTTGCCGCAGCGCCGTCAGCCGGGTTGGCTTCTGCGTCATTGGTTTGCGCAACGTCTGCTGCCTGCACGGAAAGCAGTTTGCGGATCAACTGCTGCGCGGCGTTGGTATACATCTCTTTGACAAGCAGATCCTGCTCGGCGTCTTTCGCAAGCGTGGTCAGCGGGTTATCAAAGAATGATTTATACACTTTGGCGCTGATTGGATAGATGTCATGGCCCGGAATTAAGACCTGAGCCCTGACGGTCATCACCATTTGATACTCCGCGGTACGGCCGTTCTGGAAGATTGACGCCGTGTCTTTACCCACGGTTCCTCCCAGCACGCGAAGCGAAGGAATATCCTGGCGAACGCCGGTTTTCGTATCCTCAACGATGGTCACGCCGTTCAGCCGTAGCTGAGAGCGGATTTCACGCGTTAGCGGCCCGTTAGGATCGCTGGAGTTAAGGATCAGGGTCTTCAACTGAGCGGGTACCTGCGTGTTGCCACGCAGGTGAAAACCACACCCGGCGGTGAGAAGCACCGCCACGGTAACTAACAAAGTGACAAAGGGATGTCGCACGGTTCCTCCTGCGCTTAGCCCACAACCAGGTTCAGCAGTTTACCCGGTACGTAAATCACTTTACGCACGGTTACGCCTTCAAGATACTTCGCTACCAGATGTTCCTGGCCCGCACGTTCACGGACCTGCGCCTCGGTAGCGTCAGCCGGGACGGTGATCTTGCCGCGTACTTTGCCGTTAACCTGCACGACAACCAGCAAAGAGTCTTCCACCATCGCTTTTTCATCAGCCTGCGGCCACGGCGCGTTGTCAATATCGCCTTCGCCACCCAGCGCCTGCCACATATTAAAGCAGACGTGCGGCGTGAACGGATAAAGCATGCGCACAACGGCCAGCAGCGCTTCGTTCAGCAACGCGCGATCCTGGTCGCCTTCCTGCGGCGCCTTCGCCAGCTTGTTCATCAGCTCCATAATCGCGGCAATCGCGGTATTGAAGGTCTGACGACGACCGATATCATCGGTTACTTTCGCGATAGTTTTGTGAACGTCGCGGCGCAGGGCTTTTTGATCTTCGCTTAATGCCGCTACGTCCAGCGCAGGCACGGCGCCGCGGCTGGTGTGCTCGTAAGCCAGTCTCCAGACACGTTTCAGGAAGCGGTTAGCGCCTTCCACGCCGGATTCCTGCCACTCAAGCGTCATATCGGCCGGTGAGGCGAACATCATAAACAGGCGAACGGTGTCCGCGCCGTAGCGCTCAACCATCACCTGCGGGTCGATGCCGTTATTTTTCGACTTCGACATTTTGCTCATGCCAGCATAGACCAGTTCGTGGCCCTGTGCGTCAGAGGCTTTGATAATGCGGCCTTTCTCGTCGCGCTCAACGATAGCATCTACCGGGGAGACCCAGTTACGCTCGCCGTTTACGCCGGTGTAGTAGAAGGCGTCTGCCAGCACCATACCCTGACACAGAAGCTGTTTAGCCGGCTCGCTTGAGGTCACCATGCCCGCGTCGCGCATCAGCTTGTGGAAGAAGCGGAAATAGAGCAGATGCATGATGGCGTGTTCAATGCCGCCAATATAGATATCAACCGGCAGCCAATAGTTAGCGGCTTTAGAATCGAGCATGCCTTTGTCGTACTGCGGGCAGGTATAACGCGCGTAGTACCAGGAAGACTCCATGAACGTGTCAAAGGTATCGGTTTCACGCAGCGCAGGCTTGCCGTCAACGGTGGTTTTTGCCCACTCTGGATCGGCTTTGATAGGGCTTGTGATGCCATCCATTACCACGTCTTCCGGCAGGATAACCGGCAGTTGATCTTCAGGCGTTGGCATTACGGTGCCGTCTTCCAGCGTGACCATTGGGATTGGCGCGCCCCAGTAACGCTGACGGGAAACGCCCCAGTCACGCAGACGATAATTAACTTTACGTTTGCCCACGCCCATAGCCGCCAGCTTGTCGGCGATAGCGTTAAAGCCATCGTTAAAGCTCAGGCCGTCGAATTCGCCAGAGTTAAACAGCACGCCTTTTTCAGTCATTGCCTGCGCGCAAAGATCCGGTTCGGAGCCGTCTGCTGCCAGGATAACGGGCTTGATGTTGAGAGCGTATTTGCTGGCAAATTCATAGTCGCGCTGGTCGTGGCCCGGCACGGCCATTACTGCGCCAGTACCGTATTCCATCAGGACAAAGTTTGCCGCCCAGACCGGAATCGCTTCACCGGTCAGCGGATGAATGGCTTTGAAGCCGGTATCGACGCCTTTTTTCTCCATCGTTGCCATGTCTGCTTCGGCGACTTTGGTGTTACGGCACTCTTCGATGAATTCGGCCAGAACCGGATTATTCTCCGCCGCCTGCTGTGCCAGCGGGTGACCCGCAGCCACGGCCAGGTAGGTGCAGCCCATAAAGGTGTCCGGACGGGTGGTGTATACCGTCAGCTTTTCCGCGCTGCTCTCTACGTCGAAAGTAATTTCCACGCCTTCGGAGCGGCCAATCCAGTTACGCTGCATGGTTTTGACCTGATCCGGCCAGTGGTCGAGCGTATCCAGATCGTTAAGCAGCTCGTCCGCGTATGCGGTGATTTTGATAAACCACTGCGGGATCTCTTTGCGCTCAACTTTGGTGTCGCAGCGCCAGCAGCAGCCGTCGATAACCTGTTCGTTCGCCAGCACGGTCTGATCGTTCGGGCACCAGTTAACGGCGGAGGTTTTCTTATACACCAGGCCTTTGTTGTAAAGCTGGGTGAAGAACTGCTGTTCCCAACGGTAGTATTCCGGGGTACAGGTTGCCAGCTCGCGGCTCCAGTCGTAGCCGAAGCCCAGCGTTTTGAGCTGGTTCTTCATGTAATTGATGTTGTCATACGTCCATGGCGCAGGCGCGGTATTGTTTTTCACCGCGGCACCTTCCGCAGGCAGGCCGAACGCGTCCCAGCCGATTGGCTGCAGAACGTTTTTACCCAGCATACGCTGATAGCGTGCGATAACGTCGCCAATGGTGTAGTTACGGACGTGGCCCATATGTAGTCGGCCAGAAGGATAGGGGAGCATGGACAGGCAGTAGTACTTCTCTTTGCCTTCGTCTTCGGTGACTTCAAAGGTACGCTTCTCTTGCCAGTGAAGCTGTACGTTGGATTCTATCTCTTCCGGGCGGTATTGCTCTTGCATGGCGGCCAGTGGTCCTGTAATGAAAGACAGCTACAAGTTGTAGCCTGTAACGTATTAGGTTTCAGATCCGCATAGCATAGCCGATAAGACAGCGGCAAAACAGCCTTTCGACGCCCCTCGCACCCTTTTCTCATTTGCGGTTTTTTTACGCGGCCTGTGGACAATCTGACAAAGCGACCTCCGATTAAGGTCTACTATTAGAGCAGGTTACATAACTATGAATGCCGGAAACGCTTCAAGGAGGCAGACAGACGATGAACAAGGTTGCTCAATTTTACCGTGAACTGGTGGCCTCGCTCACCGAACGATTACGCAATGGGGAACGCGATATTGATGCACTGGTCGCCAGCGCCCGTAAACGCATGGACGACACCGGTGAGCTGACCCGGACCGAAGTCGATGAGGTCACGCGTGCGGTCCGACGCGATTTAGAAGAGTTTGCCCGCAGCTATAACGAAAGCCAGGGTGAATTCACCGACAGCGTGTTTATGCGCGTAATTAAAGAAAGCCTGTGGCAGGAGCTGGCGGATATTACGGATAAAACCCAGCTAGAGTGGCGGGAAGTGTTCCAGGATCTCAACCATCACGGCGTTTACCACAGCGGTGAAGTCGTGGGCCTGGGAAATCTGGTCTGTGAGAACTGTCATTTCCATCTGGCTATCTACACGCCGGACGTTCTGCCGGTCTGCCCAAAATGCGGGCACAACCAGTTTCACCGTCGGCCGTTTGAGCCATAAAGTAAAAGAGCCTTCTGTAAAGAAGGCTCTTTGGTTTTTAGTGCAGGATTTTTGCCAGGAAGTCTTTTGCGCGCTCGGACTGCGGATTGTTAAAGAAATCTTCTTTATTCGAATCCTCAACGATTTTACCTTCGTCCATAAAGATCACGCGGTTTGCCACCTTACGGGCAAAGCCCATTTCGTGGGTCACCACCATCATCGTCATCCCTTCCTGCGCCAGTTCGACCATCACGTCCAGCACTTCGTTGATCATTTCTGGATCGAGCGCGGATGTAGGTTCGTCAAACAGCATGGCTACCGGGTCCATGCACAGGGCGCGCGCGATAGCCACACGCTGCTGCTGCCCGCCAGAGAGCTGAGCCGGATATTTATCGGCGTGCGCCGTCAAACCAACGCGCTCAAGCAGCTTAAGGCCTTTTTTACGCGATTCTTCTTTATTGCGCTTGAGCACCTTAACCTGCGCCAGCGTCAGGTTCTCAAGTATCGACAGGTGGGGAAACAGCTCGAAATGCTGGAACACCATACCGACGTGAGAGCGCAGCTCGGCAAGGTTTGTTTTTTTATTGTTCACCTGCGTACCGTTAACCACTATCTCGCCTTTTTGCACCGGCTCAAGGCCGTTAACGGTTTTAATTAACGTCGATTTACCTGAGCCAGAAGGCCCGCAAACCACTACCACTTCGCCTTTTTTAACGCTCGTTGAGCAGTCGGTTAGCACCTGAAAGTGGCCATACCATTTAGAAACATTTTTCAGGGAAATCATTACACTGTCCTTTTCTTCAAGTAGCTGACCAACAGCGAGGCACTAAGGCTAATAACAAAGTAGACCAGACCGGCAAACAGGATCATTTCCACCTGGGTTCCGTCACGTTCACCAATGGTGGAGGCGGTGCGGAAGAAGTCGGCCAGGCTTAAAACATAAACCAGCGAGGTATCCTGGAACAGCACGATGCCCTGGGTTAACAGCAGCGGCACCATGGCGCGAAACGCCTGCGGCAGGATAATTAATTTCATGGACTGCCAGTGCGTCATGCCTAACGCCAGCGCGGCGTTAGACTGTCCGCGTGAAACGCTCTGGATACCGGCGCGAATAATTTCTGAATAGTAAGCCGCTTCGAACATCGAAAAGGCCACCATCGCGGATATCAGGCGGATATCGGTCTGCGGCGAGAGCCCGAGCACTTTTTGCAGGAAACCCGGCACCACCAGATAGAACCACAGCAGTACCATGACCAGCGGCACGGAACGGAAAACGTTAACGTAGGCGCTGGCAAACCAGGCAATGGGTTTGATCGGCGACAGGCGCATAACGGCCAGCAGCGTGCCCCAAAGTATGCCAACGACCACGGCGGTTACGGTGATCTTCAGGGTGATAATCAGCCCCTGCATCAGGTAAGGCATGGCCGGAAGGATTGAAGTCCAGTCAAAATCGTACATTTATTTGCCTCCCATATTGCCAGGCAGGCGAACTTTGCGTTCCACCACGTACATCACCAGCATAATCACCGCGTTAATCAGCACGTAGGCAAGCGTGATTGCCGTAAAGGATTCGTAGGCATGGGCTGAATAATCCAGCAGTTTCCCGGCCTGGGCCGCCATATCGACCAGGCCGATGGTGGAAGCGATGGCCGAGTTTTTTACCAGGTTCATCATCTCAGAGGTCATTGGCGGCACGATCACGCGGTACGCATTCGGCAGCAGGACATAGCGATACGCCTGCGGCAGCGTCAGGCCCATGGCCAGCGCCGCGTTTTTCTGCCCGCGAGGCAACGACTGGATGGCGGCACGTACCTGCTCACAGACGCGCGCGGCGGTAAACAGGCCAAGACAAATCATTGATGAAAGGAAGAACTGTACGTTCGGATCCAGCTCTGATTTAAACCACATGCCAAGATTTTCCGGCAGCAGTTCCGGCACGACCAGGTACCATGTGAAGAACTGTACGATCAGCGGCACATTGCGGAATAGTTCAACGTAAAGCGTGCCTAAGCCTGAAAGCCAGCGGTTAGGAACGGTACGGAGAATGCCAAAAAGCGAACCAACGAGAAATGCAATGATCCATGCGGAAATAGAAAGGGCGACGGTGACCTGGAAGCCATTCCAGATCCAGCCCAGATAGGTGGTGTTGCCGAACGGGGCGGGCTGTAAAAAGATTCCCCAGTTCCAGTCTATAGACATAACGTACTCCGAGAAAAATGAGGGTAGCAGCGCTACCCTAAAACCATTGACAACGCGCTTCGCGATTAAAGCTTCTGCAAGCAGAACGCTTAAAAGCAGAGCGGGTCATCTGGTTTACCCCGAACGGCCAGGAAGATGTCTTTGGCCGTTCGTCAGCAAGTGAGGGTAGCAACGCTACCCTCGAAGATTGATGAGAAGCCTGTACCTTTTCAGGTCTTTGCCTGGGTTTATCAGGTACTTTCACGCCGGATGGGGAACGGCCATCCGACGCATAGTCTGTCCGGGCTTCAGTTCGTCAATCGGAAGGGCGGGTCATCCCGCCCCTTGGTTCTGATTAGTTAAGGGCTTTATCGTTTGGTTCTTTGAACAGCGCTTTCATGTCATCAGACAGGGCGAAGTTCATGTTGATATTTTTCGGAGGGATAGGATTCATAAACCATTTATCAAACCATTTAGCCGCTTCGCCGGAGGTCTGTACTTTTGCAATGGTGTCATCCATCAGCTTTTTGAATTCCGGATCGTTTTTACGCAGCATACAGCCGTAGGCTTCACGTGACTGAGGCGTGCCAACGATTTCCCAGTTATCCTGTTTTTTCGCTTTCGCACGTTCGCCGGCGAGCAGCGCGTCATCCATCATAAAGGCCACCGCACGGCCGCTTTCCAGCGTACGGAAGGAGTCGCCGTGATCTTTGGCGCTGATGATACGCATGTCCATTTTCTTCTCTTCATTCAGCTTGTTTAGCAGAACTTCGGAGGTGGTACCGGACGTGACGACAACCGCTTTGCCTTTCAGGTCGGTAAAGTCTTTAATCGGACCGCCTTTTTTCACCAGCAGGCGAGTACCGACAACGAAAATGGTGTCTGAGAACGCGGCCTGTTTCTGGCGTTCCAGGTTATTGGTGGTGGAGCCGCACTCAAAGTCGAAAGTGCCGTTCTGAAGCAGTGGGATACGGTTTTGCGAGGTGATAGGGATAAGTTTAACCTGCAGATCCGGTTTGTTGAGCTGTTTCTTAACGGCTTCAACGATGGCGTTGGAGTAGTCCTGGGAGTAACCGACAACTTTTTGCTGGTTATCGTAGTAGGAGAACGGCACGGAAGATTCACGGTGGCCGACGACAATCACGCCGTTAGCTTTGATTTTATCCAGCGTGCTTTGTGCGCCACCCGCTGGCGCTGCGGCAGGTTTAGCGTCTTCGGCGTGCGCGATTCCGGCGCTCATTCCCATTACTAACAAAGCTGTGGCAAGTTTTCTCAATTGCATTTCCAACTCCTTAATCTTCGTGCCACGGACGGCACTGATACCCGATGTGAGCGTTATGTTTTGTTGTTGTGTGGCGATATAAAACGGGCGAATCTTCGCCTTTTGTTAACATTTAACGTAGCTGAATGTAAAGTTATTGCTATGCAGATGTTTATTTTTGCGAAGTGCGCCGCACCGTTTAAAGGCAAAAATCCGCCGTTGCACCGGAATGGTGCTTGCGATGGCTTAAACTGGTGCAGCGGTAAGTCGCGCTTTGTATCGCTTCGCCGTTTGACGTTTTCTAAGTCAATTACAAAGCAATTGATGTGCCAGAAATAAGAAGGCCAGCAGATTTGCTGGCCCTGTTGCGGGGAATTACGCTTTCTTGCGGCTACGTAAGCTAATCAGTATGGCGCTGAAACCGAAGACCAGCGTGATAATCCACAGCGGCCAGTTTCCGAAGCGGGCGTAAGGGGTTAGCCCTGTCGCCGGAGTGACTTTTGCTTCGAGCACTTCGCGGGTGAACTGAGGGAGCATCGCTTCAACGTCGCCGCTGGCGTTAATAACGGCCGTTACGCCGTTATTGGTGCTGCGCAGCAGCGGGCGGCCTAATTCCAGCGAACGCATACGGGCCATCTGGAAGTGCTGCCATGGGCCAATTGACTTGCCGAACCACGCATCGTTGGAGATGGTGAGCAGGAAATCGGTATCCGGACGGAAATTATCCCGGACCTGTTCACCAAGGATAATTTCATAGCAGATGGCTGCCGTCAGTTTAATACCGTTGGCCTGCAGCTGGGGCTGCAGGTAAGGCCCGCGGCTAAAGGAGGACATCGGCAGGTCAAAGAATGGCGCAAGCGGGCGCAGGATGGATTCCAGCGGAACAAACTCGCCAAAGGGAACGAGATGGTTCTTGTTGTAACGATCCGCACTGTTGTAGCTGTACGGGTTACCTTCACCCAGCGTGATGATGGTGTTGTAGGTATCGTAACGATTTTGCTGATTGAGCCTTGCGTCCACGATGCCGGTGATCATCGCGCTGTGCTTAGAGCGCAACAGATCGTCCATCATGGTCAGGAAGCGCTGCTGGTTGATTTCCAGATCGGGAATCGCTGATTCGGGCCAGATAATCAGCCGGGCTTTGCCCATCTGCGGCTGGGTTTTATCGAGATAGATTTTCAGCGTGTTAATTAGCTGGTCTTCATCCCACTTCAGGGACTGGGGAATATTTCCCTGCACCATAGCAATATCAACGGCGCGTGCTTTTTGTGGCTGGAACCATTGAACAGAGCGCAACGGCCATGGCAGCAGCAGCAAGGCGGCCGCAATCACCGCCGGGCGCCAGCTACGTTGATGCAGGGCGTAAACAAACAGGCCGCTTACGATCGTCAGCAGGAAGGTGAGTGCTTCCACCCCCAGAACGGGCGCTATGCCCTTGAGCGGGCCGTCAATCTGGCTGTAGCCGAACTGCAGCCAGGGGAAGCCGGTCAGCACCCAGCCTCGCAGGAACTCGGTGCACTGCCACAGCATCGGGGCGGCGATCGCCACGCGCCACCAGGTCGTTTTTGGCCACAGCTTGCTTAGCAAGCCGGCGAACAGGCCGGTATAAAGCGACAGGTAAGCGGCGAGCAGAACCACGAGGAAGACGTTAACCGGCCCCGGCATACCGCCAAACTGCGCGATGCTGACGTACACCCAGTTTATGCCGCTGCCAAACAGGCCAAGCCCCCAGAAGAAGCCGATCCAGGCGCTTTGAATAGCGCGACGGTTGAGCGTCAGCCCCTGTAAACCAGCCAGAGAGACAAGGGCGGCAGGCCAGAGATCATAAGGGGAAAAGGCCAGCGTCCCGCAGGCACCAAAAAGCAGCGCCAGCAGCAGACGCACGCGCTGGCGTTGTAGTAATAAGGCAATTGCCATCTTTGAATTAATCTTCCAGTTTCGGTTGCGGCGAATCGTCCGGAATTCTGACGTGAACCTGAATGATACGGCGGCTGTCGGCCATGGCGACCTTGAACTGGTAACCATCTATTTCAATGGTTTCGCCACGGGCGGGCAGATGCCCGAACGCCTGCATAACCAGACCGCCTATCGTATCCACTTCATCGTCGTTGAAATGGGTGTCAAAGGTATCGTTAAAATCTTCGATAGAGGCCAGCGCCCGCGCCGTCCAGGTATGGCGGCTAAGCTGGCGGAAATCGTTGTCTTCCTCATCGTCGTACTCATCTTCGATTTCCCCGACGATCAGTTCGAGAATATCTTCAATGGTGACAAGGCCGGAGACGCCGCCAAACTCATCAATCACAATCGCCATGTGATAGCGTTGCTGACGAAATTCTTTCAGCATGCGGTCTACACGCTTGCTTTCAGGCACAACTACGCACTGACGTAACACTTTTTCCATGCTGAATGGCTCGGTATCGCTGCGCATAAACGGCAGCAGATCTTTTGCCATCAAAATCCCTTCGATATGATCTTTGTCTTCGCTTATTACCGGGAAGCGGGAGTGTGCCGATTCGATAATGACATCGAGGCATTCGTCCAGCGTCTGGTTGTGTTTGAGCGTCACCATTTGCGAGCGCGGGATCATGATGTCGCGGACGCGCTGGTCGGCGATATCCATCACGCCTTCGAGCATGTCGCGGGTGTCCTGATCTATAAGATCGTTTTGCTCAGAATCACGGATAAGCTCTAGCAGATCGTCACGGTTTTTTGGCTCACCGTGAAATAGCTGGCTGAGAATCAGGGAAAAGAATCCCTTTTTACTGGCAGGCGTGTCACTGTTTTGTGAATTGTCGTCGCTCATGGCGTTAGGTTTTTGGCCCCTCGATGATGAATAGATAGCAGGCTAAGCCGGGTCGCTTGCCTGCACCTGTTGCGCCGCCGTCATAGCTGACAGCGGCGACTAGTCTTTCTCGGCAATGTACGGATCGGCATACCCAAGAGCAAGCATTATCTCTGTTTCCAGAGATTCCATCTCTTCGGCTTCTTCATCTTCAATATGGTCATAACCAAGCAGATGCAGACTGCCGTGGATAACCATATGCGCCCAGTGCGCATCCAGCGGCTTGTCCTGCTCCTGCGCTTCTTTTTCTACTACCTGACGGCAGATAATAAGGTCGCCGAGCAGCGGTAGCTCAATGCCCGGCGGGGCTTCAAACGGGAAAGAGAGCACGTTGGTGGATTTATCTTTGCCGCGGTAGGTCAGATTCAGCTCGTGGCTTTCCGCATCGTCTACCAGACGAATCGTCACTTCTGACTCTTCCTGAAACTGCGGAATGACCGCATCAAGCCAGCCCTGAAACTGTGCCTGTGCTGGCAGACCCGCTGCCTCTTCGCAGGCTATTTGTAAATCCAGAATAACCTGGCTCATTTGTTCTCCTGGGCGGCAGAATGCATCGCCATCGCTTCACGCTTGCGTTCTGCGGCCAGCTCATCTTTACGAATTTGCTCGGCGTTTTCCCATGCTTCATAAGCATTGACGATACGGGCGACCACAGGGTGACGCACGACGTCTTCGCTATTAAGGAAGTTAAAGCTGATTTCATCGACTTCCGCCAGCACGTCGATGGCATGGCGCAGGCCCGATTTCATGTTGCGTGGCAGGTCAATCTGCGTAACGTCGCCGGTGATCACCGCTTTGGAGTTAAAGCCGATACGCGTCAGGAACATTTTCATCTGTTCGATGGTGGTGTTCTGGCTTTCATCAAGGATGATAAAGGCGTCGTTCAGGGTACGGCCGCGCATGTAGGCCAGCGGCGCGACTTCGATAACGTTGCGCTCTATCAGCTTTTCAACGCGTTCAAAGCCCAGCATCTCAAACAGGGCGTCGTAAAGCGGACGCAGGTAAGGGTCCACTTTCTGGCTTAAGTCGCCCGGCAGGAAGCCGAGTTTTTCGCCCGCTTCAACAGCCGGACGGGTCAACAGAATGCGCCTGATATCCTGGCGCTCCAGCGCGTCTACGGCAGCGGCTACCGCAAGGTAGGTTTTACCTGTACCGGCAGGGCCGATACCAAAGGTGATGTCGTGGTCCAGCACATTGGCGATATACTGCGCCTGGTTTGGCGTGCGGGGTTTAATCACGCCGCGCCGGGTCTTGATATTGACCGCTTTACCGTACTCCGGCACGTGCTCTGCCGACTGTTCCAGCACGCGGATTTCTTTAATCGCGAGGTGAATGTGTTCCGGATCGATATCCTGAATTTCGCCACGCACGGGCGCGGTATCAACATAAAGATTACGCAGGATATCGGCGGCGGCATTCACCAGCAATGCACGGCCCGTGAGCTTGAAATGATTGTCACGACGGTTGATTTCGATGCCCAGCCGGCGTTCGAGCTGTTTGATGTTGTCATCAAACGGGCCGCACAGGCTGAGTAAACGGGCATTGTCAGCAGGTTCCAGCGTAATTTCACGTGTTTCGATATTCAAACTTATCCTCTGGGTCGCTCGGGGCCGGTTGTCAGTAATAAGAGGTCATGCCTTGCCTGCTCTTCTCAGGCCATAAAGAGATTATTTACGGCGAGTGTTGATGGCGCAAGCGTCGGTTTTGATATTTGGGTGGCGGATTCAGAATGCAAGTGCAAGCAATGAAAACACCCATCGGTTCACGTTGTTAGCCAACCGATGGGCAAAGCAAAGCAGGGTTATGGCTGATACAGACCGACGCCGATTTCGTTTTCTTTACGGGTGCGGGCGATGACTGATTCCGGTGCTTCTATGGTGCGCAGGCCCATTTCTGCCTCGGTACGCACCACCCTGCCGCGCAGGGAGTTGTTAGTAGCAACTTCAGTAATTTCTACATCCACGAATTTACCGATCATATCCGGAGTACCTTCAAAGTTTACTCCACGGTTGTTCTCGGAACGCCCGGTCAGCTCCATAATGTTTCTGCGCGAGGTGCCTTCAACCAGAACGCGTTGAACGGTGCCGACCATCTTACGGCTCCATCCCATCGCCTGTTGGTTAATGCGATCCTGCAGAATATACAGACGCTGTAATTTCTCTTCCTCAGGCACGTCATCAACCATGTCCGCAGCTGGCGTGCCCGGTCGTGCGGAAAAGACGAAGCTGTAGCTGACGTCGAAGTTCACATCTGCAATAACCTTCATGGTTTGCTCGAAGTCCTGCTGCGTTTCGCCAGGGAAGCCTACGATGAAGTCAGAGCTAATCTGAATGTCCGGGCGCGCCGCGCGCAGTTTGCGAATAATCGATTTATATTCCAGCGCGGTATGGGTGCGGCCCATCAGGTTCAGAATCCGATCCGCGCCGCTTTGAATCGGCAGGTGCAGGAAGCTCACCAGCTCCGGCGTATCGCGGTAAACGTCGATGATATCGTCCGTAAACTCAATCGGGTGGCTGGTGGTGAAACGAATGCGGTCGACGCCGTCAATCGCCGCGACCAGGCGGAGAAGCTCGGCAAACGAGCAGATGCCGCCATCATAGGCTGCGCCGCGATAAGCATTGACGTTCTGACCCAGCAGATGAATTTCACGCACGCCCTGTGCTGCGAGCTGTGCGATTTCGAACAGAATGTCATCGCATGGGCGGCTAACCTCTTCACCGCGGGTATAAGGCACCACGCAGTAAGTGCAGTATTTGTTGCAGCCTTCCATAATAGAAACGTAGGCCGTCGGGCCATCCGCGCGCGGTTCCGGAAGGCGGTCGAATTTTTCGATTTCCGGGAAGCTGACGTCAACGATTGGGCTGCGCGTGCCGCGCACCTTGTTGATCATCTCAGGCAGACGGTGCAGCGTCTGCGGCCCAAAAACGATATCGACATAATGGGCGCGTTGACGGATAAGCTTGCCTTCCTGGGAGGCAACGCAGCCGCCGACGCCGATAATAAGGTCAGGATTTTTCCGCTTTAAGAGCTTCCAGCGGCCTAACAGGTGGAATACTTTTTCCTGGGCTTTTTCACGAATAGAGCAGGTGTTTAGCAGCAATACGTCCGCTTCTTTTGGCTCATCTGTAAGGACATAGCCGTGGGTGCTGTTCAGCAAATCGGCCATCTTCGATGAATCGTACTCGTTCATCTGACAGCCCCAGGTTTTAATATGGAGTTTTTTTGTCATCGACTTTGCCATTGCTCAGTTAAGCCCGAAATCTTGGGCGCGTATTGTAATGCTTTGCGGTAGATGTGACCAGCCTGCGTAACTCGCGTAAAAATCCGGTAGAATTGGCTCAGACAAATTAAGGACGGAATAACCATGGCAAATCAACCAATCGAGGTGGCGATTGTCGGCGGGGGAATGGTCGGTGCGGCGGCAGCGCTGGGGCTTGCGCAAAACGGCTTTCAGGTAGCCGTTATCGAACATCAGGCGCCGGCAGAGTTTGACAATAACAGCCAGCCCGACGTGCGTATCTCCGCAATCAGCAGCGCTTCGGTGGCCCTGCTTAGATCGTTGGGCGTATGGGACGCGATTCGCTCTATGCGCAGCCATGCTTATCGCCAACTGGAAACCTGGGAGTGGGAAAGCGCGCACGTTTCTTTTACTGCCTCGGAGCTGGGGTTGCCTGAGCTGGGTTACATGGTGGAAAACCACGTTTTACAGCTTGCCCTGTGGAAAGCGCTGGCGGCCCATCCAAATATCAGGCTGATGTGCCCGGCACGGTTAACGCACATGCAAAGTGCAGAAGGGCGCTGGACGCTCAGCTTTGCGGAAGGCGAAGCGTTAACCGTGCCGATGGTGATTGGCGCAGACGGCGCGAATTCAAAGGTTCGACAGTGGGCAGGCATCGGCATTCATGCATGGGATTACCGTCAGGCCTGTATGCTTATTACCGTGCGGTGCGAAGAGGCGCCCGGGGACAGCACCTGGCAGCATTTTACGCCGACAGGGCCGCATGCCTTCTTGCCGCTGTTTGATAACTGGGCTTCGCTGGTGTGGTATGACACCCCTGCGCGTATCCGCCAGCTAAAAGCGATGACGATGCCGCAGCTCCAGAAAGCCGTTGCCGCAGCCTTCCCATCGCGGCTGGGCGCGGTGACGCCGGTTGCCTGTGGGGCATTCCCGCTGACCCGTCGGCATGCGTTGCGCTATACGCAACGGGGCCTGGCGCTGATTGGCGATGCTGCGCATACCATTCATCCGCTGGCGGGGCAGGGCGTGAACCTGGGTTATCGTGACGTGGACGCCTTGCTTGAGGTGATGATTAACGCGCGCGGCTACGGTGAAAACTGGGCTGACGCCCATATTTTGAAACGCTATCAGACTCGCCGCCAGGCGGATAATTTTATTATGCAAAGCGGCATGGATCTGTTCTATGCGGGCTTTAGCAACAGCCTTGCGCCATTACGTGTGATACGTAACCTGGGCCTGATGGCTGCCGAACGCGGTGGCGTGTTGAAACGTCAGGCGCTTAAGTATGCGCTCGGCTTATGATTCGCAGGCGGGAAACCGCCTTTTCAGGTAGCCGAACGCAGAAAAGTAAAAAGCTCGCTTACGCGAGCTTTTTTTATGGTGGCTGGGGTACGAGGATTCGAACCTCGGAATGCTGGTATCAGAAACCAGAGCCT
>DAMALH010000052.1:0-24194 GCA_032000125.1 Buttiauxella sp. | reverse complement strand
TGACGTTGGCAAATACGCTGATACCGGCACCTTTACCTGCACCAATACTCACGCCCACACCGCCGCCGCTGCTGCTGTTCTTGCCCGTGGTCTGCTGTGTATTGGCTGCGCCCGCCAGCAGGATGTCGTTTTTCGCGTCCAGCTGCGTGTCGCCGCCCGCTTTCAGCTGGCTTCCGGCAATCACGATATCGCCGCTGTTCGGGCCTTTGCCTTTTCCGCTCGCAGTGATGGAAAGGTTATTGCCCGCGTTCAGGGTGCTGCCCGCCACCGCATCGCTTTCGGCATGCTGCTGCGATTTGGATTTCTGCTTCGTCAGCGAGAGGCTGACGCCCATCGCGTTCGGGTCGGCCGTCAGGTTAGCCGCCTCAGTCGCCTGCCCCGCCTGCACCCCGGAGAGTACCGTTTTGGTGGCCTGGAGTGCCTTCAGGCGTCCGTCACTCTCCTCTCTGGTATCCTGCGCTGCGGTAACAGCATTATTAATCGCGCTGCCGACGGTGCCCGAAAGCGCCAGCGTCAGCCCGCTTTTCTTCTGCTCAAAGGTTTCATCGCGGGTGCGTTTGTCGTGGCCCGGATCGATGATGACGCTGCTGCCGCTGAGGCTCATGTCCTTCCCGGCAATCAGGTCTGCGCCGCCAATATGCGCCTGGTTTCCGGCAGAGATGACCACGTTCCCGCCCGTAGAGCCGACGGTGCTGAAGCTCTGGCTTTGCGTGGTGCCCGCCTCACGCAGGTCATGGGTGGATTTGCTGCTGCCGACGGTGATACCGATGCCGCCGGTGCCCATCAGGCCGCTCTTTTTGGTCTCTTTAAAGCGCCAGGAGGAGTCGGTGTTGGTGGCCGCCAAGATATCGACATTGTGACCTGCGCCCAGCGCCACGGTGTTATCGCCCACCACCGCCGAGCCCTGCACCAGCAGGTTGTTGCCCGCCTGAACGGTCACGTTATCACCGCTTAACAGCGTGCCCGCTTCACGGGTGGCGCTGTCTTCCTCAACGGTGTGGGTCGTCTTCTTGCTGAGGAACCCTTTTTTGGTCTTCGTCTCTTCCTTGTAGTGATAATCACTTTCCGTCGCGGTGGTCAGATTCACATCGCGGCCCGCGGCTACGCCGATATCACCGCTGGCGGTAACCTGCGCGGCTTCGGCGTTCACATCCCGGCCCGCGATAATTTTTGTATTGCCGCCGCTGGCGATTTCGGTGCCCTGCTGGCGCACCGACTCGTTGATTTCGACCTTTTTCTTCGCGGTGTAGCTGTTCCCTTCCGTGGTTTCCTGCGCCAGCAGATTGACGTCGCGCCCCGCCTGCATCGCCACATCATTTTCTGCAGCCAGACCTGCCGCCTGGCTGTTGATGTCCCGGCCTGCGGCAAGCTGAAGGTCGCCGCCGGTGCTGATGGTGGTGCGGGCAATATCCGTGCTGTGGGATTCACTTTTGCCGTGGCTTGCGCTTTCGCCGGTCTGTGCGGCGCTGAGATTCAGGTCGTTGCCCGCCACTAGCGTCGCGTTGCCGCCCGCATTCACCGCGCTGGCTGAAAGCGTCAGATCTTTACCCGCCTGCATGCCCAGGCTGCCGCCCGCCGTGAGGGTGCTGCCCTGGCTGGTCGTGAAGGCGTTGCTCGTCGCCTCTTTGCCCCGGAAGCCCGACTGGCTGTAGCTGCCGGTCACCTGGTTCGCCGTGACCGCAATATCGCCCCAGGCATTCATCAGCAGGTTGCCGCCCGCTGCCACGTTTGCGCCGGTGATGGTGATGTCCTGACCGGCCAACAGGCTTAAGCTATCCAGGGCGGTGATGGAAGCCGTATTGCCCAACTGCGTAGTACTGAGGCTTACCAGTTGGCCGCCCTTACCGGATGTCGCCAGGCTCCAGTTATCTGCGAGTGTAATGTTATTAACGCTGCCGTTTATACTCTCGAGCGCCACCGTTTTACCGCTGATAGTTGAGCCTACGTTGTTGATATCGCCCAGCGCATTTAACTGCAGCCCGCCGCCCGCGCTCATCAGCCCGGCATTGAGATTGCTGATGCTGTTCTGGCTGTCGATGTTCAGGCTGTTGCTTGCGCTCAGTGTGCTGCCGCTGTTGATAATATTTCCGCCATTCAGAGTGACATTGTTGCCAGCAATTACGCTGCCGTTATTCACGGTCACATCTTTCGGCGACAGATAAAGTTTCGGCACCAGCACCGTTTCACCGTTGATGGTCGCGGATTCCCACCACAGAATGCTGTGGTCAAGCGATGCAATCTGATCGGCGGTAAGCGCTATGCCAAAGTTCAGGCCAAGGGACTGCTGCGCGCGCGCCGCGTTATCCATCAGGTACTGCATCTGCTCAAGATCGGAACCCACACCATTGAGATAGCGATTACCGGTCTGGTTAAGCATGGTGTTGCTGACATAACGCGTGTCAAACGCCGCATCGCCGAGGAAACGGTAGTCCTTATCCGGGTTCAGGCTGAGACGCTCCAGCATATACGACGAGCCGAGGAACTGATTGACGTTGGTGTACTGGTTGCCCGTCTCGCGTGGTGCTGCTCCCGGGTTCATGCCCAGCAGCTTATACAGATCGCCAAACAGCGACGGATCGAGCTGACCAAGGCCATCCAGTTTTGGATTAACGGTGAGCAGATACGGGCTGTCCGGATCGGTGGACGGCACAAAATAGCCGTTGTTGCCGGAAGGCAGGGGATAGTTGCCATCCATGCCGCCCGGTGCCAGCCCCGTGACGCCACTGATAATCTGGCTGGCGGTACTGTCTTTCCAGTCCGGACCGGTAATGGTCTGGGTTGCGGCATCCGCCAGCGCCTGCTGACTCGCGCCGCTGCCGATGTTTTGCGCCGAAGGCGTGTTCAGGTTCGGGGCGACGATGGTGTTACTGATTGGCCCGGCGTTAGCGGTTGTATTAGTGTTACTGATATCGCTGGTGAAGGTGGCTTTAACGGTGCCGCCAGCCTGAATGACAGAGCGGTAGATTTCTCCATCACTGCTTTCTGTACGGATCCCACCAGTCGGTATGAAATAGATATAATCCACACCGCCAGTCCCGTTCTGAGAACTTGGGTGAGATTCAGTTGCGTACTCCTGCCCTCCATATGAATAAGTCAGGTAATGCGTCAGAGAGCTTTCCTGGAGAGATTTATTATTAAGAGTGGCACCACTAAGCACTGCATTATTTGTTGCCAGAATATTACTGGCTACGTTTTCCATATTATCAGCAGACAGCAATAGATCACGACCAGAAGCTATACGTGCAGCCGCTGAACCATCACTGATAACAATCACCTGCGAGCGAGAAATAGCAAACTCCAGTGCAGGGCTGTCTTTATAAGGGGCCGGGCGAGACCAGTAAGCTCCGGCGCAGGAGTTAGCACATCCTGTAGCAGCACGGTAGTAACCGTATTCGTAACCAATACTGTCCAGATAACTTAGAGGGGCTTCTGCATATGTCGGCGTAAGCCATGAATATGGTGCAGTAATATTTTCTTCTTCAGTGATAGTGACACTTAGCCCATCCCGCGTATTCAACAAATGCCCGGTCTTAATGGTGATATCGCCGTTCGTAGTCTCGATATTCCCGGAGGTGTTGATCACCTCGGCATTCGCCGTGCCGCTGGCGTCTTTCTGCATCGCCAGGTTATTGCCCGCCAGCATATCGCCGCGCAGGTTCTGGATGCTGCTGGCAAACAGCGAGAGGTTGTTGCCAGCATAGAGCAGAGCGGTGTTGATAATCGAACCGGCCGCCGTTAACGCCAGGCTGCCCGCCGTGCCGGTAAAGCCGTCGAGAGTGATGTTGCCCCGGCTGGTCAGGCTGACGTCCCCGCCTGCCTGCAGGCTGCCGCTGGCGTTCATTGCAATCTGGCTGCTGCTCAATGCCGTGGTGCCGCTGCCTGCGGTCAGTTGGCCGTTGTTGGTCAGCTTGCCCACAGCGTTCAGCGTGATGCCGTTGCCCTGCAATGTGGCTCCGTTGGTGATATCGCCCCGGCTGATGATGGCCAGCTGCTTGTTCGCGGCGATAACGCCCTGCGGGGTAAAGCTGTTAGTGAGCTTCAGCGTCAGGTTGCCGAGCGCCACCAGCTGGCCTGCGCCGCTGAGCGATACCATGTCGGCGAACATATCCCCGCCGCTGAACGCCTTCCCGCCCGCGTTGTTAAGGCTATTTCCTTTGAGCATGAAGCTCTGGTTGCCCTGCAGAGTGCCGCGGTTAGTCACGGACTGCGTGATCACCTTCAGCTGCGCGGCCTGGAGGGTGCCGCCGTTGGTCAGGCTGTTACCGGTAAGCGTCGCCTGGTTCGCCGCCATCACGGTGCCGTTGCTGGCGAGTCTTGCCACGTTCAGCACCAGGTTAGTGGCCTGGAGCCAGCCGCTGCCGCTGTAGTCCGCCGTGGTGAACGTCAGGTCACCGCCGGAGAGAATTTTGCCGCCGTTACGGGCCTGCATTGCCGCGCTGAGCGTAGTTTTACCGTTGCCCTGAAGGGTGCCGTCGTTGGTCAGCATGGGCGCGGTGAGGCTTAATGCGTTCTGGCTCAGCAGCACACCGCTGGCCCGGTTGGTCAGGGTATTCAGTAGAGCGAGCGTCAGGCCGCTTTCGCCCTGCACGCGTCCGCTGTTAGTGAGCGAGCTGGCGCTGATTTGGGTATCCGCGCCCTGAAGCTGCCCGCTGTTGCTGGCGTCTTTGGCTTTGACATTAAGCAGCCCGCCGGTCAGCATTTTGCCCTGCTGTTGCAGGTTACCGCTGAGCGCGACGTTCAGGCCGTTAACGCCGCTGATTTCGCCGCCGTTGCTGAGCGAATCGCCTTTCACCTCCAGCGTTTTCGCAGCGATCAGACCCTGGTTATTCAGCGCTTTGCCGGTCAGGCGGGCGTCGCCCAGGGCGGTGATTTTGCTGCCGGTGGCGGCGATAACGTCGCCGCTCAGGGTCAGGGCTAAATCGAGCGCGCTCTGAATCGCCCCGCTGTTCTTGAGGTTGCTGCCGTCTAAGGCGATGTTCTGCCCCTGAAGCCGGCCGCTGTTGGTCACGTCTCCCGCGTTCAGCGTCAGTGATTTCTGGCTCAGCAGATCTCCACTGTTGTTCACCGCACCCGTGCTGTGCAACGTCAGGCCGTTCAGGCCAATAACCGATCCTCTGTTGTCGATGCTGTTCTGACGCAGTGAAAGCGTATTGCCCTGAAGCGTGCCGTCGCTGGTGAAGGTTGTTCCGGCGAGCGAGATTTCGCCTGTCGAGAGGATGCTGCCGTGATTGGTCAGCGTTGGCGCATTCAGCCCCAAATTGCCCTGGCTCATCAGATCGCCATTGTTGAGCAAAGCGGCGCCCAGCGTAGCGTTGAGATTGCTGGTTGCCAGCACGGAGCCGCTGTGGGTCCAGCTGTCCGACTGAGCGGTGAGGTTCTGCCCCTGCGTGGTCCCGGCGGTATTCAGTGTTTTGCCGTTGAGGAAGAGATCGCCCGCCGTCAGCCAGCGCCCGTTGCTCCCCTGCGCAAGCGTGTCCCCGGCAAGCGTCAGCGCCCCGGTTCCCTGCAACAGGCCGTCGCCATTCAGCGTGGTCGCTTTGACGTTCAGCGTGCCGGCGATGATTTTGCCTGGATTGCTGAGGGAGCCAGAGCTTAGCGTTAAACCGTTGTCGCTGGTGATAAGGCCGCTGTTGCGGATGCCCGGAATAGCCAGCGTCAAATTTGCGGCGCTGTAGAGGGTGCCGTTCAGCTGGTTGTCCAGCTTTTGTGTGCCAATCAGCAATGCGCTGTCGCCCTGCATCAGGCCGCTGTTGGTGAGAGTTTGCGACTGAGTATTCAGGCTGGAAGCAACGAGCACGCCGCTGTTGCTCAGCTCCGGCGCACTGAGGCTGAGCGATGCCGCGCTGCTTTTGCCGCTGTGGTTGAGTTTCTCGCGGGCGTTCACCGTGATGGATTTTTGTACCGCCTGCGTGCCCGCAAGCGCCGTTTCTCGCGCGCTGAGGCTGAGATTATTGCCGCTCTGAAGCTGCGCGCTCGCCGCCGTGGTGAGCCTGTCGCCCTGCAATTGAAGATCGCCGCCCGCGCTGGTTTCCCCGTCCAGCGTCGCCGTGGCGGTATTCAGCGTCATGGCGGCGTCGCTGTGGGTCACCGAATTTTTGCCGGCGGTCAGGGTCTGCGCATTGACCGTCAGCCCTTTTCCGCCGGACAGCACGCCGTTCTGCGTCACATCCTGCGCCTTCAGCGCCAACGCATCGTCGCTCACCAGCGAGCCGGTATTGGTCAGCTTCCCGCTGGCGGTGATGTCCGCTTTGCCCTTCGCGCCGGTGCTGCCGCTTTGGGTAAAATCTTTAGTATTGACGGTCAGGTTGCCGCCGCTCAGCAGGGAGCCCGGGTTGCTGAGCGTGGAGCTGCCCACGCTCAGGGAAGCGCCCTGAACGGAGCCGCTGTTATTCAGCGTGCTGGCATTTAGCTGAGCATTGTTATGCGCCAGCAGCTTGCCGTCCTGTGTCAGGGTGCTGCTGCTTACCGTCAGGTTTTGCCCGGCGATCGTCTGCCCCTGCGTTTTCAGCGTATCGCTGGCCTTAGCCGCGATATCGCGGGCAGCGTTAATCTGGCTGGAGGCATCCTGGCTGAGGTTTTTCGCGGTCAGCGTCGCATCGCGTCCGGCGGTCAGCTTTTCATTGGCGTGCGAAATCGTGCCCCTGGCGTTCAGTGCCAGGTCGCCGTCGCTGTTCAGCGACCCGTTGCTCAGGGCTATGTCGCCCTGGCTGTTAAGCGATATATTGCCGCCGGCTTTGTGATCCCCCGTCAGGGCGAGGCTTTCGCCTTTGGCAGACAGCGCCCCGCTGGCGAGGCTGTTGTGCACGGTGAGTTTGCCACTGGCATCCAGGGTGATGCCCCCCTGGCGGGCATTCAGGTCGCCGAGGTTAACGCCAACGCCTTTCTCGCTGGACACCAGATGAATGCGACTGGCGTACATCCCGCCCAGCGCGCCGGTATCCACCGCCACCTTGGGGGCACTGCCTTCGCCCTGCTGCGCCTGCACGCTGCCATCTGTGCCAACATGGTTGGCGCCGGCAACCACCGTTAAATCCTTCGCATGAATGGCGGCGTTCACTTCCGTGGCGCGGGAAATAATCGACAGCGCGTCCGCCTGGCTGGCGTTCAGGCCCTGGCCCTCAACGGTAATAGCGCCTTTTTTCACGTCCACCGCCAGCAGGTTACCGGCGGCGTCAAACACCGGTTTGCCGGTGGTCAGGGTAACGTTCGGCGTATTGATAAAGCCGCAGCCGTTGCAGGTAATGCCGTACGGGTTGGCGACCATTACGTTCGCCGCTTTGCCCGCCACTTCCGTATAACCCTGGAGCTGCGAGCGGTTGCCGCCGTTGACTTCGTTAATGATGCCGCGCGCTTCCTGGCCTGCTTTCAGGTTGGGGTTATTCTGGATAAGCCCGCCAAGCTGCGTCTGGTTCAGCTTACCGGTGGCGTTGTTGAGGATCAGCCCCTCTTTACCAACGTTGTAATCTTTGAACTGGTTATGGGAAATCCCCGCCCCGTTCGGCGTGGCAATGTTCACCACCGGTACGCCGTTGCCCGCCCTGTCGATTTGAGTGCCCGGCGCGGACGGCGTAAGGGTTGCGGCTACGGCAGGCAGCAATGGCTGGGTAGCCAGCATGGCGCTGATGACCCAGCTAAGCAGGCGTTGATAAAAGCGAACCGGGTGTTGATGATTATCCATAATCTTTTGTCCCTTAAATCACAAACGCGATGCGGTAGTAGACGCTGAAGCGGTCGGGCGCCAGCCAGGCGGGGTATTTCACCGGCACGCCTACGGTAAACTGGCTTGAGTAATAGCGGCTGGCGGTAGAAAGCCCGAGCGCGCTGCCCCAGAGGGTGCCGGAAGCCCAGGGATCTTTGGCATCTTGTTGCAGCCATCCGCCGTCAACGGCCGCAAGCGCGCTCACCTGGCCGATAACCGGCAGGGTAAACAGCGTGTAGTTCATTTCGTTGCGCCAGTAGCCGCCGTTATCGCCTGACAGATACTGTTCTTTGAAGCCGCGCACCGAGCTTTCACCGCCGAGGGTCAGCCTTTCGCTGCCGTACAGCCTGTCCGGCGACCACTGGCCGTAGAAGCTGCTCAACCACCACAGGTTATTGGCTACCGGACGCTGGTAGCTGCCGTTCAGGCTCCATTTTTTGAATCCTGCTTTCGGCACGTCACCCTTTTTGCCGCTATCGTTTTCAGCTCCAAACCAGGAAACGCCGTGGCTAAAGGTTGGGTTCAGGGTGGCGACGCCGCCGAAGATTTTCTGCGTGTGGTTAAGGCCAAACTGCAGGCTGGTGAGCCTGCGGCTGCTGCTGTCGAGCTTTGCGTCGTTCAGCCAGTTGCGGCCGATTTGATGCGTGAGGCCCAGCGAAGCGCCGGTCTTGATATCCCCGTTACGGAACAGCACGTGTGACAGCGAGGCTCGATGCGATACGCTGTCGCCGGTTGCAACCCAGGGGTAGCCGTTGTTATTGATAGCGTTGAGGTAGTTGCTCCAGCTATAGCTGTAATCCAGCAGGCTGTAGCCGTACGGCAGGCTGACGCCAGCCTGGAAATTTTGCGCGCCGTGCGCGCCAGAGAAATCGCTGCTGCGACCGCCGCTGACAAACCACCTGTCGGCCAGCCCCAGCAGGTTATTACCGGTCAACGAGCCGCTAAGCTGGCCGGTGCCGGTACTCTTCTGGCCGCTGTTATCAAAACTCACAGAGGCGCTAAGCGGGAATTCCGGCGTAGCCGTCAGATTAACGATGGAATAGCCTGCGGAGTCTCCCGGCAGAATTTCAATTTGCACGGGCCGGCTGCGGGTCCGGTTAATTTGCTCCATCCCCTGCTCAATATCGCGCAGGTTAAGTATGTTTCCCTCCAGACCAAGGAACGCCATCGCCAGCGTGCGCGGCGACTCCCCCGCCATCTGAACACGCTGTAACCGGCCTTCCAGCACGGCAATGCGCAGCTCACCGCCGGATAAATCCTGTTCCGTTAAAAAGGCGCGGCTGGTGATAAATCCCCGGCTGATATACCAGTCGGAAATGGCGCGGGTTAGCTCCGTCAGGCGGGATATATCCAGGCATTGATTTACCCACGGCGCGGTTAACCGGCGGGCCTTGCGTTCGTTAAGCAGCGTGGCGCCGTCAAGGGTAATTCGGGTAATGGCGAAACAGGGCCCGGAAGCCGGGCTGGCGGGGATGGGGGAGACGAAACGCGGCAGTTCAGCGCTGCGCTCAAGCTCATCACGCTGGCGTTGGTTCTGCTGCAGGAGATTTTGCTGCTGTTGCTCAATAACGTTTTTGTCTGCGGGAGATAAGGGTGCGGCAGAAGCCGAAAACGCAGGCAGCGCCACGAGGCAGGCCAGGCCATACAGCCAGTATTTGAGTCCATAAATCATTAGCTTGCCCCGTCCCTGTGTGCCATTATTTCAGTAAGACCTGACGGACTTACACGTTTGTTCATATCCAGAAACAAAGTTGAAATAAACCACACATAGCACTTATCGACAACAGGACTGCAACACTTTAAGACTTTTCCTATTTACTTAATAAAATAAACCAATATCTCCATCTTTTTTTATACGGTACGCCTTAAAATAAAAACCCCGCCGGAAGGCGGGGTTTTTATTTTAGTTGCTTTGAATAAACGACGCAGCCCGGCGGCGCTTAAAGAGCCAGCCAATCAGCAGAACAACAATCCAGCCGCAGCCTACGTAAAGTGAAATTCGGGTATCCGGGTGCCAGCCGATAAGCGCGATGATAAAGGCCAGAAAGACCAGGCCAACAAGCGTGGTCGCCACGCCGCCCGGCACCGGGAACTTCAGCGCTTTGGCTTCTTCCGTCGATAGTTTGCGGCGGAAGGCTATCTGCGACAGCAAAATCATTATCCACACCCAGACGGTGGCGAACGTTGCCAGCGAGGCAATCACCAGGAAGACGTTTTCCGGCATGATGTAGTTCAGATAAACCGCCAGCAGCATGGCCAGGCTCATCACCAGCACGGTGACATAAGGGATGCCGTTGCGGGACGTTTTTGCAAATACCTTCGGCGCGCTGCCCTGCTCTGCCATACCGTGCAGCATACGGCCAACGCCGAATACATCGCTGTTAATCGCAGAAAGCGACGCGGTGAGCACGACAAAATTCAGTATGCCTGCCGCAACGGTGATGCCCATATGCTGGAACGTCAGTACAAACGGGCTGCCGGAGGTGCCAACCTGGTTCCACGGATAGATGGACATGATGACAAACAGCGTGCCCACGTAGAACACCAGAATACGTAAAGGCACGGAGTTGATAGCACGCGGAATAGATTTCTGCGGGTCTTTCGCTTCCCCCGCCGTGATACCGATGATCTCAATGCCGCCGTAGGCGAACATCACCATTTGCAGCGACATCACCATGCCTGGCCAGCCGTTGCTGAAGAAACCGCCGTTGGTCCACAGATTGTGAATGCCCGTTGGCTGCCCGCCGTTGCCGATGCCCCAGAAGATAATGCCGATTCCGGCCGCGATCATGATGATAATGGTGGCGACTTTAAAGAACGAAAACCAGAACTCCAGCTCGCCAAACACCTTCACGCTCATCAGGTTAATGGCGCAGATGATAAGCACCACGCTGAGCACCCAGACCCAGTGCGGCACCGCCGGGAACCAGACGCCCATATAGATACCGAACGCGGTGACGTCCGCAATGGCGACAATTAGAATTTCAAAACAGTAGGTCCAGCCGGTGATGTAGCCGGCAAGCGGCCCGAGGTTGTCCTGCGCGTAGCGGGAAAAAGAACTGGCGGCGGGGTTATGAACCGACATTTCGCCCAGCGCGCGCATGATGATATAAGCCGCCACGCCGCCGATAATATAGGCCAGCAGTACGCTTGGACCCGCCATTTTGATGGCGTCCGCCGAGCCGTAAAACAGCCCCGTACCAATCGCCGAACCCAGCGCCATAAAACGTATGTGCCGGGTGCTCAAACCGCGCTTGAGCTTATTCTTGTCTTCCATCGTACCAACCATTCTCTACCAATAAAAAACCACGGAGCGCAGCCCCGTGGTTAAACAACACACAAACGTTTAGTGGGCGTTTGAGATAACCCGCCGCCCTGCCGCACGGTCCCAGACTACGGCGATTACCACCATCGCCACGGTCGGCAGCACCCACGCCAGGCCTTGATCGGCAAGCGGTAAGCGTGCAGCCCACGCTGGCAGCATATCGCTGATGGCCGAAGCCTTGATCCCGTCAATGATACCAAACATTGTGCTGATGAGCATTGCCGGTGCGATCACGCGGGTTGAATTATGCCACCACGGACGGGTGAAACTCAGCACCACCAGCGCGATACACGGCGGATAAATGGCCGTCAGCACCGGAATGGAAACCTGAATCAGATGGCTCAAACCGAGATTAGACACCACCATTGAGAACAGGCCGAGAATAAAGACCAGCGCGCGATAAGACAGCGGCAAATACTGGCTGAAGAACTCGGCGCATGCGCAGGTCAGGCCAACGGCCGTCACCATGCAGGCCAGGAAGATCAGCGCAGCAAGGAAGAAGCTCCCCGCGCCGCCGAAGGTGTGAGCCACATAAGCGTGCAGGATAGCAGCGCCGTTCGCGTTCTGATCGGCAACAAGGGTTGCGCTGTCTGAGCCCAGGCGGAACAGCGCCAGATAAATCAGCGTTAAGCCAACGCCCGCAATCAGGCCAGCCCAGACGGTGTAGCGCGTCAGCAGGCGAGATTCGCTCACGCCGCGCGAGCGGGCCGCGTTCACAATAACGATGCCAAACACCAGCGAGGCCAGGGTATCCATGGTCAGGTAGCCGTTTACGAACCCGTTAGAGAATGCGGCATTCTGGTACGCCTCGGTGGCGGTACTGATACCGCCAGCAGGCCACAGCAAAGCCCCCGCAGCCAGAACCAGCAGCGCGACAATTTTCACCGGCGCCAGCACGTGTCCAACGGTGTCCAGCAGTTTGCCCGGGTAGAGAGAGATGGCGATAACCATCGCAAAATAGACAAGGCTGTAGATAAACAGCGGCAGTTCGCCTGAGCCCGTCAGCGGTGCAATACCCACCTCAAAAGATACGGTTGCGGTACGCGGCGTGGCAAACAGCGGCCCAACGGCCAGATAGCAGATAGTCGCCAGCAGCACGCCTGCGCGGCGGCCAATCGGTGAGCTTAAGCTGTCGATCCCGCCACCCACGCGAGCAATAGCGACAATGGTCAACACCGGCAGGCCGACGGCGGTCACCAGGAAACCTAAGGCTGCCGTCCAGACGTGTTCACCGGCCTGTAAGCCAACCATTGGAGGGAAAATGATGTTGCCCGCGCCGACAAATAACGCAAAGGCCATAAAGCCCAGAGCGATGATGTCGCGAGATTTTAAATGATGGGTCATAAAATAATTGCAGCCTGTGGAGGTGTTGTGTTGAAAATGTTCAAATTTTTTGCCGTTCAGCATGGCAAAAAAGTGGCTTATCCAGCTTACGACAGCGGAAAATACCGATCCGGTTCTGTGGCGAAGAATAGTTGGTCGAATTACCACGTAAATTCAGTCGGTCTGGTAACTTCCAGGTGCGCAATTAAAACGCTTATAGCGTTTGAAGACAAGGAGCGATCCAAAAACCAGATTGATATTCTTGATTCCCGAAAAAAAGCAGTGAATAAATTCAATTTAAGGAATTCATCATGGTTCATCGTGCGGTCAATTTATCGCCAACTGACAAAATTTGGTTAACGAGAGGGTGAAAAACGTACAGCGAGGGGAGCATGGAAAGAGAACTTGACGGATATGGTTAAAAAACGTGCATACATAAACGCCGTCAGCGCGATGCTCCCGCCTGACCTTCCCCAAAAGGAGAAGGTCAGCGTGAAGCAAAGCTCGGCCAGCTCTTATCCAACCGGCACGATCAGCCGTTCAGGCAGTACAAACGAAAACGTCGTGCCTTGCCCCAGCTTGCTTTCGATATCCAGCCGCGTCTCATGGTGGCTCAGGGCATGTTTAACAATCGCAAGCCCCAGTCCGCTGCCGCCCGTTTGCCTTGAACGCGCTTTATCCACGCGGTAGAAACGTTCTGTCAGACGTGGAATATGCTCAGCGGAAATTCCCGGCCCGTTATCCGCTACGCTGAACTTTGCGCCCAGCGTTGTCTTTTGCCAGCTAACGGTAATATGTGTGCCTGCAGGCGTGTGGTTCACCGCGTTATAAACCAGATTCGAAATCGCGCTGCGCAACTGCTCTTCGTTCCCAAATACCTTAAGCACCGGGTCAACATCAAACTGCAACGTCTGCTTTTGCTGGCTTAGCGTCTGGGCTTCACGCTCCACCACCCGCAGCATCAGCGGCACGTCAATCTTTTCGTTGAGCGCCAGCGCCGGAGCCGCTTCAATGCGCGACAGCGTCAGTAGCTGCTTCACCAGCCCTTCCATGCGCGAGGTTTGCTCGCGCATGGTGCCCAGCGCTTTCGTACGCAATGGGCCTTCCAGGTTCTGGTCCTGCATCATCTCCAGGTAGCCCTGCAGCACGGTTAAAGGCGTGCGTAGCTCATGGCTGACGTTGGCAAAAAAGTTGCGCCGTGCGCCTTCAAGCTGGTGCATCTGCGTAACGTCGCGCGCCACCAGCAGCCACTGCTCGTCGCTGTAGGACATCACGCGGAACTCCAGATGACGGCCATTGTTCAGCACCAGGGTCAGCGGACGGGTAAATTCTTTGGTGGTTAAGTAGCGGGTAAATTCCGGGTAACGCAACAAGTTGAGGATGTTCTGGCCGTTATCGTCAGGCCAGCGCAGGCCGAGTAGCTGCTGCGCCAGGCCGTTACACCAGAAAATCGTGCCCTCTTCCGTAGTCAGTACCACCGCATCCGGAAGCGATTCTGCCCCGCTGCGAAAACGCTTAATCAGGTTTCCCAGCTCCTTACGGCGTTTCTTATTACGTAGCTGCATCTGATGCAGGCCATACAGCAAAGGTTCCCAGCTACCGCGTCCTGGCGGAGGCGTCATACTACGGTCAACCCATAGCCACCAGGAAAGGCGCAGTAAATTCCAGAAATGCCACACCAGCAAAGCGGTAATAGCGGCCAGTAAAAACCAGGAAAGATAGCCAAAAATCAGCCCGAGAATCACCGCCGGTACACAACAAAGCAACAGTTCCAGTACCAGCCTTTTCCATGACAACCGTTCCAGCACGCTTCACACTCCTGTAAAAAACTAAAAACGGGTTGAGAAGCGATAGCCCGTGCCGCGTACCGTTTGCACCATGCGGTCGTGACCGCTCAGCTCCAGCGCCTTGCGTAAACGCCGGATATGCACATCAACGGTGCGGTCTTCGACGTATACGTTAGTGCCCCAGACGTGATTAAGCAGTTGTTCACGGCTGTAGACCCGCTCTGGATGAGTCATAAAGAAGTGTAAAAGCTTAAATTCCGTCGGCCCCATATCCAGAGGATTTTCACCGGTCATCACGCGGTGTGAAGAGGGGTCAAGGCTCAGCCCCTGCATTTCGATGACCTCTTCCACCGCCATCGGCGAAATACGGCGCATCACGGCCTTGATGCGTGCCACCAGCTCCTTGGGCGAGAACGGCTTGGTGATGTAATCATCCGCGCCCACTTCCAGGCCCCGCACGCGGTCTTCTTCTTCGCCGCGAGCGGTCAGCATCATTACGGGAATTTCACGGGTCAGCGCCTCGCGTTTGAGGTGCTTAATAAACTGAATGCCGGAGCCGCCGGGCAGCATCCAGTCCAGCAGGATCAGGTCGGGGAAAGGTTCGATAAGAAGGTTCACCGCGTTGTCATAATCTTCCGCTTCTACTGGCTGAAAACCGTTTTGTTCCAGTACAAAACTCACCATTTCACGGATGGGAGCCTCGTCTTCTACGACTAAAATACGCTTCGCCATGATTTACCCTGTTTAAACAATGCCATCGCTAATTTGTGCGACAGTATGCGTCAGATTTATGACAGATTTATGAAAAAAACCACGGCCGGATGGCTCATTGCTATGAATTATGACGCACCCAAGTGCCCTTCGTGACATCTGCCTTTATAATCCCGACAAGCTTTTTTGCCACAGGACGAATTATGCGCATTATCCACACATCGGACTGGCACCTCGGTCAGAACTTTTACACTAAAAGCCGCGGGCCGGAACATCAGGCATTTCTCGACTGGCTGCTGCAGGCGGCCGTTGAGCATAACGTGGATGCAATAATCGTTGCCGGCGATATTTTTGATACCGGCTCGCCGCCGAGCTATGCCCGCGAGCTTTACAACCGTTTTGTGGTGCAACTGCAGGCCACCGGCTGTCGGCTGGTGGTGCTTGCCGGCAATCACGATTCCGTGGCTACGCTTAACGAATCCCGCGAGCTGCTGGCCTGCCTGAACGCTTCGGTTATCGCCAGCGCCAGACACAATGTGAGCGAACAAACGCTTTTGCTCAACAAAAAAGACGGCTCGCCGGGCGCCATTCTGTGCCCGATTCCCTTTTTGCGGCCGCGCGACATTCAAAATAGCCGTGCAGGCCTTAGCGGACACGAAAAACAGCGCTCGCTAATGGAAGCCATCACCGAACATTACCAGCAGTGCTACGCTGCTGCCGTGGCCGCGCGCGGCGAACAAAAACTGCCGATTATCGCAACCGGGCATTTAACCACCGTCGGCGTAACCAAATCGGACGCGGTACGCGATATCTATATCGGCACGCTGGACGCCTTCCCTGCGCAAAATTTCCCCCCGGCCGACTACATTGCGCTCGGACATATCCATCGCGCACAGTTGATTGGCGGCACGGAGCATATCCGCTACAGCGGTTCGCCTATTTCCCTTAGCTTCGATGAAACCGGTAAAGCCAAAAGCGTGTACCTGGTGGAGTTTGCCGAAGGCGCATTGCACAGCGTCACCGCTTTACCGGTGCCGGTTAGCCAGCCGCTGGCGGTGATAAAAGGCTCGCTGAGCGAAATAGAAAGGCAGCTTGAACAGTGGCGCGATGCGCCTTGCGGGCCAAAAGTCTGGCTGGATATCGAAATCTCTACTGATGAATATCTGCATGATTTCCAGCGCCATATTCAGCAGCTAACGGAAAGCCTGCCGGTTGAAGTGGTGCTGCTGCGCCGCAGCCGTGAACAGCGCGAACGCGTGATTGCCCGCAACCAGAAAGAAACCCTGAACGAGCTGACCGTGGAAGAAGTGTTTGAACGTCGCCTGACGCAGGAAGAGACGACCGAAGAGCAGGGAAAGCGCCTGCGCACGCTGTTTGCGCAAACGGTGGCAGGCCTGCATGATGCGGAGGAGCAGCCATGAAAATCCTTAGCCTGCGGCTGAAAAACCTCAACTCGTTAAAAGGCGAATGGAAAATAGATTTCTCGCAGGAGCCGTTCGCCAGCAACGGCCTGTTCGCCATCACCGGGCCAACCGGCGCGGGCAAGACGACGCTTTTAGACGCCATTTGTCTTGCCCTCTACCATAAGACGCCGCGCCTTAATACGGTTTCCCAGTCGCAAAATGACTTAATGACGCGTGATACCGCCGAGTGCCTGGCGGAAGTTGAATTTGAGGTTAAAGGCGTGGCCTGGCGCGCATTCTGGAGCCAGAACCGCGCGCGCAATGCGGCAAATGGCAATCTCCAGGCGCCGCGCGTTGAGCTGGCGGAGGTTGAAACCGGCAAAATCGTTGCTGATAAAATCAAAGACAAGCTCGAATACACCGCCGCATTAACCGGCCTTGATTACGATCGCTTCACTCGCTCGATGATGCTTTCTCAGGGGCAGTTCGCCGCCTTTTTAAACGCCGATGCTAACGACCGCGCCTCGCTGCTTGAAGAGCTCACCGGCACGGAAATTTACGGCACGGTTTCCGCCGCCGTGTTTGAAAAGTATAAAAACATGCGCGGCGAGCTTGAAAACCTACAGCTTCAGGCAGCAGGGGTAGCGTTGCTGAGCGAAGAACAACAGCAGCAGCTTACCAGCAGTTTGCAGGCGCTTACTCTTGATGAAAAAACGCTGCTGGCAGAACAGCATAAGCTGCAACTGCATCAGCAGTGGCTAAGCCAGCTTGAGCAGCTTAACAATGAGCATAATCAGGCCAAACAAAACCTTGGCGCCGCAAACCTTGCCCTGCAGGCGGCGGCACCGCAGTTAGAAAAACTGATGCGGGCCCAGCCCGCCGAGAAACTGCGTCCGCACTGGCAGCGCCTGCTAGAACAGCAAACCGCCCTGCAAAGCACGCTGCTCCAGGCCGATAAAGTAAATACTCGCTTACAGCAGGCAACAGACCGTCGTCGGCAAACCCGGCAGTTCGCGGCCAGCCAGTCGGCAAAACTCACCGAAGAAACAACGCGTTTGCAGGCGTGGCTAAAAGAGCACGATCGCTTCCGGCTCTGGGGCGCGGAGCTTGCCGGCTGGCGCATGGCCTTTAATCAGCAGCAGCGCGATACGGCTCAGCTACAGGCGTTGCTGAGCGATATCAACGCCGGCCAGCAGAAGCTACAGGCGTTACCCGCCGTTGAACTGGCGTTGAACGCTGATGAAGTAAGCGCTCATTTACAGGCAATAATCGCCGCGCGCCCTCAGCGTCAGCAGCTTGCCGCGCTACAGCCGCAGCTTGTCTCCCTTCTCACTCGTAAAAACCAACAGCGGCAGGAACTGACCACGCTCGAGGGGCAAATGGTACAGGGCGATGCGGAACTGGCGCTGTTACGGCAGAAATATAAAGACCGTCGCCAGCACCAAAACGATCTGGAAAAAGTCTGCGAGCTGGAAAGACGCATTGTGAGCCTTGAAGCCGAGCGGGCGCATTTACAGCCCGATAGTCCCTGCCCGCTTTGCGGCTCCACGCAGCATCCGGCTGTTGCGGAGTACCAGGCGCTACAGGCAGGAGAAAACCAGCAGCGTCTGGCCGAGCTGCAAAAAGAAGTTTCAGCCTTGGCAGAACAGGGATCGGCGGCCAAAGCTATGCTGGAGGCTCAGCGCGGCCAGCACGCGAAGCTGGCCGTGGCCCTTAAATCGGTTGATGAAGAAGAAGTCGCGCTGCGCACCCGCTGGCAGCAGCTTTGCACCGCACTGCAACTGGCGCTGACGCCGGAAGAGGATATCAATCACTGGCTGGAGGGCGAAGAGCTGCGCGAGCAGCAGCTAAATCAGCTCAGCCAGCGGCGTGGGCTTGAAGAACAACTGGCTAAAGCGCAGCTCCAGTACCGCAAGCTGGAAGCTGAGATCGCAACCGGCCGCAGCGAACTTAACCTCACGCTGGAAACAGCAGGTTTACAGCATCCGGCTCACGGCGAGGAAAATAGCTGGCTTGAGCAGCGCCTTCAGGAAGCTCAGCGCTGGCAGCAGCAGCATGAACAGCTTCCGCGTTTACAGCAGCAGCTCAGCACGCTGGAGAGCATATTAGCCGCTTTCATTGACGATGGCGCAGCTCCCTCACCGCTGCCTGAAAATGAACAGACTCTTGCGCTGCAAAACTGGCATGCCCTGCACAGCGACTGCATTGCGCTTGAAAGCGAGTGGAAAACGCTGCAGCAGCAGCGCCGGCAGGAAGAAGCCCGCGTTGCCCAGGCAAACGAACAGTTCCTGCACGCGCTGGCGGCCAGCCCCTTCGCGGACGTTACCGCCTTCCAGGCGGCGTTACTTGATGAGCAGGAGCGCCTGCTATTAGAGGCGAAAAAAGCCCAGCTTGAGCAGCAGCATCAGCAGCAAACCATCCTGTGTCAGCAGGCAGAGAAATCGCTGGCGCAGCATCAGTCCGCCCGTCCGCAAACGCTGGCGGAGGATACGGGGTTAGTCCATCTGCAGCAGCAGCTTGCCCAAAGCCATCAGCAACTGCGTGAAAACACGACGCGGCAGGGCCAGATCCAGCAGCAGCTTCGCCACGATGCCCAGAACCGTCAGCGCCAGCAGGGGCTGATGCAGGCCATCGTCGAACAGCAGCAGCAGGTGGAAGACTGGAGCTATCTCAACGCGCTGATCGGCTCCAGAGAAGGCGATAAATTCCGCAGGTTCGCGCAGGGCCTGACGCTCGACAACCTGGTGTGGCTTGCCAACAACCAGCTCGATCGCCTGCATGGCCGCTACCTGTTACAGCGCAAAAACAGCGAGGCGCTGGAGTTGCAGGTGGTGGATACCTGGCAGGCCGACGCGGTTCGCGATACGCGCACGCTTTCTGGCGGAGAGAGTTTCCTGGTGAGCCTGGCGCTGGCGCTGGCCTTATCCGATCTGGTCAGCCACAAAACCCGCATCGACTCGCTGTTCCTTGATGAAGGCTTTGGCACGCTGGATGCCGCCACTCTCGATACGGCGCTGGATGCGTTAGACACGCTGAATGCGAGCGGGAAAACCATCGGCGTGATTAGCCATGTGGAAGCGATGAAAGAGCGCATTCCTGTGCAGATTAAGGTCAAGAAGATCAACGGTCTGGGCGTGAGTCGGCTGGCGAAGGAGTTTGCCGTCGGGTAAGGTTTATGTTAACCCTCTCCCAGGGGAGAGGGCAAAAAAATCATTTCTCCATCGGCCACAACCACGCGGCGCCGCGTACGCCGCTGGAATCGCCGTGCACCGCCTTGCGGATCGGCGTCTCGCACTCGCCGCCAAACACCCAGGGTTTTATCAATTGCGGCACCGTTTTATACAGCCGCTCGACGTTGCTCATTCCCCCGCCAAGTACAATCACATCCGGGTCAAGGATATTGACGATGTGGGCAAGCGATTTCGCCAGGCGCGTTTCATAACGGCTGATAGCCAGCTCCGCCAGCGGGTCCTGCTGTTCTGCGAGATGCATAATCTCGTTGCCCTTTAGTTTTTTACCGCTCAGCCGCTGATAGTCGGTGGCGAAACCGGTGCCGGAAATAAAGGTTTCAATACAACCCTGTTTTCCGCAATAACACGGCACCTCTTCGCGATGGCGCAGTTCATCTTCATCCATCCACGGCAGCGGATTGTGGCCCCACTCTCCCGCCGTTCCGTTACCGCCAATCAGGCTGTGACCGTTGATGGCGATACCGGAGCCGCAGCCCGTTCCGATAATCACCGCAAAGACCGTTCCTGCTCCTGCCGCGGCGCCGTCAATGGCCTCGGAGACGGCGAGGCAGTTCGCATCGTTCGCCAGCCGGACTTCGCGCTGCAGCGCATCCGACAGGTCTTTATCAAACGGCTGGCCGTTGAGCCAGGTTGAGTTAGCGTTTTTCACCACGCGGGTATAGGGCGAAATGGAACCCGGAATGCCAAGGCCCACGGTGCCGCGCTCCCCCGTGGCCTCTTCGGCAAGACGCACAAGCTCAACGATGGTGCCGATAGTTTGCTGATAATCATTTTTGGGAGTGGGCAGGCGGTGGCGAAATAGCTGTTTGCCATCGTCCGCAAGCGCAATCACCTCAGTTTTAGTACCGCCTAAATCAATGCCTATGCGCACAGAAATTTCCTCATTTGATGAGTGTTATCAACAGAGTAGAAGTACAGCAACGTTTAAGCAATGAAACGTGGCGGCTGATTCGTTATCATGCCCGCTGCGTTTCACTGACCTGACCGGGAAAAAATCATGCTGTGGTTCAAAAATTTAATGGTTTACCGTTTAAGCCGCGACATCACGCTCTCTGCGGATGAAATGGAAAAACAGTTGGCCGCCTTCACCTTCAGCCCTTGCGGCAGCCAGGATATGGCGAAAACCGGCTGGGTGCCACCGATGGGCTCGCACAGTGATGCATTAACCCATGCCAATAACGGGCAGATTGTGATTTGCGCCCGCAAAGAAGAAAAAATTCTGCCTTCTCCGGTAATTAAGCAGGCGCTGGAAGCAAAGATTAGCAAGCTGGAAGCCGATCAGGGCCGCAAGCTGAAGAAAACCGAAAAAGATTCGCTGAAAGATGAAGTGCTGCACTCGCTGCTGCCGCGCGCCTTCAGCCGTTTCAGCCAGACCATGATGTGGATTGATACCGTTAGCGGCCTGATTATGGTGGACTGCGCGAGCGCCAAAAAAGCGGAAGATACGCTGGCGTTGCTGCGTAAAAGCCTGGGCTCGCTGCCGGTTGTGCCGCTGGCGCTCGAAACGCCGATTGAACTGACGCTCACCGAATGGGTGCGTTCAGGCGATGTTCCGCCAGGCTTTGCGCTGATGGATGAGGCGGAGCTGAAGGCGCTCCTTGAAGGCGGTGGCGTTATCCGCTGTAAGCAGCAGGATCTGGTATGCGACGAAATAGCCACCCACATTGAAGCCGGAAAAGTGGTGACTAAACTGGCCCTCGACTGGCAGGAACGTATCCAGTTTATGATTGCCGACGACGGCTCTGTGAAGCGCCTGAAGTTTGCAGACACGCTGCGCGAGCAGAACGACGATATCGATCGTGAAGATTTTGCCCAGCGTTTCGACGCCGATTTCATATTAATGACCGGCGAACTGGCGGCCCTGATTAAGAACCTGGTGGAAGCCCTGGGCGGGGAAGCCCAGCGTTAAAAGCACAACGGTGGATGGTGCAACGCCATCCACCGGTCAAATGAAACGCTATTTATCTGCCAGATAACGACAAAGATAAGAGGTTGGCTCGGCAACCTGCAGATGGAACTCGCTGTGGCCCGGCACGTTAAACGCTTCGCCTGCGGTATAGGTTTTCCATTCAGTTTGTTCCGGCAGCAGTACATGCAATGCGCCACTGACCACGGTCATCTCTTCTGGCTGCGCCGTAGCGAAGGTGTACTCCCCTTCAACCATCACCCCGACGCTTGCCCGGCCAGTGCTGCTGCTGGTAAAACCGATGGATTTCACTTTGCCGGAAAAGTACTCATTACTTTGAAGCATGGACTGGCCCTTTTAAAAAATATTCAGAAAAACAATATAGAGGGCAACGCTTGAGCCTGTCACGCAAATTGTTAACCAGACTCAGGCGAGCAGTTCAGAAGCCAAATGCGCAATGAGCGCGTTCGATAATAATACCGGCACATCAAAGGTTTTTTGCAGCAGATCGCGATGTTTCTGATGATAGCCAAGGCAATCCAGCACCAGCACATCCGCGCCCGCTGCCAGCAGTTTTCGGCCCGCGTTAAGCAAGCTCTCTTCCGTTTCGTGCACCGGGTTAGCCAGTTCGTAAAGGGGCGTTTGCTGCAGCTGCTGCCACTTTATATGCTGAGATTTCAGCATATCCGGCAGCGGCAGAATAATGCCGGTCTGGTGACCGTCGACAATGGATGCCACAAGGGGAGGAATGATGCGCTCCGGCTCCAGCAATATGCTGTTACGGGCGCCAAGCCGGGTGAACCGCTCCGTGCTCATCAGGAGGATCACATCGTAATCCTGCTTGTCGAGCAGCTCGATTGCGTCCTGTAGCGCCTGTTCAACTTTTTGTTTGCCGACATGAGCGAGCGTTTTGTCTGCCAGCAAGGTAAGAATTTCCTCTTCACCTTCCCGCGCGCCAAATTCCGCAACCGCTTCCTCGCGGGACATATTGCCCAACAGCGTAACGTGTTTGATTTGTTCTTCGGAAATATGTTCGGTTAACAACGGCAGGATTTCACTGACGGGAACCACACCGATGGTGAGAATGGCTAACGTTGATTGCATATTTAGTTCCGCCTCTGTCCCGTATCAGCCCTTTTGCTGCACTGATACCTTCTCACTCATTGATGCTGACCGCGGGGTCGCTTAATACGATCGTAAAGCGCAGCAGCACATCGCGAGAACATCGTCGGATCCTTTAACGAAACGTCAACAGCGCCAACACATAACATTATCGTAATGTTTTTTTAACCTAAGGAGGAGCTAAAAAGTGTGATGGCTTAGCCAGTGCGGGCTTTTAAGGAAAATCCGCAGGGATTTTTCGGCATCCTTGCCTGTACGGATCAGCTTTTTTCCGGGTCTTCATAACGCCGTTTTGCATCCAGCGCTTCCTGCTCGGACTGATGTTCGCTGATAAGCGTATCCGGGTGGGGATGGTCAGCCCTGAGTTGATACCAGGTTACGGTTTCGGTTTGCGAACCTTTTTCGACTTCAACTATTCGCGCAACTCTTGGGTAGGGAGGTCTGCTCGCCATCGCTCTTCCTTCGGTCGTGGATGAGCGTTAAGTATAGACAAAGATTAACTTGCCCGAGCTATTTCCAGCGCGGCCAGCACCGCATCGACAACGGCATCCGGCGCCTGAGAGGCGTCAATCACGTGGTGGGCGGCCTGGCGATACAGCGCTTCCCGCGCGGCCAGCACCTCGACAATTTCATCGGTAATGGGTTTGCCGGTTAACGTCGGGCGCTGCCCTTCTTGTGGAAAAGCTTCCAGACGGTCCGCCAGAATCTGGGCAGGGGCGCGCAGATAAATCACCACGCCCTGCTCGCGCATAAACTGACGATTGCATTCCGCCAGTACCATGCCGCCGCCGGTAGCAATGACCACGTCCGGCGAGGTGACGCTTTTCAACGCCTGCGTTTCTCGTGCGCGAAAACCTTCCCAACCTTCCTGCGCCACAATATCCGCAACGCTCATGTTGGTGGTGGTCAGCAGATAGTTATCGGTATCAACAAAGCCGCGGCCCAGAGCCTGCGCTAGCGCTACGCCTACCGTGGTTTTACCGCAGCCGCGCGCGCCGACCAGAAATATGGGTTGAATCATCAGGAGCTATTCCTCAGCAGTGAGCCTGGGGGCAATAAATAAATTAAACAACGGCCATCATACCATTCAGCTAGTACAGGAAACAGGCGTAAATAAATCGTTACAATAAAACATCTTCGCTTCAGGGCAGTTATACCGAAGCGTGCAGCAACCGGCCGGAAATATGTAAAGGAAATTTACCAGAAAATACGTGCGCCACCTTACTTGAAAGCCGCGGTGAAAAACAACCCCCGAAACCTGCCGGGATTGCGTAACACATTTCTGCACGGCTTTACCTTCGCGGTATTTTATATGCGGCGATTCTGATCCAGACTGAATATTGCGAACCCATGATGACAGAGGTATGAACCATGCAATCTGAAGAGCAACGTCTGATCGACGGGCTTTTTGGCCGCCTGAAACAGGCTGAAGAGAACAGCACCCCGCGTGACGCCGCCGCAGACCAGCTAATCCAGCAGCATCTGGCACAGCTTCCGGGCGCCGCCTATTATATGGCGCAAACGATACTGATTCAGGAAGCCGCTATGAAACGGTTAAACAGCCGTATTCAGGCGCTGGAAGGTCAGGTGGCACAGTTGCAGCACGCTTCTCGCCAGCAGCAAAGCAGCGGCGGATTCCTTGCGGGATTATTTGGCGCTGAAACCGC
>DAMALH010000051.1:24946-25316 GCA_032000125.1 Buttiauxella sp. | reverse complement strand
GACCCCGGCAAAACCGGCAAACGACAGCGGATGCTGATAAACGCCGCGCTCGCCGTAGACGGCAAAGCCGTACACGCACGGGCAGTAGACCAAATCATCGCGCACCGACATCTGGTTGTGCAGCGCAATGGAATTCCAGTCCAGCGCCTGCGGCGGGCAGAAGGCCAGCAGTTGCGCTAGCCAGTCAATAGCCTGCGACAGCGCCGCTCGATCTATTTCAAGCGCGCCGCCTTCCGGGATTTCGCGCCACGGTCTGCCCATATTGGCGCACAGCGCCGCGACCACCAGCAGGCCGTGATGGCCGTTGGCGGCCATGGCTAAATATCGCCCCTGTTTACGGGCTTTCTCGCCGAGCGCCAGCGCCTGCATC
>DAMALH010000051.1:0-24936 GCA_032000125.1 Buttiauxella sp. | reverse complement strand
GCGGCACGGCTTCATCAAGCGCCGCGAGCAAATCTGCGCGGTAGAGCGCGTGGTTGGTCGCGCCGTCAACCGGCGCCCCCCACTGTTTGCCCTGATAGCGATAGCTCGCCAGCGACTCGCCTATATAGCTGCCCTCCTGCCCGGCGTTTAAGGCAGCAAGACCGTCGAGGGGGACAAACAGGCCATCGTGCGCCAGCATGCCGCAGTGGGGATGGTCGAACACCACCATATCCACCTTGCGCACGATGTCGGCCAGGGACTGATGTTCAAATTCTTTTAAATCCCGCACCTGCCACTGGATAGCGCAGCCGTGCGGCAAATCGCCATAGGCTTTTGCCGAAGCCACAAGAGGGTCGATGGCCCTGATATGGCCCCAGGTTAATCCGGTTAAAGTCATAACGCGTTCCGCTGTCATCATGTGATTCACATCGTATATGATATATTAAATTATAGTGTGAGCGAATTCTCATTTCCGCTTCTAAGCGCCAAAACGACTAAATTAACGCCTTTTTAGTGATAACACTCACAATAACAACAAATCTAACGATGAATAAAGCAGTATCCATAGACACCACCCGTCGAATCTTATAACTATAATATACGATATATTATTTTATCAACCGGAACACCCCGTTCGCAGCGAGAGTGGTCCCGGCTCCTGCTAAACACGCGTTTTTTATTCATAATTAACCTCCCCGACGCGGCAGAATCTGTTGCCTTTGAGCGGGAGATACAGAGGAACATCTATGAGTGCATTGAACCCTGCCGCCGTTCAGGCAACGCAGTCCCGCAAGCCAATGCTGGCGGCGATGATGGGCAGTATTGTGGAGTGGTATGATTTTGCGTTATACGGCGCGGCTGCCGCGCTGGTGTTCGCAAAGCTCTTTTTTGATCCCAACGCCGCCGAGGCCTCGGCGGTGTGGGCATTTATGACGTTTGCGGCGGGCTTTTTGGTACGTCCCCTCGGCGGCATTATCTTTGGTCACTACGGCGATAAGCTGGGCCGGCGGCCGATGCTGGTCATCACCTTAATTTTGATGGGGATTTCTACCACCCTTATCGGCTTACTGCCCACCCGTGAGATGATTGGCCCGTGGGCGGCGGGCCTGCTAATTATTCTGCGCTGCCTGCAGGGGCTCGGGGCCGGCGCGGAATATGCCGGTGCGATACTGGTGGCCTCCGAATCCAGCCAGGCTAAAAAGCGCGGCAGCGCGGGCGCCTGGCCGGCCGCCGGCAGTTGGATCGGCTCGCTGCTGGCGCTGGGGGGTATGGGCGCATTCTCGTCTTTATTATCCGAAGAGCAGTTCCTCAGCTGGGGCTGGCGCGTGCCGTTTATCATCAGCATTTTTATTGTCGCCTTTGGCTACTGGGTCAGAAGCAGCGTGCCGGAAACGGCGGAATTTGAAAAAACCAGGCGGGAGCAGGCCCAGAACAATCACAAACCCGCTAAAGCCCCGATTGTGGAAGTGCTGCGCGACGACTGGCCGCGCCTGCTGGTGGCGATGGGCTCGACGGTTATTCACACCGGCTATTCCTATATTTTACAGGTGTTCGCGCTGCGTTATATGACCGCGCAAATTCACCTCAGCTCGTCTCAGGCATTAACCATCAGTTCTACCGCCTACGCCATCGGCATCATCGCGCTGCCGCTGTGGGGCAAGCTGTGCGACCGGGTGGGCAGCCGACAGGTCTATCTGGGCGGAGCCATCTTCAGCCTGCTGTATATCGTGCCGTTCTTCTATCTGGTTAATACCGGCAATGTCTATCTGGGCGCGCTGGCGCTAACTCTGGGGCTGGCGGGCGGCATGGGATCGCAGTTTGCCGCGCAGGCCTCTTTCCTGACGCAGCTCTTCCCGGTGCATATTCGCTTTAGCGGCATCGCGTTTTCCCGCGAGATAACCAGCGCGCTGATTGCCGGACCGGCGCCAGCGGTAGCCACCCTGTTGGTCAGTTACGACAACGGCGGCTGGCATTATCTGGCAATGGAAATGGCCGCCTGCGCCATCATTACTATCATCGCCCTGCTGTGCGCTAAAAAATATCTGATTGAGCCCGAGATCCGGTGACGCGCGAGCGTATTATTTCTGACTGAAAGGAGGCGCGCCGTGCACGGCGGCGCCTCTCTTTTCTCCGCGCGCAGGACGGTACAAAAGCGCACCCCAGCGTGCGTTTTCCGCCGGCGGCTTAATTGATTTCGTCTGGTCATTCCACTACCCTGTGGGCATGCGCTCCCCTCCCTCCAACAACGCCAAAGTTCCCATGCGAGGGGTCAAACAAGGTATGTCCGTTGAAAGATAACATGTTGATTCAGAACGAAAGCATCAGCCATCAGGTGTATAAGTCACTGCGTAAACGCATTATATCCGGCCAGGATTCTCCCGGCGCGAAATTGGTCATTAGCCGGCTGGCGACGGAATATGGCGTAAGCGTGATCCCCGTGCGTGAAGCGTTAGCGCGGCTGCATGCAGAAAAACTGTTGTCCTTTGAGCAAAATAAGGGCTACCAGATCTCACCGATTCCCTCCAGCGAAGACATGCTTAAGTGGCATGAGGCGCGTTTGATGATCGAAGCCACCATCGGCGAATACGTGATTGAAAATATTACCGAGCAGGAGATAGCTGAACTCGACGCGCTAAATGACACCATGCGGCACGAAGAATACGGCGCGGATTATCAGCATTACGATAAATTCATCGAATTAAACAGCCAGTTTCATCGCAAAATAGTTTCAGCGACCCGCAACCCCTATATCATCGAAATGTATAGCACCCTGAGCTATGGCCCGCAGGTGGGGCGCGTCCATCACGGGCGGGGCGTGCCGGATATTGCGCTATTGTGCGACGAGCACGCCGCCATAATTCACGCCATAAGGCGTGGCAATGTGCAAAAATTTATTATCGCGGTAAACGAGCACATTAAAGGCGGCTATAACCGTACGCTGCATTATCCGGATGTGCTTAGCTGAGGTGCGCGAAGAAAATGTTGAACCGTCTTATTGCGTATTTCTGAAGAAATAATTCTTCCAGCCTTTTGTGGACGAGCTTTCGCATCTAAAGCACAGCGTATAAGGGGCTGCCGCCCCTTCTGTTGACCTAATAAAAGACAACGCTAGCCAGGCACGTCATCTCCGCAGCGCTGTCAGCTCTGCAATCCTGACAATTACCGCCACCGCCTTCTCCATCCCTTCAAGCGTGACAAACTCGTGCTTGCCGTGGTAGTTATAGCCGCCGGTGAACAGGTTCGGGCAGGGTAAGCCTTTAAACGATAACTGCGCGCCATCGGTGCCGCCGCGAATCGGTTTCATAACGGGCTCAATGTTGCAGTCCAGCATTGCCTGCCGCGCCACATCAATAATGTAGGGGTGCTCCGCCACTTTCTCGCGCATGTTGTAGTAGCTGTCTTCGATAACCAGCTCAATGTAGCAGTCCGGATGCAGGCCTTTGCCCACTTGCCTGGCGATATCCATCATTTTGCGTTTACGCGCTTCAAACTGTTCGCGGTCAAAATCGCGAATGATGTAGTGCATTTCCGCTTTATCTACCGAGCCTTTAATGCCGTGCAGATGATAAAAGCCCTCGTAGCCTTCGGTGCACTCGGGGCTTTCATCTGCCGGGACTTCCGCGTGAATGCGGGCGGCAAGCGACAGCGCGTTCACCATTACGCCTTTTGCCGTGCCCGGATGCACGCTGTTACCGACGATTTTGATGGTCACGGAGGCGGCATTAAAGTTTTCACACTCCAGTTCGCCAACGCCGCCGCCGTCCACGGTGTAGGCCCAGCGGGCGTCAAAGGCTTCCACATCAAAAAACTTCGCGCCCTTGCCCACCTCTTCGTCCGGCGTGAAGGCCACGCGTATATCCCCGTGGGGGATGTTTTTTTCCTTCAGTACCGCAAGCGCCGTCATAATTTCCGCCACGCCCGCTTTATCATCGGCCCCCAGCAGGGTTTTGCCGTCGGTGGTGATAAGCGTCTGTCCCAGCAATTGGTGCAGCACTGGGAACATCACCGGCGAAAGCACTTCGTCGCCGATGCCGAGTGCAATATCTCCGCCACGATAGTTTTCTACAATCTGGGGATTAACGTTTTTGGCGGTGAAATCCGGTGCGGTATCAACATGAGAGATAAAGCCAATGGCCGGCACGGGCGCATCAATAGTGGACGGCAGCGTCCCCATCAGCGTACCGTGCTCGCCAAGCGTAACCTTTACCAGGCCGAGCTCTTCCATTTGATCTTTGAGCAACTGTAAAAGCTTCCACTGCCCTTCGGTGCTCGGAACCTGTTTGACGCCGGGCTTAGACTGAGTATCCATGCAGACATACTGTAAAAAGCGCTCAAGTAATTTTTCCATCTGGCTACCCTCTTTTTTTGTGACGCTATTATCAATAAGCCGCTGGTGATAAATATTGTTTCAGGTCACTTTTAGCCCGTTACTGCGAAAAATAGTCCCGATCTGCTAAACATAGTTGAAATACAGGCACATCAGGGCATCAAGGATTGGCGATTTTTAGAGTTTGCCGTAGAATGCCAGGCCTTATTGAATGTGCCAAACCTTAAGGTGGTTACTCACAAACCCCGCATCGCCGCATTATCCGGTGCGTTATTTATGGGACAGCGTAAAAAATTGAATACACAGCTTCGTTCGCTCTCTCCGCTGGTGCGTCTTGCGGGAGTAGGTAAGAGCTTTGATGGCAAAACCGTTATTTCTGACTTCTCGCTCACCATTAATAATGGTGAATTTCTGACGCTGCTCGGCCCTTCTGGCTGCGGTAAAACCACGGTTCTGCGCCTGATAGCCGGGCTGGAAAACGTCGATACCGGGGTTATTTCCCTGGAAAACCAGGACATTACCAACGTCCCGGCGGAACACCGCCACGTCAATACCGTCTTCCAGAGTTACGCCCTGTTCCCGCACATGACCGTTTTTGAAAACGTCGCATTTGGCCTGCGGATGCAGAAAACGCCCGCCGCCGAGATTACGCCGCGCGTGACGGAAGCGCTGAAGATGGTGCAGCTTGAAACCTTCGCCCAACGTAAACCTCACCAGCTCTCCGGCGGCCAGCAGCAGCGCGTTGCCATCGCTCGCGCCGTGGTGAATAAACCCCGTCTGCTGCTGCTTGATGAATCCCTCTCCGCGCTGGATTACAAACTGCGCAAGCAGATGCAGAACGAGCTAAAAGCGCTGCAGCGTAAGCTTGGCATCACCTTCGTGTTCGTCACCCACGATCAGGAAGAAGCGCTGACCATGTCCGACCGTATCGTGGTAATGCGCGAAGGGCGCATTGAGCAGGACGGCACGCCGCGTGAGATCTACGAAGAGCCAAAAAACCTGTTCGTGGCAAGCTTTATCGGCGAGATCAATATCTTCGACGCCACCGTTATCGAACGTATTGACGAGCAGCGCGTGCGGGCAAGCGTTGAAGGCCGCGAATGCCATATTTTTGCCGAACTGCCGGTTGTGCCTGGACAAAAACTTAACGTCCTGCTGCGCCCGGAGGATCTGCGCGTCGAAGAAATTAACGACACAAGCGTCGTCGAGGGCCTGATTGGCTACGTGCGGGAGCGTAACTACAAGGGGATGACGCTGGAATCAAGCGTTGAACTGGAAAACGGCAAGATGGTGATAGTGAGCGAGTTCTTTAACGAAGACGATCCGGACTTCGATCACTCGCTCGATCAGAAAATGGCCGTGACCTGGGTTGAAAGCTGGGAGGTTGTACTGGCTGATGAAGAGCTCGCGTAAATTCCAGAATGTGGCGATCGCCACCGTCGTAGGCTGGCTGGTGCTGTTTGTGTTCCTGCCGAACCTGATGATTATCGGCACCAGCTTCTTAACGCGTGACGATGCAAATTTTGTCAGCATGGTCTTCACGCTGGACAACTATACCCGTCTGGCCGATCCGCTCTACGCCCAGGTGCTGCTGCACTCGCTGAATATGGCGCTGATAGCCACCCTCGCCTGCCTGATATTAGGCTATCCCTTTGCCTGGTTTCTGGCCCGCCTGCCGGAGCGCGTGCGCCCGCTGCTGCTGTTCCTGCTGATCGTGCCGTTCTGGACTAACTCGCTGATCCGCATCTACGGGCTGAAAATCTTTCTCAGCACCAAAGGCTACCTTAATACCTTCCTGCTGTGGCTGGGCGTTATCGATACGCCCATGCGCATTATGTATACCGAAAGCGCGGTCATTCTTGGGCTGATTTATATCCTGCTGCCGTTTATGGTCATGCCGCTGTATTCCAGCATTGAGAAACTGGACAAGCCGCTGCTGGAAGCGGCGCGCGACCTTGGGGCCAGCAGGCTGCAAACCTTCGTGCGCATTATTATTCCGCTGACCATGCCGGGGATTATTGCCGGCTGTTTACTGGTGATGCTCCCGGCAATGGGGCTGTTTTACGTCTCCGATTTAATGGGCGGCGCGAAAAACCTGCTGATCGGCAACGTGATTAAGAGCCAGTTCCTGAACATCCGCGACTGGCCGTTTGGCGCAGCAACCAGCATCACCCTGACGCTGGTAATGGGCTTTATGCTGCTGATTTACTGGCGTGCCGCCAGGCTGCTGAACAATAAGGTGGAATTAGAATGACGGGTCGCCTGTTTCGCGCTGGCTTTATGACCGCCATCTACGCGTATCTCTATATCCCGATAATCATTCTGATCGTGAACTCCTTTAACAGTTCGCGCTTCGGGATCAACTGGCAGGGCTTCACCACCAAATGGTACAGCCTGCTGATGAACAACGACAGCCTGCTCCAGGCGGCACAGCACTCTCTGACGATGGCCGTTTTTTCTGCGACCTTCGCCACGATGATTGGGTCGCTGACCGCGGTGGCGCTGTATCGCTACCGTTTTCGCGGCAAGCCCTTTGTCAGCGGCATGCTGTTTGTGGTGATGATGTCGCCGGATATCGTAATGGCGATCTCTCTGCTGGTGCTGTTTATGCTGCTGGGCATTTCGCTGGGCTTCTGGTCGCTGCTGTTCTCGCATATCACCTTCTGCCTGCCGTTCGTGGTGGTAACCGTCTATTCGCGGCTGAAAGGATTTGACGTGCGGATGCTGGAGGCGGCGAAAGATCTTGGAGCCGGTGAAATCACCATCCTGCGTAAAATTATTCTGCCGCTGGCGATGCCTGCCGTCGCGGCAGGCTGGCTGCTGAGCTTTACCCTGTCGATGGACGATGTGGTGGTCTCCTCGTTTGTGACCGGGCCGAGCTATGAAATTTTGCCGTTGAAGATTTATTCGATGGTGAAAGTCGGCGTGTCGCCCGAGGTGAACGCGCTGGCAACCATTCTGTTAGTCCTGTCGCTGGGCCTGGTTCTGGCCTCCCAGCTCATCCTTCGTGATAAAACTAAAACTCAGGGGACGCTTAAATGAAACAATGGTCACGCCATCTGCTTGCCGCGGGCGCGCTGGCGCTGGGCGTCAGTAGCGCGCATGCTGACGACAGCAAGACGCTCTATTTCTACAACTGGACCGAGTACGTGCCGCCGGGCCTGCTGGAGCAGTTCACCAAAGAGACGGGCATCAAAGTTATCTACTCGACCTACGAGTCGAATGAAACCATGTATGCCAAGCTCAAAACTTACAAAGACGGCGCTTACGATCTGGTCGTACCGTCCACCTACTTTGTAGCGAAAATGCGCAAGGAAGGCATGATCCAGAAGATCGACAAGAGCAAGCTGAGCAATTTCAAAAATCTCGATCCTGAGATGCTAAACAAGCCCTTTGATCCCAATAACGATTACTCGATTCCGTACATCTGGGGCGCAACCGCCATCGGCGTGAACGGCGAGGCAATCGATCCGAAGACGGTGACAAGCTGGGCGGATCTGTGGAAACCTGAATACAAGCAAAGCCTGCTGCTGACCGACGACGCGCGTGAAGTCTTCCAGGTCGCGCTGCGCAAGCTGGGGTATTCCGGTAACACTACCGACCCGAAAGAGATTGAAGCGGCTTATCATGAATTACAAAAGCTGATGCCAAACGTTGCGGCCTTTAACTCAGATAACCCGGCCAACCCGTATATGGAAGGCGAGGTGAATCTGGGTATGGTATGGAACGGCTCCGCATACGTCGCGCGGCAGGCCGGAACAGAGCTGGATATCGTCTGGCCGAAAGAAGGCGGTATTTTCTGGATGGATAACCTTTCTATTCCGGCAAATGCGAAGAACGTCGACGGCGCGCTGAAGCTGATTAACTTCCTGCTGCGCCCGGATGTGGCGAAACAGGTGGCGGAAACCATCGGCTACCCGACGCCAAACCTTGCTGCCCGCAAGCTGTTGCCAAAAGAAGTGGCGGAGGATAAAACGCTGTATCCCGATGAAGCGGTGCTGAAAAACGGAGAATGGCAGAACGACGTGGGCGATGCCAGCGCTATCTATGAGTCTTACTACCAGAAGCTGAAGGCGGGACGATAATTTTTCCTCTCCCCGGAGTGGCGAGGGTGAAACCTTTTGATCCCCTCTCCCGCCTGGGAGAGGGGCAATGCCTACTTGCAAAGTCCTTTCAATAACCTTTCCACATACTCCGGCACCACTTCGCTCGCCAGGCCATAATGCTTCTCTTCAAACTCGCTGCCCACCTGGCTTGGTTCAAGATTCAGCTCAACGGTATGCGCGCCCTGCAAGCGGGCCTCGTGCACAAATCCTGCTGCCGGGTAAACGTGGCCTGAGGTGCCGATAGCGATGAAGTAATCCGCCGTCGCCAGCGCCTGATAGATATCGTCCATACCGAGCGGCATTTCACCGAACCAGACAACGTGCGGACGCAGCGGCGCGGAAAGCTGGCAGCAGTGGCAGCGATCTTGCTGGGTGATGTCGCCCTTCCACTCCAGCACCTGTCCGCTGCTGGCGCAGCGCACCTTCAGCAGTTCGCCGTGCATATGAATAATGTTTTTATTGCCCGCGCGCTCGTGCAGGTTATCAATATTTTGCGTCACCAGCGTGAAATGGTCGCCCAGCTCTTCTTCAAGCTTCGCTAACGCCAGATGCGCGGCGTTTGGCTGGATTTCAGCCTGCTGGAGCTGGCGGCGACGGGCGTTATAAAACGCCTGCACCAGTTGAGGATCGCGAGCGAATCCTTCCGGCGTGGCAACATCCTCCACGCGGTGCTCTTCCCACAGGCCATCTGTTGCACGAAAGGTGCGAATCCCCGACTCAGCGGAGATGCCGGCGCCTGTCAGTACCACTACTCTTGGTTTTTCCATTGCTTCGGGTCCGGGTATATCTCTGAAGAAAACACGCTGACGCAAACGCTGGCGCAGCAGACGTTTATTTTTGCGAAACCGGCTCAGCCGGTGTTGACGACGCGATAGCATATTTTACTCCGTGAGATGGAGGAACGCAGCACCGCGCATGCCACCGGCATCGCCATGGCGCGCGGGCTCAATACGCGGCACTTTGGCAACCGGCAGCAGGTATTTTGGCAAACGTGCCGGCAACTGCTGATAAATCTCAGTAAAATTCGACAGCCCTCCGCCAATCACCACCAGATGCGCATCCACCGCGGTAAGCAGGCTGCCAAGACAGACGGCCAGCAGCTCAAGGAAGCGATCGACATGTGCGATCGCTTTATCATCGCCTGCATGATAGCGGGTGACGATCTCTTTTGATTCGAGTGTTTCAGAGTAGAAGTGTTGGTACAACCATGCAAATCCGCGCCCGGAAAGATAGTTTTCGATACAGCCGTGCTGGCCACAACCGCAGCGCGTCAGCGGTATATCGCGCCCGAGCACGTTAAGCGCGTCTACCGGCAGGCGGGTATGGCCAAACTCGCCGGTAATGTAATTGCGCCCCGTAATGGACCTGCCGTTGACAATAATGCCGCCGCCCACGCCGGTGCCGAGGATAAGCCCCATCACCACCGGGTAAGAGCGAAACTCATCGTCCCAGGCTTCGGAGAGCGCAAAGCAGTTAGCATCGTTATCAAGACGCACTTCACGCGCCAGCAGCGCCGTGAGATCGGCTTTTAGCGGCCTGCCGTTGGCGGCAGGAACGTTTGCGGCATAGAGCGTGCCGTCATCCGTGACCGGCATACCGGGAATGCCGATGCCCACGGAACCCTTGATACCAAAACGGCTATCGGCCTCCTTCACCAGAGAGCCGATAGCCGCTAAAAAATTATCGTAACTGTCATGCGGGGTGGGAACGCGCCGTTCCCATTGCAGCCGACGTTCCCTGTCATAGACGCCAAGCGCCATTTTCGTGCCGCCAATGTCGAATCCGTAATACATTGCTGCTCCCCTTTATCCCGTCATCCTTCAAGCTGTCGCGGTGCTGGCTGCAAGGACTCACCCCAGTCACTTACTTAAGTAAGCTGCCGGGAACGCATTCCCTTGCCGCCTGGCTACAGCTCGAATTATTTACGGATAACCATTATTAATTAAAAAGTTATTGCCCGCTCAATACGCGCGCCGGGTCGATATTACTGGCGCGTCTGGCCGGATACCAGCTGGCAAGCAGGCTCAGCAGCAGCGCGGTGGCCAGCACATAGAAGACGTCCAGCCAGTGCAGTTCCGACGGCAGAAAATCGATAAAGTAAATATCGCCCGACAGGAAATGGTGGCCGATCAGTTTTTCAATCACGTTAATGATGTTGGTCAACTGCCAGGAAGCCAGCACGCCGACAATCACCCCGCTTACGCTGCCAAACAGGCCCGCCAGCAGCCCGTACCAGACAAAGATTGCGCGAATCAGGCCGTCTTTCGCCCCAAGCGTGCGCAGCACGGCGATATCGCTGCTCTTATCCTTCACGGCCATAACCAGCGTGGAAACGATATTAAAGCAGGCTACGCCGATAACCAGCACCATCGCCAGGTACATGATGGCGCGGATCATCTGGATATCGCGATACATATAGCCGTAGGTGCCAATCCAGCTTTTGATGTAAACATAGGCGTTGGTGACCTCGCCCGCGTCGCGCACCAGCTTATTGGCGTTGAACACGTCGTTTACCTTAATTGCGATACCGGTGACACTGTCACCCATGTCCAGATAGCCCTGCGCATCCGCCATCGGCACCATGGCAAAGCTGTGATCGAGCTGGCCGCTCAGCGCTAAAATACCGGCGACCTGCAGGCGAACGCGCTTCGGCTGTGAAAGTTTGGTGCCGCCGTCGTTGTTCGGGATCATGATGGAAAGCCAGTCGCCCTGCTTAACCTTCAGCGCGTCCGCCACGCCTTTCCCGATGATGATTTGCTGCTGCCCCGCCTTGAAATTCTGCCAGGCGTTGTTCTGCACATATTGCGGCAGCGCGCTAAGCCGGTATTCCTGCTCCGGGTCTACCCCCTTCACCTGAATGGCGCGCAGGTTTACCCCGTTTTCCACCAGCCCCGTAAAGTTAATGTACGGCGCGGCGGCGGCAATGCCTTTCACTTTCTCAACGCGTTGCAGCACGCCGTTCCAGTCGTGGAAAGGCTGATTCACCGGCTCGATTTCACCGTGCGGCACCACCGCCAGAATACGGTTATTAAGCTCGCGCTCAAAACCGTTCATCGCGCTCAGGCCGACAATTAGCACCGCCACGCCTAACGCGATACCGATGGTCGAGATAACGGAAATCAACGACACCATGCCGCTGCGGCGGCGCCCGCGGCTAAAACGCAGGCCAATTAAGAGTGAGAGCGGCGAGGCCATCAATCGGCCCCCATCAGGGTTAATTCGTGCGTCAGGCGTCCGTCACGCATTTCCAACTGGCGTGACATGCGCTTAGCCAGGTGAAGATCGTGCGTCACCACGAGGAAGGCGGTGCCCTGGCGCACGTTCAGCTCGCCGAGCAGTTCGAAGATGCTGTCCGCATTGCGGGCGTCCAGGTTACCGGTTGGCTCATCTGCCAGCACCAGGCGTGGATTGTTAACCAGCGCGCGGGCAATCGCCACGCGCTGACGCTCGCCGCCGGACAGTTCGGAAGGACGGTGGCTGCTGCGGTGATCGAGCCCCACGGCTTTAAGCATATCCAGCGCACGCGATTTTGTTTCGTCGGTATTCTTTTTGCCGATCAGCAGCGGCATGGCGACGTTTTCCATCGCCGTGAAATCCGGCAGCAGATGGTGAAACTGGTAGATAAAGCCCAGCTCGCGGTTGCGCAGCTCCGCTTTCGCCGACGACGAGAGCGAACTCATCGGCTGACCGTTGAAAATCACATCGCCGGATGTTGGGCTGTCCAGGCCGCCAAGCAGGTGCAGCAGGGTACTTTTACCGGAGCCGGAGCTGCCGACAATCGCCATTAACTCGCCCGCGTTGATGCTGAAGCTGACATCGTGCAACACATCCGTTTGCACCTTGCCTTCCTGGTAGCGTTTGCACAGCTTGTCACACTGCAACAGGACAGAATTACTCATAACGTAAAGCCTCAGCGGGAAGAGTCGCGGCAGCGCGCCACGATGGATAAAGCGTGGATAACAGCGCAACGGCCATAGCGACAATTGCAATGACGATGACCTGCAAAGGTTCGATGGCGACAGGCAGCGCGGCGCCGTCCAGCAGCGCGCCGATAAGCGGCATCAGGTTATTAAGCTGGCTTGCAAGCAGTGCGCCAAGCAGTGCGCCAAGCAGGGCACCAATCACGCCTGCGCTTGCCCCCTGCACCATAAATACCGCCATGATCTGGCGGCGCGTCAGGCCCTGGGTCTGCAGAATAGCCACTTCGCCCTGCTTTTCCATCACCAGCAGGCCCAGCGAGGTAATAATGTTAAACGCGGCGACCGCGACAATCAGGCTTAACAGCAGGCCCATCATGTTTTTTTCCATGCGCACGGCCTGGAACAGCTCGCCTTTGCGCTCGCGCCAGTCTTTCCATTCCGTGCCCGGCGGAAGCGCCTGCTGGCTCAGCACGTCAACTTTCAGCGGTTCAGCCAGCCACAGGCGCCAGCCGGTGATGTTCCCCAGCGGGTAGCGCATCAGACGAGAGGCGTCCTGCTGGTTAACCAGCATCTGGTAGCCGTCCACTTCGCTGTTAGCCGCAAACGTCCCTATAACGGTAAACAAGCGCTGGCTGGGCACGCGCCCCATCGGCGTGAACTGGCTGGCGGACGGCACCATAATGCGGATGCTGTCGCCGCGCTTGATGCCAAGCTGTCCGGCAAGCTGCTCGCCAAGAATCACGTTGTATTTACCCGCCTGTAGATCGGTTTGTTTGACGTTCACCAGGTAAGGCGACAGCGGATCTTTTTCTTCTGGCTGCACGCCGAGCATCACGCCTACGGCCACGCTGCGGGCGCTTTGCAGCACCACATCGCCGGTGGTGACGGGCGCAATGCGCGTAACGCCCTGCAGCTTAAGGCCGGACGCGGGAAGTTTTTCAGGATTGATTGAGCCGGTGGTCGAGGTGACCATCGCCTGCGGCATCAGGCCGAGGATATTGTTGGTGAGCTCGCGCTCGAAACCGTTCATCACGGAAAGTACCGTCACCAGCGCCATTACGCCAAGCGTAATGCCAATAGTGGACAGCCAGGAGACAAAGCGACCGAAGCGGTCCGATGCTCGCCCACGCATGTAGCGCAGGCCTATAAATAACGCGACAGGTTGATACATGAAGTCCGTCTTGTTGCAGTTGGCTTAAGCAAAGTTGGCGAGAAGTATAAACGAAGCCTGTCTGACGGGCATAACTAATTATAAAGTTACGATATATCCGAAAATATTCCTTCCGGCGTCAGAAACAGATTAATCGAGTTAAAAAGCGCCCGCCCATCGCTCACCCTTTCCTGCCACGGATTCATTACTATGAGACGCTATTTTTGGCATGAAAAACAAACAACTCTGGATTAACCACATTAAAGGGCTGTGCATCTGCCTGGTGGTGATTTACCACTCGGTGATCACCTTCTATCCGCACATCACGGCCCTGCCGCCGGGCCTGGCGCAGTACGTTGCCAAGAGCTGGATATATCTGAATCTGTACCTTGCCCCTTTCCGTATGCCGGTGTTCTTTTTTATCTCCGGCTACCTGATTCACCGTTATATCGAGCAGGTAAAATGGCAGGCGTGTATTGATAAGCGCATCTGGAATATTTTCTACGTGCTGGCGCTGTGGGGGGCTTTGCAGTGGCTGGGGATTACGCTTATCAATCAATGGCTCGCACCCGATTTAGTGCGTAACCCGGCATCCAACGCGGCTTATTCCGACACCTTTACGCAGTTTGCCGTCAGCATGGCGAAAGCCAGCACCAGCCTGTGGTATCTGTACGCGCTGGTCGTCTACTTCCTGGTCTTTAAAGCGCTGCGCGCTTTCAAAATGCCGGTGCTGATAGCCCTGCTCGGCATCAACGTGGTGATTAGCTTTATGCCGCTGCCGTGGTGGGGAATGAACAGCGTGGTGCGCAACATGTGCTATTACGGCATGGGAGCATGGTATGGCCCGCAACTGCTGGCGTGGATGAAAGGTTTTAGCTTCCGTCAGCACCCGCTGATTTGTGGCCTGGTGGGTATCGGCTCGCTCGCGCTGTATCTGGTTAACGTGCCGGTGGTTATCTCCGTTGTGTCTATCTTCGTCATTATGAAGATTTTTTATACCCTGGATAACTGGCGCGAAAGCCGCCCGGAGGCGTTTCTCAACATCGTAGGTTCCAATACCATCGCTATCTATACCACGCACCGCATTGTTATTGAGGCGCTGAGCCTGTTTACGATAGCGCAGATTGACCAGGGCCGGTGGTCAAGCCAGGTCGTGCTGGCGATATTGCTGGTTTATCCGTTCGCAAGCCTCGTTATCTGTACTCTGACAGGGCTGGGCTTCAGAAAGCTCTCTACCGCGCTGTTTGGCGACATGTTCTTCTCTCCTCCCGCTAAACTGGCGCCTGCCGCCACGTCTGGCTAACCCGACGCGGGTGGCGCTTTTGCCACCCGCACGCCGCAAGTTACCGATTGGGTTGCTAATGCAAAACGATCGCGGATAATAATAACTATCTGAAGTTCATGGACCGCTGCACAAGGTGCACCCTGAGAGATTCCAATTCCGCTATGCCTGAACATTATCGCTATTCCTTACCTGTTAAAGCTGGCGATCAGCGCCACCTCGGTGAGCTCACCGGCTCTGCCTGTGCAACGGAGGTGGCCGAGATTGTTGAACGACACGCCGGCCCGGTGGTATTGATTGCGCCCGATATGCAAAATGCCCTGCGTCTGCACGATGAAATAAGCCAGTTCACCGAAAGCCTGGTGATGAATCTCGCCGACTGGGAAACGCTGCCGTACGACAGTTTCTCGCCGCATCAGGAAATTATCTCATCGCGTCTGTCCACGCTTTACCAGTTGCCGACCATGCAGCGCGGCGTGCTGATTATGCCGGTCAATACCCTGATGCAGCGCGTATGCCCGCACAGCTACCTGCACGGCCACGCGCTGGTGATGAAAAAGGGCCAGCAGCTTTCACGCGATAATTTACGTAGCCAGCTTGAACAGGCCGGTTATCGCAGCGTGGATCAGGTTATGGAGCACGGCGAGTTTGCCACGCGCGGCGCGCTGCTCGATTTGTATCCCATGGGCAGCAATCAGCCGTACCGCATTGATTTTTTTGACGACGAAATCGACAGCCTGCGCATATTCGACGTGGATACCCAGCGCACGCTCGAAGAAGTGGAAGCCATAAATTTACTGCCCGCGCACGAATTTCCGACGGATAAAGCGGCCATTGAGCTTTTCCGCAGCCAGTGGCGCGACCGGTTTGAAGTCAAGCGCGAAGCGGAGCATATCTATCAGCAGGTAAGTAAAGGCACCCTGCCCGCCGGGATCGAATACTGGCAGCCGCTGTTCTTTAGCGAACCGCTGCCGCCGCTGTTTAGCTACTTTCCGAAGAATACGCTGGTGGTCAATACCGGCGATCTGGAAAGCAGCGCAGAGCGTTTCTGGCAGGATGCCACCGCGCGGTTTGAGAACCGTGGCGTGGACCCGATGCGCCCGCTTCTGCCGCCGGAAAGCCTGTGGCTGCGCGTGGATGAGCTGTTCAGCGAGTTAAAAACCCGGCCGCGCATCCAGCTCAAAACCGAAAAGCTTGCCGATAAAGCCGCGAACACCAATCTGGGCTATCACGCGCTGCCCGACATTGCGGTACAGGCGCAAAACAAATCCCCACTCGATAGCCTGCGGAAATTCCTTGAATCCTTCGAAGGCCCGGTGGTTTTCTCGGTAGAAAGCGAGGGCCGCCGCGAGGCGCTGGGCGAGCTGCTGTCGCGGATTAAAGTTGCGCCAAAACGTATTTATCGTCTGGATGAAGCAACAGATCGCGGACGCTACCTGATGTCTGGCGCCAGCGAGCACGGCTTTATCGACACCTTGCGCAACCGCGCGCTGATTTGCGAAAGCGATCTGCTGGGTGAACGCGTCAGCCGCCGCCGACAGGATAAGCGCCGCACCATCAACCCGGATACGCTGATTCGTAACCTGGCAGAACTGCATGCCGGACAGCCCGTTGTGCATCTTGAACACGGCGTCGGGCGTTACGCAGGCTTAACAACGCTTGAAGCGGGCGGCATCACCGCAGAGTATCTGATGCTGACCTACGCGGGTGATGCAAAGCTGTATGTACCTGTGTCATCGCTGCATTTAATCAGCCGTTATGCTGGCGGTGCGGAGGAAAACGCGCCGTTGCATAAACTCGGCAGCGATGCATGGTCCCGCGCCCGGCAAAAAGCCGCTGAGAAAGTGCGTGACGTGGCGGCGGAACTGCTGGATATCTATGCCCAACGGGCCGCGAAAGAAGGCTTCGCCTTTAAGCACAATAAAGAGCAGTACCAGCTTTTCTGCGACAGTTTCCCGTTCGAAACCACGCCGGATCAGGCCCATGCTATCAACGCCGTACTGAGCGATATGTGCCAGCCGCTGGCGATGGACCGGCTGGTGTGCGGCGACGTCGGCTTTGGTAAGACCGAAGTGGCGATGCGTGCCGCCTTCCTGGCCGTTGAAAATAACAAGCAGGTGGCGGTGCTTGTTCCGACCACGCTGCTGGCTCAGCAGCACCTCGACAACTTCCAGGACCGTTTTGCGAACTGGCCCGTGCGCGTCGAGATGCTTTCACGCTTCCGCAGCGCCAAAGAGCAAGCGCAAATTCTCGAAGAGGCCCGCGAGGGTAAAGTCGATATTCTCATCGGCACGCACAAGCTGCTGCAAAACGACGTGAAGATGAAAGATCTCGGCCTGCTGATCGTGGACGAAGAGCACCGCTTCGGGGTGCGTCATAAAGAACGCATTAAGGCGATGCGCGCGGATGTCGATATTCTGACGCTTACCGCAACGCCAATCCCACGCACGCTGAATATGGCGATGAGCGGAATGCGCGACCTGTCGATCATCGCCACGCCGCCGGCCCGCCGTCTGGCAGTAAAAACCTTCGTGCGCCAGTACGATGAACTGGTAGTTCGCGAGGCTATTTTGCGTGAAGTGCTGCGCGGCGGGCAGGTTTATTACCTTTACAACGACGTGGAAAACATCCAGAAAGCGGCGGAGCGTCTGGCAAATTTAGTCCCGGAAGCGCGCGTTGCCATCGGCCACGGTCAGATGCGCGAGCGCGAACTGGAACGGGTCATGAACGACTTCCACCACCAGCGTTTTAACGTGCTGGTGTGCACCACCATTATTGAAACCGGCATCGATATCCCGACGGCGAACACCATTATCATCGAGCGTGCGGACCACTTCGGGCTTGCGCAGTTGCACCAGCTGCGCGGCCGCGTCGGACGTTCGCACCACCAGGCCTATGCCTGGCTGCTGACGCCGCATCCGAAAGCGATGACCACAGATGCGCAAAAGCGCCTCGAAGCCATCGCTTCGCTTGAAGATTTGGGGGCTGGCTTTGCCCTGGCGACTCACGATCTGGAAATCCGCGGCGCGGGCGAACTGCTGGGTGAAGGCCAGAGCGGCTCGATGGAAACCATCGGCTTCTCGCTGTATATGGAGATGCTGGAAAACGCCGTTGACGCGCTCAAAGAGGGCCGCGAGCCGTCGCTGGAAGATTTAACCAGCAGCCAGACGGAAGTGGAGCTGCGTATGCCCGCCCTGCTGCCGGAGAATTTTATCCCGGACGTCAACACGCGTCTGTCGTTCTATAAACGCATCGCCAGCGCGAAATCCGGCGATGAGCTGGACGAGCTAAAGGTGGAACTTATCGACCGCTTCGGCCTGCTGCCGGATGCCGCCCGCAATCTGCTGGATATCGCAGCGCTGCGTCAGCAGGCCCAGAAGCTTGGCGTGCGTAAAATAGAAGGCAATGAAAAAGGCGGCGTAATTGAGTTTGCCGAGAAGAATAATGTCGATCCGGTGTGGCTGATTGGGCTGCTGCAGAAGCAGCCGCAGCACTATCGCCTTGATGGCCCGACGAGGCTGAAATTTATGCAGGATCTTACCGACCGCAAAACGCGCATGGACTGGGTGCGCAGCTTTATGGGCCAGCTTGCTGAGAATACTGCGGCATAGCGGTCGTTTTGAGCGCCTTGCCTGCCGGCAAGGCGCTACATCCTGAAACATTTACACATTCTTTGCAATCAGCCAGGGTTTCCCGACGCAGGCTGCCCGCATAATCCCCGCTTAACTCTTTAATAATATTAACCTTAATAAAATAGGGGTTTAGCGTTATGCGCGTTTTGCAGCTTTCCTCAACGTCCACACGCCTGCTGGCATCACTCCTGCTTGTGCTGGCAACTCTGGCCTCGCTTCCGGTAAACGCCAGGTCCTGGCCGCTGCCGGCCTCAGGCGGCCGTCTTATTGGGCAGAACGCTTTTCACGTTGTGCAGAATGACGGCGGCTCCCTCGAAGCCATCGCCAAAAAGTACAACGTCGGTTTTCTTGCGCTGTTGCAGGCTAATCCCGGTGTCGATCCTTACGTACCGCGCGCCGGAAGCGTGTTGACCATTCCCCTACAGACGCTGCTGCCTGATGCGCCGCGTGAAGGCCTGGTTATCAATCTTGCCGAACTGCGCGTCTACTATTATCCGGCGGGTAAAAATAGCGTGACGGTTTATCCCATCGGCATCGGTCAGCTAGGCGGCGATACCATGACGCCGACGATGCAAACGACCGTCTCCGACAAGCGAGCAAACCCCACCTGGACACCTACCGCAAACATTCGGGCGCGCTATCTGGCTAACGGCATTAAGTTACCAGCCGTTGTGCCGGCGGGCCCCGATAACCCGATGGGCCACCACGCTATCCGGCTTGCGGCCTACGGCGGGGTTTATCTGCTGCACGGTACTAACGCTGATTTTGGCATCGGCATGCGCGTGAGTTCCGGCTGCATCCGCCTGCGCGATGACGACATCAAAACGCTTTACAAAGAGCTGGCGCCGGGCACGCCGGTGCGCATTATCAACACGCCGATTAAAACATCCGTTGAGCCGGACGGACGACGCCTGGTTGAGGTGCATCAGCCGCTGTCGAAGTCGATTAACGACGATCCTAAAGTGCTGCCGATCCTGCTTAACGATAGGATGAAGCAGTTCCAGGCCGCGCCTGAAACGGACGCGCAGGTTATGGAGCAGGCAATGCGGCAGCGTTCCGGCATGCCTGTTGAGGTAAACGCCCACGAAGCGAACGCGATTTAAGCTAACGCTGCGGGATAAAAAGCACCGATTGATGGTTTCGTCGGTGCTTTTTTATTGCTCCCTTTCAGCGTTTACCGCCAGCATTTTTTGCCGACAAACGCTAAGCACCAGTTTTCGCAGCCAGCGATGGGCCGGATCGACCTCCGACCGTGGGTGCCACTGTTGTGAAACGGTGATCCTTTGTGTTTTTACCGGCAGCTCGAATGACCACAGGCTTGCAGGCGCTCCGTCTTGCCAGCCAACGGGCTGATTAATCAGAAAAGAGGCGGGCAAAAGCGCCACCAGATCCGAGGCCTGAGCCACGGCAAGCGCCGCAGGAAAACTCGGCACCCGGGCGACGATATTGCGCTTCAGGCCCAGTTCAGCCAGCGCTTCGTCAACCGGGCCAACCTTTTCTGCGCGGCGAGAGGCCACCACATGCCCGTAAGTGGCGTAAAGCTCTGCGGTTATTTCCGCCGCCTGCTCAAGGGGGTGACCTTTTCTGACCACGCCTAAAAACCTGTCCCTGAACAGCGCCTGCAGGCGGATTTCCGGCCCCATATTGCCTAAAACGCCAATCTCAAGATCGACCAGTCCTTCACGCAAAGCGCCCGAGGCTTTCTCGGGTTTTGGCACAAAGCTCAGGCGCACCAATGGGGCAGCTTTAGCAGCTGCGGCAATCAGTGAAGCGCCGAGCGCCACAACAAAGCCATCATTAGCGCGGAGCGTAAAAGTGCGTTCAAGGGTAGATAAATTAAGCTCTGACGACGGAGGGCGCAGTACCGAACGCGCCTCAAACACGGCGTTTTGCGTGCGCTCACGAATTTCTTCAGCGTAAGGCGTTAACACCATATTACGCCCGGCCCGGACCAGCAGCGGATCGCCCGTTACCGCACGAAGCCGGCTGAGCGTTCGGCTCATGGCCGAGGCGCTTAACCCCAGCCGCCGGGCAGCCCCCGCCACGCTTTGCTGAGCAAGAAGCGCATCAAGAGCGATAAGCAGATTGAGATCGGGTTCAGTCATCGGTTGGGTCCTGTTATATAGGGCGTTTCATGCATGTTATCAGTGCAAATGCTGCGTCTTCCGCCTTGTATGTCACCTGAGTATATTTCCCCGAACTAACCATTCAATGGCTGAGGCTAATTTTTATGGAATTATTCTCCAACAGACCGGGCGATGATGGCCTTCCCGGCCGTGAACGAGGCTTTGCTATGGCAGCGGTGATGACCGCCACCGCAATGGGCGTTTTCGACGGCTCCGTCGTCAATATCGCCCTGCCGCAGATTGCCCATTCGCTTAACGTTTCCCCGGCGTCCGCGGTCTGGGTCGCTAACGGCTACCTTTTATCCGCGGCGATGACGCTTGCGATATTTGCCGCACTCGCCGCACGGCTGGGCTTTCGAACGCTTTTTGCGATCGGGCTTAGCCTCTTTACGCTCTCTTCTGTTGGCTGCGCCCTGGCCTCTTCACTGGCAACGTTGACCGGCATGCGCCTGTTACAGGGCATCGGGGGAGCGGCGACGCTAAGCATTGCGCCAGCGATTCTGCGCACGGTTTTTCCCGGCCGCCTGCTGGGACGCATCCTGGGGTTAAATGCTTTGCTGATTGCCACAAGCACCGCCGTGGCGCCGCTGCTGGGCGGCATAATGCTGTCGGCGTTAAGCTGGCAATGGCTATTTGCCATCAATATTCCTCTGGGCCTCATCGCCTTAGCGCTCGCTCTTCGGGCTATTCCCGGCAAGACTTCTGACGTCAATAACCCCTTTGATTACGCGGGAGCCATCTTATCGGCCGTGATGCTGGGAGGCCTGATTCTTGCCGCCAACGCTTTTTCGCAGGCAGGGAACAGAGAAATAGCGTCTTCAACGCTGGCAGCGGCCTTTGGCTATGGCCTTACCGCGCTTATCGCAGGCGGGTTGTTTATCTGGCGCCAGCGTCGCGCCATCGCCCCTCTTATGCCGCTGGAAATATTTCGCTCGGCCCGGTTTTCTCTTGCGGCGTTAACCTCGCTGGCCTCCTTTGTCAGCCAGGGTATGACCTTCGTGGCGCTGCCCTTCCTGTTTCAGAGCATTTATGGCTATAGCGCGTTTGCCTCAGCGCTGCTGTTTCTGCCCTGGCCTGCCGGAATTATTCTGGTCGCGCCGCACGCGGGTCGGCTGGCCGATCGCTATGCGCCTGCCATCATCTCAACCGTTGGGCTGTGCGTATTTACCTGTGGCCTGGTTCTGCTGACACAGCTTCCCGAGCACGCGCAGGAGTGGGATATTGCCCTGCGGAGCCTGCTGTGCGGTATCGGGTTTGGCTGTTTTCAGAGTCCGAACAATCGTGAAATGCTCGCCAACGTTGCGCGTGAAAACAGCGGGTATGCTTCAGGGGTGCTGGCGATAATGCGCACTTTTGGGCAATGCCTGGGCACGGCTTTCGTGGGGGTGATTTTATCGCTGATGGCTCAGCCCGTGCTGAAAAACGCTATTCAGGAAGGTTTGGCGGTGCGATTCAGCCTTTGGGTGGCAACGGGCGCGACTATGCTCGCCTTAGCCTTAAGCGTGAGCCGTTTGCGGAACAGGCGCAAACAATCAAGCTTGCCTGATTGAGACTCATGAAAAGCAAAAGCCCTGTCTTTCGACAGGGCTTTTTTGTGGCATGGCATAGCGCTTAGAGGGTTACGCTCGGTTGTTATTTGTAGATAACGGCGGTGCCGTGCAGCGTGTTCGGGCCGGTTACAGAAGTGATACGGAACGATTTAGCGCCCATGGCATCAGCTTTAGCCGCCAGTTGATCTTCCAGCGAACCCAGGTTAGTCCCGGCGTTGGCGCTGATGATGCCGACTTTTTGTTGATCGGCTGGGGTTGCCTGAACCTGTACAGCCGCAAGGCTTGCGAATGATACGGAGCTTAGGATGACTGCCGCGATAAGAGTTTTTACGTTTTTCATAGTAGATGCCTTCTGCAGGTGATTTTATAAGGCCGTTAACTTAATTAGTTAACGATCGATAAACAAATAATAATCGTGATCTGCATCACAGGTCAACACTATTTTATAATGAGCATTAATTAATTTATAAAAGCATTATTTTTCATTACGATAGAAGAGATTTATTTTTAGAAAAATGCCGCTGGCTACGCAGGCTAATAATTTTTATAATGGCTGCTCACTTAACAGACAAAGGTTAAACGGCAAACATGTCTACTGACGCAAGCTGTATTAAAAAAAGCCGTGGCCGACCGAAAGTGTTCGACAGGGAAGCAGCACTCGATAAGGCCATGACGCTATTCTGGCAACACGGCTATGAAGCAACCTCTATGGCGCATCTGGTAGAAGCGACGGGCGCGAAAGCGCCAACGCTCTATGCAGAATTCACCAATAAAGAGGGGTTGTTCCGGGCCGTGCTCGATCGTTACATCGCCCGCTTTGCAGAAAAACATGAAGCATGTCTGTTCTGCGAAGAACGCACGCTTGAAGAAGCGCTTGAGGATTATCTTTTTACGGTAGCGAAGCGTTTTACCGACAAAGATACGCCGTCAGGCTGCTTTATTATCTGTACTTCATCGGTACTGGCAGCCTCTTCGGACGATATTGCGACCACCATCAAAGCACGCCACGCCATGCAGGAAGAGACGCTGGTGCGTTTTCTGACGCAAAGGCAGCAGAAAGGCGAAATCCCCCCAGCTAGCGATGCCCGGGCGCTCGCCAGATACCTGTGCTGCGTGATTCAGGGCATGTCGGTTAGCTCCCGTGAAAACGCCAGCTATGAGGATTTGCTGAGCATAGTGAAGACCACGCTCCGTCTGTGGCCCGAGCTAAAAAAAGGCTAATTTATTCCTCTCTGCGCCAGCAGGGGGCAGCCCCAGGCTTCCCCCTTATTTCTGGCGTCCTTTGCTCCAGTAAGCCATAAAGTTGATGGCATCATGGCTTACCCCGCGTTCGCCAATCAAATGGCGGCGCAGCATTTTTACCACTGAGGATTCTGCCGCTATCCAGCCGTAAAATTCAAGGTCGCCGGTCGTGGCTTTATCCCAGAGTAGTTCGCCCTCCTCCTCTTCCCGGATAGCGTCACGGCCGGCGTTTGTCTGCGGAGTTCGCGCCTGCTGCTCAACGGCAGGAATCAGGCGCTCGCCGTGCGTTGCGTTGAATGCTTTACGCGGCAACCAGATAATTTCCGCAAAACTATAGGCGCTTAATTCTACGCAGTCGCCTTCTTCGGGGACTTCAAAAAAGGCCTGCACTTTCGGCGGGTTGCGCTGCATCGCCAGCAGTTCCAGAATACCGCGCGCGGCAGGCAACGCCGTTTCATCCGCCACGATCAGCGCCTGCTTTAATCCCTCAGGCGGCGTCCACTCGTAGCCGCCGCTGTCCGCCTGATAGTCGCCATTTGGCGCAACGATCTGCAAAGAATCGCCGGGCTGTGCGGCGATGGCCCATGCCGACGCGGGCCCTTCCGTGCCGTGGCTGACAAATTCTACCGTCATTTCCTCACGCTCGGGGGCAACGTGACGCAGGGTGTAAGTGCGCATAACTGGACGCTTTTCTTTCGGCAATGCCTGAAGCCGTTGATACCACTGCCCGGCCATCGGCAATGCCGGTGGCGTGCCGTCTTCTGACGGGAACAGCATTTTTATACGCTGGTCGGGAGAGTCACTTTTCATCTTCGCAACCTCGCTTCCCGTAAAGATCAGGCTCAGCAGCGAGGGGGAAACCGAGGTTTTACGCGCAAGCGTAACGTTAAACAGGCGATAGCCCTCTACTCCAGCCATAGCAGCTCCTTACTGACATGATGAACGAGCGTGCCCGCGCCAGACGAGGCCAGACACAACGGTAAACAACACGGCGGCCAGAAATGCCGTCGCAATTAAAGCAGAGGCGCTGTGCAAGTGCGAAACCAGCGGCACCAGCAACGCGCTCAGGCCATAGCCGAGCGTGTGTCCGGAGGCGATCCAGCCGGCTCCCGCGCCGTCCGTAAGCCGGCCGTTTAGCAGAAGCTGATAGGCCGGAGGCGCAAGGGCCGCGCCGAAAGAAAGCATGCCGCAGCCCGCATAAAACAGCGCCAGTTGCGTGCTGAGCATCATCGCCAGCCCTGCCACCATCAGCACTCCAGCCACCAACAACAGGGGCACCGGAACAAGAAGCTGCCTGCGCAGCACGCCAAACTGAGCGGCCAGCGAGGCCACGGCGGCAAGGCTTAGCAGCCAGGCAACCTGATGACTAATGGCGCTGCTGTCAGTCATAAACTGGCGGGATAAAGCAGGCGAAAGGCCAAGCTGCATCAGGCTTACCGCCGCGGCAAGCAGGACGGCGCAGAGCATTAGCGGCAGGCAGTCAAGACGCATACGCGCGCTTTTACGCTCGCTAAAGGCCTGCGGTTCCGCGCCCGGCAGCCGCAGCACGAGCCCGAGAGCGAGCAGCGGCGCCACCATCAGCAGCACAAGCGGCGCAACGG
>DAMALH010000050.1:818-28874 GCA_032000125.1 Buttiauxella sp. | reverse complement strand
CGCTGCCGCTTACGAAGCCATGCAGGCCATAAGCGCTGGAAACGACCGCACGGTTATTTACGGCAAAGGATCGCCGTGGTTTGACATCGTGCTTCCCTGCGGCGGCAGTATTACCCTCGGCATTCACATCTTGCGCTCCGCCGGGCCACTGCTGGCCGTACTGGCAGCGCTGGACCAGCGCAGGCCTGCGGGTCTGCGCTATCACCCGCCATCACAGACCCTGCAAAGTATTGTGCCCTGCCGGGAGACTGGCCGGAACGGCGAGTTTTTCGATACCGCTTACCGGCCCTGCGCGCGGGTGGTTATTTATGGCCGTTCCATCGAAGCAGAGATGACCGCCAGGCTGGCTCAGGCCGCCGGCTACGATGTACACATCAACGAAAGCACGTCGCTACGCGCCTCCTCCCCCTCTATTGATGCAGACACGGCTGTGATACTGCTCTACCACGACCTTCACCGGGAGCTGCCCGCCCTGCAGGCTGCCCTTGCCGCTACGCCCTTTTACATCGGCGCGCTGGGCAGCAGACGAACCCATCGCGAGCGCGTGCAAAGGCTGACCGAGCTTGGCTGGCCCCCCCGCGACATCGCCCGGATCAAAGCGCCGATAGGCATCTTCCCTAAGGCGCGCGACGCGCACTCGCTGGCGCTTTCTATTCTGGCCGATGTGGCAGCGACGCGTCTTAGCGGACTGGATAAAGGCAAAACATGCTGACGCCCTCGCCCACCGTCATTATTCTTGCGGCCGGAAGGGGGGAAAGGTTTATCGCTTCAGGGGCCTCGACGCATAAGCTGGATGCGCTGCTTAATGGAAAACCGGTTCTGTGGCATGTGCTGCAGGCGGTAAAAGCGTCTGGCCTGCCGTGGCACCTTGTAAAACCAGAAGGCGGCACCGGCGGCATGGGGGATTCTATCGCGATGGGCGTCAGGGCAACCGCAAACGCATCGGGATGGCTTATTCTGCCCGCCGATCTGCCGCTGATTAACCCTGCTTCACTGCAGCGTGTCGCCGATGCGCTTAGGGAAAAACCGGTTGTTGTACCCTGGTACCGCAGCCGGCAGGGGCATCCGGTCGGATTTCGCCGGGAATGCATTCGTTCTCTTTTGGCCCTTTCCGGCGATACCGGCGCAAAGGAAATCGTGCGGGATTCACGCCTGAAGGGGAACGCGCTGCACCTTTCCCTCCGTGATGTCGGGATCGTGCACGACATTGACGTCCTTTCCGATTTACGCCTTGCCAGACGCTGGCTCGACGCCCGCGCAAGACAGATAGCCCTCTGATATTTTTTGTTTTATCCTCTCAGCAACTATTGCTGAAAAGAACAGGATGCCCATGACTACTACAGTGGACCCGCGACAGCTCGCTAAGCGTATTGATACGGTACTGGATATTTTAGTCGGGGGCGATCATGCCTCGGCGCTGAATAACCTGGAAATTTTGAAAGCGGAATTATTGAGCATTGCCAATGGCGAAGAGAGGCCCGACAGCGATTTAAAAAAATCGCCGTGGGAAATCTGAAAGGCCGCGTGGCAGGTAGATTACAGCGTTAAAGCGCCAAAGGCGCCCTGCCAGTCTTTTTCAAAGGTGGCGATGGCTGCGGTGACGGCAGGCGTTGTCAGCAGTTGGTCGGCAACGTCTGGCGGCAAGGTGATAGCCTCACAGCCAGCCAGCAGGCATGACATCGCCTGATGCGGCGTGCGGAAGCTCGCTGCCAGCACCTTTGAAGAAGGCGCATGCAGATTCAACAACTGCTGCAGATCCTGTACCATCTGAATGCCGTCGCCGCCCTGGGCATCCAGACGATTCACGTAAGGTGCGACATATTCGGCCCCGGCGAGCGCCGCCAGCAGGCCCTGAGCCGCGCCATACACCGCGGTGCCCAGCGTCGGGATCGCCAGCGCTTTAAGCTGTTTCATCGCCGCCAGGCCTTCCACCGTGGCCGGAATTTTTACCACCAGCCCCGGCACACGGTCGATCAGCCTCTGCGCTTCCCGCACCATTTCATCGGCATTGGCCGCAATCACCTGAGCAAACAGCTTGCCCTCGCCGCCCAGCGCCTCCTGCAACGCGGGCAGCACGTCCCAAACCGGCTTACCCGCTTTGGCGATAATCGATGGATTGGTCGTCACCCCCTGCAGCGGTAATACCCGCGCTAAACGCTTAACGGCAGTTACGTCGGCAGTGTCTAAATACAGTTCCATAAACTCTCCGGATTCGTGGCAGATCTCAATCTCGTCATCATAGCTTCGCCTTTTGATTCACTCCTGATCAAAATCAAGAAAACTTTCATTCGAAAGTAATTTAATCTTCAAAAGAAAGTTATGAGGTGACTATGCTTTTCAATATCCAGCGTTACTCCACGCACGACGGTCCGGGTATTCGCACCGTGGTGTTCCTGAAAGGATGCCCGCTCGGCTGCCGCTGGTGTCAGAACCCGGAAAGCCGCGCGCGTAAGCAGGATGTGTTGTTTGACGAGCGCCTGTGCCTTGCGGGCTGCGATTTGTGTCAGCAAGCGGCCCCGCAGATGATTTCACGCCTGGATGAAAAGCTGATTATCGCCCGTGAAAAACTCAGCGATGTAAATATAAACCTTCTCACCGGCTGCTGCCCAACCCAGGCGCTGACCGTTTGTGGCGAAACGCAAAGCGCCGACGCCATCATGGAAAAGGTGCTGCGCGATAAACCCTTTTACGATCGCAGCGGCGGCGGGATTACGCTCTCCGGCGGCGAGCCTTTTATGCAGCCGGAACTGGCCCGCTCTTTATTGCAGCGCAGCAAGCAAGCCGGCATTAATACCGCCGTGGAGTCCTGCCTGCACGTGCCGTGGAAGTATATCGAACCCTGTTTACCGCATCTGGATTTGCTGCTCGCAGATTTAAAGCATGTCGATAAGCGGCGTTTTCACCAATGGACGGATGGCAACGTGGAGCGGGTGCTGGATAACTTTCGCAAACTTGCCTCACACGGCGTGGAGATGACCATCCGCGTGCCGCTGATCCCTGATTTTAACGCTGATGAACGGTCCGTTCGCGCCATCAGCGATTTTGCCGCCGATGAGATCGGCGCTAAAGCGATCCATTTTTTGCCCTACCACACCTTAGGTATCAACAAATATAAACTCCTGAACGTCCCCTATCTGGCCGCGCATAAGCCTCTTGATGCGCCGGAACTGCTGCAGTTTGCCGGGCAGTATGCCAGCCAGAAAGGCATGACCGCCTGGATCAGAGGATAACCATCATGACCGAACTGAAGCTGAACTTTCTTAGCCCGCGTATTCAGGCGCACAAAGCAGCGCTGATCAACATCGCTAAGCCGCCCGTCTGTACCGAACGCGCGCAGCACTATACTGCCGTTTACCAACAGCATCAGGATAAACCGTTGCCGGTTCGTCGCGCCCTGGCGCTGGCGCATCACCTGGCTGAACGCACCATCTGGATCAAGCACGACGAGTTGATTATCGGCAACCAGGCAAGCCGGGTGCGCGCCGCGCCCTTCTTCCCGGAATACACCGTGGGTTGGATTGAAACGGAGATCGACGAGCTTGGCGAGCGGCCGGGCGCGGGTTTTTCCGTCTCCGCTGAAGATAAAGCGGTAATGCATGAAATTTGCCCGTGGTGGCGTGGCCAGACGGTGCAGGATCGCTGCTACGGCATGTTTACCGACGAGCAAAAAGCGCTGCTGGCGACCGGCATTATTAAAGCCGAAGGCAATATGACCTCTGGCGACGCGCATCTGGCGGTGGATTTCCCACGGCTGCTGGAGCTGGGGCTTGATGGCCTGCGCGCAAAAGTGGCCGAGCGGCGCGAGCGCTTGCAGCTCACCGACTGGAGCGATCTGCATAAGGAACAGTTCCTGAAAGCTATCGATCTTACTTTCGCCGCCTTAAGCGACCATATTCTGCGTTACGCCGCGCTGGCAAAAGAAATGGCGGGCAAAGAGACGCGCGTCGCGCGGCGTGATGAGCTGCTGACGATAGCGGAGAACTGCGAACATATTGCACACGAGCCGCCGCGAACTTTCTGGCAGGCGCTGCAACTGAGTTACTTTGTGCAGCTGGTGCTGCAGATTGAATCCAACGGCCACTCCGTTTCCTTTGGCCGACTGGATCAGTATCTTTACCCCTGGTATCGCCGCGATGTGGAGCTTGAGCAAACCCTAAGCCGTGAGCAGGCCATCGAACTGCTGCAAAGCTGCTGGCTGAAGCTGCTGGAGGTAAACAAAATCCGCTCCGGTTCGCATTCGAAAGCCTCTGCGGGCAGTCCGCTATATCAAAACGTGACCATTGGCGGGCAAACGTTGCTAAACGGCGAGGCGATTGACGCGGTGAACCCGCTTTCTTATGCCGTGCTCGAATCCTGCGGCCAGCTGCGATCCACGCAGCCAAATCTCAGCGTGCGTTACCACGCCGGGATGAGCGATGATTTTCTTGATGCCTGCGTGCAGGTGATTCGCTGCGGGTTTGGCATGCCTGCCTTTAATAACGATGAGATTGTTATCGACGAATTTATCAGGCTTGGCGTAAGCCGCGAAGATGCATACGACTATGCGGCGATCGGCTGTATCGAAACCGCCGTGGGCGGCAAATGGGGCTATCGCTGTACCGGTATGAGCTTTATTAACTTTGCCCGCGTAATGCTGGCAGCGCTTGAGCAGGGCCGTGATGCCACCAGCGGCGACATCTTTCTGCCGCAGGAAAAAGCGCTTTCAAAGGATAACTTCAAAGATTTCGCTGAGGTGATGGCCGCCTGGGATGCGCAAATTCGCTACTACACGCAAAAATCTATCGAGATCGAATGCGTGGTGGATACCGTGCTGGAAGAAAACGCTCACGATATTCTCTGCTCGGCGCTGGTGGATGACTGTATCGAGCGCGGTAAAAGCATTAAGCAAGGCGGCGCAAAATATGACTGGGTTTCCGGTCTGCAGGTAGGTATCGCCAACCTCGGCAACAGCCTGGCGGCGGTGCGTAAACTGGTCTTCGAGCAGGGTGCGATTGGGCAACAGCAACTGGCCGCAGCGCTGGCTAACGATTTTGCCGAGCTTAGCGGCGAGCAGCTACGCCAGCGCCTGATTAACGGCGCGCCTAAATACGGCAATGACGATGATGAAGTGGATCTGCTGCTGGCCCGCGCCTACCAGACCTATATTGATGAGCTTAAGCAGTATCACAATACCCGTTTTGGGCGCGGGCCGGTCGGCGGCACTTACTATGCGGGTACGTCATCAATTTCGGCTAACGTTCCCTTCGGGGCCGCGACCATGGCGACGCCCGATGGACGCAAAGCGGCCACGCCGCTGGCGGAAGGCGCAAGCCCGGCATCCGGCACCGACAGGCTGGGCCCAACGGCCGTGATTAACTCAGTCGGCAAGCTGCCCACCGACAAGATTCTGGGCGGCGTGCTGCTGAATCAGAAACTGAACCCGTCCACGCTGGTTAACACACGCGACCGTGAAAAATTAATGTTTATGCTACGAACCTTCTTTGAAGCGCATAAAGGCTGGCACGTACAATACAACATAGTTTCTCGTGAAACCCTGATAGATGCAAAACAACATCCTGATAAACATCGTGATTTAGCGGTGCGTGTAGCAGGTTACTCGGCATTCTTTACAGCCTTATCTCCGGACGCCCAGGATGATATTATAGCCAGAACAGAACACACCCTTTGACAACTCAGGCGGTGGCTAAGCCCACCGCCGATAATTGGCTGATATGAATTCCAGACAACAAATCATATTACAGATGGTGATTGATCGAGGCCGCATGAGCGTGACCGATCTTGCCAAAATAACCGGCGTTTCCGAAGTAACTATCCGCCAGGATCTTAATCTTCTGGAAAAGCGTAGCTATCTGCGTCGCGCCCACGGTTACGCCGTTGGGCTTGAAAGCGACGACGTTGAAACCCGCATGATGAATAACTACGCCCTGAAACGCACGCTGGCGGAATTTGCCGCAACGCTTGTCAATGACGGTGAAACGGTCTTTATCGAAAACGGCAGCAGCAACGCCCTTCTCGCCCGTACGCTTGCAGAACTTAAGCGCGTTACGCTAATTACCGTAAGCAGCTATATCGCCCACCTGCTCAAGGACACAAATTGCGAAGTGATTTTGCTGGGCGGCATTTACCAGAAAAAAAGCGAGAGCATGGTCGGCCCGCTGACCCGTCAATTTATTCAGCAGGTGCATTTTAATAAGGCATTTATCGGGATTGACGGCTTCCTGCCTGAAACTGGCTTCACCGGCCGGGATATGATGCGCGCTGACGTGGTGAACGCGGTGCTGGAAAAGGGCAGCGAAGCAATTGTGCTGACCGACAGCAGCAAATTTGGCGTCACCCATCCTTATACGCTTGGGCCAATCGCGCGTTTTAGCCGGGTAATAACCGATGACGGGCTAAGCGACACGGCGAACCGGCAGCTACAGGACAGCGGCGTACACGTCGATATTGTTAAGCAATTTCCGCTGAGTTAATCCGCTTATTTCAGGGCTGTCTGTTATTTATGCAGGCAGCTTTGCTATCAGATTTATCCTGCCAGCCATTTAAGATTTTTTACCTGTCTTAACTTTGCGTGAAAATTAGAATATTTATTAGCGATATAACAGGAAGTGATAATCACCGGCGTTAACTTTTAGGTCTATATCGTTATAGCGTTTCGTGGCAACTCCGTTTAAGACACTATACTTAGAGGGAGATATGATCCATGAATCAATTATTCAGGAGAAAATATTATGACCTTAAATAACAAAAAAATTGCTGCTGTTATGCTGGCGCTGACTCTGGCCACTTCTCTGAGCGCATGTTCTAACTGGTCCAAACGCGATCGTAACACCGCGCTAGGTGCCGGTGCTGGTGCCGTAGGCGGCGCCGTCTTAAGCGATGGCAGCGCGCTGGGGACATTGGGCGGCGCGGCGGTTGGCGGTATTATCGGTCACCAGGTCGGTAAATAAGGCCTGAGGCCAGCAAAAATTTACTCCGCTTTTGAATTAAAATTTTTTGGCACGCCTGGCAGCAATCGTAAAAAAGGCCACGGAAATATCCGTGGCCTGTTATTTTTCTTCAGGGCTAAATCAGCCGCCAGCCAGTTTTACCTTCATCCCCCTGGCTTCCAGCAGGGATTTAATCAGATCTCTTTTATCGCCCTGAATTTCAATCACCCTGTCTTTTACCGCCCCGCCGCATCCACATTTTTTTTTCAATTCTGCGGCCAGAACGGCAAGCGCGGCGTCATCGGCATCAATACCGGTTATCAGGCACACGCCTTTTCCTTTGCGTCCGCTGGTCTGACGCTGGATACGGACAATGCCATCGCCCTTGGGGCGCACAGCTTCGGTTTTCGGCTCGTCGATGCGCCCTGTTTCCGTGGAGTAAACCAGCCGGCTGTTATCATCTTTCACTATTTACGCTTCCTGTTTTAGCGAGGCACGAATATCACGCAGCGTTTGCGCCGGATCGGCTGATTGGGTGATGGGACGCCCGATGACCATATAATCTACGCCCGCGCTCTGCGCCTGAAGCGGCGTCATAATGCGGCGCTGGTCGCCCGCGTCGCTGCCTTCAGGGCGAATACCGGGGGTTACCAGCTTAAAAGCCTGTCCCAGTTCGTTTTTAAATCGAATCGCTTCATGGGCGGAGCATACCACGCCGTCCAGCCCGCAATTCTGGGTCAGGCGCGCCAGGCGCTCGGCATAATCCGCCGGGCTTGAAGTAATGCCAAGATCGGCTAAATCACTGGCTTCCATGCTGGTCAGCACGGTTACAGCAATGAGCAACGGCGCATCTTTACCAAACGGGTTCAGCGCCTCACGAGCGGCAGACATCATGCGCGCCCCGCCGCTTGCGTGAACGTTTACCATCCATACGCCAAGCTCCGCCGCCGCGGCTACCGCGCGTGCCGTGGTGTTTGGAATATCGTGGAATTTCAGGTCGAGGAAAACATCGAAACCGCGCTGCTGGAGGTCGGTAACAAACCGTGGGCCAAATAGCGTAAACATCTCTTTGCCCACTTTCAGGCGGCAATCCTGCGGGTCGATACGGTCAACGAAAGCCAGCGCGCTGTCGCGCTTATCGTAATCGAGCGCAACGACAACGGGTGAATCGGTGGCAACACGGGAGGAGGAAGATGTGTTTGAATTCATGGCTAAACCTTCTGACTGTTGGGCACCGGCGCGGCGCGAAGATAAACGGCAGCATTCTACCCGCCCCCCCGATAAATTTACAGTCGCCATTGTGACCTGCAAAGCAATTGCTGCTCGATGGTTGATATGAGCGATGAAGAAAACGGTTAAGTATGTTGTAACTAAAGTGCGGCGTTTTTTAAAAGCAGCGGCGCGGCGCTGCTTATTGAGCTTATTGGCCGTCCAGGCCGCGAATCGGTTTAACGGTTGACCAGGCGCGGCAGGATGGGCAGTGCCAGTACATGGTAAAGGCGGTAAAACCGCATTTCTGGCAGCGGTAGCGCGGCTTGGTACGCACCTGCTCACCGACCATATCACGCAGGACAATCAGGCTCTCTTTTGCCCGCCCTTCTTCCGCGTCCTGCAGATGATAATCAATCAGCCGATGGAACACGCGCATCGTAGGATGCCGCTGTAGCTGGCGGTTGATGTACACCTGTGCGGTGTCCGCCCCTTCTTTTTGCTCCAGAATGCCTGCCAGCATCAGCTCCGCCACGGCGCCGGTGTTTTCCTCAACGCAGCGTTTGAGGAAAGCTTCCCACTCGTCTGGCTTGTTGAGCTGCTGGAAACAAACCTGCAGCATCTCCAGCGTTTCGCTGACCAGCTCGCTGTCCTGATCGATAACGCGCTGGAGCGTTTCAACAGCCTTAGCGTATTCGCCTTTCGCCATAAAGATGCGCCCCATCATAATGGAGACGCGGGCGCAGTTTTTATCCGCCGCCGCTCCTTTCTTTAACAGCGACATGGCGCGGTCAAGGTCGTCGCTGCCCATCAGCTGCAGGGCAAGCTCGCAGTAGAAGTGGGCGATTTCGGTGCGCTGTTTGTCTTTCCCAAGTTTCACCAGGCGCTCGGCAACATCGATGGCTTTCTGCCAGTCGCTGGTGGCCTGGTGGATTAATAAAAGCTGCTGCAGCGCGCCGATGCGAAAATCTGTTTCGTCCACCAGCTGGGCAAACATATCTTCTGCCCGGTCGTATAAGCCGGCGGCCATATAATCCCGGCCCAGTTGCTGAACGGCCAGCAGCCGCTGTTCGTAGGTCAGCGAGGCGCTTTCCATTAACGACTGGTGGATGCGAATGGCGCGGTCCACTTCCCCGCGCGAGCGGAAAAGGTTGCCTAACGTGAGGTGCGCCTCAACGGTGCTGGTATCTTCCTTTAGCATATCCAGGAAGAGATCCACCGCTTTATCCTGCTGATTAGACAACAGGAAATTCACCCCGGCAACGTAGTCGCGCGACAGGCGATTCGCTTCCTGTTGTTTATTCTGATACGCACTTCTGCGGCCCATGTACCAGCCGTAAGCGGCGGCCACGGGCAACAACAGAAACAGCAGCTCCAGCATAGCCGGTTATTCCTTCACGGCCGGAACGGTGGTGTCTGGCACGACGGGGTCCATAGGGATTTGCTGTTCAAGACGCTTAATTTTACGCTCGGCGCGTGCCAGTAAGATGCGTACACGCAGCCAGAACAGGCTGCAGATAAGCCAGCCGATAATAAAACCCGCCGCAAAAAGCGTCGCCAGTAATGTGGAGACCCGATATTCGCCCTGAGCAAGTAAGTAATTAAAGTTCACTACCTGATCGTTTTGCGCGCCTAAGGTGACGGATACCACAAAGATCGCTAGCACCAGTAAGAAAATGAATAGATATTTCACATTACTTCCCGTTATGTGGTCGTACGCGACAGTTATGCCCTAATGCTGTTCAACGGTATAAACTACCATTTCCGGTGAGCCCGGGGAATCCATTAGCGACGTCCAATTCATAAGAAATGGGGTTTAAATCAATAAACTCAAGGCTCGTCGTCCCTTTCGACTATTTCTTCAGCTTCCTGAACCGGCACAGAAAGCGGGCCGCATAATTTTTGCGCAAGCCAGGTAGCCAGGGTTACCAGCAGCCAGGACAACAGCGTGGCGACCACCAAATCACGCGGCCAGTGCATGCCCAATAAAAGCCGGCTCCCCATCACGCCGGTGGCCCAGCACAGCAATAAGACGATGGTAAAGGTGCGACGGCGCGGCCATAGCAGGCCAACGCCTAGTAATGCCCAGCTTGCGGCAAACATCGTGTGGCCAGAGGGAAAGGCAAAACCGGTCTCTTTCTGCCAGTGTTTATGCAGCCATGGCGGCACTTCGCGATTCCCGGCCAGCTGACTTTTCACCAGTTCGCTGCGCTGTTTACGCTTTAAATTGTAGAACTCATCGGTGGGAACATGCTGCGTTTTTTCAAGCCATACCACGAACGGGCGAGGCTCCTGCACCCGATCCTTGATGGCTGACTTGACGCTCTGGCCGATAAGGATCGCAGCACCGAGGATGGCAAAGAGCATAACGGCGGCTTTAAGACGAAAGCGAAGGCACCACAAAAACCAGCCGCACAGCACCACATGGGTGATGATTCCCCAGGGCTGCGTCACCGTTTCGGTTAGCCAGAACATCGCTTTTAGCCAGGCGCTGTTGCCGCCTGGTTCCCAGCGCCAGCCGGTAAGCCAGACGGTTAACGGCATGATTAACAACACTCCTGCTCCCGCTGCGGTTCGTTGTGCTATAGCGCGCATTGCTCCTCCTTGAAAATAAAAGTAAACAAGGATAACCGATAAAGTGCACAAGAGGATAAACGTGCGCACACTCAAAAAGTAAAAATAGCTTTCCGCCCGGCCAATTAGGCGAAGCAAGCTGCGCTGTGGCAAAATAGACAATAATAATTGCACAAGCCAGAAAGCTGGCAGGCACCTGCGGGTGTCAAATAAGTACCTGGAGAATCACATGCAGCTTAAACGTGTGGCAGAAGCCAAACTGCCAACCCCATGGGGCGATTTCCTGATGGTGGGTTTTGAAGAACTGGCGACCGGGCAGGATCATGCCGCCCTGATTTTTGGTGATATTACCGGGGATGCCTCCGTTCTGGCCCGTGTCCACTCCGAATGCCTGACGGGCGATGCGCTGTTTAGCCTGCGCTGTGACTGTGGTTTCCAGCTTGAAGCCGCCCTTTCGCATATCGCCGAAGAAGGCCGCGGTGTACTGCTTTATCATCGTCAGGAAGGGCGTAACATCGGCCTGCTTAACAAAATTCGTGCCTATGCGCTGCAGGATAAAGGCTTTGATACCGTTGAAGCGAATCATCAGCTGGGCTTTGCCGCGGATGAACGCGATTTCACCCTGTGCGCCGATATGTTCAAACTGCTGGGGGTGGATGCGGTTCGTCTGCTGACCAACAACCCTAAGAAGGTAGAAATCCTGAGCGAAGCCGGGATTAATATCGTTGAACGCGTCCCCTTAATCGTGGGCCGCAATCCAAAAAACGCCCACTATCTGGATACCAAAGCGGCCAAAATGGGCCATCTGCTTTCAGAGTAACGGCACGCTCTCCCCCATTGCTGGGGGAGATTTTCATTTACTTCAGCATATTACGAATAACGTAATGCAAAATGCCATCGTTGCGGAAATAGGTTAATTCATTACCGGTATCGATACGGCAGCGGCAGTCAATCACCTCAGTTCGCCCATCAGCATGTGACAACGTCACCGAGACGGTGGCGCCCGGCGTCAGCGAATTCAGGCCGCTGATATCAATGGTTTCTTCCCCGGTCAGCCCCAGCGTTTTACGCGTGACGCCCTGCGGGAATTCAAGCGGCAGGATCCCCATCCCGATAAGGTTAGAGCGGTGAATGCGTTCAAAGGATTCGGAGATAACCACCCGCACGCCCAGAAGGCGCGGCCCTTTTGCCGCCCAGTCACGGCTTGAGCCTGAGCCGTATTCTTTCCCGGCGATAACCGCAAGGGGTATGTCCTTTTGCTGGTAACGCATTGCCGCATCGTAAATCGACATGACTTCATCACCGGGCAGCAGGCGCGTCATCCCACCCTCAACGCCGGGCACCATCTCGTTACGGATACGGATATTGGCAAATGTCCCACGCATCATCACTTCGTGGTTACCGCGACGCGAACCATAGGAGTTAAAATCCCGGCGCTCAACGCCACGGTTCAGCAGATAACGCCCTGCCGGGCTGTCCAGTTTGATGCTGCCCGCAGGCGAGATATGGTCGGTGGTAACCGAATCGCCCAGCATGGCCAGCACGCGCGCGCCATGAATGTCCTGCACCGCTTTCGGCTCTGCTTCCATATCGTCAAAGAAAGGCGACTGGCGAATATAGGTGGAATCGCTCTGCCAGTCATAGGTGTCTGAACGTTCGACTTCAATGCTGCGCCACTCCGGCGTACCTTCGAAGACTTCAGCATATTCTTTGTTGAACATTTCAGTAGAAACCTGGGCTACCGCACGCGCAATCTCCTGATTGCTCGGCCAGATATCTTTCAGATACACAGGATCGCCCTTACGATCGTGGCCCAACGGATCGGTTGTCAGGTTAATGTTCATATTCCCCGCAAGCGCATAGGCCACTACCAGCGGCGGCGAAGCCAGCCAGTTTGTTTTCACCAGCGGATGAATGCGCCCTTCGAAGTTTCGGTTACCGGAGAGCACGGCGCCAACGGTTAAATCGCCTTTCTTAATTGCCTGCTCGATAGGGTCCGGCAGCGGCCCTGAGTTACCGATGCAGGTGGTACAGCCGTAGCCGACAAGGTTAAACCCCAAATCATCGAGGTACGGCGTAAGGCGGGCTTTGGCCAGATAATCGGAGACCACCTTCGAGCCCGGCGCCAGCGAAGCCTTAACCCAGGGCTGGCGTTTCAGCCCAAGCGTGAGCGCTTTTTTCGCCAGCAGGCCCGCCGCCATTAACACGCTAGGGTTAGAGGTGTTGGTACAGGAAGTAATGGCGGCAATAACCACTGCGCCATCCGGAAGCTGGTATTCACGCCCGCCCATCGTGTAATCCACCGGCGCGCGATCTTTTTGCGCGGTGTTCAGGGCTAGCTCATTACTGGCGCTGAAGGCTTTGGGCACCTCGCCCAGAGGTACGCGATCCTGTGGGCGTTTCGGGCCGGAGACGCTCGCCTCCACTTCGTTCATATCCAAAACAAGCGTGCTGGTAAAGACCGGTTCATCGCCGGTGTTACGCCACATGCCCTGCGCTTTTGCATAAGCCTCGACCAGCGCAACCTGATCTTCAGTGCGCCCGCTCAGACGCATGTATTCAAGCGTCACGGCATCGATTGGGAAGAAGCCGCACGTCGCCCCGTATTCCGGGGCCATATTGGCAATGGTGGCGCGGTCTGCCAGCGGCAGGGAATCCAGCCCGTCGCCGTAGAATTCGACAAACTTGCCGACAACGCCGTGCTTACGCAGCATCTGGGTAACGGTCAGCACGAGATCGGTTGCGGTAATGCCTTCTGAAAGCTTGCCGTCGAGCTTAAAACCGACCACGTCCGGGATAAGCATGGATACCGGCTGGCCGAGCATCGCCGCTTCCGCTTCGATGCCCCCCACGCCCCATCCCAGCACGCCGAGGCCGTTAATCATAGTGGTGTGGGAATCGGTGCCCACCAGCGTGTCAGGATAGGCGACCAGCTCATCGCCCTGCATTTCGCTCCAGACGGCTTTGCCAAGGTATTCCAGGTTAACCTGGTGGCAAATCCCGGTGCCGGGCGGTACTACGCTGAAACGGCTAAACGCCTGCTGGCCCCAGCGCAGAAAGACGTAACGTTCGTGGTTACGTTCCATTTCCAGACGCACGTTCTCTTCAAACGCATCGTCATCGCCAAAGTGGTCAACGGTAACGGAGTGGTCAATAACCAGGTCGACGGAGGAAAGCGGGTTAACTTTTGCGACGTCGCCGCCGAGGCGCTTAACGGCTTCACGCATGGCGGCTAAATCCACTACCGCCGGTACACCGGTAAAATCCTGCATTAATACGCGCGCCGGGCGGTATGCAATTTCACGATCGGCATGGGCATTTTTCAGCCAGCCGGCCAGCGCGTGTATATCATCCTGAGTTACGGAATCTTCATCCTGCCAGCGCAGCATGTTTTCGAGTAAGACTTTTAGCGACTTGGGTAAACGGGTGATATCCCCAAGCTCCTTTGATGCCAACGGCAGGCTGTAGTAATGATAGGTTTTATCCAGCGCCTGCAAAGTATCCTTACTGGCTTCTCGTAGGGTTAACGACATAGCTCCTCCTTTATGACCAGGGATAGCGATGCCCCGATTGATTTCAGGGTCACTATTAAAGATAACACATACATGTCGTAACGTTTTGATAACAACCCGAATTGATAAATCAGAGGTTTTGCGAGGAGTTACGGAGGAGAAATGAAAACGCCCCGGCGTGGAGGACGGGGCGTTTTGAGGTTAGTTAACCAACGTGGCGATTAGCTGTGCCCAGAACAGTACCGAAACGGTAAAAGCACCCAGCCATGACCAGTATTTAATAGTGCAGCGATTCATCATAAGCATTACTCTTTATTTGCGGTATGCAACCTGGCTGATTAAATAATCAGTCCCGAAGAATATTGCTGTGTGTAGTTATTAAGGTGTACGTTGTTAATCGCGGGTGATAAAAATGTGATTGACCGCAAGTTAATTAAACGTAAATAAAATTAATGCTTATTGTTTTTTGTGATCGTCAGCAGTAAAGAGATCGATAAATTCCTGCTGCTGTTTTGTCAGTCTCCAGGACGCGGGAATCCGGGTTTTATCCCCTTCAGACGCCGTGCCCGGCTTGTCATCTTTCTGAAACCCTGTTTTTGACCGCGCAACCTGCCCATGGACCATTATTTTTAACTCCAGTAATGCCAGGCCACCAGCGCGACCACCAGCCAGAACAGACCTGAGCCCAGAAATACCGCAAGCCATGCTTTACGCTTAAGCTCGGGATCCCTTTGCGGTTGTTCACTTCCAGAAGGCATTGCAAACCTCATACAATCGACACCACTTATCATAAACTTGTTAACAATCGTTATAAGCAATCGTCCGTTGGGATTAATCCTAAAGAAACTCTAGCGTAAAAGCCAGCAAATTTGCTCACTGTTTACAAGAAAAGATTTAATCTTTTGACGTGAAATAAATTATTGAAGTGTCGCATTTGCGTTAAGGTTAATTATTATCTACGCCTGTCGCATAATAGAGACAGATTAACCCTGGAGATAATAAGGCCAACGTTGACGGGGGGATATTAATCAGGATGAGACTAATTCGTATTTATTCGCGAGAGGAAAGGGTATCTCCCCCGGCGGGGAAGATACCGGGGGAATTATTTAGCCGGTAATTTAATATCTTTAAACATCGCTTCGATATCTTCGTTGGACCTTAAGGCCACGGCGGTATCGACCACGTCACGCGTCAGATGCGGAGCAAAGCGTTGAATAAAATCATACATATAACTGCGCAGGAACGTGCTGCGACGGAAGCCAATTTTAGTGGTGCTGTGGCTGAAGACGCCCTGTGCTTCAATACGCACCAGGTCGGGATCGGAGACAGGATCGACGGCCATGCTGGCAATCACCCCTACTCCCAGCCCCAGGCGCACATAGGTTTTAATCACGTCGGCATCGGTTGCCGTAAAGACGATACGCGGCGTTAAGCCGGCGTGGTTGAATGCCGTATCCAGCTCGGAACGCCCGGTAAAGCCGAAGGTATAGGTGACCAGCGGATACTGAGCCAGCTCCTCAATGGTGACGGACTCTTTAGACGCAAGCGGATGTTCCGGCGTCACGACAATCGAGCGGTTCCAGTGATAGCACGGCAGCATCACCAGATCGTCGTACAGATGCAGCGCTTCGGTGGCGATGGCAAAATCGGCATTGCCCTTGGAGACGGCTTCGGCAATCTGCGTTGGCGATCCCTGATGCATATGCAGCGAAACGCGAGGGTAACGCTCGATAAAGCCTTTAATCACCCCGGGCAACGCGTAGCGAGCCTGAGTGTGCGTGGTGGCAACGTACAGAGAGCCTTTATCCGGCCAGGTATGCTCCCCGGCCACGGATTTAATGGCATCTACTTTAGAGAGCACTTCGCGGGCGATGCGGATAATTTCCTGTCCGGCTGGCGTAACCTGCGTGAGATGTTTACCGCTACGGGCAAAAATCTGAATGCCAAGCTCATCTTCCAGCATCCGCACCTGTTTACTGATGCCTGGCTGAGAGGTATAGAGCCCTTCCGCCGTCGATGAGACGTTAAGATTGTGGTTGACCACCTCAACGATATAACGAAGCTGCTGTAGTTTCATGACTTACCATCCAGGTCAAAACGCCCCCGACGCATAGCATGCGGGGGATCAAGACGATATAAGTTTAAAGGGCGATGCCAGTCACTATATCAGTTATAGCTTCTATGTATAGATGGAAAGAAAAAATAATAAAGAAGTTATATAAGAGGGCATAAAAAAACCGGAGCGTCGGCCCCGGTTTTGATCAACACAGCGCGTTTATTTCTTTCCTTCGACCCATTTCCCGTCGATAAAGAAAGCGGACCAGCCGGTAGCCTTGCCCTCTTTCTCTGAGGAAACGTATTGCTGCTTAGTCTTACGGCTGAAGCGAACAACAGATTTATTGCCTTCGGCATCCTGCTGTGGCGCATCGGCCAGATAGCGCAGCTTTTCAGGCAAACGGTCGCGGAAGCGGTACAGCTCTTCCACTAACGGCGCACGGGTTTCACGCGATTTAGGGAAAGTGTTAGCGGCCAGGAATACGCCAGCCGCGCCGTCGCGTAGAACAAAATACGCGTCCGATTTTTCACACTGCAGCTCCGGTAACGGCACCGGATCTTCCTTCGGTGGCGCCACTTCGCCGTTGCGCAGGATCTTACGGGTATTTTTGCATTCGTCGTTGGTACAAGCCATGTACTTCCCAAAACGCCCCATTTTCAGGTGCATTTCAGAACCACACTTCTCACATTCAACGATTGGGCCGTCGTAACCTTTGATGCGGAACTCGCCCTCTTCGATTTCATAGCCGTCGCAGGTTGGGTTGTTACCGCAAACGTGCAGCTTACGTTTTGGATCGATGAGATAGCTGTCCATCGCCGTGCCGCATTTAGCGCAACGACGTTTTGCCCGCAATGCGTTGGTTTCCGCATCGTCGCCCTCAAGGACGTTGAGCACTTCGTTTTCCGGCACCAGGTTAATGGTGGTTTTGCAGCGCTCTTTTGGCGGTAATGCATAGCCAGAACAGCCCAGGAACACCCCGGTGCTGGCCGTGCGGATACCCATCTTACGGCCGCAGGTCGGACAGTCGATGCTGGTGAGCACCATCTGGTTAGGCCGCATGCCGCCTTCTTCCGGGTCCTGCTCTGCTTTCTCAAGCTGGCCGCTGAAGTCGCTAAAGAAGTTGTCCAGCACGCCTTTCCACTCGGCCTGATTGTTAGCCACCTGGTCGAGGTTATTTTCCATCTGCGCGGTGAAATCATAGTTCATCAGCTCGCGGAAGTTTTCTTCCAGCCGATCGGTAACGATCTCACCCATTTTCTCGGCGTAGAAACGACGGTTCTCCACGCGCACATACCCACGATCCTGGATGGTGGAAATGATAGACGCATAGGTTGAAGGACGGCCAATACCGCGTTTTTCCAGCTCTTTAACCAAAGAGGCTTCGCTAAAGCGAGCGGGCGGCTTGGTGAAGTGCTGGCCCGGGGTCAGATCAATCAGCGACATTACGTCACCTTTGTTGACCGCAGGCAGAGTACGATCTTCATCGCCTTTACGCAGCGCGGGCATCACTTTTGTCCAGCCGTCAAAGCGCAGGATACGGCCGCGCGCTTTTAAGCGGTAATCCCCTGCTTCTACGGTTAGCGTAGTGGAATCGTACTGCGCCGGCGTCATCTGGCAGGCAACAAACTGGCGCCAGATAAGCTGGTAAAGTTTCTGCGCGTCGGTTTCCATATCTTTTAAGGATTCCGCCACCACGTTCACATCGGAAGGACGAATGGCTTCGTGCGCTTCCTGCGAGTTTTCTTTGCTGGTGTACTGCAGCGGCGAGGCCGGCAGGTATTTCTTGCCAAAGTTCTCGTCGATATAGCCGCGCACCATGTTTACCGCGTCCTGGCTCAGGTTCGTTGAGTCAGTACGCATGTAAGTAATGTGGCCTGCTTCATACAGACGCTGCGCCATCATCATGGTTTTTTTCACGCCAAAACCAAGACGGGTGCTGGCTGCCTGTTGCAGCGTGGAGGTAATAAACGGCGCGCCGGGCTTGCTGCTGGTGGGTTTATCTTCACGCTCAAGCACGGTGTAACGGGCTTTTTCAAGCTCGCTGACCGCCGCCATGGTCTGTTCACGGTTGACCGGGCGGAACGGCTTGTCGTTGTGATGGCTGACCTGCACCGGCAGGCTGTCGCCCGCAGGCGTCGCCAGACTGGCGTCAATTTCCCAGAACTCTTCAGGAACGAAAGCTTTAATCTCGCGTTCGCGCTCGACAACAAGGCGTACGGCAACGGACTGAACCCGCCCGGCGGAAAGCCCGCGAGCGATTTTCTTCCACAGCAGAGGGGAGACCATGTAACCCACCACGCGGTCCATAAAACGGCGCGCCTGCTGGGCATTTACACGGTCAATATTCAGCTCGCCCGGCTTTTCGAATGCCTGCTGAATAGCGTTTTGGGTGATTTCGTTAAACACCACGCGGCTATAGCGCGACTCATCGCCGCCGATCACTTCCCGCAGGTGCCATGCGATGGCCTCCCCTTCGCGGTCAAGGTCGGTTGCGAGATAGATATGGTCAGCTTTTTCAGCAAGGGATTTCAGCTCTGAAACCACCTTTTCTTTGCCCGGCAGCACTTCATACTGGGCTTGCCAGCTATGCCAGGGATCGACTCCCATACGATTTACGAGCGCGCCGCGTTCATCCTTTTTGACCTTTTTGGTCGTTTTGGTGGAGGCAGAGTCAGCGCTCTTCTTGGCGGTTGATCCACTGGTCGGCAAATCACGGATATGGCCTACGCTGGACTTAACCACGTAGTCATTACCGAGATATTTGTTGATCGTTTTGGCTTTTGCCGGGGACTCAACGATGACGAGAGCTTTACCCATATTCACCTTTACCTAAATTAATTCATCCGGAATACGTCGCACGCAGTCTCAATCTCCTGGAAGCGGCGCGCTTTTTATATTGCGACAGCGCTAAAGGAGATCAACCCTTTTTTCAACTCCCTGCATGAAAACGGCGCTAACGCAGATGATTGAGATACCGAGCATTTGTGCAGGGTGTCGTAGCACGACGGAAGTTTGGTTGAATGTCAAGCAATTCCGTTGCCAGATTCGCGAAAGCGTCACACTCTACCTGATAAAATCCGATACGCAACTTTATTAGCATGCAAAACCAATTCCCGCCAGCATGGTTAACTTTTAAACGCGGCGAAGGTTTACCGGGAAATATTGCCCTTACCCTCCGTGCGGACGTACACTAACGCCACTTTTCTGGAGGAGACAACATGCAATCCACAACTCAGCCTATTGACCGTGAAACCCTGCTTGTTGAGGCCAATAAAATCATCCGCGAACATGAAGATTTTATGCACGGTATGGAGGCCACCGGCGTTGAGCAAAAGAATGGCGTGCTGGTATTTCGCGGCGAATATTTCCTTGATGAACAAGGTTTACCGACCCCGAAAAGCACGGCGGTATTCAATATGTTCAAGCACCTTGCCCATGTGCTGTCCGAAAAGTACCACCTGCAGGGCTAAAATAAAAAGCGAGGCCTGCGCCTCGCTTTTCCCTGCTGTTTACAATAGCGGCTTTTCACCACGCTGCCACCAGCGAAGCAACAGACGATCGAGGCTGTTAGCCGCGCTCCCCGTAAACCTGTCCATCATTTTTTTACGCTGAGCGAAGCGCACGCCGATAACTTCGTGCTGTTTCATCAGGCGAATCAGCAGATCGTCGCTGGTGCTGACCTCATCCACCAGCCCTTTCTCTTTTGCCTGCAGGCCGTACCAGTGTTCGCCGGTGGCAACCGCGTCAATATCCAGCGTCGGGCGCATCTCCTGCACGAACTGCTTAAAAAGCAGATGAGTTTCGTTTAGATCTTCGCGGAATTTCTCACGACCCTGATCGGTATTCTCACCAAACAGCGTGAGGGTGCGTTTGTACTGCCCGGCGGTATGCAGCTCAACGTCGATATCGTTACGTTTTAACAGGCGGTGAAAGTTTGGCACCTGCGCCACCACGCCGATGGAGCCAATAATAGAAAACGGCGCGGCAACGATACGGTCCGCCACGCAGGCCATCATATAGCCTCCGCTGGCGGCAACTTTATCAACCGCCACCGTCAGACGAACCTTGCTCTCGCGCAGGCGCTGTAGCTGCGAGGCGGCAAGGCCGTAGCCATGCACTACGCCGCCGGGGCTTTCTAAACGCAGCAGGACTTCATCTTCCGGCTTAATCACCGCCAGCACGGCGGTGATCTCTTCGCGCAGAGAAGTCACCTCATGAGCATCCATACTGCCTTTAAAATCCAGCACATAGAGCGTTGGTTTGTCAGAACTGACCGTTTCACCGCGTTTAGCGCGCGCTTTGGCTTGTTTTGCCTCAAGTTTGTGCTTTTTCTTCTGGCCTTTGTGCCACAGTTTTTGCTGATGATCGTCAAGACGCGCCACTTCCATATCTTCACGCATCTCCTGATACTGTTCGCTTAAATTAGTCAGGCGCAGCTCGCCGCGCTGGTGCTTTTTGCGCTGTGCAGCATTCACCACAAGCGTGACAACGGCCGCTATCGCAACGACCACCGTGACGATTTTGGCCAGAAACAATCCATAATTCGCAATAAAATCCACGTATTCCGCCTTTATTTCAGTGCATTAATCATGTGATGGAGTGTACCCGAGCGGGCCATCCACGTCTGCCTACAACTATAAACGTTGCGGCATAACTTCCCGAACGGATTTACGGCCGGTAAACTTTTGCAAAATGTTAATTAAAGGCAATGTCTCCCGCCGGCCGATTGAAATGCCCCTTTCTTTCAGGCATAAAGCCCTGTGTACCTGAAACGACGAGAAAAAAGACGTGAGCGCCTGCGCGCATCGCGCGAGGAGTGAATTTTGCATTACCAACCGAAAACCGATCTACTGCAAAACCGCATTATTCTGGTCACCGGAGCGAGCGACGGTATCGGCCGCGAGGCAGCGCTGACATACGCGCGCTATGGCGCCTGCGTTATTCTGCTGGGGCGCAACGAAGATAAGCTGCGTGCCGTAGCGCAAGAACTACAAAGCCTGGGCGGCGACACACCGCACTGGTTCACCCTGGATTTACTGACCGCCACGCCGGAGGATTGCGAGCGCCTGGCGCAGAAGCTGGCGGGCCTGGTGCCGCGTCTGGATGGCGTGTTGCATAACGCCGGGATCCTCGGCGACGTGAAGCCGATGGATCGGCAGGATCCGCACACCTGGCAGAACGTGATGCAGGTAAATGTGAACGCCACTTTCTTCCTCACCCAGGCTCTGCTGCCGCTTCTGCTTAAGTCTGACGCAGGCTCGCTGGTGTTTACCAGTTCAAGCGTTGGCCGCCAGGGGCGCGCCGGATGGGGCGCTTACGCCGCCTCAAAATTTGCCACCGAAGGCATGATGCAGGTGCTGGCGGAAGAATATAAGCAAAAAAACCTGCGCGTAAACTGTATCAATCCGGGCGGCACGCGAACGGCAATGCGGGCCAGCGCTTTCCCGACGGAAGATCCGAAAAAACTCAAAACGCCGCGCGATTTAATGCCGCTCTATCTGTGGCTGATGGGCGATGACAGCCGTCGTAAAACCGGCATGAGCTTCGACGCCCAGCCGAACCGTAAACCAGGGATTTCCGAATGAGTGACGATCGTTATCAGCAGCGTGCGCAGCGCCAGAAAGAAAAAGTTGATGCCCGCATTGCGGCCGCGCAGCTTGAACGCGGTATTTTGATTGTCTTTACCGGCAACGGAAAAGGTAAAACCACCGCGGCATTTGGCACAGCGACCCGCGCTGTTGGCCATGGCAAAAAAGTCGGCGTCATCCAGTTTATTAAGGGCCAGTGGCCGAACGGCGAGCGTAATTTACTGGAGCCGCACGGCGTAGAGTTTCAGGTCATGGCGACTGGCTTTACCTGGGAGACTCAGAATCGCGACACGGATACCGAAGCTTGCCTGGCCGTCTGGCAGCACGCTAAACGCATGCTGGCGGACAGCTCGCTGGATATGGTGCTGCTTGATGAAATTACCTATATGGTCGCCTACGACTATTTGCCGCTGCAGGAAGTGCTGGATGCGCTGCAGCAGCGGCCTGCCGGTCAAACGGCGATCGTTACGGGCCGCGGCTGCCACCGGGAGATTCTGGATATCGCCGATACGGTCAGCGAAGTACGTCCGGTAAAACACGCTTTTGATGCGGGTATAAAAGCACAGGTCGGCATCGATTACTAAAGCGCTGCGTTAGCCCTCACCGGGAGGGCTAACGAAATTACCGCTTCACTTCGCAGTGGCTTACCATCCGCCAGTTACCTTGTATAACCCGCGTTTCACCGCGCACGGTTACCATGCCGCTGCTGCGGATATCCGCGCTTGAGGCCCCTACCTGAATTTCAAACTCGCCCGGTTCTACCACGCGCTGCCCGTCGCGGCGGGTAAAATTAAGCATATCTGTTGGGACGACAAACGTCAGCTCGGCGCTTTCTCCTGGCTCAAGATACACGCGCTGAAAAGCTTTTAGCTCCTGAATCGGGCGCACCATAGAGGCCACTTTGTCATGGACATAAAGCTGCACAACCTCGCTGCCGGCCACCGTTCCGCCGTTGGTTACGGTGATGCTCGCACAAATATCACCGTCCTGATTCGCAACCGCAGCGTCTGGCAGAGTCAGCGAACCATAGTCGAACGAGGTCCAGGTTTTGCCATAGCCAAACGGATAGCGTGAGCCGAAGTGGAAGGCAAACGGCGTGCCGCCGCTTTTCAGCTTGTGATTGTAGTAATAAGGCATGGCGCCCGCGCTTTTCGGCACGGACACTACCAGCCTCCCGCCCGGCTCTGCTCGCCCGGTCAGCACATCCGCAATCGCGTGGCCGCCTTCCTGCCCCGGCGCCCAGGCCATCAGCAGCGCGGCAACCTTCTCTTCCTGCCCGCCGAGGTTATAAGGGCGACCGCCTGTCATCACCACCACGACCGGCTTACCCGTTGCCAGCAATGCATTAAGCAACTGCTGCTGCACGCCCGGCAGCTCAAGGCTGTCCGTATCCGAGCCTTCCCCCACCGTGCCGCTCTGGAACAGGCCGGACAGATCGCCTACGCACAGCACCACAACATCGCTTTGCTGCGCCGCCTCGACGGCCTGCGGGATCAAACTGGTATCGGACGAAACCGGAGACTGCTGCATTGGCTTGCCCCCGCTGTCGCCGGGGAATACCGGCGCGCCAGCCATGCGTTTTTCAATAATATGGCAGCCTTTGGCATAGCGAACGTTATCGCAGCCTAACCGTTCGCGTAACGCTTCAAGCGGCGTCACCACCTGCGAGGTTTGCTCCAGCATATCGCTGATGATGAGATGCACCGGGAAACTGTACCCGCTCAGCAGCGCCAGCGGATCGTCCGCGGTTGGCCCTACCACCGCCACGCGCGGCTTGCCTTGCAGCGGCAGAGTGCCGTCATTTTCCAGCAGCGTGATTGAGCGGGTTGCCACTTCACGCGCAATCCGTACCGTGGAGTCGCTTTGCAGCTCAACCTTATTTTCATCGACATAAGGACGCTCAAACAGGCCAAGACGGAATTTTTCTTTCAGCACGCGGGCGACGATTTCATCAACTTTATCCATGGTGATTAATCCCCGCTCGACCGCCTGCGCCAGATGGCGGGCGCAGTCGTCTTTGGGCAGTTCGACATCCAGGCCCGCATTAAACGCCAGCGCCGCCGACTCGGCCGCGTCATGCGAGACGCCATGATGTTGATGAAGCAAACTGACGCCGCCGTAGTCCGCCACAACCAGGCCGTCGAACCCCCACTGATCGCGCAGTACGGTGGTGAGCAAAAACTCGTCCGAGTGCCCCGGTTGATTATCGATATCGTGATAGGCGGGCATTACGGAGCCTGCGTTAGCTAACTTCACCGCCATTTCAAACGGCAGCAGGAAGGTATCGTTCAGTTCACAAAAGCCGAGATGCACGGGCGCGTGATTACGTGCGCCTTCGCTGAACGAATGGCCGACGTAATGCTTGAGCGTTGCCAGCAGATCGCGATTTTTCCCCTGCAGGCCTTTTACATAGTGCGTGGCCATCATACCCACCAGCCACGGATCTTCTCCGAAGGTTTCTTCCGTTCGGCCCCAGCGCACGTCCCGTGAAACATCAAGAACCGGAGCGAGCCCCTGATGGCAACCGGTTAAACGCGCCTCCTGCCCAATCGCGACGGCGGCGCGTTCAATCAGCTCAGGATCCCAGGTCGAGCCGTAATTAAGCGATGACGGAAACAGCGTCGCCTCTTTACACAGCAGGCCCACCAGACACTCTTCATGGAAAAGGGCGGGAATGCCGAGGCGGGTCTCTTCAACCAGCGTTTTTTGCAGGCGGTTGGCGGCCCGCACGCCCTCTTTCGCCTCAACGATGTGCGTCCCAAGCGGACGGGTAATTTGCCCGATGCCAAGCTTTAAACGCTCGGCCAGACCTGCCTGCTCCGTTACGCCTGCAAACTCATCGCTTAAATCAGTGCGTTCACGATGGTTGCCGTCGCTCGCTAAAATCAGCCAGTACGCGTGCATCTGCGCGAATTTCTCTTCCGGCGTCATGCGTGAGAGAAGATCGGCAACGCGTTCGTTAACCGGGCGATGGGGGTCCTTATAAATGGCAGACATACATTACTCCTGTGTTGCGGGGGCAAGAGACGGTGCGTCATCGCGTACCTGACGTTTTGCGGCAAGCTCGCTGGCAATGCTGTAGACCGTGCGGCTGTTAAGCTTGTAGATAAACAGCAGCAGCGCCATAGCAATAAACAGCACCGAAGGAATGAGGGTAAACAGCGCGTTGATGGTGCTCAACACCGAAGCAGACTGGGTTTGCGCGTTGGGCAGATAATTAACCATGCCGAGGATCCATCCCACAACCGCACCGCCGAGCGCCAGACCGAACTTGATGGCAAACAGCGCGGTTGAAAAGACAAGCCCGTCAAGGCGGCGACCGGTGCGGTGCTCTTCGTAATCCACCACGTCAGAAAACATGGTCCACTGCAGCGGGGTGGTAAGGTTCTGAATAAAACTGAACACCAGGTTAAGACCAAAAATAAGCCAGATGGCCGTTGTGGGAATAAAGAAAATCGCCGTGCCGAAAATAACAAAGCTGACAATGGTCCACTGGTATGCGCGCACGCGGTCGAATTTGCCAAGCAGACGTTCAGAAAGCAGCGCGCCCAGCAAAGAAGCCACCATGCCGGAGACGATAAAAGCAAACACCAGCTCCGGGCGTAATAAAACATATTTCACGTAATACATCGTGGCCGAACCGCGGGTGACCACCGCGGTTAAAAGTAAAATATTGAAGATAAATACGATGCGCCATTGGCTATTTTTAGCCAACAGCTTTAAATCGCCCACCATTGAGCCGGAGGTATCGTTTCGCGGTGAATAACGCTCTTTGGTCATCGCAAAACAGCAATAAAATAACCCTACGCCAAGCAGTCCCATTAAACTCATGGCATAAAAATAGCCTTTTTGCTGATTGCCGTTGCCTAACCAGTCTACCAAAGGCAGCGCGATAACCGTGACAATCAGCCCGCCGATAAACGACAGCGCAAAGCGCCAGGACTGGATGGAGTGCCGCTCGCGTGGATCGAGGGTTAACGCGCCGGGCATGGCGCAGTAAGGCACGTTGATCGCTGAATAAACGAGGCTGAGGATACTATAAGTGGCGCAGGCATAAACAATTTTTGCCGTTGGGCCAACGTCGGGAACGTAAAAAGTAATCAGGCAGCTCACGCCAAAAGGGATAGCGAACCATAAAAGCCACGGGCGGAACCGGCCATGTCTGGTCTGAGTGCGGTCAACCATCGCGCCAATACAGGGGTCGACAAAAGCATCCACTACGCGCACCACCAGGAACATCGTGCCCATAATAGCCGCCGGCAGGCCGAACACATCGGTATAAAAATAAGCGAGGAATAACGTGGCGGTTTGCCAGACTAATGCGCTGGCCATATCGCCAAGGCCATAACCAATTTTATCTTTGGTACTGAGAACGGTGGAGGCATTCATTATTATTGACCTTCTTTGTCGGGCACAAAATAGTTCAACCATCCGCAGAACATCTCGCGGCATTTATTTTTCGTCCTCAGTATTGGTTAATTGCAGGCAGGTCAACAATTGTCGAATTGCCCAGACAAATTATGATTTTTTACTTTTTATGATAAATGTGACGGGGTGCAAATGAAGTGCGGATTGCAATGCAAAAAAAGCCCGCCTTTGCAGGCGGGCTTCGCTTAGTGAGAAAAAGTTAACCTATTTTTTAATTTCAGCCAGGCTCAGCCAGGTTTGCACCACGGTATCCGGGTTCAGGGACAGGCTGTCGATCCCCTCTTCCATCAGCCATGCGGCAAAGTCTTCATGATCCGACGGGCCCTGGCCGCAAATGCCGACGTATTTACCCTGTTTCTTCGCCGCTTTAATGGCCATCGACAGCAGGGCTTTCACCGCGTCGTTACGCTCATCAAACAGTTCGGAAACTACCCCGGAGTCGCGATCCAGACCCAGCGCCAGTTGCGTCATGTCGTTGGAGCCAATTGAAAAACCGTCGAAATATTGCAGGAACTCGTCCGCCAGCAGGGCGTTGGATGGGATCTCGCACATCATAATGATTTTCAGCCCGTTTTCACCGCGCTTTAACCCCTGCCGCTCCAGTTCTTCCACCACGGCTTTCGCCTGCGCTACGGTGCGCACAAAGGGCACCATGACCTCAACGTTGGTCAGGCCCATTTCATTACGCACGCGTTTCATGGCGGCGCATTCCAGCGCGAAGCAGTCACGGAAGCTCTCCGCCACATAGCGGCCCGCGCCACGGAAACCAAGCATCGGGTTTTCTTCTTCAGGTTCGTAACGCTCGCCGCCTACCAGGTTGGCGTATTCGTTAGATTTGAAGTCGGACAGGCGCACGATGACGCGCTTTGGCCAGAAGGCTGCGCCCAGCGTGGCAATCCCTTCCGTCAGGCGGCCAACGTAGAATTCCACCGGATCGTCATAGCCTTTCATCATTTCGCGGATTTCGTTTTGCAGCTTCGGCTCCTGCTGGTCAAATTCCAGCAGCGCGCGCGGGTGCACGCCGATCATACGGTTGATGATGAACTCTAGTCGCGCAAGGCCTACGCCTTCGTTCGGCAGGCAGGCGAAGTCAAAAGCCCGGTCCGGGTTACCGACGTTCATCATGATTTTCAGCGGCAGGTCCGGCATGGTATCCACCGTCGAGCTTTTCACGCTGAAATCCAGCAGGTCCTGATAAACGTAGCCGGTATCGCCTTCGGCACAGGAAACCGTTACGTCCTGATCGTCCTTCATGCGTTCGGTGGCGTCGCCGCAGCCAACGACGGCAGGGATACCCAGCTCACGGGCGATGATAGCCGCGTGGCAGGTACGTCCACCGCGGTTAGTCACAATGGCGGCCGCTTTTTTCATGATCGGTTCCCAGTCCGGGTCGGTCATGTCAGTTACCAGCACGTCGCCCGGCTGGATGCGGTTCATTTCGCTGATATCATGGATGACCTTCACCGGACCTGCGCCAATGCGATGGCCGATAGCGCGCCCTTCCGCCACGATTTTGCCCTGTGAGTGCAGATGATAACGTTCCATCACCTGGCCCTGGGAACGCACGGTTTCCGGACGCGCCTGTACGATAAACAGCTTGCCGGTATGGCCGTCTTTGGCCCATTCGATGTCCATCGGACGGCCGTAGTGTTTCTCGATCTGCACGGCCTGTTTAGCCAGCTCCTGTACCTCTTCAGGCGTAATGGAGAACCGCTCGCGGTCTTCCTGCGGCACATCTTCAATACGCACCTGCTTGCCGTGCG
>DAMALH010000050.1:0-808 GCA_032000125.1 Buttiauxella sp. | reverse complement strand
GCCCGATCCGGCGCGTAAACCATGCGGATCTTTTTCGAACCCATATTACGACGCACGATGGACGGCTTACCGGCGTCAAGCGTCGGCTTGTGAACGTAGAATTCATCCGGGTTAACCGCGCCCTGCACCACCATTTCGCCCAGGCCAAAAGCCGAAGTGATAAACACCACCTGGTCAAAGCCGGATTCGGTATCAATGGAGAACATCACGCCCGAAGAGGCAAGGTCGGAGCGAACCATACGCTGGACGCCTGCGGAGAGCGCCACGCCGCGGTGATCGTAGCCCTGGTGCACACGATAAGAAATGGCCCGGTCGTTAAACAGCGAGGCAAAGACGTGCTTTACCGCCACCAGCACCGCGTCATACCCCTGCACGTTAAGGAAAGTTTCTTGCTGCCCGGCAAACGACGCATCCGGCATATCCTCGGCGGTGGCGGAGGAGCGCACGGCAAAAGAGGCTTCGGCATCGTCAGCGGAAAGTTGGTCGTAGGCATCGTGAATGGCTTTTTCCAGCTCCGGCTGGAAAGGCGTGTCGACGATCCACTGGCGGATCTGCGCGCCGGCTTTAGCGAGCGCCGACACGTCGTCAATATCCGTTTGATCCAGCAGTTCGTAAATACGCTGGTTTACGCCGCTCTGGTCCAGAAACAGATTAAACGCCTCGGCAGTGGTGGCAAATCCGTTCGGCACGCTCACGCCCGAGCCTGAAAGGTTGGTAATCATTTCACCGAGGGAGGCATTTTTCCCCCCGACCCTGTCTACATCATTCATGCCGAGTTGGTTATACCAAAGCACCAGCGGTGACGAGC
>DAMALH010000049.1:0-29374 GCA_032000125.1 Buttiauxella sp. | reverse complement strand
GGCGTGGCTCGCGCGGCCGTCGGAAAACAGGATGCTATCAAATGGGATAAAGCGCCGTGCCGTTTCTGCGGTACGGGCTGCGGCGTGCTGGTCGGGACGCAGAACGGCCGCATCGTGGCAAGCCAGGGCGATCCGGATGCCCCGGTTAACCGCGGTCTGAACTGCATTAAAGGCTACTTTTTGCCAAAAATCATGTACGGAAAAGACCGTCTGACCCGGCCGCTGCTGCGCATGAAAGACGGCCATTTTGATAAAGAAGGCGAGTTTGCCCCGGTTAGCTGGGAGCAGGCTTTCGATATCATGGAAGAGAAGTTCAAAACCAGCCTGAAAGAAAAGGGGCCGGACGCCATCGGCATGTTTGGCTCCGGCCAGTGGACCGTCTGGGAAGGCTATGCGGCGGCCAAGCTGTTCAAAGCGGGCTTTCGCTCTAACAACATCGACCCTAACGCGCGCCACTGCATGGCTTCTGCGGTGGTCGGCTTTATGCGTACCTTTGGTATGGATGAGCCGATGGGCTGCTATGACGATATCGAGCAGGCCGATGCTTTTGTGCTCTGGGGCTCCAATATGGCGGAGATGCACCCGATCCTGTGGTCGCGCATCACCAACCGCCGTCTGTCTGATGAAAACGTCAACGTGGCCGTGCTTTCCACCTTCCGGCACCGCAGCTTTGAGCTGGCGGACAACGGCATGGTCTTCACGCCGCAAAGCGATCTGGCGATCCTTAACTATATCGCCAACTACATCATCCAGAACGATGCGATAAACGAGTCCTTCTTCCGGCAGCATGTGAACCTGCGAAAAGGCGTGACGGATATCGGCTACGGCCTGCGTCCAACGCACCCGCTGGAAAAAGCGGCGAAAAATCCGGGTTCGGACGCCTCCGAGCCGATGAGCTTTGATGAATACAAAGCCTTTGTCGCCGACTACACGCTTGAGAAAACCGCTGAAATGAGCGGCGTGCCGAAAGATCAGCTTGAAGCGCTGGCAAAGCTGTATGCCGATCCGAATAAAAAAGTTATCTCTTACTGGACGATGGGCTTTAACCAGCACACGCGTGGCGTCTGGGCGAACAACCTCGTTTATAACCTGCACCTGCTGACCGGCAAAATCTCCCAGCCGGGCTGCGGTCCGTTCTCGCTCACGGGCCAGCCTTCCGCCTGCGGCACCGCCCGCGAAGTGGGGACGTTCTCGCATCGTCTGCCGGCGGATATGGTGGTTACGAACGACAAACACCGTGAAATTGCCGAAAACATGTGGAAGCTGCCGGCGGGCACCGTTCCGGCCAAAGTGGGGCTGCATGCCGTAGCGCAGGACCGCGCGCTCAAAGACGGCAAGCTGAACGTCTACTGGGTGATGTGCAACAACAACATGCAGGCCGGGCCGAACATTAATGAAGAGCGTATGCCGGGCTGGCGCGATCCGCGCAACTTCGTGATTGTCTCCGATCCCTATCCGACCATTAGCGCGCTGGCGGCGGACCTGATCCTGCCTACCGCCATGTGGGTAGAAAAAGAGGGCGCTTACGGTAACGCCGAGCGCCGCACGCAGTTCTGGCGCCAGCAGGTTCCGCCACCCGGTGAGGCGAAGTCGGATCTCTGGCAGCTGGTGCAGTTTGCCAGGCGCTTTAAGGTTGAAGACGTGTGGCCTGCGGAGCTGGTTGATAAGAAGCCGGAATACCGAGGGAAAACGCTGTTCGACGTGCTGTTCGCAAGCGAGGCGGTCAGCAAGTTCCCGCTGAGCGAGCTGGAAGACGATCGGCTTAACGATGAATCCCGCGAGCTGGGCTTCTATCTGCAAAAAGGGCTGTTTGAAGAATATGCCGCATTCGGACGCGGCCACGGGCACGATCTGGCTCCTTTCGACGATTACCACAAGGCGCGCGGTCTGCGCTGGCCTGTTGTAAACGGCAAAGAGACGCAGTGGCGCTACAGCGAAGGCCACGACCCTTATGTGAAGGCTGGCGAAGGCTTTAAATTCTACGGCAAGCCGGACGGCAAGGCGGTGATCTTCGCGCTGCCGTTCGAGCCTGCGGCAGAAGAACCGGATAAAGAATACGACCTGTGGCTTTCTACCGGCCGCGTGCTGGAGCACTGGCACACCGGCAGCATGACGCGCCGCGTACCCGAACTGCACCGCGCCTTCCCGGAAGCCGTCCTGTTTATCCATCCGCTGGACGCGAAACTCCGCGATCTTAAACGCGGCGACAAAGTGAAAGTGATTTCCCGCCGCGGTGAAGTTATTTCCATTGTCGAAACGCGCGGGCGCAATAAGCCGCCGCAGGGGCTGGTTTATATGCCGTTCTTTGACGCCGCGCAGTTGGTTAATAACCTCACGCTCGACGCAACGGACCCGCTCTCTAAAGAGACGGACTTTAAAAAATGCGCCGTGAAGCTTGCGAAGGCGTAACGCGCTATGTCCCGGACAAAGCTTTCTCAACCGGCACGCCGTCGCTTCCTGCGTGATGCTGCGCGGGCCGCGTGCGGGCTTGCTGCCTTCACCACGATCCTGGGGCTGCAACAGCAGACCGCTAAGGCGCATGGTGTAAGGCTGCGTCCGCCGGGCGCGCTGGATGAGGAGGCCTTTACCCGCGCCTGCGTTCGCTGCGGTCAGTGCGTGCAGGCTTGCCCTTACGACACGCTGCGGCTTGCAACTTTGGCTTCCGGCCTTGCGGCGGGCACGCCTTTTTTTGTGGCGCGGGATGTCCCCTGCGAAATGTGCGAGGACGTTCCCTGCGCCAGGGCCTGCCCGAGTGGCGCGCTGGACAGCCACATTGCCGCTATCGACGATGCGCGCATGGGGCTTGCGGTTCTGCTGGATCAAGAAAACTGCCTGAACTATCAGGGCCTGCGTTGCGACGTTTGCTATCGCGTTTGCCCGTCCATCGATACAGCCATCACGCTTGAGCTGGAACGCAATGCACGCACCGGTAAACACGCGCGTTTTTTGCCGACCGTACACAGCGCTGCCTGCACCGGCTGCGGCAAATGCGAACAGGCCTGCGTGCTGGAACAGGCGGCGATCAAAGTGCTGCCGCGCTCGCTGGCAAAAGGGGAGCCGGGTCACCACTACCGCTTTGGCTGGCTGGAGGGAAAAGATGGCAAACCATAAGCAGGACGCCGGTCGCGATGCCGTGGCGAAAAAAGGCTGGCTGCTTAGCCACCGGTGGTTGCTGATGCGCCGTTTCACACAGCTTGCTGTGCTGGCGCTGTTTCTCAGCGGCCCGCTGCTGGGCGTGTGGATCCTGCACGGGAACTACAGCGGCAGCCTGTTGCTGGATACGGTGCCGCTCAGCGATCCGCTGATGGTGCTGCAAAGCCTGCTTAGCGGTCATCTTCCCGCCGTGCTTTCGCTAAGCGGGGCGGGCATTGTGGCGGGCGTCTACGCGCTGCTGGGCAAGCGGATCTTTTGCGCGTGGGTCTGCCCGCTGAACCCGTTGACCGATCTCGCCGCCTGGCTGCGGCGCAAAACGGGCCTTAACGCCTCGGCGACGCTGCCTCGCTGGCTGCGCTATTTGCTGCTGGCGCTGGTATTAGCGGGCAGCGCGTTAACCGGCTCGCTGGTCTGGGAATGGATCAATCCGGTTTCGTTGGCGGGACGCGGCCTGGTGTTCGGTTTTGGAACAGGCCTCTGGCTGCTGGTGGCGCTTTTCACCTTCGATGTAGCGGTGGTTGAGCACGGCTGGTGCGGCCATCTTTGCCCGCTCGGCGCCCTGTATGGCGCAATCGGCAGCAAAGGCGTGCTTGAGGTAAAAACCGCCGGGCGCGAGCGCTGTACCCGCTGTATGGATTGTTTTCACATTTGCCCGGAGCCGCACGTTCTGCGCGCGCCGGTACTGGATAAACACAGCCCGGCGCGGGTGACGAGCCGCGACTGCCTGAACTGCGGTCGCTGTATCGACATCTGCCCCGAGGATGTTTTCAAAATAACAATACGATGGAGTTCGGGAGCAAAATCATGAAAAGCCATGTCCTGACAAAGGCGCTGTTTCAATGGATGGCGGCGTTAGCCCTGGCGGTAAGCGGTACGCTATGGGCGGCGAACGGTGTGGACCTTAATCAGTCGCCGGAGGTGTCGGGGACGCCGGAAGGCTCGGTACGCATGCCAAAGCAGCAGGAGCGTATGGCGCTGAACTATGTGAATCAGCCGCCGATGATCCCGCACAGCGTGGATGGCTACCAGGTCACGACCGGCACTAACCGCTGTCTGCAATGCCACGGCGTGGAACATTACCGCACCACGGGCGCGCCGCGCATCAGCCCGACGCACTTTATGGACGCCGATGGCAAAGTTCTCGCAAACGTCGCCCCGCGTCGTTACTTCTGTCTGCAATGCCACGTGCCGCAAACCGATGCCGCGCCTATCGTCGGCAACACTTTTACGCCGTCTCAAGGCTTTGGGAACTAGAGGCCACTATGGATAAATCAAACCGCACGCCGGGCGTTATTCGCCGTATCTGGCAATGGTGGCGCCGTCCGAGCCGTCTGGCGCTGGGTACGCTGCTGCTGATTGGTTTTGCCGCAGGGATCATTTTCTGGGGCGGGTTTAACACCGGTATGGAGATGACCAACCGCGAAGAGTTTTGCATTAGCTGCCATGAAATGCGCGCCAACGTTTACCAGGAGTATATGGAAACGGTGCACTACAACAACCGCAGCGGCGTGCGGGCTACCTGCCCGGATTGTCACGTGCCGCACGAATGGGTGCCGAAAATGATCCGTAAAATTCAGGCCAGTAAGGAGCTTTATGCAAAAGCGCTCGGCCTGATCGACACGCCGCAGAAATTTGACGACCACCGTCTGGCGATGGCGCAAAACGAATGGCGAAGGATGAAGAACACTAACTCGCAGGAGTGCCGCAACTGCCATAACTTTAACTATATGGATCTCACCGCGCAGAAAACCGTGGCGGCGAAGATGCACGACCAGGCGATCAAAGACGGGCAGACCTGCATTGACTGCCACAAAGGTATCGCGCATAAGCTGCCGGATATGCGTGAGGTCAGGAACGGATTTTAATGCTCGCTTGCCTGTTTTTTCCCATGTGACCTGAGATCTTTCATAACGGAGCCAACAGCTACTGGCTCCGTTACTTTTTTGCATTTCCAACACTTTCTACGTTCAGAGGCGTGTTTTAGGCGCTTATGTAGGGAGCGCCGCCGGCAACTAGCTGTTGTATCGGCACAATAATGATTATTGCAGATGAAAAGTCCAACAGTTTTTCAAATTCAAACCGATTGTATATTAGTAACATGAAAATTGCGGGTGCAAGCTAATATCTATGGAGAGAAAAATATGTTAACGCGTATAAGAGTGGTGACCAGTTTGATGCTTTTGTTGGGGCTGTTCAGCCTCATGCAGATACTATCCGGCGGTCTATTTTTTAACGCTCTAAAAGATGCGAAGGATGATTTTTCCCAACAGCAACTTATTCGACATGAGCAGGTTACGCTCAACGGTACCTGGGCGGAAATGCTCCAGGCTCGCATTACCCTGAACCGTGCCGGTTCCCGTTTCCTGCTGATCCAAAATGACGCAAGCTCGGTGAATGAAATTCAGGCAGCAATTAAAGAGATGTTAGTTAACGCCCGAAAGAACCTTAAAAATGCTGAAAAATACTGGAATGATTATAACGCCGTTCCAAATGAAGTCGGCATTAACCAGGAAACCTTCCGTGAAATAGCGCGCAATTACGATATCTATTACGGCGCACTTGTTGAGCTGGCGCAATTACTGGAGGCGGGGAAAATAAATGAATTTCTCGATCAGCCGACGCAAAAATATCAGGACGAATTTGAAATTCAGCTAAATAAGTATCTTGAAAATAACAGCAAGCTCTTTGATGAGGTCGTCGCTAAAAACAACGCTTCTTACAGCCTGGCCATCTGGATTCTGATGATTACGATTTTCTTTGTCATGGCGGTGGCTACCCTTACCTGGTTTGGTCTTCAGAAATCCCTGATTGTTCCCCTTAACAAGCTGATTAGCAGCATCCGACATATTTCCGAGGGCGACCTGGTGCGTAAAATTGAAGTTGAAGGCACCAATGAAATGGGCCAGCTAGCGGCAAGCCTGAGAAACATGCAGGCAGGTCTGGTCAGCACGGTGGGCGGCGTGCGTGAGAGCGCAGATGCTATCTACACCGGCGCCAGTGAAATTTCTATCGGCAATAACGATCTCTCCTCTCGTACCGAACAGCAGGCAGCCTCGCTGGAAGAAACCGCGGCCAGCATGGAAGAATTAACGGCGACGGTTAAGCAGAATGCGGAAAACGCCTCTCAGGCCAGCCAGCTTGCGCTAAGCGCCTCTGAGACTGCCCGGCGGGGCGGGAAAGTGGTGGATAATGTCGTGAGCACGATGAACGGCATTGCCAGCAGCTCCCAAAAGATTGCCGACATTATTAACGTCATTGACGGCATTGCCTTCCAGACTAATATTCTGGCGCTTAACGCAGCGGTAGAAGCTGCCCGCGCCGGTGAACAGGGGCGTGGATTTGCGGTTGTGGCCAGTGAAGTACGTAACCTGGCGCAGCGGAGTGCGCAGGCAGCGAAAGAGATTAAGGGACTGATTGAAGATTCTGTCAATAAAGTCGATATGGGTTCAAGCCAGGTGGAGACTGCCGGAAAAACGATGGATGAAATCGTCGATGCGGTCACCCGAGTGACCGATATCATGAGTGAAATTGCATCGGCATCGGATGAACAAAGCCGGGGTATCGATCAGGTCGCTATTGCCGTTACCGAAATGGATCAGGTGACGCAGCAAAATGCTTCGCTGGTAGAGGAATCAGCGGCGGCAGCGGCTGCGCTGGAAGAGCAGGCTAGTCGTTTGACCCAGGCTGTCTCGGTATTTCGTATTCATCATAACCAAACGGAAGCTAAGTATTTTAAAGCCGCTAAACCGGCCGCTAAAATTGTTAAACCGGTGCGCGCGGCTCAATCTGATTCCAATGAGCGGTGGTCCACGTTTTAAACTTGTTTATCCGTAGATAACCTAACCGACGGTACCGGCTTCTAAAAGTGCACTGCCGTTTGATTCCCCTTTACCCAGCCAGGGCGAGGGGGAATCAGTTTTATGAAACCCCAGCCTGCTAAAACCAGACGAGACAAAGCTAACACAACGGCCTATGATTACCGGCTCCCATTACCCATTGCGGAGAGCCCATGTCGTTAAAAATCGAAGTTATCAAAGATAAAATCCTCTCAGATAACTACTTCATCCTGCGTAATATTACCTACGATTTGTCCCGCAACGGCGCCGAAGCCATCCGTCATAAACGCGAGGTATACGATCGCGGTAACGGCGCGACCATCCTGTTGTATAACCGTGCAAAGAAAACCGTGGTGCTGACCCGCCAGTTCCGCATGGCAACCTGGGTCAACGGCAACGTGGATGGCATGCTGATCGAAGCCTGTGCGGGTCTGCTGGACGCCGACGAGCCGGAAGTCTGCGCGCGTAAAGAAGCGATGGAAGAAACGGGCTATCTGGTGGGTGACATCGAGAAGCTGTTCGAGCTTTATATGTCGCCAGGCGGCGTAACCGAGCTTATCCATTTTTATCTTGCCGAATATACCGACGCCCAGCGTGAATTCGCCGGCGGCGGCATCGATGACGAAGACATTGAGGTGCTGGAACTGCCCTTTGACCGGGCGCTGGAAATGGTAAACAGCGGTGAAATTCGTGACGGTAAAACGGTCATTTTGTTGCAGCAGCTCCAGTTACGTAAGGTGATGGAGTAAAACACTTTTATTTCAAACGCTTATTTGATGTATTTATTGTGCAACTCTATCCGATAAATCCGATTGAGCGTGGGCACCGAGAAGCCGAAGATATCGCCAAAATCCGTACGCTTTACTCTCTTCGTCTTCTCAGGATATGTGCCGCTAATGTATTACCGGGTGAAATTGCTTTTTCTCTTCAGTCTGCTCCAGGCGGGTACGGCAATCGCTGCTCCGGCACAAGAATCCTTTTCAGACTGGCAGGTCACCTGCAACAACCAGAACTTTTGCTCCGCGCGCAATATCGGCTTACATCATGGGATGGTGATGACGCTTACCCGCAGCGCAGGAGCGCATACGGACGCAAGTCTGCGCATCGATTTGGGGAGTCTGGAGGCGGCGGAAACCGGGGCACTGCCCATAGCTCCTCGCTTGCGGCTTGACGGCGAACCGCTGGAGCTGGATAAAAAAGCCTGGCGGGAGGCGCCGCACCATCTGATGACCGGCGATGCTAACGCCATTAATACCTTGCTGGATAAAATCGGCAACGCCACGGCTATTACGCTTGCGGACGGGCAGGGAAACATTTCGCTTATCGGCCTTAAGGCGGCCCTGCTGTTTATTGATAGCCAGCAAAAACGCGTGGGCAGCGAAACGGCGTGGATTAAAAAGGGGGACGATCCGCCGCTCAGCGTGCCGCCAGCACCCGCCCTTAAAGAAATTGCGATCGTCAATCCCACCCCAACGCCCTTCGCTCAGGATGAACTTAACGCTTTGCTGGATTACGGCGCCTGGCGGATGAACAACAGCCAGTGTTCGCTCGATCCGATGCGTCGCGAAGTGCGCATTTTTGCCATCAGCGATGATAAGGCCCTGATGATGGTGAGCTGCGAGGCCGGCGCTTACAACGTTGTCGATCTTGCCTGGCTCGTTTCCCGCCAGAAGCCGTTTTCCTCGAGGCAAATTCGCCTGAAGCTGCCGTTTATGCCCGCCAGCGGCGACGCTGATTTAGAGCTGATGAACGCAGGCTATGACGAAACGAATAAAGAGCTGACGACGGTTGCCAAAGGGCGCGGACTCGGCGACTGCGGAGTGTCCAGCCGCTGGCGCTTTGACGGCCAGCGCTTTCGTCTGGTGCGCTATGCCGAAGAGCCAACCTGCGACGGCTGGCACGGCAGCGGGGCATGGGCAACGCTTTGGGTAACCAAGTAGCCTTTACCCTTCCCCGTAAGGGAAAGGGTAAGAAAGGGAATGCTATTTCCCTAAGACCTTTTTCGCCTTGCTCACCACATTCTCAACGGTGAAACCAAAGTACGGGAACAGCTTATCGGCTGGCGCTGACTCCCCGTAACCGGTCATACCGACGATGGCGCCTTTCAGGCCGACGTACTTGTACCAGTAATCCGCAATACCCGCTTCTACCGCCACGCGCGCGGCAACATCAGAAGGCAATACGGCTTCCCGGTAACCTTCATCCTGGGCATCGAATACGTCTGTGGATGGCAGAGAAACCACCCGGACGTTGTGGCCTTCGGCAGCGAGTTTATCCGCGGCCTGGACGGTGATTTCCATCTCCGAGCCGGTGGCAATCAGGATAATGTCCGGCGTGCCGTCGCTGTCCTTCAGAATGTATCCCCCGCGGCTTATCGCTTTGAGCTGTTCCGGGCTACGATCCATTTGCGCCAGGTTTTGGCGGGACAGGATAAGCGCCGTCGGGCCGTTATGGCGTTCGATAGCCGCTTTCCACGCCACCGCAGCCTCTACCTGATCGCAGGGGCGCCAGGTGCTGAAGTTTGGCGTCAGGCGCAGGCTGGCAAGCTGTTCAACCGCCTGGTGCGTCGGGCCGTCTTCGCCAAGCCCGATGGAGTCATGCGTGTAAACCATGATCTGCCGGGCCTTCATCAACGCCGCCATACGCGCCGCGTTGCGGGCATATTCCACGAACATCAGGAACGTTGCGGTATAGGGAACAAATCCGCCGTGGTGCGCAATGCCGTTGGCGATTGCCGTCATGCCGAATTCACGTACGCCGTAGTGAATGTAGTTGCCGGCAAGATCTTCTTTAATGGATTTGGAGCCAGACCAGATTGTCAGGTTGCTTGGCGCAAGATCGGCCGAACCGCCAAGCAGCTCAGGCAATATTGGCCCGATGCTGTTAAGCGTATTTTGCGAAGCCTTACGCGTGGCGATTTTCGCCGGGTTGGCCTGCAAATCTTCGATCAGCTTCTGCGTGGTTTCCTGCCAGTTTTCCGGCATTTCACCGTCCATACGGCGGTTAAACTCGGCGGCAAGATCCGGGTGGGCTTTAGCGTAGGCGGCGAATTTATCCTTCCAGGCCGCTTCGGCTTTTTCGCCAGCCTCTTTTGCGTCCCATTCCCGATAAATTTCCTTTGGTATTTCAAACGCCGGATAATTCCAGCCGAGCTGCTTACGCGCCAGTGCCACTTCTTCTTCGCCAAGCGCCGCGCCGTGCGCCTCTTCTTTACCCGCTTTGTTCGGCGAGCCAAAACCAATGACGGTGCGGCAGATAATCAGCGACGGTTTGTCTTTTACGCTTTGCGCTTCCTGAATCGCTTTTTTCAGCGCTTCCGGGTCGTGACCGTCTATCTCATGCACGACGTGCCAGTGGTAGGCCTCAAAGCGTTTTGCCGTGTCGTCGGTAAACCAGCCTTCGGTTTCACCGTCGATAGAAATGCCGTTGTGATCGTAAAAGCCGATAAGTTTTCCAAGGCCTAGCGTACCCGCAAGCGAACAAACTTCGTGGGAGATACCTTCCATCAGGCAGCCGTCGCCCATAAAGACATAGGTGTAGTGATCGACGATATCATGGTCCGGGCGGTTGAACTGCGCTCCCAGCGTGCGTTCGGCAATGGCAAGGCCCACCGCGTTAGCTAAGCCCTGACCAAGCGGCCCGGTGGTGGTTTCCACGCCCGGCGTATAGCCAAGCTCCGGGTGACCGGGCGTTTTGGAATGAAGCTGGCGGAAGTTTTTTAGCTCGGACATCGGCAGGTCGTATCCGCTCAGATGCAGCAGGCTGTAGAGCAGCATCGAGGCGTGTCCGTTAGACAGGATAAAGCGATCCCGATCGGCCCAGGCGGGGTTGGTGGGGTTGTGCTTAAAAAAGTCGTTCCATAACACTTCAGCGATATCTGCCATTCCCATTGGCGCGCCGGGGTGGCCCGAATTTGCTTTTTGTACCGCGTCCATGCTCAGGGCACGAATGGCGTTGGCAAGCTCTTTACGAGATGACATGTTTCACTCCAATGTGTTGTTAAAGTTTGGCTGCGAGTAAATTTTCCAGTTTGCGCTGGTCTACGGCGAACTGGCGAATACCGTCGGCCAGCTTTTCAACGGCCATCGGGTCCAGGTTATGTTCCCAGCGGAATTCCGCTTCGCTTAAAGGCTGTGGTCGACGGAAGCCCTGAGAAGTCGGCACCAGTTTACGAATCACCGGCTCTTCGCTTTCCTGCAGTTGCTGCAGGAGGTTTGGCGCAATGGTCAGGCGGTCGCAGCCTGCAAGCGCCAGGATCTGCTCGGTACGACGGAAACTCGCGCCCATCACCACGGTGTTGTAATTGTGCTGCTTAAAGTAATCATAGATATTGCGCACAGATTTAACGCCCGGATCTTCTTCCACCACGTACGGGTCCATCGGCTTGCGGGCCTGATACCAGTCGTAAATTCGCCCGACGAACGGCGAAATAAGGAACACGCCCGCTTCGGCGCAGGCGCGGGCCTGGGCGAAGGAGAACAGCAACGTCAGGTTGCAGTCGATACCCTCTTTTTGGAGTTCTTCCGCGGCGCGAATGCCTTCCCAGGTGGAGGCCAGCTTGATAAGAATACGCGATTTATCAATGCCTTGTTCGGCATAAAGCTCAACCAGACGGCGCGCTTTGGCGATGCTTTTTTCTTTATCATAAGACAGGCGCGCGTCTACTTCTGTCGAGACGCGGCCGGGTATGCTTTTCAGAATTTCTGCACCGAAATTTACCGCCAGTTTATCGCAGGCTTCAGCAACCTGTGCTTCCTGTGTATCGCCGCGCTTTTTGCCATAGGCCAGCGCATCGTCTATAAGCGATTGATAATGTTCTAATCCTGCGGCTTTCAGTAACAGAGAGGGGTTGGTGGTGGCATCCATCGGCTGGTAGTGGCGAATAGATTCAATATCGCCGCTGTCGGCCACCACGGTAGTGAATTGTTTAATGCCGTCTAGCTGGTTCATGTATATCTCCTTGAAATGCAATGTCTTTATGGAGCGTTCCATGTCGCTCACGAGGGAAATCCATTAAATGTATAACTAAAAAGCATAGCAGACGGGCAGGGGGTTGCTGTTAATGACGAGTAACATAGTTACTATAAGTCTCTAACAAAAATGCCTTTGGATGTTGATAGTATGGTCACGTTCAAAGTTTATGAGGCTCACAGGCGTGATACTACGTAACCTTAGCTACCCGTTGATAATGAGCAAGAAAGGAACGAAGAAATGGATGAACAACTGAAGCAAAGCGCCCTCGATTTTCACGAATTCCCCATTCCCGGAAAAATTCAGGTCTCGCCAACCAAACCGCTAGCTACTCAGCGTGATTTGGCACTGGCCTATTCGCCGGGCGTTGCGGCACCTTGTCTCGAAATCGAAAAAGATCCGCTGGCGGCCTATAAGTACACCGCACGCGGCAATCTGGTCGGCGTGGTTTCTAACGGTACCGCCGTGCTGGGGCTTGGCAATATCGGCGCGCTGGCCGGCAAACCGGTCATGGAAGGGAAGGGCGTGCTGTTCAAGAAGTTCGCCGGTATCGACGTGTTTGATATTGAAATCGATGAGCAGGACCCGGACAAACTGATTAACGTCGTCGCCGCACTCGAACCTACTTTTGGCGGCATCAACCTGGAAGACATTAAAGCGCCGGAATGTTTCTATATTGAGAAAACGCTGCGCGAGCGCATGAACATTCCTGTGTTCCACGACGATCAGCACGGCACGGCGATTATTTGTACCGCTGCGGTACTTAACGGCCTGCGCGTTATCGAAAAAAATATCTCCGATATTCGCCTGGTGGTGTCCGGTGCGGGAGCGGCAAGTATTGCCTGTATGAACCTGCTGGTGGCGCTGGGGATGCAAAAACACAACATCGTGGTTTGCGATTCCAAAGGCGTTATCTATAAAGGCCGCGAAGAAAACATGGCGGAAACCAAAGCTGCCTATGCCGTTGATGATAACGGCAAGCGCACGCTGGATGACGTTATAGAAGGCGCTGATATTTTCCTCGGCTGCTCCGGCCCTAAAGTTCTGACGCAGGACATGGTCAAAAAGATGGCGCGCGCGCCGCTGATTATGGCGCTGGCTAACCCTGAGCCGGAAATTCTGCCGCCGCTGGCAAAAGAAGTGCGCCCGGATGCGATTATCTGCACCGGTCGTTCCGACTTCCCAAACCAGGTAAACAACGTGCTGTGCTTCCCGTTCATTTTCCGTGGCGCGCTGGACGTAGGGGCGACGGCAATCAACGAAGAGATGAAGCTTGCTGCGGTTCACGCTATCGCTGAGCTTGCGCACGCTGAGCAAAGCGACGTGGTGGCTTCCGCCTATGGCGAAGAGGAGCTGACGTTTGGCCCTGAATATCTGATACCTAAGCCGTTCGACCCGCGTCTGATCGTGCAAATCGCACCGGCGGTAGCGAAGGCGGCGATGGATACCGGTGTGGCAAGGCGTCCTATTGAGGACTTCGAGGCCTATAAAGAGAAGCTTACGGAATTCGTCTACAAAACTAACCTGTTTATGAAGCCGATTTTCTCCCAGGCGCGCAAAGAACCAAAACGCGTTGTGCTGGCTGAAGGCGAAGAAGCCCGCGTGCTGCATGCCACCCAGGAGCTGATTACGCTGGGCCTTGCGAAACCGATTTTGATTGGCCGTCCTTCCGTTATTGAAATGCGCCTGAAGAAACTCGGCCTGCAGATGCGCGCGGGCACGGATTTTGAAATCGTAAACAACGAGTCCGATCCGCGTTTTAAAGAGTACTGGAACGAGTACTACAACATCATGAAACGCCGGGGCATCACCCAGGAACAGGCGCAGCGTGCGGTTATCAGCAATACCACCGTGATTGGCGCGATTATGGTCCATCGCGGCGAAGCGGACGCAATGATTTGCGGCACCATCGGTGAATATCACGAGCACTTTGAAGTGGTAGAAAAGCTGTTTGGCTATCGTGAAGGGGTGAAAGCGGCCGGGGCAATGAACGCGCTGCTGCTGCCGAGCGGCAACACCTTTATTGCCGATACCTATGTAAACGACGATCCAACCCCGGAAGAGCTGACGGAGATTACCCTGCTGGCTGCGGAAACGGTGCGTCGTTTTGGCATAGAGCCGAAGGTGGCGCTGCTGTCGCACTCAAACTACGGTTCCTCCAACTCAAAAGCCGCCTGCAAAATGCGCGCTACGCTTGAGATGGTTCGCCAGCGCGCGCCCGAGCTTGAAATTGACGGGGAAATGCACGGCGACGCTGCGCTGGTGGAAAGCATCCGTAACGAACGCATGCCGGACAGCCCGCTGAAAGGCTCCGCGAATGTGCTGATCATGCCAAACGTGGAAGCCGCACGCATCAGCTATAACCTGCTGCGCGTCTCCAGTTCGGAAGGGGTGACCGTTGGGCCGGTGCTGATGGGCGTTGCGAAACCGGTGCACGTCTTAACGCCGATTGCGTCCGTTCGCCGTATCGTCAATATGGTGGCGCTGGCGGTCGTTGAGGCGCAGACCTCGCCGCTTTAATAGTTTCTCCTTCGGGAGGAGAAACTACACCCACTCCTTAACGGGCAGGAAATCACGATACAAGGCGGCCTCCGGGCTGCCTTCTTCCGGCTGATAGTTATATTCCCAGCGTACCAGCGGCGGCATCGACATTAAAATCGACTCCGTGCGCCCCCCGGTCTGCAGGCCGAACAGCGTTCCGCGATCCCACACCAGATTGAACTCCACGTAGCGCCCACGGCGATAAAGCTGGAAATCTCGTTCACGTTCGCCCCAGCTCAGGGCTTTGCGACGTTCAACAATCGGCAGGTACGCATCCAGATACCCGTTGCCGACGGCCTGCATAAAGCCAAAGCAGTGGGCGAAATCCGGCGTATTCAGATCGTCAAAGAACAGCCCGCCGATGCCGCGCTGCTCGTTGCGGTGTTTGATAAAGAAATAGTCATCGCACCATTTTTTATAACGCGGGAAAACCTCTTCGCCAAACGGCCGGCACAGGTCGCGGGCCGTTTTATGCCAGTGGATGGCGTCTTCTGCAAAGCCGTAGAACGGCGTTAAATCAAAGCCGCCGCCGAACCACCATACCGGATCGCAGCCGGGCTTTTCAGCGATGAAAAAGCGCACGTTGGCGTGGCTTGTGGGGACGTAAGGATTAAGGGGATGAACCACCAGCGAAACGCCCATGGCCTCAAAGCTGCGCCCGGCAAGCTCCGGGCGGTGCGCGGTTGCGGATGCGGGCATGGCATCGCCGTGGACATGTGAAAAGTTAACGCCCGCCTGCTCAAATATCTTTCCGCCGCGTAATACCCGGCTGCGCCCGCCGCCACCGCCTTCTCTTTGCCAGCTATCTTCTTCAAAGGTTGCGCCGTTAACGGCGGCAAGCTGCTGACAGATGGTGTCCTGCAACTGCAGCAGATAGCGTTTTACGGCGTGGATATCGGGCGTATTCATAGGATTAACGTTTCTTACCGTGAGCTTTTTGATTATCGAACCAGTTGAAATAACTGATAACGCCTTCGGCTATCGCGCTGGCGATCTTGTGGCGAAACGCCGTGGTGCCGAGAAGCTTTTCTTCGCCAGGGTTGGTAATAAATGACGTTTCCACCAGCACTGAAGGAATCGACGGCGATTTTAACACCACGAACGCGGCCTGTTCGGTATTGCGGCTGTGAAGCCTGTGCACCGGTTTGATTTGCTTGAGAATGTGCGACCCAAGCGTCAGGCTATTTTTAATGGTGTCCGTTTGCACCAGGTCAAACAGCACCTGTTGCAGATAATGGTCTTTATTTTTCACCTTGCTGCCCGCCACGTCGTCGGCGGCGTTTTCTTTATCAGAAAGGTATTTCGCCATGGCGCTACTGGCGCCGCGGTTGGAGAGGGCAAAAACGGACGCGCCTGCTGCCGTCGGGCTGGTAAAACCGTCGGCGTGAATAGACATAAACAGGTCTGCGCCGTGCTGGTGGGCAATCTCAACCCGGTCGTACAAGGGGATGAATTCGTCGCTGGTGCGTGTCAGCCGGGCCTCGATCCCTTTGCTGCGCAGAATGCTGCGCACGTTTTTGGCAATCGCCAGCACCACGTGTTTCTCTTTCGAACCATTATGCCCGATGGCGCCGGTATCAATACCGCCGTGGCCGGGATCTAGCATCACGATGCGGCGGCTGCCGGACTTCTTTGCCGGTTTACTGTGGTTAGCGGTGGTTTTAAGCGTTTTGCTTTCCTGGCGGGCCAGCGCCTTGCTTGCGCTGGTTAATGTCAGGGCAGCCAGGCCCGTAAGCAGCAGCCGGCGGCGGGAAGTGAGTTGCGTCAGTGATTTAATTTTACTCATGCGGCTAATTATTTATCTTATGAATTCTTGATTAGCATTTATATCGTATCGTCAATGCGTTAACGACAGGCGTTTGGCCGAAATGTTTAACTTTTCATTTCAATCCGTGAACAGGCGACAAGTATGCCATTTTTTCCCGCCTTTTGCGGCAGATATTGGCTTAATGGCAAGGAAGCGCCATAATCAGGTTTTTAACACTAAAAGCGGCTAATACCATGGAAATACGCGTTTTTCGGCAGGAAGATTTCGAAGAGGTGATCACCCTTTGGGAGCGCTGCGATCTTCTGCGGCCATGGAACGATCCTGAAATGGATATCGAACGTAAGCTGCAGCACGATGCGGATCTGTTCCTGGTGGCGGAAGTAAGCGGAGAAGTTGTCGGCTCGCTGATGGGCGGTTACGACGGCCACCGCGGCTCGGCGTACTACCTTGGCGTGCACCCCGAGTTTCGCGGGCGCGGTATCGCCAACGCGTTGCTTAGCCGCCTTGAGAAAAAACTTATCGCGCGCGGCTGTCCAAAAATCCACATTATGGTGCGTGAAGAAAACGATCTGGTTATCGGCATGTACGAGCGGCTGGAATACGAACAGCAGGATGTCGTCATGCTGGGCAAGCGCCTGATTGAAGACCAAGAGTATTGATGCTTTTTAACTACCCACCCTCGGATTACGACGTTCACGGCAATCTGAAAACGCCTTTTCTGTTCTGGTGCATTCTTCTCTTTCAGGCGCGGACCTGGTTTTTGCTGGTGCTGGCGGGCGCTTCCCGCCAGCAGGGCGATGCCCTGCTCGGGCTGTTCTATCCCGATCGCGACAATTTCTGGCTGGGTCTGCTGCCCGGCGTGCCCGCGGCGCTGGCATTTATCATCAGCGGTCGTCGCCACCTCTGGCCGGGATTGTGGGCCGCCTGGCGCTGGGTTTTAATCGCCGCGCAGGTGGCCGTGCTGGCCTGGCAAATTATGGTGATATGGCAGGGAGAAGCGCTGAGCGGCATGACGCTTGCGCTGCTGATCGGCGACGTTTTTGCCCTGTGGTGGCTGTGCACCAGCCGCCGTTTGCGTGACTACTTTGCGTTACGGCATGAATGAAGGGCACTTTTAAGGAGGTTTGTACTCCAATGCCCGTTATCACTCGAAAATAAAGGAAGTATTGATGAAGACTTTGCGCCTGTTGATGTTAGCCGCGCCGCTGGTACTGAGCGGCTGCTCGACCCTTTCTAACATGCACTGGTCAAGCCTCTCGCCAATGAGCTGGTTTGGTTCCTCGCCTGAAGTCAGCGAGCAGGGCGTCGGCGGCCTGAACGCCGGCACGCCTTTGAATGAAGAAGCCGTCAGCGAAGGGCTGGATGATAATTACCGTCTGCGCAGCGGCATGAAAACCGACAACGGCGCCGTGGTGCGCTATTTTGAGGCGCTGGATGACAAGACGCTGATGGTCATCGTGAACGGCGATAACGGTACGGTGAGCCGCGTGGACGTGATGGATAAAGCCATTAAAACCGCAAGCGGCGTTGAGATTGGCACGCCGTTTAGCGAGCTTTATGACAAAGCCTACGGCGCGTGCGCAAAAGGGAACGGCGACGATGCGCAAAGCGTGGAATGTAAAGCGCCGGGCAGCCAGCACATCAGCTATGTATTTAGCGGTGAATGGCGCGGCCCGGAAGGCCTGATGCCGGCCGACGACACGCTCAAAAAATGGACGCTGAGCAAAATTATCTGGCGTAAATAAATCAGCGCCTGGTTTGCGCCGCCTCAAGAAGGCGCGGCCGTAACCGGGTATGATATGCCGATAAATGCCACGCCGTGTGGCATTCATAATAATGAAAATGACCAGAAAAACGTGGTTTTCTGGTCATTTTGTTTTAACGCAGAAAACCAACGTGTTGTTTTTCACATTAAACGAATTTACGTCCAGCTGAGCGGGGGCTTCCATATGCTTATAAAGCCGCTCAGCTAATATTCAGGAGGAATCATGTCTCGGGTTCAATCCGGTATTCTGCCGGAACACTGTCGCGCCGCCGTCTGGCTGGAAGCGAGTATTCAGGGTGATTTTGATGCCCTGCGTCAGGGCTGCAAAACCTTTACTCAATCGCTGAGTGCGTTTCAGGAAAAATTTCCGGAAGCGAAGCTGGGTGCGGTAGTGGCGTTTGGTCATGACCTGTGGCGTGATTTAAGCGGCGGGGTGGGTGCGGAAGAGTTGAAAAACTTCTCCCCACTGGGCAGAGGCCTGGCACCGGCAACCCAGCGTGATGTGATGATCCATATTTTATCCCTGCGTCACGACGTGAATTTTTCCGTTGCGCAGGCGGCGCTGGCCGCTTTCGGCGATGCGCTTTCCATTAAAGAAGAGATTCACGGCTTCCGCTGGGTAGAAGATCGCGATCTGAGCGGTTTTGTTGACGGCACCGAAAATCCTCAGGGCGAGGATGATCGCCGTGCAGTGGCGGTGATAGATGAAGGCGTTGACGCGGGCGGCAGCTACGTCTTCGTGCAGCGCTGGGAACACAATCTTAAGCAGCTTAACCGCATGAGCGTCAGCGACCAGGAGATGATCATGGGGCGCACCAAAGAAGCCAATGAAGAGATTGACGGCGACGAGCGTCCGGTAACCTCTCACCTTAGCCGTGTCGATCTGAAAGAAAACGGCAAGGGGCTGAAAATTGTGCGGCAAAGTCTGCCATACGGCACCGCCAGCGGCGCACATGGCCTTTATTTCATCGCCTACTGCGCACGCCTGCACAACATTGAGCAGCAGCTATTGAGCATGTTTGGCGAAACAGACGGCAAGCGCGACGGCATGCTGCGCTTCACCAAACCGGTAACCGGCGGCTATTACTTTGCCCCGTCTCTGGATAAGCTGTTAAGCCTGTAATTCCCCCCGGCGCAGCGCCCGCTGCGCCGTATATCTCTTATATCCCTTTCTTATTGCAAATCACCAAACGGTATATAAAAGCGTTACAGCTTTGGCTCCCGTTATAAATAAACTGATGGCATGTTAAGCACGATCGTCATCGCAAATAAGGGTGCCCAATGGCAAACACGTCAGTTAAAAAAGTATGGAACGCGCTCGTTGTCTCTGCGTTGCTGGCAGGCTCTGCCCATGCAACGGAGCTGCTCAACAGCTCTTATGATGTGTCTCGCGAACTGTTCGCCGCGTTAAATCCAGCGTTTGAACAAAAATGGGCGCAGGAAAATAACGGCGACAAGCTGACGATAAAACAATCTCATGCCGGGTCATCAAAACAGGCGCTGGCGATATTACAGGGCTTAAAAGCTGACGTTGTAACTTATAACCAGGTGACAGATGTGCAGATCCTGCACGACAAAGGCAGGCTGATTCCGGCGGACTGGCAGAGCCGCCTGCCAAACAACAGCTCACCTTTCTACTCCACCATGGCTTTCCTGGTGCGTAAGGGCAACCCGAAGAACATTCACGACTGGAGCGATCTGGTGCGCCCGGACGTGAAGCTTATCTTCCCGAATCCTAAAACTTCCGGTAATGCGCGCTACACCTATCTGGGCGCGTGGGGCGCTGCCAATAAAGCTGACGGCGGCGATAAAGCCAAAACCGAACAGTTTATGACGCAGTTCCTGAAAAACGTTGAGGTATTCGATACCGGCGGTCGCGGGGCGACAACCACGTTCGTTGAGCGAGGCCTTGGCGACGTGCTGATTAGTTTTGAATCCGAAGTAAACAACATCCGCAATCAGTACGAGAAAGACGGCTATGAGGTTGTGGTGCCGAAAGTGAACGTTCTGGCTGAATTCCCGGTAGCCTGGATTGATAAGAACGTTAAGGCAAACGGTACGGAAAAGGCCGCTAAGGATTACCTGAACTTCCTTTATAGCCCGGCGGCGCAAACCATCATCACTGACTTTTACTACCGCGTGAATAGCCCGGAAACGATGGACAAGCTAAAAGACAAGTTCCCGCAGACCGATTTGTTCACCGTGGAAGAGGTGTTTGGCGGCTGGCCGGCGGTGATGAAAACGCATTTCGCAAGCGGCGGTGAGTTCGACAAGCTGGTAGCGGCAGGGCGTAACTAATGTTTGCTGTGTCTACCAAACGCGTGCTGCCGGGCTTTACCCTAAGCCTCGGCACCAGTTTGCTGTTCGTTTGCCTGATTTTATTGCTGCCGTTAAGCGCGCTGGTCATGCAGTTGTCCGACATGACGCTCGCGCAGTACTGGGAAGTGATCTCCACTCCGCAGGTTGTGGCGGCGTATAAAGTTACGCTGCTGTCTGCTGGCGTGGCATCCATATTTAATGGCCTGTTCGGCATGCTGATGGCATGGATTTTAACGCGCTATCAGTTCCCCGGCCGCAGCCTGCTGGATGCATTAATGGATTTGCCCTTCGCGCTGCCGACGGCGGTGGCGGGCCTGACGTTAGCCGGCCTGTTTTCGGTTAACGGCTGGTACGGCGAGTGGCTGGCGCAGTTTGGCATCAAGGTGACTTATACCTGGCTTGGTATTGCGGTTGCGATGGCTTTTACCAGCATTCCGTTTGTGGTGCGCACCGTACAGCCCGTTCTTGAAGAGCTTGGTCCTGAATACGAAGAAGCGGCCGAAACGCTGGGCGCAACGCGCTGGCAGAGCTTCCGCCGGGTTATTTTGCCTGAGCTTTCGCCTGCGTTAATGGCGGGCGTCGCGCTCTCCTTTACCCGCAGCCTGGGCGAGTTTGGCGCGGTTATCTTTATCGCCGGGAACATCGCCTGGAAAACGGAAGTGGCATCGCTGATGATTTTCGTGCGTTTGCAGGAGTTTGATTATCCTGCGGCAAGCGCCATTGCTTCGGTGATCCTGGCCGCTTCCCTGCTGCTGTTGTTCACCATAAATACGTTGCAAAGTCGCTTTGGTCGACGAGTGGTAGGTCACTGATGACGGACGTAACCGAATTGAAAAGCTATCGCCGTTCCGGGTTCAACTGGGGTAAATGGACGCTGATTGGGCTTGGCGTGCTGATTTCGTTTCTGCTGCTGGTGGTGCCGGTAGCGTCGATTTTTGCCGAAGCCTTGTCAAAAGGGCTGATGCCGGCGCTGCAAAATATCGCTGACCCGGACATGCTGCACGCCATCTGGCTGACGGTGATGATCGCCCTGATTACCGTGCCGGTGAACCTGGTGTTCGGTATTTTACTCGCCTGGCTGGTGACGCGCTTTAACTTCCCCGGTCGTCAGCTACTGCTGACGCTGCTGGATATTCCTTTTGCCGTTTCACCGGTTGTGGCCGGTCTGGTTTACCTGCTGTTCTATGGCTCCAACGGCCCGCTAGCCGGTTTTATGGACGAGCATAACATTCAGATTATGTTCGCCTGGCCGGGGATGGTGCTGGTAACAATCTTCGTGACCTGCCCGTTCGTGGTGCGCGAACTGGTGCCGGTGATGTTAAGCCAGGGCAGTCAGGAAGACGAAGCGGCTATTTTGCTTGGTGCCTCCGGCTGGCAGATGTTTAAACGCGTTACGCTGCCGAATATCCGCTGGGCGCTGCTGTACGGCGTGGTGCTGACTAACGCCCGTGCGATTGGCGAATTTGGCGCGGTCTCCGTTGTCTCCGGTTCCATACGTGGCGAGACTTTCTCGCTGCCGTTACAGGTTGAATTACTCCAGCAGGATTACAACACGGTCGGCTCGTTTACCGCCGCCGCGCTGTTAACCCTGATGGCAATTGTTACCCTGTTTTTAAAGAGTGCGTTGCAGTGGCGCCTGAATAATCAGGAAAAACGTCTGCAGCAGGAGGGAAATCATGAGCATTGATATTACCAATATTAAGAAATCTTTTGGTCGCACCCAGGTGCTGAATGATATCTCGCTGGATATCCCTTCTGGCCAGATGGTCGCGCTGCTGGGGCCGTCAGGCTCCGGTAAAACCACGCTGCTGCGTATTATTGCCGGTCTTGAACACCAGAATAGCGGCAGCATCAGCTTTCACGGTACTGACGTAAGCCGCATTCACGCGCGCGATCGTAAAGTGGGTTTTGTATTCCAGCATTACGCGCTGTTCCGCCATATGAGCGTGTTCGATAATATCGCCTTTGGCCTCACGGTGCTGCCGCGTCGCGAACGTCCTTCTGCCGCGGCAATTAAGGAAAAAGTGACCCGTCTGTTAGAGATGGTGCAGCTATCCCATCTGGCCGATCGCTTCCCGGCGCAGCTTTCCGGCGGCCAGAAACAGCGTGTTGCGCTGGCGCGCGCGCTGGCCGTTGAACCGCAAATTCTGCTGCTTGATGAGCCGTTTGGCGCGCTGGATGCTCAGGTGCGCAAAGAGTTGCGCCGCTGGCTGCGCCAGCTTCATGAAGAGCTGAAATTCACCAGCGTGTTCGTCACCCACGATCAGGAAGAAGCGATGGAAGTCGCCGATCGGGTGGTGGTCATGAGCCAGGGGAACATTGAACAGGTTGATACGCCAGAGGCCGTATGGCGTGAACCGGCCACTCGCTTTGTGCTTGAGTTCCTGGGCGAAGTAAACCGTCTGAAAGGTAGCGTGCGTGGGAGCCAGTTCCACGTCGGCGCCCACCGCTGGCCGCTGGGCTTTACGCCTGCTTATCAGGGAGCGGTGGATCTGTTTTTGCGCCCGTGGGAAGTGGACGTGAGCCGCCGTACCAATCTGGATTCCCCCTTGCCGGTACAGGTGCTGGAGGTCAGCCCGCGTGGTCATTACATGCAGCTGGTCGTGCAGCCTCTGGGATGGTATGACGAGCCGCTGACCGTGGTCCTACGCGAAGATCACGTGCCGGTACGCGGCGAGCGCCTGTTCGTTGGCCTGCAGCATGCCCGTTTGTATGAAGGGAACAACCGAATTCAGGGTGTAGACCTGGCGCAGTCTGCCTGATAAGTTTACGCCACTACCCGAATCGCAACAGCGGCCCCGGTGGCCGCTTGGTTTGAGGTAAATCACAAGGTATGATTCTTGGTTTTTATAAGTACTGATATCATCGCGTAAATCACGAAGGTTTATGTCAACCATCTGGCGGCCCTGCTGGCCGCTTTTTACTGTCTGGACATCAAGTGACAACCTTAGAAAGCACAATCGGCAATACGCCCCTGGTGAAACTGCAGCGCACTGGCCTGACAAACGGCAGCGAGATCTGGGTCAAGCTGGAAGGCAATAATCCGGCAGGATCGGTAAAAGACCGCGCAGCTCTGTCGATGATTTTGCAAGCCGAAAAACGCGGCGAAATCGCGCCGGGCGATACGCTTATCGAGGCCACCAGCGGTAACACCGGTATTGCGCTGGCAATGATTGCCGCCCTGAAAGGGTATCGCATGAAATTGCTGATGCCGGATAACATGAGCCTCGAGCGCAAGGCGGCTATGCAGGCGTATGGCGCCCAGCTGATTCTGGTCACTAAAGAGCAGGGTATGGAGGGGGCTCGAGAACTGGCACGCTTAATGGGGGAGCGCGGTGAAGGCAAGGTGCTGGATCAGTTCAACAATCCCGATAATCCTTACGCGCATTACACCACCACCGGGCCGGAAATCTGGCAGCAGACGCAAGGGCGTATTACCCACTTTGTTTCCAGCATGGGAACCACAGGTACGATTACCGGCGTGAGCCGCTTTATGCGCGAGCTGGATAAAAAGGTCACTATCGTTGGCCTGCAGCCGGAGGAGGGCAGCAGTATTCCGGGCATTCGCCGCTGGCCGAAAGAGTGGCTGCCAAAGATTTTTAATCCGCAGCTTGTCGATGAGGTTATCGATATGTCGCAGACCGAAGCTGAGCAAACCATGCGCCGTCTGGCCGTAGCCGAAGGCCTTTTCTGTGGCGTGAGCTCCGGCGGTGCGGTAGCCGGCGCGCTGCGTGTGGCGCAGGCCAATCCAGGGAGCGTTGTCGTGGCGATTATTTGCGATCGAGGCGATCGTTATTTATCGACAGGCGTATTCGGTGAAGAGAGCTATTCGCAGGGCGCGGGTATTTAAAGATCCGATAAAAACAAAAACGGCACCCTTGAGGTGCCGTTTTTAATGTTGTATGCGGTCAGCTTACTTCTTGATGCGGATCACCGGGGTTTCGCCCACGGTCACGCTACCAGACAGTTTGATCAGCTCTTTGATCTCGTCCATGTTGGAGATAACAACCGGCGTCAGGGTAGACTTGGCTTTCTCTTCCAGCAGCGGCAGATCGAACTCGATAACCACGTCGCCTTTCTTAACGCGCTGGCCTTCTTCTGCGATGCGTTTAAAGCCTTCGCCTTTGAGTTCAACAGTGTCGATACCAAAGTGAACGAACAGCTCAATGCCGCTATCGGATTCGATAGAGAAGGCATGGTTGGTTTCGAAGATTTTACCGATGGTGCCATCAACCGGAGCAACCATTTTGTTGCCGGTAGGTTTAATAGCGATGCCATCGCCTACGATCTTCTCTGCAAACACCACGTCCGGAACATCTTCAATGTTGACGATTTCGCCAGAAAGCGGGGCAACAATCTCAATGGTTCCGGTGTCTTTTTTATCATCAGAAACCAGAGATTTCAGTTTATCAAACAAACCCATGATCTTCTCCTAAGCAGTAAATTGGGCCGCATCCGGTGGATTAGCAGATTGTTTTTTCTTCAATGAACTTGTTAACCAGCGTCATTAACTCGTCCGTTGTCGGTTGAGCAAGAGCCTGCTCTGCTAACACCTTCGCATCTTCGAAGTTCGTGTTACGGATAATCTTCTTAATGCGCGGGATGGAAATGGCGCTCATAGAGAATTCGTCCAGACCCATACCCAGCAACAGAAGTGTAGCACGTTCGTCGCCTGCAAGCTCACCACACATGCCAGTCCATTTACCTTCTGCATGAGAAGCATCAATAACTTGCTTGATCAAGTTCAGTACGGACGGTGACATTGGCTGGTAGAGATGTGAAATCATATCATTACCACGGTCAACTGCCAGGGTGTACTGCGTTAAATCATTGGTGCCGATACTAAAGAAATCAACTTCTTTGGCTAAATGACGCGCAATGGTCGCGGCTGCTGGGGTTTCCACCATCACGCCGATCTCGATTGACTCGTCAAACGCTTTACCTTCGTCGCGCAGTTCCTGTTTGTAGATTTCGATCTCTTTCTTCAGTGCACGCACTTCTTCAACAGAGATGATCATCGGGAACATGATGCGCAGTTTACCGAAAGCAGAGGCACGCAGAATTGCGCGCACCTGGTCACGCAGGATCTCTTTGCGATCCATGGCGATACGCACTGCACGCCAGCCCAGGAACGGGTTCTCTTCTTTCGGGAAGTTCATGTATGGCAGCTCTTTGTCGCCACCGATGTCCATAGTACGGACGATAACCGCCTGAGAGCCACACGCTTCCGCTACGGCTTTATACGCAGCAAACTGCTCTTCTTCAGTAGGCAGCGCGTCACGATCCATGAACAGGAATTCTGTACGATAGAGACCCACACCTTCCGCACCGTTGCGCTCAGCGCCTTCAACGTCACGTACGGTACCGATGTTTGCGCACACTTCAACCTGATGGCCGTCCAGGGTGATGGCTGGCAGATCTTTCAGCTTAGCGAGTTCCGCTTTTTCAGTCGCAACTTGCTCCTGAACCGCGCGCAGTTTTTCGATCTCTTCGTTTGTTGGGTTGACGTAAACCAGATTGTTTACGGCATCCAGAATCAGATAGTCGCCGTTTTTCACCTGAGAGGTGACGCTACCGGTACCCACGATGGCAGGCAGTTCCAGAGAACGGGCCATAATAGAGGTGTGGGAAGTACGGCCACCCGCGTCGGTAATGAAACCGAGGACCTTTTTCAGGTTCAGCTGTGCGGTTTCGGACGGGGTGAGGTCAGCGGCAACCAGGATCACTTCATCCTGAATCGCGCTCAGGTCGATGATGGCCAGACCCAGGATGTTGCGCAGCAGGCGCTTACCGATGTCACGTACGTCAGCCGCACGTTCTTTCAGGTATTCATCATCCAGTTCTTCCAGGGCAGTTGCCTGACCTTCGATAACTTCATGCGCAGCCGCGTCGGCCGTCATGCCTTTATCTTTAATCAGGGCTATGATTTCCTGCTCCAGCTCCTCATCTTCGAGCAGCATGATATGCCCTTCGAAGATGGCTTCTTTTTCTTCACCGAAAGTTTCGCCAGCTTTAGTTTTGATTGCTTCCAGTTGCGCAGATGCCTTGGCACGACCGCTCAGAAAACGTTCAACTTCCTGATCAACCTTGTCGGCAGAAATTTTTTTCCGGTCGATGACGATCTCGTCTTCTTTCAGCAGCAGTGCTTTGCCGAAAGCGATACCCGGGGATGCTAAAATGCCTGAAATCATAACCCTACCTTACTTGTGACTGATATTTAAAAGAACCCGGAAACTTACTCGAGCTCAGCCATCAGTTTTACCAGATGCTCAACTGCTTTCTGCTCGTCTTCACCTTCCGCAGAAATGGTGACTACGGTGCCCTGAGTCAGGCCCAGAGTCTGCAGTTTGAACAGGCTTTTTGCGCTGGCGCTTTTGCCGTTGGAAGTCACAGTGATCTCAGAAGTGAAGCCTTTCGCTTCTTTAACAAACTGAGCAGCAGGGCGGGTGTGCAGACCGTTCGGAGCGGTAATGGTAACTTCTTGCTGGAACATTGTATTTCCCCAACTTATAGGTTTAGTGTTGTGGAACTAAAGTCTAGCCTGGTGGCTTAACTTTAGCCTGTATAGTTAGCGTCGGCGTTAAACTGCATGCGACACAGAATGCTTTAAGAATCACGAAAGGCGCCGCGGCGTTTGCCCGGCAATTCGCGTTTCGCTCGGCTTTAATCATTATGCCGTGAAGTCCTGGCTTAAACCAAATCGTAAAATCGATTCAGCACGCCTGCGTCACAAAGCGATTAATTTCGCGCATCAAAATAATGTGCTGGTTAAATACCAGACCTGGCAGGGTGAAGCAATGCTGAAGTGGGTAAAACTTTGACGGAGACCACAAAAAAGCACCCGTTTGGGTGCTTTTTTCGTCAGTTTTAGCAACCTGGCATCACTGTTGCAGTTCTTTTTCAGTAAAGAGCTCTGTAAACAACGCCGTACTGAGATAACGTTCACCGGAAGAGGGCAGGATAACCACAATATTCTTATTGGTAAAGGCTTCATCTTCCTGAAGCTTTAACGCAGCGGCGACGGCTGCGCCTGAGGAGATGCCGGCCAGAATACCTTCTTCTTCCATCAGACGGCGAGCGGTTGAGATCGCTTCGTCATTGGTGATGGCAACAACCTTATCGATAAGCTTCAGATCGAGGTTGCCAGGAATGAAGCCTGCGCCGATACCCTGAATTTTATGCGGGCCCGGTTTGAGTTCTTCACCCGCCAGCGCCTGAGCGATAACCGGGGAATCCGTAGGTTCAACCGCCACGGTAATCAGATCGGTTTTACCCTTGGTGTTTTTAATGTAACGGCTAACGCCGGTCAGCGTACCGCCGGTGCCCACGCCTGAAATGAACACGTCAACTTCGCCATCGGTATCTTCCCAGATTTCCGGGCCGGTGGTTTTTTCATGGATTTCAGGGTTAGCCGGGTTGCTGAACTGCTGCAGCAGCAAATATTTTGCCGGATCGCTTGCGACGATTTCTTCCGCTTTCTGAATGGAGCCTTTCATGCCTTTAGCGCCTTCGGTCAGCACTAAATTAGCGCCAAGCGCCTTGAGCAGCTTACGGCGTTCGATACTCATGGTTTCAGGCATCGTCAGCGTCAGCTTGTAGCCACGCGCCGCGGCAACGTAGGCCAGCGCGATACCTGTGTTGCCACTGGTAGGCTCAACCAGCTCAATGCCAGGCTTTAGCACGCCGCGTTTTTCGGCATCCCAAATCATATTGGCACCGATGCGGCATTTGACGCTAAAGCTTGGGTTGCGGGACTCGACCTTCGCCAGGATGCGTCCATTACCGATGCGGTTCAGTCGAACCAGCGGCGTATGACCGATTGTCAGAGAGTTGTCTTCATAGATCTTGCTCATAGCCCGTCCTTAACTGTATGAAATTTGGGAAACCTCTCCAGCATACCTGCTCGTGAGTTATGGGGAAGTAAAGAAATCGTATATCTATATGTAGAAGGGAAATAAGGAAAAGCAAGAAGGAATAAGGAGCGACATAAGCCGCTCCCAAAAACTACTTCCAGACGGCGTGTTTAGGGCGGTAGCAGTCAACCCACATCGCCGTTGCGCCGCAAACCGCGACCGGCATGATAAATAAATTCAGCAGGGGAATAAGGGTAAAAAGGCTTACCAGCGAACCAAACTGCATATTGAGCGCTTTCTTTTCCCGCAGCGCGATGCGCATTTCGCGAAACGGCACTTTATGGTTATCAAAAGGGTAATCGCAGTACTGAATCGCCAGCATCCAGGCGCTAAACAGGAACCACAGCACCGGGGCGACCGTCTGGCCGATACCGGGGATAAAGTACAAAATCAGCAGCACTACCGCTCGCGGCAGATACCAGGCGAATTTTTGCCATTCTCTCTTCATGATGCGCGGCACGTCTTTTAGCACGCCAAGCACGCCGGTATCCGGCGGCGTGGCTCCCGTAAGCCGCGCCTCAAGCTGTTCTGCCAGCAGCCCGTTAAACGGCGCGGCAATCCAGTTGGCGAAGGTCGAGAAAAAATAGCCGAAGACCAGCAGCAATGAGATAACGGCCAGCGGCCAAATCAGGTAGCTCAACCACTGTAGCCAGGCCGGCACGTGGGAAAGCATTGCCGGGATCCAGGCATCAAGGCGGGAAAACAGCCACCAGAACGCGCCGCCCATCAACAGGATATTGACCAGCAAAGGTAAAATAACGTAGCGCTTGATACCTGGTTCACGCACCAGTTTCCAGCCCTGGGAAAAGTAGTAAACGCCGCTTTTAGGGGCAAACGCCGAAGATGAAACCATAGCCTGGAAGACTCCTTTTACGTCAGTGCGATGACAGGCGCGCCCATCATAACCGAGCTTCGGCAGAAAAACTCGTTAAGAAATGGTCGAAAAAACAGCGAAAAGCCCATTTCGTAACATCTTTATGCTGAGAAAACCTTGTGCGTACTTGCACTTGAGCGGATGGGCAAATACTCTTAGTGGGTAAATGTTTGCCGCGTTGGCAAGGTGTTAGAACAACAGAGAATATAATGATGCAGGATTTGCGTCTGATAT
>DAMALH010000048.1:15595-30918 GCA_032000125.1 Buttiauxella sp. | reverse complement strand
CAACGGCACCTCAGCCGCCAACGCACAGCATTTTGCTGCCAGTATGATCAATCGCTTCGAAACCGAGCGGCCAAGCTTACCTGCCATCGCACTTAATGCTGATAATGTGGTCTTAACCGCTATCGCCAATGACCGTTTGCATGAAGAAGTGTATGCCAAACAGGTACGGGCGCTGGGGCATGGCGGAGATGTACTGCTTGCCATTTCAACGCGCGGCAACAGCCGTGATATCGTAAAAGCGGTTGAAGCGGCGGTCACTCGCGATATGACCATCGTCGCGCTCACGGGCTACGACGGCGGTGAACTTGCGGGGCTGTTAGGGCCGCACGATGTGGAAATCCGCATTCCTTCGCATCGCAGCGCGCGCATTCAGGAAATGCACATGCTGACGGTCAACTGCCTATGTGATTTGATTGATAATACGCTATTCCCTCACCAGGACGATTAAGGAGTACAGATGAAGGCACTTAAGCCACTTGCAGTCCTTATAACCGCGCTTGCGCTACAGGGCTGTGTTGCCGCAGCGGTTGTCGGCACTGCCGCCGTCGCGACGAAAACCGCAACGGACCCGCGTACCGTAGGTACTCAGGTTGATGACGGTACGCTGGAACTGCGCGTTAACAGCGCGCTGGGTAAAGACGAACAGTTGAAGAAAGACGCCCGCCTCAACGTTACCGCCTACCAGGGCAAAGTGCTGCTGACAGGACAAACGCAGAATACCGAGCTGGCCTCACGTGCGAAACAAATCGCGCTGGGCGTGGATGGCACAACCGAGGTGTATAACGAAATTCGCAACACGGCGCCGGTTGGGCTGGGTACTGCGTCAACGGATACCTGGATTACCACCAAAGTTCGCTCGCAACTGCTGGCAAGCGACCAGGTCAAATCGTCTAACGTGAAGGTAACAACCGAGGACGGAGAAGTATTCCTGTTAGGTCTGGTAACAGACAGAGAAGGGAAAGCGGCCGCGGATATCGCAAGCCGGGTAAGCGGCGTGAAGCACGTAACCACGGCGTTCACGCTTCTGAAGTAAAGTCCAGCGCCCTTCACCCGAAGGGCGCTTTCTTGCTGTCAAAAACGGCTCAAGCAGTCCATCGCCACCGTTTTAAATCCCTCAAAAGTTTTGCTGTCCCTGAGCCTTGGCATTGCCCTTTCGCGCAGGAAGGTGACGAATAAATCATAGATCGCCATCGCTTCTTCGTATTCACGTTTACTGATTGCCAGCAGAAAAATCACGTGCGCCGTCTCCTCGCCCCAGCTTATCCCCGCAGGCGCCAGTACGGTGTAAACGACGGTTTTATTGGCCATCAATCCCAGCGAGTGTGGAAGCGCGATGCCTTCGCCCAGCATGGTGCTGACAATCGCCTCTCGCTCAACGACTGACGGATAAAAGTCCTCGCCAACATAGCCTTCTCGCTCAAGCTGCCCGCAAAGGGTACTGAACAGTTGCTGCTGCGTAATGGGTTCATCAATCACCATAAAGTGGCTTTCGTCGAAATATTTCGCCAGCATATATGGGCGGGTTCGGTCTACCAGCACCAGCTTTCCAAGCTGTTCGAGCTGATATTCCGTCGGGAAAGGCGCCATCGTCACCACGGGTTTTTCTTTCTCGTTTACCCGAGCGGTAGAGATAACAAAGTCCTCTTCGATGCTTTCAAGCTGTTCGTAATCACGCAGCGAAATAATGCGCTTCACCTCGATTTGCGGGTACTTGCGCAGCAGCATCGCCTGAATCATCCGCACCGTGGAGTTACCGGTGTCGCAAACCAGCAGCGCTCGCGGATGACGCTGATAGCCGATGTTGTAATGCCTTTCCAGTCCCACGCCAATATGCAGTACCAGGAAGCCGATTTCGTTTTCGCTGATGGCATAAGGCGTATATTTTCCCCAGCTTGATACCGCTGCCAGGGTCATATCGTAGGCCATTGGATAGTGCTGTTTTATGTTGGATAGCAGCGGATTAGGAATGTTTATCTGGTAGCGCACGCGGGTAATCATCGTTTTGATATGCGTGAGCAGGTCGGCATGCAGCTGGGTGTCCGTCAGCAAATTGTAATTATAGTGCGTGTTGATATAGCGCAGAATGTAGTTCACCAGCGCTTCGTCATCGTCGGCGCTGATGGCGCTGGGCGCCACCTCCTGAACCTGACGCGCGGCGATATGCACCTGTAGCCACTGCTCCTCCGCTTCGGAAAGCGGCTTGCCCGCAAATTTTTGCAGCAGCGCGGTAATCTGGCGCGCGGCTTCGCGTACGCCATCGTCCACGTCGGCTGCGTTAAACTCCGCCAGTGGATAGCCCTCGCTGATACGGCGTACCGCCACGGCGCAATACAGGCGGATAAACTGTTCGCCCTCGTCCGTCAGGCGAATACGGCAGCGGGTAAGGCAATCGTGCAAATCCGTGGCTAACTGTTCCCGCACCTCTCCATTCAGCGCCTCCTCGCTCAGCAGAGGATTTTCACCGTCTTCCTGCATAAGCTGCCAGAGCAAGTCGGTCAGGCATGCGCGCACGGCCGTTTCGTTGCCAAACAGCTTCATGCCGTGGCGGGGTCGAGTTTCTATCGTCAGGTTATAGCGGTTAAACCAGTCGCGGACCTCCGCCATATCGCTTTGTAACGTTGCCCGGCTGACAAACCACTCTTCGGCCAGGTCTTCGAGCTTAAGCGAAAAGGCGGAGGTCAAAAAACGCACTACCAGATAATTTACGCGTTCTGGCGAAGTGCGCGGAACGCGCGACTGGCGGGACGGCTGCAGTACAAACTCCTGGTAGCGAGCCGCATCATCGATTTTGAGCTGATAACCCGCGCCGCGATTCAAAATAAACTGTGCGCCATACCCGGCTATTAAAGCGTTCAACGCGGTGATATCGGCCCGCACGGTGCGTGTAGAAACCGATAAACGCCGCGCCAGTTCATCCTGGGGCAGCGTCTCATTCTGGAGCATCTCAAAAAGCTGGGCCAGACGAAGGTTTGGGAATCTCACAGCAGTTTCCTTTCATTAAGCGGGCGCACAAGCGCCCGCCACGGCTATTTCGCGGGCGTAAAAATTAATTGCGATGGGCTTCCTGCCGCCACGTAATCCTCAATAAAGGTCAGCTTGCCGTCCTGCGGCGCAACGCTAAAACGGGTGATGTTGTCGCTGCGCTGATTCATGGCATAGAGGTATTTGCCATTGCTGTCGAGCGTTAACGTGCGCGGGTAGTCACCTCGCGTCCAGATATCGTCCTGCTGCGTCAGCGTGCCGTTTGCCGACACGGTGAAGTGGGCGATGCTATTGTGCAAACGGTTGGCGACATAAAGCTGCTTACCGTCCTGGCTCAGCACCAGGCCCGCCGCAAAGCTCGTTCCTTTGTAACCTTTCGGCAGCGTGGAAACGGTTTTGCCTGCGGTTAAGGTGCCTTTGGCCGTATCAAGCTGATAATAAGTAAGCGTAGAGGACTCTTCGTTAATCAACCACAGGCCGTCACCGGCGGGCGTAAACACAAAGTGGCGCGGGCCTGCGCCCTTAGACGAAGCGGCGATAAACGGCGGATCGTTTGGCGTAAGCTTGCCGGTTTCGTTATCGAAGCGGTACTGATAGATGCGGTCCAGGCCGAGATCCGTGGAGAAGACAAATTTCCCGCTCGGATCGGCACCGATCATATGCGCGTGCGGGCCATTATGATCGCTTATCGCAAAGCTGCCTTCCACGGCGGCCTCCGGTTTCGCAGCACCTGGCTCGCCTTCATCCTGCTTTGTGTCGCAGGCTTCGCTCAGGCTACCGTCTTCTTTCACCGGCAATACCGCGATGGTACCGCTGATGTAGTTGGCAACCAGCAGGTGGCGGCCGTCTGGCGTAAGCGACAAATACACCGGCCCGGCACCGCCGGAGGAAACCTGGTTCAGCTCCGTGAGGTTGCCCTCTTCTCCAATGCGCAACGCTGCAATAACACCTTTCTGTGCTTCACTCGCCACGTACAAAGTTTTGCCATCGTTTGAAGCGGTTAACTGTGCGGCGTTAGCTAACTGGTTAACCAGCGTTTTGTTGCTCAACGCCCCGGTTTTCGCATCAACCTGAAAACGGTACACGCCCTCGCCGTTCGGATTGTAGGTGCTAACCCAGGCAAACTGCTGAGCGGCCGCCGTTCCGGCAATCATAGCCAGAGAAGCAATAAGAAGGTTACGTGTTGCAGGCATTGAAGATCCTCGTCGTTGTTTGGCCCCCTTCCTTTCAGAAGGGGGATAAGGGCAAAATATTACCCAACCAGCTTCTTCGTCATTTCCAGCAGCGTACGCACATCTTTCGGACGCGTATTGCCGGTCGCTTTATCAATGATTGAACTGTAAATGTGCGGAATAACTTTGCTCACGCCCGCCTCCAGCGCAATCTGCAGAATCTCTTCGTAGTTATCCAGATCGATGCCGCCGGTCGGCTCCAGCCAGAAATCATGCTTAGCGCAGGCCTCTGCTACCGCTTTGAACTCATCACGGCATTGCAGTCCGCCCATCGGGAAATATTTGATTGAGCTACCGCCCATATCTTTCAGCAACTTAATGGCGGTTTCAACCGGCACGATGCCGTCCGGCGCGTTTGAGCTAAGCGGGCCGGTGGAGATTTTCACCATGCCGACGGTGCCGGTAGGGGAAACCAGGCCGTTAACCACGGTTTCGTTTTGCCCCAGCAGCGCACGGGAAGTTCCCACGCCGGTAAACACCTGGTTTACGTGCTGCGGCTGTACCTGACGGGAGATTTCGCTCACCATCGCCGACTGATTCGGGTCGCCCGCACCAAGGCCCACGGAAAGCGCATTTTCGATAAGCGCCGCATAATCGCGCATATCCGCAACCGCGCTTGCAACGTCCGGGTAGTTTTTAGAAAGCACGCCTACCAGCACGTGGCCCTGCGCCGCCGCGTAAATCTCTTTGGCATTCTCTTTCGACCCGGCCAGGACGTTCAGGCACACGCGATCGCGGTAAAAATTTGGGGTCAGTTTCATGCCTGCTTCTCCTTGCTGATGTTTGCTTTAATGCAGCGATAAATGATGTCGAGCTGCTGCGGGCTGACGCTGCGCACGTCGGCTTCGATAATCCCTTCGTTGGCCTTGTAGCCACGGAAATAGATCGCGTATTCCCCCTGTTTAAGGGCGCTCACCAGCTCGCCTGTGCTGATGCCGATGGTGGCTTCATCAAACTTAATTTCGGTACGGGCGATATCACGGCCTGCGGCATCCCATACTACACGGGCGCTTACGCCATTGAGCGTGTTGAGGCTGTCGATAAACGGCGTCATTTTCTGCACCATCTGCTCGCCCGTCTCTTTTTCAGCGGTGAGGTAATGTTCGATGGCGCAGGTCAGGCCCAGAATGCCTTCTTTACCGACTTTCATCGCGCGGCCGATACCGCCGGTTTGCAGCTTCACCCACTCTACGTACTGCTCTTTGCCGATAACTAATCCGCTGGTTGGCCCTTCTATGGCCTTCGCGCCGCTGTAAATCACCAGGTCTGCCCCGGCGCGGTAGTAGCACTGCAAATCTTCTTCGGCTGCGGCATCCACAATCAGCGGCAGGTTGTATTTACGCGCCACAACGACCGCCTGCTCAACGCTGAGCATGCTTTTCTGCACCGAGTGGTGGGATTTGATATACAAAATTGCGGCCGTGCGCGGGGAAATCGCTGCGGCAAGCTGGTCTGCGGAACATTCGTTTGCGTAACCCGCTTCCACAACTTTGCCGCCGCCAAGGTTCACCATGGTGCCCACCGGGGCGCCAAAGTTCACGTTGTGGCCTTTTGGCAACACGATTTCGTTGTTATCAAGCGGTGCCGCGTGCAGGTTTTCAATCAGCCAGGCGTTGTCTTTTACCAGCACCGCCGCAACGGATTGGGCAATACCGGAAGAGGCGCAGGACACCACGGTCGCCGCTTCTACATCCAGCAGCTTCGCGATGTACTCGCCGGTTTTGTTCACCAGATCTTTCATTTCAAAATAGTGATTCATGCCGGTAGTGACCGCGTCCACGACTTCCGGACGCGGCGTGGAAACGCCCAGCGCGGTCATGCGGCCCGATGCGTTAATCACCTGTTTTAAATTGTATTTCTCATAAATCGAAGGCATGTTCTGCTTTTCCTTGTTCGGTAGTAAACCACTTTCCGGCGCGTACGGCGGCAAGCGGCGCCAGCAACAGCTCGCCGGTGAGCGTTTGCTGTTCGGAATCCGTGAATACCGTCGGCTGGCGGCGTAATTCAAAAATAGTCAGATCGGCGTCCAGCCCAACGGACAGGCGCCCCTTGTGTTTCAGCCGCAGACCGTCTGCCGCATGGGCGGTAACGCAGTCAATCACCTGCGCCAGAGAAAGCCCGATGGAGAGGAATTTAGACATCACCGCACCCAGGCTGTGAACCGGCCCGTTAATGCGGTTGCGGCAGTAAATATCTGAGCTAATGGTGTGCGGGAGAATGCCCTGGCCGATGGCGATTTTCGCCACGTCAAAGCTAAAGCTGGCGGTGCCGTGGCCTACATCCAGACGCACGCCGCGCTCAATGGCGCTGGCAATAGAAGCACGCAGTTCGCCCGCAGGCGTGAGAATGCGGTTCGGCTTGCCGTTGTAGCAGTGGGTGATGATATCGCCGCTGGTCAGTAAATCGGCAATTTCATCCAGATTCGGTGGGTTATTACCAATGTGCACCATTAAGGGTAAGTCGCCGTTTTCACGCTGGATTGCTTTAGCGCGCTCAAGGGGCTTGATACCGTTGGCGCCCACTACGCTGCTGCTCATGCGCGCCTTAATGCCAACGATAAAACCGGGATTGCGCTTCACCGCATCACGCACGGCGGCTTTATCGATATTCGCCATATCCGACAGTTCGTTCTGAGCAATAAGCCCCACGCGGGAAATGTTTAGCAACGCATAAACATCCGTCGCCGCTTTGCGGGTTATCTCGTAAAACTCATCGATATCGTCGGCGCCGGTGCTGCCCGCATCCACAACGGTTGTCACACCGGTATTGATGCCAATGCTGTCTGGCTCATCGTGATAAATCGGGGAGTTGGGATAACAGTGAACGTGGGAATCAATCCAGCCTGCGCTGAGGTAATACTTGCCGTCCAGCGCCCGTACTTCATGCGCCTCGCCGGTTACCTCGCCCAGCGCGGCAATTTTGCCGTCTTTGATTGCGATATCGATAACCGTATCGTCCACCAGGCGGGCCTGGCGCAGGATTAAATCGAACATGGTTTACTCCTTCAGCGGCGGATGGCGCAGCGCCCATCCGCCATTTAGCCTTACAAAGCGACCGGGAAAATGGCCCCTAAAATCATCGCCCCCAGAATCGCGCCGCCGGTAATTGGCTTGCCCCAGAGGTAGAAGAGCAGAGCGCCAATCAGCGAGCCAACGCCAATGGGGATAGAGGCAGCCATGGCGCTCAGAATAATCAACGGCCCCAGGAAGCGCCCCGAAGCGTTACCCGCGCCCATCATTACGTCCGCACCGTAGGTGGAGTCGCTCTGGTTGATGGTGAATTTACGCGCAAGGATAATCAGGTAGCCAATTGCCAGACCAATAACCAGCCCGGTGACCAGAGAAGCGGCGAAGTTTGCGACCGGGAAGACGAAGCCCGCCCCAAGCAGCAGCGCCGGAACACCCAGCCCCACGCCGGTTTGAATTGCGCCGCCGATATCCAGAATCCCCACCAGTGAGCCTTCGATAATGCGGGCAAACAGGAAGCTTGCGCCAAAGGCCGCCACCGCGCCATAAACGCCGGTATCAATCCCGGCGCGCAGCATGGAGACAAAAGCTACTTCGTTAAACGCCCCGATACCGTACAGGTAGTACATATGTGTCCCGGCGAACACGCCGGATGAAAGCAGGCCAACAAAAATCGGGAACGACCAGTCGGCATACCAAAATCCTTTATTCTCTTCCATTGCAGGCTCCGTTATTTTCCGCTCAGGGAGTTATGAATCAGATCCAGCCAGTTCGGCACGGTCATATGGAAGGATTCGATCATTTTCATGTCGAAACCGCGGAAGAAGGCGCTCAGCACGAACAGCGCGACGATGGCGGTCATCATCACTTTGGTGACGCGGTGCCAGCCGCTCTCTTCCACGCCTTTACCAATCAGGATGCCCAGCACCAGTCCCGGTACGGCGTTACCCATAATCAACTGCGCGCAGCCGCCAAAAATGGTGGCCCAGAAGCCTGATTTCTTACCGGCATCAATCGCCGCCAGCCAGAAGATAACCGGCATGACGGTGTTTACCAGCAGGTTTGCCGCAGGAACCAGCACCTTAACGGCGGTCACCTGCAACGCTGCCGGTACGGCGGAGGCGGTACTGTTGAGGAACGCCACCACCACCATGCCGATAAGGCCGCAGGCAATGGCCATTTTTTTCGGATCGTGCAGGGTTTCAGCGACGTTGCGGTTTTTCACCATCAGCGCAGCGGCACCCCAGTTCGGGATAATGCGGTGATCGACGTCCTGAGTAAAAGCACCTGCCGCAACGGAGGAGGCCCAGGCGTTGAAGAAGAACCCTAATCCAAAGGAGAAGTGCGAAGCCGGGTCACCTTCACAGGAGTTAAGTTCGCCGAGCGTACGAAAAGCGCCCATTCCCTGGGTGGTTGGCGCGTGAAACATGCGTGCAGCCCCGGCGCCAACACCTACGCCGACGAGCCCCCCGATGATGAGTGATTTTATTAATATTATTAAGAACATCAGTCTGTCCTTTCTGTGTGATTTTAATGCGCGACGAAATCCACTTTATCGAGATTGATTGCCGTCACGTTGACGATGACGTCCAGCTCCACGCTGAACATCCGCCGTTCCCGACGCAGGAAGAAGAATAAAAACGCCTCTTTCTTCACCTGTACCCGCGCCTGAACAACCTGTACATCCTGCGGCTCAATACGCAGCAATATGTAAGGTGAGGATTTGAGCACCTTACCCTGAACCTGGTTCAGGGCGTCGGCAAAGGCTTTGGCTTTGGTATCGCCGCGCCCGCTTACTCTCACCGTGTCAGAGAAGTGTTCTTTCATACTCAACTGCCGTACTTCTTGTTCCAGGCCTGCACCAGGCGTTCGCCCAGCTCTTCTTTATCCATAAAGCCAAAGCCTAAAACGTTGTTGCCTTCGTTGATGGCGGTAACGCCTTCGTCCACAGAGCGCATACCGTATTTGGCTTTGTAACCGTGTTTGGTCTGCGCGGTGATGGCGCCTGCCCCGCCGCTGCCGCAGAAGGAAATCCCAAAGGCGGCGTTTTCAGCCTTCATTACGTCGCCAAGCTTCATATCGGCGGCGACACCAGGAATGACCACTGCGCGACCGCCCGCTTTTTCGATCCCTGCCGCAACTTTCTGGCCTTTGCCCAGGCGGTCGCCAATTACTACGGTGATTTGTTCCATTTGCCTCTCCTGATTGTTCAAAGATTGTCTTTCGCTACTTCGAAATGCACCGACAACAGCCATGCCTCCTCAATCGGCAGGTTGCCAAACTGCTCGACCACCAGCTTCGCCATTTCCAGCGAGTCGGCAGAGATTTCATCAAACAAACTCTCCTCGACTTCTGGCAGCGGCTCGCCGGTCAATGACCGATGCGCCATGGCGCGAACGTGGGACGTCAGCATTTGCTCCTGCACCGCGTTTGGCGTGATATTGCGAGACTTCAGCAGCGCATTGATAAACGCCTGCACCTTTTCCGTCAGCGCCGTGGCCTCAGTACTCCCGGCTTCATTAACCTTTACCGCTCCGTTATTCACACTTCGTACCTCATTTACTGATATGGCTTTAAGGTAGCGAGCGGGGGCAGCAGTTTGTAGCGAGTTGTTTTCCACTTCGAAGTGGAAATAGCAGCGGCTTTAGCGATCTGCTCCACAAAAAGCGACCGGATGGTGATAATTCACCGTGTTAATGTGATTAAGGTCACATGACTGGCGGACGACAACGGCGTCAGGGAAGGAAGGTTTTTTGATAAAAAGTGTGAGTTACGACCAAAAATGCAGCGTGAAATAAAATAAACAGGCTGCGAGGCATGCCGCAGAGGGAAGCTTAGCGTTAGGCAAGTTGGTAAAAATGCATAAAATACCTGAGCGGTCGCTGCGGCACACAGGTTGTAAAAGGGACGCCAGCCTTTGATGCAATTGCATTATAAGCTAATATTTCATGGAGAACGCTTTCGTGTTTACCATCATATTGCACAATGCCGTTCGCGACGAGCTGGCTGGTTTACCACCGATCGTCCAGGCAAAAATGGTCCCCCTGATTGACAAGCTACAGCCCAACGCAACGGCATTACGAGAGCCTGATAGTAAGCCTCTGGCTAACGGCCTGTTCGAGCTCAGAACGATGGGAACGGAGATTGCGAGGGATTGTATGTCTATCAAAAAAGCCGACGTATTTTTCTGTTAAGAGTGCTTATTAAAAAATGCAGAAAGTTCCGCCGGGGGAAATGCCGCTCGCTCTTGAAAGGTTAAAGGAGATGCTTAATGAAAAAAGTTAACGGTGTGGCCTGGGAACAAGTCAGGTCAGAACTGATGTCAGATCCCGCCGTGCAGGCGGCTTATGAAGCTGAAGAGCGTAAAATTCGTTTACAGGAAATGCTCGCCGAATGGCGCAAACACGCAGGATTAACCCGTGCACAGGTAGCAGAGCGTATGGGCGTAACTCCCCCAACGGTATCCCGGATGGAAGCCAATATTATTAAAGCCAGCCTGGAAACCATCGCCAGATATGCCCGCGCATGCGGCGTAAAGCATCCGCAGATCACCCTTTAAATGAAAATAGACGCAGAGATAACCTTCCGTAAGCTTGAAATTTTTATGACCTTTATGGAAAAGGGAAATATTGCCCGCACGGCTGAAGCGCTCGGTATCAGCGGCGTAAGCGTTCATCGCGCGCTGCATACACTGGAAGAAGGCGTGCGCTGTCCGCTGTTTATTCATAAAGGCCGCAACCTGGTCGCCCTGCCTGCGGCCCACACTCTGCTTGAGCACAGCAAAGAGGCGGTGGCGCATATGGAGCGCGGCATTCTGGAAACGCGGCAGGCGGCAGGCGTTGGGCAGGGGCGTTTGCGCATCGGCACGCTCTATTCCCTGACTCTTGAAACCGTTCCGCGGCTGATTATGGGCATGAAGCTGCGTCGGCCCGAGCTGGAAATGGTCTTGACGATGGGCTCCAACCAGATGCTGCTCAATATGCTGGAAGACGGCTTGCTGGACGCGATTCTAATCTCCGTTTCCGCCAATGAGGTCGATCGCACAAGCCTTGAAGTGCTGCCGCTTTTTCAGGACGATATCTTTCTTGCCGCTCCCATTAGTTTCCCGCTGGATACCAGCAAGCTTGCCGACCTTCGCGATTTTCATCAGCAGAAATTTGTTTCGCTGGCGGAGGGCTTTGCGACCTATAACGGCTTCCAGGAAGCCTTTCATATCGCAGGCTTTGAACCGGAGATCGTCACCAGGGTGAACGATATTTTTTCAATGTTGAGCCTGGTACAGGCCGGGGTAGGACTGTCGTTAATGCCGGGGCGAATGAAAAAACTTTATGAAAATTCGATTCATCTCCTCAAGCTTGCCGAGCCGTATCAAATGAAACAGCAGATTGCGCTTGTCTTTGCCCGTAACCGCGAGCTGGATCCCAACCTGCTGGCGCTGGCCGCCGAAGGGCGTATGTACGCCCGGTCGTTTGCCGATACGCCTAACGCGCCGCTTTAGTGCGCTCCGCAAGGCGCTGGATCACCGCCACGCTGTTTTGCTCGCGGCAAACCGTAATGCCTTCACGAAACGCCTGACGCGTCAGGCCTGACAGCACGCTGCCGGGCGGCATTTCGATAGCCAGCCGCACGTCTCGTTCGTTAGCGGCCACCATTGCGTCGCGCCAGCGCACGGTACGCGACATATTCAGCGCCAGATCTTCAGCAATTTGCTCCGGCTGCCAGAGCACGCGAGCGGTACTGCCGCTAAGGTACATGCAGCGCTGGCGCTGAAGTTCGATGCCGGCAAACGCCTGTTGCAATTTGAGCGCAGGTTCGCGCAGCAGTTCGCAATGAGAAGGCACGCTTACCGCCAGCTGTTTGGCTTTCTGCGCCCCTTTCGCCAGCGCCCTGCGGGCTACTTCCGCCATATCTTCTTCGCGACCGGCAATGACGATTTGCTGTTCGGCATTGATATTGGCGATATAGGTTCCGCTGTCTTCCACCAGCGCTTCTACCTGGCTGAGCTGCAAGCCCATAATGGCGGTTAGCCCGTAGCCTTGCGGATAAGCCTGCTCCATCAGGTCGCCACGCAGGGCAACCAGACGCAGCGCATCGGCAAAGTTCAGCACGCCGGCTACCACGGCCGCCGGAAATGCGCCAATGGATAAACCGCAAACCATATCGGGCTGTACGCCGTTGTTTTGCAGCTCCTGCGCCCAGGCGACGCCGGCAATCAGTAAGCAAAGCTGGACGGCGCGGGTATGTTTCAGCGCGTCAGCCGTATCAAGCGAGTCGGTTTCATCGCCCAGCAAGGCGCGAACATCCGCCATAATATCGCTATCATGCGGCAGCTTCTGCAGCATGCCCGGACGCTGCGTTCCCTGCCCGGGAAATGTGAAGAGTAGTTTCATACATCATCCTTAAACGCCCACGGATCGCGGACCAGGTGTGGACCGCTGCTGGTTTTCAGCAGCGCGCGGCCGTCCCGTAGCCATTCGGTCAGGGCAAAAGCCCCCTGCGGCGTTTCAATTTGCGTATCGGCGCGGCACAGCATCTGGCTGATAACCTGCTGCCATTCTGCCAGCGCGTGGTGAGCAACGGGTTGCGGGCACCGAATCAGCAGGTCCAGATCGCTGTTCGCATGCAGCACCGGCACTTCTGTTGCCAGCGCGTAGCCCACGCTGCCGGTGATCCCCCAGACCCAGGGCCATTCACGCAACGTAAGCTGGATTGCGCCCTGCACGGGCGGCATGGAGACAAAGGGAGAATTGACCAACACCTCGCGGGAAGCGAGGTCTTGCGGAGAGAGCATGCGTCTGACGCTCGCGGCCTGCACCCAACCGGCAGCCCGCTGGTCACGGCGCATTCCCCGAACACCAACCGGAATGCGCCCTTCACGGTTAATATCACGTCGCACCACCACCGGCAGCGCAGGCCGCCACTGGCTTACCACCCACGCTTCGCTCACGCCCTCAAGCGCATTGCTGTCGTTGAGCCAGAGCAGATCGTGGGGGCGAGGTGCATTCATGATTTACATTCCTGAAGTCAGCGAGATAAACAGCGGTAACGACAGGATAGAGAGCAAGGAGCTTAACAGCAATACGGCTTCAGCATCCGGCGACTGCACGCCAAAACGGTTGCCGAATACCACACCAAAGAAGCCCGCCGATAGCGCAATCATCAGGATTGCGGTGATAGCAACCGGGCCGCTCAGGCCAAGCGCCAGCACGATACCCCAGGCAAGGAACGGCTGAATCAGCAGTTTGGCGATAGTTGAGGTGATAACCATGGTGTTGATTTTCAGCTTACGGGCAGAAAGAATCACCCCGGTCAGGAACAGTGCGGCGGCAGTTGCAGACAGGCCCAGCGGTTTGATGGATGCCAGCAGCAGCTCAGGCATACGAATACCGATAGCCGACAGAACAACCCCCAGCAGCGGGCCCCAGACGATTGGTTTTTTTACCGAACGCCACATCAGAACAGGCAGCATCGCAAGGGTAGAGCCCGTTGCTTCACCGGCCGCACGTGCTTTTTCACGCTCCAGAATCAGCAGGCAGAACGGCGTCATCAGCACGGAACCACAGGCGATAGAAACCGCAACGGACAGCGAAGTGGTTGGGCCTTCACCCAGCACGCTGCCAAGGATAGGCAAACCCAGCGCCGCGTAGTTAGGCAGTGCGACGGTCAGCGTCAGCACGGCTGAATCCTGCGGCGATTTTTTAAAGACTTTGATCGCCATGAAATAAATGGCGGCGTAGGTTACCCACATCGCCAGCACCAGCACCACGATCAGCGGTGACTGTTTAACAATACCTGCCCATGGGGTCTGGACCGTAGCGCTAAACAGCGTGGCCGGCAGAGCAAAATCCATCACAAAAATGTTGAGCAGGGAGACATTTTTGTTATCGACCATTTTCGCTTTCCCTGCGAAAAAGCCCAGCAGCATGATGATAAAAATCGGAGCAAGGGCATGAACAATTACGTAAGTCATAACTTCACCTGTAGTTGAAAGAGAGCAGCACCGATGCGATGGTTATTTTTTCAGACGATGAATATTTTATTGGGCACGTCGGGCGCACCCATTGTTATCATCTGGCAGGTTTGTCTTAGTTTTTTACCAGCTGGCGCGCATACGCTCCCGAACAAGGGCTGAGCTATGGCGATTCTTAGCGTGCAGCCTGTTTTTCAGGGTCGTGTCGGTTCGGGCTTCGCGAACGGCCGTAACCAGCGCAGCGTTCACTTTATTCAGGTCGTCACTTTCCGGGGCCTGTGGATTAGCGATATCCAGCAGGGTCGATAACAGTCCCAGCGTGTCGTAGTTGCTGATGTCATAGGCCATCGGCGGGATGGTTGCCGCCAGTTTTTCCAGCGCCTCAACCGTACGCAGCGTAATACGCGCCGCGGATTCTTTACCCATCGCGTGGATCATCACGCCAGCATCGTTAAAGGCAATCAGGCGGTTAGCCTGGTAGCCGTGCGCCAGAAATGCCCCGGACATCGCTTTACCGACGATAAGCCCTATTACCGGGTGTCCGGCCAGGCGAGCGTTGGCATAGGCGCCGGCAGCACCGGCCAGCGCCTGGTGAATACCGAAGGCCTCTTCGCGACGGCCATACGCCTGGCTCGGCACATCGATAACCGCCACGATGGCGCGTTTTTCAGCCTTATTTGCATCTTCGGCGATGGTTTCGCTGACGACTTTTGCCAGCGTCCAGCCTTCCAGCAGGCCCACTTCACCGCCGGCGGCGCGTGGATAGTGGTTGTTTTCATCCGGCACCACGGCGATAAAGCGCGCGGCCTGGCCGTCAACTTCACCATCGGCAACCTGCACCGATGGGCAAAGGCCGGTCATGTGGGATGCGCCTGCGGTCAGCTTGTCCAGCCATACGGCCGCACGATTCAGTTTCTGGCTCATTAGTGGTTCTCCCCAAAAAGCTGTTTAATCTGTTCGGCATCGGCCTGTTTGCTGGTGTCGAAGTTGGTCAGTCGTTCCAGATACCACGCGTAGTTATCGGTGCGGTGTTTAGCCGGCACGCCTTTAGCAATGGCTTCGTTAACGGCCTGTTTCACCGCGTTCACGCCGTCGCCCACCAGCGTATCCACCAGACCGCTCTGGTAGCGAACTTCGCCGCCGGTCATGCTCCAGATAAACGGACGGTCGCGG
>DAMALH010000048.1:0-15568 GCA_032000125.1 Buttiauxella sp. | reverse complement strand
ATTCATCAATGCCTGCTTCCTGCTCGATAACCTGCGGGCCGTTGAGGCCAAGACGCGCTTCGCGAGTCACAATCAGATAGCTGCACAGCGCGGCGGCAATGGACATCCCGCCGAAGCAGCCCACCGTACCGGCAATCACGCCCACAACTGGGGTATAACGACGCAGGTCGACAATCGCGGCGTGGATATCGGCGATCGCCGCCAGGCCAAGGTTCGCTTCCTGCAGGCGCACGCCGCCGGTTTCGAGGCACAGCACGGCCTGAGTCGGAATGCCGTTGCGGTTGTCTTCAGCCGCCAGCTCAAGGGCCGCGGCCATTTTCGCGCCGGAGACTTCACCCATGCTGCCGCCCTGGAAGGCGCCTTCGATAGCGATAACTACCGCCGGTGCGCCGTTGATCGTGCCGCGTGCGACAACCATACCGTCGTCAGCCTGGGTCACGATGCCCTGTGGTCCTAACCACGGAGAAGCGATACCTTCAAACGGGTCAAGCAGCTCGCGATAGCTGCCTTCGTCGAGCAGCAGACGGGCGCGCTCACGCGCTTTCAGTTCGATAAAGCTGCGATCGTTACGCATGGCTCACCTCCTCAAAAACCTGTTCGATACGAATACGGGCCACGCCCGGCGTCGCGCCGAAATCATGGATTACCATCTGGCCTGCGGGCAGGCTGCCCAGCGCGCTCAGACGGCTAAACAGCGCCTGCCAGCGCTGTTCGCTGTTATCGACGGAGGTGGTGATCTCAACGGTCAGCGCATCGTCAGACGCTGCGGTAAACAAAACTTCCATATCGCCGGAGCCAACCACGCCGGCCAGCGCTTTGCCGCTGACGGTACGGGTTGCCGGAAATGACAACGTAATATGTTCCATAACACCCTCTTAGAAGTGTGAATGTTGCAGTAATGGGGTAGCCGGCGCGCCATCGCGGGCGATGCGATCGAGAAGCAACGTAGCGGCAAGCAGGTCAGCCGCGCCGCCTGGTGAAGCGTTAAGCGCGAGCATTTGCTTATCCAGCCGCGCCAGCGCGTTACGACCTTCTTCTCGCGCCGTGCCGCCTGCAAACAGCACGCTACGCGCGCCGTTTTGCATTGCTTCAAGCCCTTCAAGCCCGGCGCGAGAAAGCACACAGGTATCGCTCAGCGAGGTCATAATCGCCATCAGCGCATCAATACGCGCCTGCTGTTCCGTGGCGCCGTGCTGACGGCTGCGGCGTAGCTGCGGCAGGGCCAGACGCATGATGTGCGGGAAACCCTGCTGCGCCTCTTCGCGAGCGCCGGGAACGCGATAACGCCTTGTTGCGCGCAGCCCCTTACTGAAAACTTTTGGTGCGGCGCTGTCCGGCAGACCGGCAAGCTGCGCCGCACTTGCGGCGATCTCTTCGCTACTGCCTTCCATGCCGTGCATGGCGGCGGCGGAGACCAACAGGCCCAGCGCCCAGATAGCGCCCCGGTGAGTATTCACTCCGCCGGTGGCTGCCATCATCTGTGCTTCGCCTTCACGGCCTAAGCGGCCCACCAGTTGACGCAGCGCGATATCCGCCGGGCGCTGCCAGCTTTGTAATGCCAGAGCATGAAATGTCGGGAACAGGCTGTGCGCCGAGCGTTCCATCAGACTTAACGTCAGGTCGTGATGGACACCGTTTCCCCGACTGTCCACCAGACCGGGCTTCGGGCTTAAGCGTGCTTCTGCAATCAGGCAGCGGGTGGCAACACTTGCAAGCCAAAGCGCTGCGCCTTCTTCCCCGATCTGTGGCTGTAATTTCATTACCAGCTCCGGAATTTCGCAGGTGGGTTATAAAGTCCGCCGGACCATTCGACGAGATCGGCCACGCTGCTGGCGGCCAGCAGAGAACGGGTCGCCTCGCTGCGGCGAATGCCCATATCTTCCGGGAACAGCACTTTGCCGCTCTGGCGCAGCTCGGCCACACGCTTAGCGTCAACGCCAAGGCCGATGTCGGTAATGCCTGCAACGGCCGCCACCATCGCGCGACGTTCTTCAAGGCTTTCAGCGCGATAGAGATACGCGATGCCTTCTTCCGTCAGCACGTGGGTCACGTCGTCGCCGTAAATCATCACCGGAGCCAGCGGCATACCGGAGGATTTCGCCACGTCCAGCGCGTCGAGTTTTTCAACAAAGGTAGGCTTTACACCCGCCTGGAAGGTCTCAACCATCTGCACCACGAGCTTACGGCCGCGCTGCATCAGATCGGGTTGCGCCTGCATGGCAAGCCAGGCCGGAGTAGCGTGACGACGACCGTGCGGATCGTGGCCCATATTCGGCGCGCCGCCGAAGCCGGAAAGACGGCCGCGGGTCACCGTTGAGGAGTTAGCGAAGCCATCAACCTGCAGGGTGGAGCCGATGAACATATCCACCGCGTACTGGCCTGCCAGCTGGCAGAAGGCACGGTTGGAACGCATTGAGCCATCCGCCCCGGTAAAGAACACGTCAGGGCGGGCACGGACATACTCTTCCATCCCCAGCTCGCCGCCGAAGCAGTGCACGCTTTCCACCCAGCCGCTTTCGATAGCCGGAATCAGCGTCGGATGCGGGTTAAGCGTCCAGTGTTTACAGATTTTGCCTTTCAGACCAAGCTGTTCGCCATAGGTTGGCAGCAGCAGCTCGATGGCAGCGGTGTTAAAGCCGATGCCGTGGTTAAGCGACTGCACCTGATGTTCCGCATAGATGCCTTTAATCGCCATCATCGCCATCAGGATATGTTCCTGCTTGATCAGGCGCGGGTCGCGGGTGAACAGCGGCTCAATAAAGAACGGCTTGTCGGCTACAACCACGTAATCAATCCACGAGCCGGGAATATCCACGCGCGGCAGATCGCATTCGTCGTCCACCAGTTCATTGACCTGGGCGATAACGATGCCGTCGTGGAAGGCGGCGGCTTCGACCAGCGCCGGGGTATCTTCGGTACTGGCACCGGTATAGAGGTTGCCCTTACGGTCGGCTTTAAAACCGGCAACCAGCGCGACGTTTGGCGCGAGATCGACATACAGACGAGAATAGAGTTCGATGTAGGTATGGATGGCGCCAATTTCTAACTGACCGTCTTCAAGCAGCTGTGAAATGCGCAGGCTTTGCGGGCCAGAGAAGGAGAAATCGAGCTTGCGGGCGATGCCTTTTTCGAAGATATCAAGGTGTTCGCTGCGGCCCACGCTCGGCATGATCATATGCAGATCGTGAACTTTAGACGGGCTGACTTCCGCCAGCATGCGGGAAAGGAAATCCGCCTGCTTCTGGTTGTTACCTTCAAGCACCACGCGATCGCCGGGGGCGATCAGCTTTTCCAGCATATCGACAAGGCCTTCGGTTGGAAGTACCTTGCCCTGCACGTTAGTGGAAGCTATACGCCGCTGTTTCTCAGTGCGACGCGTGTTCCAGACGCGTGTCGGGTTTTGCCCAGACAACATAATTAACCTCCTGATTCAGCTCATCATTTTGATTCGCTTTAGTCTGGTTAAATTATGTGCCACCCCTTTGGGAGTATCAATTAAGCTAGCGAACAAATCATTAGCCTTAGAGTAATAATGGATATGGCGTTTTGTGATCGACCCGGAAGGCGGAAAGATGCGTTGTAAGCTAGCGTAAGGGTATGCGGAGGGAAATTGCAGGCGGATAAATCAGATTACCCGCCCGGAATGCTGCTTAACGATACTTCTTATGATAGGTATTGCGGGTGTCTTTAAACGCTTCGGCAGCGGTTTGCGCTTCTTTCACTTTGCCTTCGTTTGCAAGCTTCAGCGCGCCGTCGATTTGCCCAACCAGAATATCCAGGCCGTGGCGGTAGTCTTTCATTTCTGCGCTATCTGCCGCTTTGTCTTCAAGCTTCGGCGGCGTGCCTTTCTGCGCATCAAGCGCTGCGGTGCGCATGTTGTTTAATGAGGTTTTTAATTCTGCCGCATCATCGGTTTTCAACACGGTTTTATAGTTTTCCGCGATGGTATCCATATCATCGCCAACGTCAGCCGCAAGGCTTGCGGTAGTAAATAACACGGACGATACTGCCAACATTGCAATCAGTTGCTTACGCATAAATCACCTTATTATTTTATTAAACCGGGTGCGGCAGAGCGCACCCATTATCGCCTTATTGACCGGCGATCTTCATCTCCGGTAACAGCACGGAACCACACTGAATGTTACTGCGCTTCTCAATATCGCTGCCTACCGTGACAATTTCACGCCACATATCTTTTAAGTTTCCGGCGATGGTGATTTCGCTCACCGGATACTGAATCTCACCGTTTTCAACCCAGAAGCCGGACGCGCCGCGAGAATAGTCGCCGGTGATGCCGCTTACGCCCTGGCCCATCAGTTCGGTAACGACCAGCCCGGTGCCCATTTCTTTGAGCATACCGTCAAAGTCCAGGCCGCGCCCTTCAATACGCCAGTTATGGATGCCGCCCGCATGGCCGGTGCTTTTCAGACCCAGCTTGCGTGCGGAGTAGTTGGTCAGCAGCCACTGTTGCAGCACGCCGTCTTTGATGATGTCGCGGCGCTCCGTGCGCACGCCTTCGCTGTCAAACGGCGTGGAGGCCAGGCCCTTGAGCAGATGCGGATGTTCTTCAATGGTCAACCATTCCGGCAGCACCTGCTTGCCCAGATAGTCGAGCAGGAAGGTAGACTTGCGATAAACCGCACCGCCCGCGATAGCGCCGACCAGGTGCCCAAACAGGCCCGTCGCTACTTCGGCGGCAAAAATAACCGGCGCCTTCATGGTAGAAAGTTTACGCGGGGAAAGACGCGACAGGGTACGACGAGCGCACTCGGCGCCCACCCACTCAGGGCTTTCAAGATCTTCAATGGCGCGCCCGATGCTGTAAGCGTAATCGCGCTCCATTTCGCCGTTAACTTCGGCGATAACGCAGCTTGATAGCGAATGGCGCGTCGAACAGTAGCTTTGCAGCATGCCGTGACTGTTGCCGAAAACTTTGATGCCGTAATGGCTGTTAAAGCTGCCGCCTTCGGTATTCGTGATACGTTTATCAACGTTCAGCGAGGCGTTTTCCGCGCGCGCGGCCAGTTCAATGGCGCGATCGGCGTCCATTTCAACCGGGTGGAAAAGATCCAAATCTGGCGCATCAAAGGCCAGCAGCTCTTTTTCCGCCACGCCCGCAAAGGGATCGGGAGAGGTGTAACGGGCAATATCCAGCGCTGCCTGAACGGTACGCGCGACGGCGTCCGGGCTTAAATCAGTCGTGGAAGCGCTGCCTTTACGCTGCTGATGATAAACGGTGATGCCTAAGGCACCATCGCTATTAAATTCAACGTTTTCCACCTCACCATAGCGGGTGCTGACGCCGATACCTGTGGTTTTACTGACGGCGACTTCTGCGCCATCTGACCGCGCGGAAGCTAGCTCCAGCGCCTGGGAAACCGCCTGCTCGAGGATCTTACGTTGTTGTGCTACCTGCGTGTTTACTTTCATAGCGACTGCCATAATGTCTGCTGAGTTAATTCAGTCTAACAGGATCAGAACAATTTCGCAGTGAACAGGCTTTACTGGTAGAATTAGCCACTTTTTTTAAGGAGCCTACTATGACTAAGCAGCCCGATGACTGGCTCGATGACGTACCCGATAACGAAAATGAAGACGAAGATGATGAGATTATCTGGGTCAGTAAAAGCGAAATTAAACGCGATGCCGAAGAGCTAAAACGCCTCGGCATGGAGCTGATGGAGTTGGGCAAAAACGCGCTCGACAAAATCCCTCTGGATGAAGATTTGCGCGCCGCCATTGAGCTGGCGCAGAGAATTAAAAAAGAAGGCCGCCGCCGCCAGGTACAGTTAATTGGCAAAATGATGCGTTCGCGCGACATGGACCCCATCCGCCAGGCGCTCGATAAGCTGAAAAACCGCCACAACCAGCAGGTTGCGCTGTTCCATAAGCTTGAAGCGCTGCGCGACCGTCTGGTTGAGGAAGGCGATGACGCGATGAGCGAAGTGCTGAGGCTTTACCCGGACGCAGACCGCCAGCAGCTGCGCGTGCTGATCCGCAATGCTCAGAAAGAAAAAGCGGCCAACAAGCCGCCGAAATCTTACCGGCAGATTTTTTCTTATCTGCGTGAACTGGCCGAAAACCAGGAATAATGAAATAAGGCCCGCAAGCGGGCCTTATTTATGGGCGGCTGGCGCCCGCATTATTCGTCCTGTGCGGCTTTTTTTGCCAGCGCGTCGAGCAGCTTCTGATGAATACCACCAAAACCACCGTTGCTCATCACCAGGATGTGATCGCCCGGCTGTGCGGTTTTGACAATCATCTCCACCAGCGTATCCACGTCCGCGCTACAGTGTGCGGGCTGCACGCAGGCTTCTGCCACTTCCACTACCTGCCATGGAATATGCGGCGGTTGCAGCAGGAAGACTTCGTCTGCCCGGCCTAAGGACGGCGCGAGATCGTCTTTGCTCAGCCCCATTTTCATGGTGTTGGAGCGGGGTTCAAGCACGGCAAGGATACGAGCGGTGCCGCCCACTTTACCGCGCAGCGCCGCAAGGGTTGCCAGAATCGCGGTTGGGTGATGGGCGAAATCGTCGTACACCGTCACGCCATTCGCTTCACCGCGCAGCTCCAGGCGGCGGCGGGCGTTGACGAAACTGCCCAGCGCCTGAGCTGCATCTGCCGGAGCGACGCCTACATGGCGGGCGGCGGCTATCGCCATCAGGCCGTTATGCATGTTGTGTTCGCCCACCAGCTGCCAGTTCACTTCCCCGACGCACTCGCCGTCGAGATAAACTTCCCAGTGCGAGGCGTCCTGGCTGAGCTTTTTCGCCTGCCAGTGGCCCTGCTCGCCCACCAGCTCCTGCTCGCTCCAGCAGCCCATCGCCATGGTTTGTTTAATGTTGGCGTCGTTTTCAGGCCAGATGATTTTGCCCATTCCCGGCACGATACGCACCAGATGGTGGAACTGTTTCTGGATAGCTTTCAGATCGTCGAAAATGTCCGCGTGATCGAACTCAAGGTTATTGAGGATCAGCGTGCGCGGGCAGTAATGCACGAATTTGGAACGCTTGTCGAAGAACGCGCAGTCGTATTCGTCGGCTTCAATCACGAAGAACGGGCTGTCGCCCAGGCGCGCGGAAACGTCGAAGTTCCCGGGCACGCCGCCAATGACAAAGCCGGGCTTGTAGCCGCAGGCCTCAAGGATCCACGTTGCCATGCCGGCGGTAGTGGTTTTGCCGTGGGTGCCTGCCACCGCAATAACCCAGCGGTCTCGCAGGACGAAATCGTGCAGCCACTGCGGGCCGGACATGTACGGAATGCTTTTCTCAAGCACCGCTTCCACGCACGGATTGCCTCGGGTCATGGCGTTGCCAACGATCACTAAATCCGGCTGCGGATCGAGCTGGCCTGCGTCGTAGCCCTGAATCAGGGAGATGCCCTGCTCTTCGAGCAGCGTGCTCATCGGCGGGTAGACATTGGCATCCGAACCGGTTACTTCGTGGCCAAGCGAGCGGGCAAGCATAGCCAGACCGCCCATGAAAGTGCCACAGATCCCTAGAATATGAATACGCATACAAAACTATCCTTTCTCTGTTTGGCGCACATTCTACCCGCATGTACCGCCTTGAATAAACGCAATTCAGGAAATTCCGTATTTTGCTGGCGCGATTCACCTGTGCGCTAAGATTTGAAAGTTTGTTAAGATTGTTGCAACCGCTTTATCCAACATATAGATGCAGGGAAAGTGTTATGAAAACGTTAGGTGAATTTATTGTTGAGAAGCAGCACGAGTTTCCCCACGCAACCGGCGAGCTCACTGCTTTACTGTCGGCAATAAAGCTGGGTGCCAAGATCATCCACCGCGATATCAACAAGGCCGGGCTGGTCGATATCCTGGGTGCCAGCGGCACTGAAAACGTGCAGGGCGAGGTGCAGCAAAAGCTCGATCTGTTCGCGAATGAAAAACTGAAAGCAGCCCTGAAGGCCCGAGGGATGGTGGCGGGTATCGCTTCTGAAGAAGAAGACGAAATTGTCGTTTTCGAAGGAGAAGAGCATGCCAAATACGTCGTGTTGATGGACCCACTCGATGGCTCATCTAACATTGATGTCAACGTTTCCGTCGGCACCATTTTCTCCATCTATCGCCGTATCACGCCGGTTGGCTCCCCTGTTACCGAGGCCGATTTCCTCCAGCCGGGTAATAAGCAGGTTGCCGCAGGCTATGTGGTTTACGGCTCCTCTACTATGCTGGTTTACACCACCGGCTGCGGCGTTCACGCTTTTACTTACGATCCGTCGCTGGGCGTGTTCTGCCTGTGTCAGGAGCGCATGCGCTTCCCGGAAAAGGGCAATACCTATTCCATTAACGAAGGCAATTACATTCGTTTCCCGAACGGCGTGAAAAAATACATCAAGTTCTGCCAGGAAGAAGACGGCTCAACGCAGCGCCCTTATACCTCGCGCTACATTGGCTCGCTGGTGGCGGACTTCCACCGCAATCTGCTCAAAGGCGGAATTTATCTCTATCCAAGCACCGCCAGCCACCCGGAAGGGAAACTGCGTTTGCTGTATGAAGGCAATCCAATGGCGTTTCTGGCCGAGCAGGCAGGCGGTAAAGCAAGCGACGGTAAAGAGCGCATTCTGGATATTATTCCGGAATCCCTGCACCAGCGTCGCCCGTTCTTCGTTGGCAACGAGCATATGGTAGAAGACGTGGAACGCTTTATTCGCGAGTTCCCGGACGCCTGAATGCTTTTTCCTTAACCTCTCCCTTTCGGGAGAGGTTATCCAGACATTAACAGCGGAAGCTGGCCATTGCGGCGACAAGCTGCTGCGACTGCTCTTCGAGCGAACGAGTCGCAGCCGAGGACTGCTGCACTAACGCCGCATTTTGCTGCGCCGCTTCATCCATCTGGCTTACCGCAATGTTTACCTGCTCAATTCCGTGGCTCTGCTCGTTAGAAGCGCTGGCAATCTGACGCATCAGTTTAGTCATGCGGGTAACTTCTTCGGCAATTTCATCCATGGTTTCACCCGCCTGCTGGGCAAGGTCACGGCCTTCGCCAACGTGATTTTGTGAATCCGAAATCAACGTGCGGATTTCTTTTGCCGCGTCCGCGCTGCGGCTTGCCAGGATACGCACTTCCCCGGCCACAACCGCAAAACCGCGCCCCTGTTCACCGGCACGTGCGGCTTCTACCGAGGCGTTCAGCGCCAGGATATTCGTCTGGAAAGCGATACCGTCGATAACGCTCAGGATGTCGGCAATGCGATCGGAGCTGGTGGCGATATCACGCATTTTTTCAATAACGTAGCACACCATTTCGCTGCCGCGGTCGGCGGTGTCGGAAACGTCTTTCGCAAGCTTGTGCGCCTGCTCGGCGTTGTCGGCGTTTTGTTTCACCGTCGCGGTGATCTGCTCCATGCTGGCGGCGGTTTGCTCAAGGGAAGTGGCGGTTGACTCGGTGCGCTGGGAAAGATTCTGGTTACCCGCAGCAAGCTCCCGGCTGCCGGTATCAATCTGTGAGCTGGCGTCGCGAACGCGGCCTACCGACTCCGTCAGGGAATTGCGCATCGCGGCAATGGCGCTAGCCAGGCGGCCAAACTCATTTTTTCCCGCCGCCTGCAGTTCACGCGTTAAATCGCCCTCCGCCACGTATTCAAGCTGTTCGATGGATGCATTAAGCGGTTTAAGCAGCATATGGCGCAGGGCAAGCCACACCAGCACAATAATGCCCGCCGTCAGCAGCGCGGCAATAATAATCAGCGTGAGGACAATTTTCTTCTGCTTCTGGATAGCGGTTACTTCGTCGTTGCCACGCCGTTCGCCCCACTGGCGGAAGATCTGCACGTCGGTATCAAACTTCTGCGACAGCGGAATCAGGCCGTTTTCCAGCAAATCGTAATAGTCATCCGGGCTTTGCTTGCTCAGCGCGGCCATCATCGGCGTAATGCCCTTGGCGAAGTACTCAGCGTAAGTCTGCGACAGGTTTTTGACGAGCTGGTTACCCTCGTCATTGTCCACCACGCTGTCGAGGAAGGCTTTAATTTCCTGCTGGCCGTGAGCGGCTTCGCCGGTAACGGTGCTGGTCGACTTTGCCGCATCTTCCAGCATGCCGATTTCCATCTGGCGTACCGCCTGCCCGGCTTCGTTGCGGGCGCGCAGCAGGGACATGTAGCCGTCGGTCAGACGCACCATCTGTTCACCCTGCAGGCGATTTACTTTTTCGAGCGAGCTGGAGCTTTGTTGCAACGCAAAAATACCAATGCCGCTGACGACCAGCAGCAGAAATGTCATCACTGCCAGTAACGTTAGCAGGCCCGTACGAATCGACAGATTTCTTAACATGCTTCTTTTCCCGGTGACTTAAGCCATTAGATAACTCTTGAAGGTGTTATCGGCAGTCACCGGGGAAAGTTTAGACGATTTTTGTTAATTCAATATGTTACGAGCGAGTTGCCGTAACGCTAATACGTTTAACAGGTGAACTCTGGCGGTTCTCCCACAGCACCGTCAGTCCACGCTGTAAGGCGATAAAAATAAACAATAAAATGCCGATGGCGATTTTTGTCCACCAGGAACTGAGCGTGCCGTCGAAATTGATATAGGTCTGGATCAGGCCCTGGATCGCCACGCCAAACAACGTGCCCAGAACGGTGCCCACCCCGCCGCTCAGCAGCGTACCGCCGATAACCACCGAGGCAATGGCGTCCAGCTCAACGCCCATACCCGCCAGCGCATAACCTGCGGAGGTATAAAGCGAGAAGACAATACCCGCAAGCGTTGCAAGTCCGGTAGAAAGCATATAGATGCGCACGGTGGTGCTGCGCGTCGGGATACCCATCAGGTTAGCGGAGACCGCGCTGCCGCCGATGGCGTAAACCTGATTGCCGAAGCGGGTACGATGGGCAAGGAAGATACCGATGACCACCACCGCCAGCATCAGCAGGCCCATGGCGCTCAGGCGTCCGCCGCCGGGGATGCGCCAGGCAAGGCTTGAAAGCGTTTCGTAGATCGGGTGGTTAATGGGTATCGACTCCTCAGAAACCAGATAGCTGACGCCCCGCAGGAAGAACATCCCGGCAAGCGTAATAATAAAGGCCGGAATTTTCAGCGCGTCGATAAGCCACCCCATAAACGCGCCAAACGCACAGCCCATCGCCAGCACCAGCGGGAAGGCGACAAGCGGCGATAATCCCCAAAAGCCGATCGCTTTGGCGAGAAACACGCCGGTAAAGGCGATCACTGAACCCACCGAGAGATCTATCCCGCCGGAGAGGATCACAAACGTCATGCCGACGGCGATGATGCCGAGGAAAGCGTTATCGGTGAGGATGTTGCAAATCACCCTTGTTGAGGCGAAGCCGGGAAACTGCGTCAGGCAATAAAGATAACCCAGCACGAATACCGCCAGGGTTATCATCAACGGGAGGTTACGTTTGATCATGGCGGCGAAGTCCTTTGAACAAAGCAATAAAACGCGGCGACTGCACGATCAGCACGCACAGCACCACGACGGCTTTCACAACCTGGTTAAGTTCAGGCTGGAAACCGGAAAGCAGAATACCGGTATTCATCCCCTGAATAATCAGCGCGCCAACCACGGACAGCGCGATATTAAAACGGCCGCCCATCAGCGAACCGCCGCCGATAACCACCGCAAGAATGGCGTCCAGTTCCAGCCATAACCCGGCATTATTCGCATCGGCTCCGCGAATATCCGCCGTGACGATAATCCCGGCAATCGCGGCGCACACGCCGCTCAGCACATAGGTCAGCATCACAACGATACGCGTGTTCACCCCGGCGTTTTTAGCGGCGCGAATATTAATCCCTACGGATTCTATAAACAGGCCAAGCGCCGTTTTGCGGGTAAACAGCCAGAAAACAACCAGCGTAGCGATGGCAATAATGACCGGCGTCGGGAAGAAGAACAGCGAGCCGCTGCCGAGAAACGACAGGCTGGGCGAGTTAAAGGTAACGATTTGCCCGGTTGTAATAAGCTGCGCCACCCCGCGCCCGGCCACCATCAGAATCAACGTCGCCACGAAGGGCTGAATTTTTAGGATGGCGACCAGGATGCCGTTCCACAAGCCTGCCAGAATGCCAACGCCGAGCGAGGCCAGCAGCACAACTGCCAGGCTGTGGCCTTCAACCGTAAGCGTGGCGGCGGTTGCGCCGGCAATCGCCATCACCGCCCCGACGGACAAGTCGATGCCGCCGGTTGCGATGACCAGCGTCATACCTATCGCCAGCAGCGCGACCGGCGCCGCACGGTTCAGAATATCAATGGGACTGCCGAACAGACGCCCGTCCTGCACGACGATATTAAAGAAATGGTTGGCGACCAGGCTATCGACCAGCAGGACCAGCGCCAGCGCGATTAGCTGAGGGATGCCGGGCGGCCAGCGGAAGCTGCGCTTTGGCTTCGGCACCTCAGTTTGCGGCAATGAACGAGACATCACGTGTTACTCCTTATGCCGCAATGGCATTCATAATGGCCGAAACGGACAGCGCTTCGAGCGGGATCTCCGCCACCTGCTGCCTGTCGCGCATGATCACCACGCGATCCGCGTAACCTACCAGTTCCTCCAGTTCAGAGGAGATAACCAGCAGCGCCAGACCGTCGGCGCAGAGCGTTTCTATCAGGCGGATAATTTCCGCGTGCGCCCCTACGTCGATGCCTCGCGTTGGCTCATCGAGGATCAGAAACTGCGGTTTAGTCAGCAGCCAGCGCGACAGCAGTACTTTTTGCTGGTTGCCGCCGGAGAGAAACTCAATCGGCTGATCGGGGCCTGGCGTACGGATGCCAAGCTGGCGGATAAACCGTTCGGCTATCTGGTACTGTTCACGCTTAGGAATAGGCCGCAGCCAGCCACGCTGAGCCTGCAAGGCGAGGATGATATTTTCACGTACCGAAGCGGCGGCAATTATACCGTCGGTTTTGCGATCTTCCGGGCAGAAGCCGATGCCCAGCGTCGAGGCTTTATGCGGCGAACGCAGGGTTTGCATTTTGCCTTTGATCATAGCGCTGCCGCTGTCGGCGGGCTTAATGCCAAAGATCACTTCCGCGGTTTCGGTTCTTCCCGATCCCAGCAATCCGGCAAGCCCGACGATTTCGCCCGGCCGCACCTCAAGATCGAACGGGTTGATCACCCCTTTCTTGCCAAAATCTTTAAAGGCCGCGACAGGTTTTTCACTGAGCAACGTGCGCCCGGCACGCTGCAGCGCGTTCGTGTCAAGCTCGCGGCCCAGCATCATCTTCACCAGCTCGATCTGCGGCAGATCTTTTGTCTCGCGGGTGCCCACAAAGGCCCCGTTACGCAGCACCGTGATCCTGTCGCTCACCTCATAAACCTGATCGAGGAAGTGGGTGACGAAGATCAGGCTGACGCCCTGATCGCGCAGTTGCCGCATCAGGGTGAAAAGCATTTCAACCTCTTTAGCGTCGAGGCTTGCTGTGGGCTCATCAAGGATCAGCACTTTGGCTGACAGGTCGATGGCGCGGCAAATAGCAACAATTTGCTGCATCGCCACGGAATAGCGGTTGAGCGGTTCGGCTACGTCCAGCGAGAAGCCATAAGACTCCATCAGGGCGGTGGCGCGTTTTTCCATTTCTTTGCGGCGCAACAGGCCAAAACGGCGCGGCTCGCGGCCAATAAACAGGTTGTCTGCCACCGACATATTGGGCAGTAAATTCACTTCCTGATAAACCGTACCTATGCCGAGCCGTTGGGCATCGGCGGTATTTTTTGGCGAAACGGACTCGCCTTCCAGAAAAATATTGCCGCTGTCACGCTGATAAACACCGGTTAACGCTTTGATTAACGTTGATTTCCCGGCGCCGTTCTCACCGAGCAACGCCATGATTTCTCCGCGCCGTAAGCTAAAGTCCACTTTGTCGAGCGCTTTAACCCCAGGGAAAACCTTGCTCAGGCTTTCCGTGCGCAGAATTTCCTGATTGCTTGTGCTCATCTGCCTGACCCTCACCCCAACCCTCTCCCTAAAAGGGAGAGGAGAAAATCAAAATCAAAAACCCACACGATCTGTCCCCTCTCCCCTCAGGGGAGAGGGTTAGGGTGAGGAGGAACCCTCTTAGTAACCCATCGATTTTTTCTTCTCTAACTCTTCTTTAGCCGTATCCGGCAGGTAAAGGGTGGATTTGGTGATGGTGACTTTTTCCGGCATGGTGCCGTCTTTTTTGAATTTCTCAAGCGCGTCAAACGCAGGACCCGCCATGTTTGGCGTCAGTTCTACGCTGGCGTTTGCTTCGCCGTCCATCATCGCTTTGTAGATATCCGGCACGCCGTCGATTGAACCGGTAAGGATATCTTTGCCTGGTTTCAGGCCGGCTTCTTTAATGGCCTGGATGGCGCCGATCGCCATATCGTCGTTATGGGCGTAAACCATGCAGATGTTTTTGCCGTTGTTCTCAGCCTTGATAAAGCTTTCCATCACCTCTTTACCCTTACTGCGGGTAAAGTCGCCGGACTGAGAGCGAATGATTTTCACGTTGGATGCTTTAGAGATGGCATCGGCAAAGCCTTTCTTACGATCGATAGCCACGCTGGCACCCACCGTGCCCTGCAGCTCGACCACGTTACACTGTTTGCCGTTCAGCTCTTTTAGCAGCCATTCGCCAACCAACTGGCCTTCCAGCACGTTGTTAGCGGTGACGACGGTCATGTACAGCGATTTATCTTTAACGTCGATATTACGGTCGAGCAGGAAGACCGGAATTTTGGCTTCTTTTGCTTCCTGTAGTACCGGCTCCCAGCCCGTGGCGACGATTGGCGCAATAAAGATCGCGTCTACGCCCTGGGCGATAAACGAACGCACGGCTTTAATCTGGTTTTCCTGCTTTTGCTGTCCATCGGCGATTTTCAGCGTGATACCACGTTTCTCGGCCTCGCTCTTTGCCACGGAAGTTTCTGCCGCACGCCAGCCGGATTCAGAACCCACCTGCGAAAAGCCAACGGTTAATGGGGCAGCAATGGCCATAGACGACATTGCTGCGGAGACTGCAGAGACCAAAAGTAAGCGCTTCCACATAGGTGCATCCTCGTAGGGTTATTGTTGGTTAAAATCTGGCCTTCGCGGGAAACTATAGCCGACTTGAGATGTAACAGAATGAGTTACATCACAATTCGAAGAAGTAACGAAAATGTTAATTATCCTGTCAGGACTGACGTCACGGAAAAGCCATTGAGACGGTGATTACAGCAAGGGCGCTCAGCAACGATTTTTTTATGTCCACAGGCGGCCTTTTCCCTGGCGTGGAAGCGCTTACACTTATTTATTAAGGATGCAGCTACGTTTATGGATAATCTCATCGCCGGAGTGCTCTGAAAATAGAACAGGCGGTCAGGGCGCAAGAAAAGAGTCCAGGACATTTAAAGCCAGTTGGCTATAATACCGGGCACTTGAATGACACCAGTTTAAAGGAAACCGACATGAGCTTACTCAACGTCCCAGCGGGCAAAGATCTGCCAGAAGACATCTACGTTGTTATCGAAATTCCAGCAAACGCCGATCCTATCAAATATGAAATTGATAAAGACACCGGCGCGCTGTTCGTTGACCGTTTCATGTCTACCGCGATGTTCTATCCGTGCAACTACG
>DAMALH010000047.1:0-32833 GCA_032000125.1 Buttiauxella sp. | reverse complement strand
ACCGGTCTCCAAAACCGGGTGTCGCGAGTTCGAGTCTCTCCGCCCCTGCCATATATAATCCTTTGCTTCGGCAAAGGATTTTTTTTGCCTGTAATTCCTCAAAGCTCCCTTCCTGATTCTCATAGCGCACTATTGCGCTATGAGTGACGTCTTTAATAACTCTTTGATTGTATTTTGTTTGTCGCTATTCTGTAGCCAGATTGCATATAAAGGACGTGCGAGCACTTTTGTCTCCTCAACCTGCCATAACCCCTTCTGCTTCTCTGCCCACGCAACGGGTAAGAAGGTACAGCCGTTAAGCTCTTTAAGCAGATTACTGGCTATCTGTGCGGAGCTGGTTGTCAAAGCAGGAATATCATCGTTATTGATCAACCCAGCTTCGTGCTGTTGAAAATCAGGCCCCCACTCCAGACGTAAATAAGTCAGATCTTCTGTGCGATGCTCTTGCGATGAAGTAAAAAGCGCCAGGTTAAAGTGCCCAAGCAACTGGCTTGAGAATTCATCCATCTTCGGGGCTTCAGTCGTGATCAATAAGTCCAGTTGGCGCTCGTGGAGCTGTTTTACTAACGACTGGCGTTGTGCAATACGTGCCTCAAACTGCAGGCCGCTATGCTGCTGATAAAGCGTTATCAGCCATTCAGAAAGCATACATTCCCATAGCGATGCGCTTGCACCGATGGTTAACTGATTATGCTGTGACGTATGAGAGACTTCTTTTCTGGCCGCAAGCCAGATACTCATCAAATTTTCAGCATAGGGGAGCAGCCGCTCGCCCGCCGTGGTAAGCCGTATGTTATTGCGATGCCTGGTAAAAAGGTTTACACCGAGTTGGTTCTCAAGCTGGCGAATACGAAAACTGACGGCAGACTGCGTTAAGTAGAGCGCCTCTGCAGCTCGTCCAAAATGCCGGGTTCTGCTGACTTCTAAAAAGGTTTTCAGTAATTCGGTATCCACGTTTTACTCCCAAAAAAATTTTGTCGTTATGATTTAAATGTTTTGTTTGACGCTCTGTCAAGCGTAACTAATACTCCGCGCCATAAATAGCTCGGCCAAGAGAATCAGGAGCGTGTAGGATGGCGGAAAGCTTTACGACGACTAATCGGTTTTTCGACAATAAACATTATCCGCGCGGGTTCGCTCGCCATGGTGACTTCACCATCAAAGAGGCACAGTTACTGGAACGTCACGGTTTTGCGTTCAATGAACTGGATCTCGGCAAGCGTGAACCTGGAAATGAAGAAGAAGTGCTGTTCGTAGCAGTATGTCGTGGTGAGCGTGAGCCAGCCACAGAAGCCGAACGTGTGTGGAGCAAGTACATGTCGCGCATCAAGCGTCCCAAGCGTTTCCATACCCTCTCCGGTGGTAAACCGCAGATGGATACGGTGGAAGACTTTACCGACAGCGACGATTAGTAAACATGGGGCTCTGGCCCCATTTTTATTGCACTAGCTGCTGCAGATGCGCCAGTAAGCGGTCTATCGCGCGATAGCTTAATGCCTCCAGAAGATGTTCCCGCCTGATTTTTTCCTCCTGCTGCATATCAGCGATAGTCCGGGCGACTTTTAATAATCTTTGCCATGCTCGTATGGATAAACCCAGTTTCGCCAGCGCCTCTTCAAGCCATATCGCATCTCGTTGCTCTATAGCGCAATGCTTCCTGATTTCATGGTTATCGAGCCTTACATTCAGCTTATTTTGCCGCAGGTATTGCCGTTGTTGAGCCTGTAACACCCGCGTCCTTATATCTGCGCTGCTTTCACTTTGCTGAACGGGTTTACTGAGTATTCCCGCAGGCGGAAGAGGAATTTCAACCGATAGGTCAAAGCGATCCAGAAATGGCCCTGACAGCCTGCTCAGATAGCGTAACGTTTGTTCTGGCGTACAGCGGTTGTGTTTACCCTGATAATGCCCCGTAGGGCTGGGGTTCATCGCTGCCAGTAATTGAAAACGTGCGGGATAGATAATTTTTGCCCGCGCGCGCGATATATGGATCTCTCCTGATTCGATAGGCTCGCGTAGCGCGTCCAGCACGCGGCGCTCAAACTCAGGCAGTTCGTCCAGAAACAGTACGCCATTGTGGGCCAGCGATATTTCTCCCGGCCGGGGTATGCTGCCACCGCCAACCAGCGACGCCAGTGAAGCGCTATGATGTGGCGCTCTGAACGGACGCTGATGCCATTTTTTATGGATGGCGTGCGGGTTGACCAGGCTGAGAATGGCTGCGCTTTCGAGGGCCTCATCGTCATTTAAAGGGGGCAGGAGCGTTATCAGGCGGCTGGCCAGCATGGTTTTACCTGTCCCAGGCGGACCGATAAGTAATAAATTATGCCCGCCAGAGGCGGTGATTTCTAAAGCGCGTTTACCCTGTGGCTGCCCGATGATCTCATTGAGATCCGCTCCGTTTTCAGGCTGCCATCCCTGCTGCGTTTCAGGTGTGTTAAGCTCACCTTTACTCTCCAGAAAAGCGCACACCTGAATGAGATGGTTTGCGACAAGACAACCTTGCTGCTTAATTAAACCCAGTTCATCGGCATTATCTTCTGCCACAACAATGTTTCTGCCCGCTTTCAGCGCCGCCGTTGCCGATGAAATCGCGCCTGGAACGCCGCGTAAAGCGCCTGTGAGAGCCAGCTCACCCACGAACTCATATTGCCCCAGTTTATCTGTTGAGAGCTGCTCAGAGGCAGCGAGTAAAGCTAATGCAATGGGGAGATCGTATCTCCCTCCTTCTTTTGGCAGATCGGCCGGTGCAAGATTAATAGTGATTTTCTTTGCGGGAAACGTATAGCCGCTATTGATAATGGCGCTGCGTACACGATCTCTGGCTTCTCTGACGGTTGTCTCCGGCAGGCCCACAAGCGTTAACCCGGGTAACCCCTGGCTAAGATGCACCTCAACGGTGACCAGAGGGGCGGCAATGCCCAAAGCCGCTCTCGTATTAATAACTGCCAGTGCCATATTGCCTCCTCAGGTAAGGAGCAATATTGTCAGCCACCTTCTGAAGCGTTAAGAGAGAAAAGGATATTTATCGAGGCGCTTTCCAGGCTTTCTGGCGTGTTTACATTAGCGGGCTGTCATCTGGAATGCGTATCACAAAGAAATGACTTCTTAACCGATACAGGCAGATAGGTAGAGAAAACTGCCAGCGTTGAATTTTTTTCATTATCTCCTTAACGGCTGAAAATAAATGCTTTTTCCTTTATTGATTTTTTTGACTGTAAAGTTATTTATAAAAAAATCTTGTGTCGTCATCAGTCTCTGTGATAACTCTGTAGGCATTACTTCGAACGAGTTGACAGAATATACAGCAATGAAAGCCCTTCTACGTGTGATTAGCCTGGTCGTGATTAGCGTGGTGGTGATTATTATCCCACCGTGCGGGGCTGCTCCTGGAGAAAGAAAGGCTTAAAAATCAAGCCTGAATCGAAAAGAACCCCCGCACCGAAAGGTCCGGGGGTTTTTTGTTGGCAAAGAAATTCAAAAGAGAAACAGACGAACGGTTGCAGAATAATATTCTGTTTCTCCAGTAATGAGACGGGGAACTAACTATGAATGGTGCGCAGTGGGTGGTACATGCTTTGCGAGCGCAGGGTGTAGAGACAGTTTTTGGCTATCCCGGCGGTGCGATTATGCCTGTCTACGATGCACTGTATGACGGCGGGGTGGAACATCTGCTCTGTCGCCACGAGCAAGGAGCGGCGATGGCAGCCATTGGTTACGCTCGTTCCACTGGAAAAACAGGCGTTTGCATCGCGACTTCAGGTCCTGGAGCTACGAATCTTATCACCGGCCTTGCCGATGCGCTGTTGGATTCCGTTCCCGTTGTTGCTATCACAGGCCAGGTGGCGGCGCCGTTCATCGGTACCGATGCTTTTCAGGAAGTCGATGTTTTAGGGCTTTCTCTGGCTTGCACCAAACATAGCTTCCTCGTTGAGTCTTTCGAAGCCTTACCCCGCGTCCTCGCCGAAGCCTTCGAAATTGCGAACTCGGGCCGTCCCGGCCCGGTGCTGGTCGATATTCCTAAAGATATCCAGTTAGCCCAGGGCGATCTGGAACCCTGGCTGTCGACCGTTGAAGACGATTTTGAAATGCCGCATGCGCAACTGCATCAGGCACGTGAAATGTTGGCAAACGCCCGCAAACCGATGCTATACGTCGGCGGCGGAGTTGGCATGGCGCAGGCCGTTCCAGCGTTGCGCGACTTTATCGCCGCAACCCATATACCTTCAACCGTCACCTTGAAAGGGCTGGGCGCGATTCCGGCGGATCATCCTTTTTATACGGGAATGTTAGGCATGCACGGCACCAAAGCGGCCAACCTTGCGGTGCAGGAATGTGATTTGCTGATAGCCGTTGGCGCCCGTTTTGACGATCGCGTAACCGGCAAGCTCAATACTTTTGCCCCACACGCCAAAGTTATCCATATGGATATCGACCCGGCCGAACTCGGAAAGCTGCGTCAGGCGCACGTTGCTTTGCAGGGCGATTTAACTCAGATGCTGCAAGCCCTGCAACAACCTCTGGAAATCTCGGAGTGGCAGCAGGAAGTCGCGACTTTATGCGCAGAAAACCAATGGTGCTACGATCATCCTGGCGATGCGATCTTTGCCCCGTTATTGTTAAAACAGATCTCCGATCGCAAGCCGCAGGATTGCGTGATCACCACTGACGTGGGCCAGCATCAAATGTGGACGGCCCAACATATGTCCTTCACGCGCCCGGAAAACTTCATCACTTCCAGCGGACTGGGCACGATGGGTTTTGGGTTGCCGGCCGCCGTCGGGGCACAGGTTGCCCGGCCAAAGGATACGGTTATCTGTATCTCCGGTGACGGCTCCTTCATGATGAATGTACAGGAACTGGGCACCGTAAAACGAAAAAAGCTGCCGTTAAAAATCGTATTACTGGATAACCAACGTTTGGGCATGGTTCGACAGTGGCAGCAGATGTTTTTCTCAGAACGCTACAGTGAAACAAACCTCTCCGATAACCCCGATTTCCTCACGCTGGCCAGCGCCTTTGGCATTCCGGGCCAGCACATCACCCGTAAAGACCAGGTTGAAGGTGCCATCGACGCGCTGTTAAACAGCGACGGCCCGTACATGCTGCATGTCTCAATCGATGAGTACGAAAACGTCTGGCCGTTGGTACCGCCTGGTGCCAGTAATTCGCAAATGCTGGAGAAATTATCATGATGCAACATCAACTCGCCGTGCAGGCTCGTTTTCGTCCGGAAACGCTGGAGCGCGTATTACGCGTGGTACGTCATCGCGGTTTTCAAGTCTGCGCCATGAATATGGTAGCCGTGGGAAATACCGACAACATTAATATTGAATTGACCGTTGCCAGCCTGCGTCCTGTCGAATTACTGTTTAGTCAATTAAGCAAACTGGCTGACGTCGGACGCGTCGACATTCAGCAACAGACAACACAACAAATCCGCGCCTGAGCGCAAAAGGAAGAGTAATGACAACGAAGAAAGCTGATTATATCTGGTTCAATGGTGAGATGACGCCATGGGGCGAGGCGAAAGTCCACGTTATGTCCCACGCGCTGCATTACGGTACATCGGTATTCGAAGGTATCCGTTGCTACGATTCACACATTGGGCCAGTGGTGTTCCGCCATCGTGAACACATGCAGCGTCTGCGTGACTCAGCAAAAATCTATCGCTTCCCGGTTTCGCAAAGCGTTGATGAATTGATGGAAGCCTGCCGCGCCGTAATCCGCAAAAACAATCTGACCAGCGCGTATATCCGCCCTCTGGTCTTTGTCGGCGACGTGGGTATGGGTGTTAATCCACCGGACGGTTATACCACCGATGTGATCATCGCAGCCTTCCCGTGGGGCGCCTACCTTGGCGCTGAAGCGCTGGACCAGGGGATCGATGCGATGGTTTCCTCCTGGAATCGCGCCGCGCCAAACACCATTCCAACGGCTGCAAAAGCTGGCGGTAACTACCTTTCTTCCCTGTTAGTTGGCAGCGAAGCGCGTCGTCATGGATATCAGGAAGGTATCGCGTTAGATGTGCAGGGCTTCCTGTCAGAAGGCGCTGGCGAAAATCTCTTTGAGGTTAAAGACGGCATTCTGTTTACGCCGCCATTTACCTCTTCCGCGCTGCCGGGCATTACCCGTGACGCCATTATCAAGCTGGCAAAAGACCTGGGTATCGAAGTGCGTGAACAGGTACTTTCCCGCGAATCGCTCTACCTGTCGGATGAAGTGTTCATGTCCGGTACGGCTGCGGAAATTACGCCCGTACGCAGCGTCGATGGCATTCAGGTGGGCGAGGGCCGCTGCGGCCCGGTTACTAAACGTATTCAGCAGGCGTTCTTTGGCCTGTTTACGGGTGAAACCGAAGATAAATGGGGCTGGTTAGATCCGGTAAACCCACAGTAAAAAATTATAATCAGGCCGGCGGCAACTGACCGCCCGCACCATGACAGACTGGAGTAAATAAGCATGCCTAAGTACCGTTCAGCCACCACAACCCACGGCCGTAACATGGCGGGTGCCCGCGCTTTATGGCGCGCAACCGGGATGACCGATAACGATTTCGGCAAGCCAATCATTGCGGTAGTGAACTCTTTTACCCAATTTGTGCCAGGCCACGTTCACCTGCGCGACCTGGGCAAACTGGTCGCCGAACAAATTGAAGCGTCCGGCGGCGTGGCAAAAGAGTTCAACACCATTGCCGTGGATGACGGCATCGCCATGGGCCACGGCGGCATGCTTTATTCTCTGCCGTCCCGCGAGCTGATTGCCGACTCCGTAGAGTACATGGTTAATGCACACTGTGCGGACGCTATGGTTTGTATCTCCAACTGCGACAAAATCACCCCGGGGATGCTAATGGCGTCGCTGCGCCTGAATATTCCGGTTATTTTTGTCTCCGGCGGGCCGATGGAAGCCGGGAAAACGAAGTTATCCGACAAAATCATCAAGCTTGACCTGGTCGATGCGATGATTCAGGGAGCAAACCCTAACGTCAGCGACGCCGACAGCGAACAAATCGAACGTTCCGCCTGTCCGACCTGCGGTTCCTGCTCCGGCATGTTTACCGCCAACTCAATGAACTGCCTGACCGAAGCGCTGGGCCTGTCGCAGCCGGGCAACGGTTCGCTGCTGGCGACCCATGCCGACCGTAAAGATCTGTTCCTGAACGCGGGCAAACGCATCGTTGAGCTGACCAAACGCTATTACGAACAGGATGACGCCAGCGCGTTGCCACGCAGCATCGCCAGCAAAGCGGCTTTCGAAAACGCCATGACGCTTGATATTGCGATGGGGGGCTCGACCAATACCGTTCTGCATCTGCTCGCGGCCGCGCAGGAAGGCGAAATCGAATTCAATATGTCAGACATCGATCGCCTGTCGCGCAAAGTGCCGCACCTTTGTAAGGTTGCGCCGAGCACCCAGAAATACCATATGGAAGACGTCCACCGCGCCGGCGGCGTGCTGGCGATTCTGGGCGAACTGGATCGCGCTGGCCTGTTGCACCGTGACGTAAAAAATATCCTCGGCATGACGTTATCCCAGACGCTGGATAAGTACGACATCATGCTCACTCAGGACGAGGAAGTGAAAAAAATGTTCCGCGCGGGCCCGGCCGGTATTCGTACCACTCAGGCTTTCTCCCAGGATTGCCGCTGGGACTCGCTGGACGACGACCGTGCAGAAGGCTGTATCCGTTCGCTGGAGAATGCGTTCAGTCAGGACGGCGGTTTGGCCGTGCTCTACGGCAATATCGCGGAGGCGGGCAGCATCGTCAAAACTGCCGGCGTGGATAAATCCAACCTGACGTTCCGCGGCCCGGCTAAAGTGTACGAAAGCCAGGACAGCGCCGTTGACGCTATTCTGGGTGGCAAAGTCGTTTCCGGCGACGTGGTGGTCATTCGCTATGAAGGACCGAAAGGCGGCCCGGGCATGCAGGAAATGCTCTATCCAACCACCTATCTGAAATCAATGGGGCTGGGCAAAGAGTGTGCGCTGATCACCGATGGCCGTTTCTCCGGGGGGACCTCCGGCCTGTCTATCGGGCACGTTTCCCCGGAAGCGGCAAGCGGCGGCCTGATTGCGCTGGTGGAAGACGGCGACATGATTGATATCGACATTCCAAACCGCAGCATGGTGCTGGATGTTCCTGCGGCCGAGCTGGCTGCGCGTCATGAAGCTGAACTCGCTCGCGGCGACCAGGCCTGGACGCCGAAAAACCGTGAACGCGTGGTTTCCTTTGCGCTGCGCGCTTACGCAAGCCTTGCTACCAGCGCCGATAAAGGCGCGGTACGCGATAAAAGCAAGCTGGGAGGCTAATAATGGCCGAGTCACAACCGCTACCCGACGCCCCCTGCGGGGCGGAATATCTGCGTGCGGTGCTTCGTTCCCCGGTTTACGAAGTGGCGCAGGTCACTCCGCTGCAGAAGATGGAGAAACTCTCTTCGCGCCTGGATAACGTCATTCTGGTGAAGCGTGAAGACAGGCAGCCGGTGCACAGTTTCAAGCTGCGTGGCGCCTACGCCATGATTGCCGGGCTGAACAGCGAACAGAAAGCCAGCGGCGTGATTACCGCTTCGGCAGGTAATCACGCGCAGGGCGTTGCGCTTTCCTCAACGCGGTTGGGGATTAAGTCTTTAATCGTCATGCCGGTTGCTACGGCGGATATTAAAGTCGATGCGGTCAGGGCGTTCGGCGGTGAAGTGCTGCTTCACGGCGCAAACTTCGATGAAGCGAAGGCAAGGGCAATCGAGCTTTCGCAGCAGCAGGGGTTCACCTATGTGCCTCCGTTTGACCACCCGGCGGTGATTGCCGGACAGGGCACGCTGGCGCTGGAGCTGCTGCAGCAGGATGCGCATATCGACCGGGTATTTGTTCCGGTTGGCGGCGGCGGCCTGGCCGCAGGCGTGGCCGTGTTGATCAAACAGCTAATGCCGCAGATCAAAGTGATTGCTGTCGAAGCGGAAGATTCTGCCTGCCTGAAAGCCGCTTTAGATGCGGGTAAGCCGGTTGACCTGGCGCGCGTAGGGCTGTTCGCCGAAGGCGTGGCGGTCAAGCGTATTGGCGATGAGACATTCCGCGTTTGTCAGGAATACCTTGATGACATCATCACCGTGGATAGCGATGCAATCTGTGCGGCGATGAAAGATCTGTTCGAGGACGTGCGCGCTGTGGCGGAGCCTTCTGGTGCGCTGGCGCTGGCGGGAATGAAGAAATATATCCAGCAGCATCAGATCCGTGGCGAAAGGCTTGCTCACGTGCTGTCTGGAGCGAACGTGAACTTCCACGGCCTGCGCTATGTTTCTGAACGTTGTGAACTGGGCGAACAGCGTGAAGCTTTACTTGCTGTGACAATACCGGAGCAAAAAGGCAGCTTCCTGAAGTTCTGCCAGTTGCTCGGCGGACGTGCGGTAACGGAATTTAACTATCGCTATGCAAGCTCAGACAGCGCCTGCATTTTTGTAGGCGTGCGCCTGACTCGCGGCGTTGAAGAACGCGAGGAGATTCTTGCGCAGCTTAACGAAGGCGGTTACGGCGTCGTCGATCTTTCCGACGATGAGATGGCGAAGCTGCACGTGCGTTATATGGTGGGCGGACGCCCGTCTAAGCCGCTGCACGAGAGGCTTTTCAGCTTTGAATTCCCGGAATCACCGGGCGCGCTGCTGAAGTTTCTGCAAACGTTGGGCACGCACTGGAATATTTCGCTGTTCCACTATCGTAGTCACGGTACAGACTATGGGCGCGTGCTGGCGGCGTTTGAGCTGGGCGATAACGAGCCGGATTTCGAAACCCGGCTCAACGAGCTTGGCTACGACTGCCATGATGAAACCAACAATCCGGCGTTTCGCTTCTTCCTGGCAGGTTAGTGATTGCCGGGCAGTAATTTCCAGAAAGCATTCACAAGCGGCTCATTGAGCCGCTTTTTTTGCGCGCATACCCCGAGTTCAAACGGCGCATCTTCATCGCTACGCTCCAGAATCTGAACGCGGTTACGTACCGGTTCCGGGCTGTTTTCCAGCACGATTTCAGGGAGTAAAGCCACGCCGCAGCCTAATGCCACCATCGATACCATTGCTTCATGTCCCGCGACCGTCGCGTAAATAAACGGGTTACCTATCTTCTGGCGACGGAACCACAGTTCAATGCGGCGGCGTACCGGGCCCTGATCCGCCAGAATAAACGGCACCTTGCCCCAGTCAGGCTCGGCATTGCTGACTAAGGTGCGAACCGGACAGGGCAGAGCCGGAGCGATAAGCACGACGGCCAGGTTTTCCAGCATTGAGAAGGCGATACCCGGCGGCAATGATTCCGGCTTACCGGCGATAGCGAGATCGGCCTCATCCGAATCGACTTTCTCTACCGCATCTGCCGCATCCCCCGTAGTGAGTTTTATCTCGACGCTGGGATGCTCCGCACGGAACCGATCCAGAATAGGAGGTAAATGACTGTATGCCGCGGTCACCGAACAGAAAAGATGCAGCTCGCCCGAAAGCGACGGCCCTTCCTGGCCGATGGTATGGCGCATCTGCTGATACTGTAAAAGCGTGTGCTGGGCGAACTGCCGTAGCTGTTCGCCAGCTTCGGTTAGCGTGACGGTGCGGTTATCGCGTAAAAATAAAGGCTGGCCCAGGTCATCTTCAAGGCGCTGAATCTGTCGTGAAAGCGTTGAGGGACTCACGTGCATTGCCCGAGCGCTCCGCCCAAAATGGCGGCTTTCCGCAAGGTGGAGAAACGTTTTTAAGTCGCGTAAATCCATGGTCATTCGCCTTTATCCGCACGTTGCAATTATTGCAACGTCACGTTGTTAATATATCAATTTCAGCAACAAATTTCCTGTCATATAGTGGGTTCATTATCGCAAGCAAGAGCGGGCTTGCGGCCTTTATAAGAAGCACAACACGACAATCACGGAGTTCTACGATGGCTAATTATTTCAACACTTTGAACCTGCGCCAGCAGTTGGCGCAATTGGGTAAATGTCGCTTTATGGCGCGCAATGAGTTCGCCGACGAAGCAAGCTACCTCAAAGGCAAAAAAGTCGTCATCGTCGGCTGTGGCGCTCAGGGCCTTAACCAGGGCCTGAACATGCGTGATTCCGGCCTGGACGTGGCCTATGCGCTGCGTGCAGAAGCGATTGCCGAGAAGCGTGCTTCATGGCGTAAAGCGACTGAAAACGGCTTTAAAGTCGGCACCTATGAAGAGCTGATCCCACAGGCCGATCTGGTGGTTAACCTGACGCCGGACAAACAGCACTCCGCGGTAGTTAAGGCCGTGCAGCCAATGATGAAAGATGGCGCCGCGCTGGGTTACTCCCACGGCTTTAACGTGGTTGAAGTGGGCGAACAAATTCGTAAAGACATCACCGTGGTGATGGTGGCGCCAAAATGTCCGGGTACCGAAGTGCGTGAAGAGTACAAACGCGGCTTTGGCGTGCCGACCCTGATTGCGGTTCACCCGGAAAACGATCCGAAAGGCGAAGGCATGGCAATAGCTAAAGCCTGGGCTGCGGCGACCGGCGGTCACCGTGCTGGCGTGCTGGAATCTTCTTTCGTGGCAGAAGTGAAATCTGACCTGATGGGCGAGCAAACCATTCTGTGCGGCATGCTGCAGGCCGGTTCCCTGCTGTGCTTTGACAAGCTGGTTGAGGAAGGCACCGACCCGGCATATGCAGAAAAACTGATTCAGTTCGGCTGGGAAACCATCACCGAAGCGCTGAAACAGGGCGGTATTACGCTGATGATGGACCGTCTGTCCAACCCGGCAAAAATCCGTGCTTACGCGCTGTCTGAGCAGTTGAAAACCATTATGGCGCCGCTGTTCCAGAAACACATGGATGATATCATCTCCGGCGAATTCTCCTCCGGGATGATGGCGGACTGGGCGAACGACGATAAGAACCTGCTGACCTGGCGCGAAGAGACCGGCAAAACTGCATTCGAAACCGCGCCGCAGTTTGACGGCAAAATTGCCGAGCAGGAATACTTCGATAAAGGCGTTCTGATGATCGCCATGGTGAAAGCGGGCGTTGAGCTGGCGTTCGAAACCATGGTGGATGCGGGCATCATCGAAGAGTCTGCTTACTACGAATCGCTGCACGAGCTGCCGCTGATTGCGAACACCATCGCCCGTAAGCGCCTGTACGAAATGAACGTGGTTATCTCTGATACCGCAGAATACGGTAACTACCTGTTCTCTTACGCGGCTGTACCGCTGCTGAAAGAGTTCATGACTACGCTGCAGGCAGGCGATCTGGGTAAAGAAACGCCGGCCGCCGCTGTAGACAACGCGCAGTTGCGTGACGTTAACGAAGCTATCCGCAATCACGAAATCGAGAAAGTGGGACAGAAACTGCGTGGCTACATGACCGATATGAAACGCATCGCTGTAGCAGGCTAAGTCCTGCTGCGTAAAAAGGCCGGGAAATCCCGGCCTTTTTTGTTAGTTACGGTACAGCACTTTAATAACGTGGTAACCAAACTGCGTGTGCAGCGGCCCTACGGGCTCCAGCAGCGGGCAGGAGAACACCACTTTATCGAAAGCCGGGACCATCTGGCCCTGACGGAATTCGCCCAGATGCCCGCCTTTTTTGCCTGACGGACAGGTGGAGTGCTTTTTCGCCAGTTTTTCGAAGTCGCCGCCATTTTTAAGCTGTTCGAGAATTTCCTGGGCCAGTTTTTCTTCCTTAACAAGGATATGCAATGCTGCCGCTGTTTTTGCCATGATCGTGCCTTGAGTCGTATGGATTACGCTGGCTATACTACCACGCTGTTTTTCTCCCCTCCTGACTTTCATTGAGTGTTCTTATGCGTTTAAACCCAGGCCAACAACAAGCAGTCGAATTTGTTACCGGACCCTGTCTTGTGCTGGCGGGCGCAGGCTCGGGCAAAACGCGTGTCATCACTAATAAAATGGCGTACCTGATCCGTGAGTGCGGCTATCAGGCACGGCACATCGCTGCGGTGACCTTTACCAATAAGGCCGCGCGTGAGATGAAAGAGCGTGTGGCGCAAACGCTGGGGCGCAAAGAAGCCCGCGGATTACTTATTTCCACCTTCCACACGTTAGGGCTTGAGATCATCAAGCGCGAATATGCGGCGTTAGGCATGAAATCTAATTTCTCGCTGTTTGACGACACCGATCAGAGCGCGCTGCTTAAAGAGCTGACCGAAGGTTTACTTGAGGACGATAAGACTTTACTGCAACAGTTGATCTCGACGATCTCGAACTGGAAAAACGATCTGCTGACGCCTTCTCAGGCGGCTGCGCAGGCGAAAGGCGAGCGGGACAGAATTTTCGCGCACTGCTACGGCCTGTATGACGCTCACCTGAAATCCTGCAACGTGCTGGATTTTGACGATCTTATTTTGCTGCCAACGCTGCTTTTACAGCGCAATGAAGAAGTGCGTGAGCGCTGGCAAAACCGCATCCGCTATCTGCTGGTGGATGAATATCAGGATACCAACACCAGCCAGTACGAGCTGGTGAAGCTGCTCGTGGGCGCGCGTGCGCGGTTCACGGTGGTAGGCGACGACGACCAGTCGATTTATTCCTGGCGTGGCGCGCGTCCGCAAAACCTTGTGTTACTGAGCCAGGATTTCCCAAGCCTGCAGGTTATTAAGCTTGAGCAGAACTATCGTTCCTCCGGGCGCATCCTGAAGGCGGCCAATATTCTGATAGCCAACAACCCGCATGTGTTTGAAAAACGGCTTTTCTCAGAGCTGGGCTACGGCACCGAGTTAAAAGTGGTGACGGCCAATAGCGAAGATCATGAGGCGGAACGCGTGACCGGCGAGCTTATCGCCCATCACTTTATCAATAAAACCAGCTATAAAGATTACGCGATCCTTTATCGTGGCAACTTCCAGTCGCGGGTATTCGAAAAGATGCTGATGCAAAACCGTATCCCGTATCGCATCTCCGGCGGCACGTCGTTTTTCTCACGGCCGGAAATCAAAGATCTGCTGGCCTATCTGCGCGTGCTGACTAACCCGGATGACGACAGCGCCTTCTTGCGCATTGTGAATACGCCAAAGCGTGAAATTGGTCCGGCAACGCTGCAGAAGCTGGGTGAATGGGCGATGCAGCGTAATAAAAGCCTTTTCACCGCAAGCTTTGATTTTGGTCTCGGCCAGACGTTAAGCGGCCGTGGCCTGGAGGCGCTGCAGCGTTTTACCCACTGGCTGCGCGACGTTGCGACCCTTGCCGAGCGCGAACCCGTGGCGGCGGTGCGTGACTTAATTCATGGCGTGGATTACGAAAGCTGGTTGTACGAAACCTCCCCGAGTCCGAAAGCGGCGGAAATGCGCATGAAAAACGTCAACCAGTTGTTTAGCTGGATGACGGAAATGCTTGAAGGCTCGGATATTGACGAGCCGATGACGCTGACGCAGGTCGTTACCCGTTTCACGCTGCGAGATATGATGGAGCGTGGGGAAAGCGATGATGAAGCGGATCAGGTTCAGCTAATGACCCTTCATGCTTCCAAAGGCCTTGAGTTTCCTTACGTCTTTTTAGTGGGCATGGAAGAGGGATTGCTGCCGCACCAGAGCAGCATTGATGAAGATAATATCGACGAAGAGCGGCGCCTGGCTTATGTCGGCATCACCCGCGCCCAGAAAGAGCTGACTTTTACGCTGTGCAAAGAACGCCGTCAGTATGGCGAGCTGGTGCGTCCGGAGCCGAGCCGGTTCCTGCTTGAACTACCGCAGGATGATTTACAGTGGGAGCAGGAGCGTAAAGTGGTATCGGCTGAAGAGCGCATGAATAAAGGCCAGGCAAACGTCGCTAATATCCGCGAAATGCTGGCCAAAGCGCGCGGCGGCTGAGTTATTTTACCGTGAGCGGCCAGTGAACATAGCTTTGCCACAGGCTTTCCTGGCTGAGTAATTCAGCGCCAAGCGGGTGACAGGCAAGCCAGTTTGCAGGAAGCGTGAGCTGCAGCGCTTCACCCTCGGCCTTCAGCGCTATCGCGGGCAGGATGTCGTCCCGACGGCGGCTGGCGAAGATAATCGCTAAACGTAACAGGCGACAAAGACGCTCCGCAATGCGCGGCGGAACAGCGTTTTGCTGGTGGAGCGAGGAAAGATCGACCGGATTGGTCTGATTGAGCAGCAGCGTGGCCAGCAGCTTTTTCTGCGCGGGCGTATAGCCCGGCAGGTCCAGATTGCGCACCAGATAGGCCGCATGCAGCGGAGCCTGTCTGAAATCGACGCTCAGACCGACTTCATGCAGCAGGGCTGCGCTTTGCAGCATGTCTTTGCTTAACGTATCAAGCTCCCATTCATCGGCAACGTGGTCGGCAAAAGCCTGTGCCAGTTGCTGAACACGGGTGGCCTGCGCGATATCAACCATAAAACGACGCTGGACGTTGCGAACGGTGCGGCTGCGGATTTCCTGATCGACGCTCAGATGCAGCATGCCGTAGACCAGACCTTCGCGCAGCGCGCCGCCGGCCAGGGTCATACAGACAATGTTAAGCTGTTCAAAGATGGCGATTAAAATGGCAAGGCCGCTTGGAAAAACCAGCGCTCGTTCGAGCGTTAGCCCCTCGATTTCCAGCTCTTCAAGGCGCCCACACTGAATGGCGCACTGCTTCAACTGCTGTAGTTTCGCAAGGGTGATACGTTCATCCATGCCCTGCGCCATCATAATTTCCTGCAAAGCCTGTACCGTGCCCGAGGCGCCGACGCAGACCTTCCAGCCGTGATGTTTTAACTCGTTGATTATCGGTTCTAAGACTTCACTTGCCGCGGCTTCTGCCGCCTCAAAGTTTTCTTTTGCCAGGTTGCGATCGCTAAAAAAACGCTCAAGCCAGGTTACGCAGCCCATCGAAAGGCTAAACAGCGCCGTCGTTTGCGCGCCGGTCCCCGTTACTAACTCTGTGCTTGCACCGCCGATATCCACAACTAAGCGCTGATCTGCCCCGCCGGTAGTGTGTGCCACGCCCTGATAAATCAAACGAGCTTCTTCTTCGCCGCGAATCACCTGGATCGGGCAGCCCAGAATTTTCTCGGCCTGCTGGATGAATTGCTGGGCGTTGGTGGCAAGACGAAGCGTTGCCGTGGCGACAACACGAATTTGCGCCTGGGGGATATCCTGCAAACGTTCCGCGAATAAGCGCAGGCATTGCCACCCGCGCTCCATGGCCTCCGGGGAAAGCGCGTTTTCGCTGTTTAACCCGGCGGCAAGACGGACTTTACGCTTAATGCGGGCCAGGGTTTGTATCGTCCCAGCCACCTCACGTACCACTAACATATGAAAACTGTTAGAACCTAAATCAATAGCTGCATACAGTGAGGTGGAGCTGAGCATAGATAATTAACCTGCGCGACGACGATTACCACGGGATGCACTGCCGCCACGACGAGGACCGTTACCGGAACGAGGGCGGGTGAGGCGTTTTGGTGGTGGAAGCTCGCTTAATAACGCTTCTGGCTTGTACTTGCTGACCGGAATCGAGTGGCCGATGTAGGTTTCGATTGCTGACAGGTTTAACGCGTAATCTTCACAGGCGAGGCTGATGGAATGCCCGCTTGCTCCGGCGCGACCGGTACGACCAATACGGTGAACGTAATCTTCGCAATCATCCGGCAGATCGTAGTTGAATACGTGCGTTACGGCCGGGATATGCAGGCCGCGAGCGGCAACGTCTGTGGCTACCAGGATGTCGAGATCGCCACGGGTGAACTCGTCAAGAATGCGCAGGCGTTTTTTCTGCGCAACGTCGCCGGTTAGCAGACCAACGCGGTGTCCGTCGGCCGCCAGGTGGCCCCAGATATCTTCACAGCGGTGTTTCGTGTTGGCGAAGATGATGGCGCGGTCTGGCCATTCTTCTTCAATGAGCGTCTGCAGTAAGCGCATTTTCTCATCGTTTGACGGATAGAACAGCTCTTCTTTAATACGGTGACCCGTTTTCTGCTCTGGCTCCACTTCCACGTATTCAGCGTTGTTCATCTGTTCGAAAGCCAGTTCACGTACGCGGTAAGAAAGGGTGGCGGAGAACAGCATGTTCAGGCGTTGCGTTACCGGCGGCATACGACGGAACAACCAACGGATGTCTTTGATAAAGCCCAGATCGTACATGCGATCGGCTTCATCCAGCACCACGACCTGGATAGCACCTAAATTAATGTGATTTTGCTTGGCGTAGTCGATTAAGCGACCGGTTGTGCCAATAAGGATGTCGACGCCGCTTTCCAGCACTTTAAGCTGTTTGTCGTAGCCGTCGCCACCGTAAGCCAGGCCGAGTTTCAGGCCTGTAGCCTGGGCCAGCGGTTCCGCATCGGAGTGAATTTGCACTGCCAGTTCGCGAGTCGGCGCCATAATTAAAGCGCGCGGCTGGTTCACCTGACGGTTCTCCTGCGCGGGGTGAGAGAGTAAATAATGGAACGTTGACGTTAAGAACGCCATCGTTTTGCCAGTACCGGTTTGCGCCTGACCTGCAACATCACGATTCGCCAGCGTCAGCGGAAGCGCGAGTGCCTGAATAGGGGTGCAGTTATGGAACCCTTTTGTTTCAAGGGCTTCAATCACCTTAGGGTGCAGGGCGAAGTCGGAAAACTTCTGTTCGGTCAAATGTGTTTTGCTCATAGTGTGGTAGAATATCAGCTAACTATTGCTTTACGAAAGCGTATCCGGTGAAATAAAGTCAACCTTAAGTTGGTTAATGCTACACCAACAAGGTAGACATAATCCTTTGGAGTAGAACATGAGCGATAAAATTATTCACCTGACTGATGACAGTTTCGACACGGACGTACTTAAAGCTGACGGGTTGATCCTCGTTGATTTCTGGGCAGAGTGGTGTGGTCCTTGTAAAATGATCGCCCCGATTCTTGATGAAATCGCTGATGAATATCAGGGCAAATTAACCATTGCTAAACTGAACATCGATCAGAACCCGGGCACCGCGCCAAAATACGGCATCCGCGGTATTCCAACTCTGCTGCTGTTTAAGAACGGTGAAGTGGCTGCTACTAAAGTTGGTGCGCTGTCCAAAGGCCAGTTAAAAGAGTTCCTGGACGCTAATCTGGCGTAATGGAATCTCAGCCGGCGCGTGCTCGGTTTGCAAATTTTTGTGAGCCGCTGGACGCCCGGCGTCAGTCATGCTAAGTTACTTTTACTGCACCTTGAACTTGCCTTAAAGTTTGAATCTTTGTAATACCCAATGCTTCTCATTCGCTATCGTTAAGACGCTACTTTCACAGTGAGCACATGGTTGCATAATCGATTTCGGGCGTATCACCCATTCCGTCGTGTCGTTTCAGTTCTGCGTTTTTCCTATGACCAGGCAGCGATAAGACATGTGGTGCTGGCCATTAAACAGGCATGGATGACCCTGCCATACCATTCACGAAACATGTTCGAGATTTACCCCGAGTTTAAGAACCCACCATTATGAATCTTACCGAATTAAAGAATACGCCGGTTTCTGAGCTGATTACTCTCGGCGAAAATATGGGGCTGGAAAACCAGGCCCGCATGCGCAAACAGGACATTATTTTCTCCATCCTGAAGCAACATGCTAAGAGTGGTGAAGATATCTTTGGCGACGGCGTGCTGGAGATACTGCAGGATGGATTTGGTTTCCTCCGCTCCGCAGACAGCTCCTACCTCGCCGGTCCCGATGATATCTACGTTTCTCCCAGCCAAATCCGTCGTTTCAACCTCCGCACAGGGGATACCATCTCCGGTAAGATTCGTCCGCCGAAAGAAGGTGAGCGTTACTTTGCCCTGCTGAAAGTCAACGAGGTTAACTACGATAAACCGGAAAACGCGCGTAGCAAGATCCTGTTTGAAAACCTGACCCCGCTGCATGCTAACTCTCGTCTGCGCATGGAACGTGGTAACGGTTCTACCGAAGATTTAACCGCTCGCGTCCTGGATCTGGCCTCGCCAATCGGTCGCGGCCAGCGTGGCCTGATTGTGGCGCCGCCGAAAGCCGGTAAAACCATGCTGCTGCAAAACATTGCCCAGAGCATCGCTTACAACCACCCGGATTGCGTACTGATGGTTCTGCTCATCGACGAACGTCCGGAAGAAGTGACCGAGATGCAACGTCTGGTTAAAGGCGAAGTGGTTGCTTCTACCTTTGATGAGCCAGCGTCCCGTCACGTTCAGGTTGCCGAAATGGTAATCGAGAAAGCGAAGCGCCTGGTTGAGCATAAAAAAGACGTTATCATCCTGCTGGACTCCATCACCCGCCTGGCGCGTGCTTACAACACCGTGGTACCGGCTTCCGGTAAAGTGTTAACCGGTGGTGTGGACGCTAACGCCCTGCATCGTCCAAAACGCTTCTTCGGTGCCGCACGTAACGTGGAAGAGGGCGGTAGCCTGACTATCATCGCAACCGCGCTGGTCGATACCGGTTCTAAAATGGATGAAGTTATCTACGAAGAATTTAAAGGTACCGGCAATATGGAACTGCATCTGGCGCGTAAAATCGCTGAGAAACGTGTGTTCCCTGCAATCGACTACAACCGTTCTGGTACGCGTAAAGAAGAGCTCCTTACGACCCAGGAAGAGCTGCAGAAAATGTGGATCCTGCGTAAGATTATTCACCCGATGGGCGAGATCGACGCGATGGAATTCCTCATTAACAAGTTGGCGATGACCAAAACCAACGACGAATTCTTCGATATGATGAAGCGCTCGTAAGTAATAAAAACTCGGGGAACGCCACGCTTAGTCGTGGCGTTTTTCTTTAGTGGTATATAAGCTCTCTTTGTTGCTATAAAAAGTTTTACTCTTAAATTCAATTTAAGATAAATAAGAGCGAGTTGTGCAATAAATGTCCTAAGTTGGCATTGCAATAACCACTACATATGAAATTGGTATGATTTTTGCTTTAATAACTGCATGATTTAGCAGAGAGCGTTTATCGTGAACTTACTCAGTCTGAGTACAGACCTCATTTTTGTCTTTGTCTTTACCCTGGTCTTTTTGTTTTTCGCACGTAAAGCGGCGAAAAAAATTGGCCTGGTGGATAGACCAAATTACCGTAAGCGGCATCAAGGCTTAATCCCGCTGGTCGGAGGAGTCTCGGTTTACGCTGGCGTGTGTTTCGCCTTTTTCTTCGCCTGGTTTTTCTCCAGCTATTATATTCCACATGCACGACTTTATTTAATTTGCGCTGCTGTTCTTGTGTGCGTTGGCGCCCTCGACGATCGATTTGATATCAGCGTAAAATTTCGCGCGCTTGCACAGGCTTTCGTCGCTGTCTTAATGATGAGTTATGCCGGACTCTACCTTTCTAGCCTTGGTTATATTCTGGGCTCCTGGGAGTTTATCCTTGGTCCCTTTGGCTATATTTTAACGTTGTTCGCTGTTTGGGCTGCTATTAATGCGTTTAATATGGTTGATGGTATAGATGGGCTGCTGGGTGGGCTTTCTAGCGTCTCTTTTGCAGCGCTTGGCGTCATACTCTTTTTTAACGGACAAACCAGCCTGGCGATGTGGTGTTTTACCATGATAGCAGCGACGCTTCCTTACATTTTGCTCAACCTTGGCGTGTTCGGAAAACGATATAAAGTGTTTATGGGCGATGCCGGAAGCACTTTTATTGGATTCACGTTGATTTGGATACTGCTCCAAACCACGCAAGGTCCATTGCACCCGATTAATCCTGTTACGGCACTATGGATTATTGCCATTCCACTGATGGACATGATAGCCATCATGTACCGCCGGTTGCGTAAAGGGTTAAGCCCTTTTTCTGCCGATCGCCAGCATATTCATCATCTAATTATGCGAGCAGGCTTTACTTCCCGTCAGGCATTCGCTTTGATAACGCTTGCCGCAGCTTTATTAGCGACTATTGGCGTTGTAGCCGAGTACTATGTGGTTGTACCTGAATGGGTAATGTTGGCATTGTTCTTGCTAGCATTTGTGCTCTACGATTATTGCATTAAGCGTGCCTGGAAAGTCGCTCGCTTCATAAGACGATTTAAGCGTCGTCAACGCAGAAACAGCAGCATTTCTTAATCCTGAATTGAATTAATTGGGGAAGTGATGAGACAAAATGTGCCAGGAAGTAACCCGGGAATGGTGGACAACGAGCTGGACATTCGTGGTTTGTTCCGGACACTGTGGAAAGGGAAATTCTGGATTGTGGGTATGGCGGTCGCCTTCGCCATCATCGCATTGGTTTACACCTTTTTTGCCCGCCAGGAATGGAGCGCCAACGCGATCACCGATCGCCCAACGGTCAATATGCTGGGAGGCTACTACTCTCAGCAGCAGTTCCTGCGTAATCTCGATATCAAAGCGAATATGGTCCCTGTCGATCAGCCTTCCGTCATGGATGAAGCCTATAAAGAGTTCATTATGCAGCTCTCGGCCTACGACACCCGCCGCGATTTCTGGCTACAGACCGATTACTACAAGCAGCGTCAGGTAGGAAACAGTAAAGCCGATGCCGCGCTGCTTGATGAGATGGTGGACAATATCCAGTTCACCGCCGGCGACATCACCCGTAACCTTAGCGACAGCGTAAAGCTGATTGCTGAAACCGCTGCGGATGCAAATAACCTGCTACGGCAATACGTTGCTTTTGCCAGCCAGCGTGCGGCAAGTCACCTGAACGAAGAGCTGACGGGCGCCTGGGCTGCCCGCACTATCCAGATGAAAGCGCAGGTGAAACGGCAGGAAGCCGTTGCCAAGTCCATTTACGATCGCAAAGTGAAAAGCACGGAACAGGCGCTGAAAATTGCTGAGCAGCAAAATATCGCCCGCAGCGAAACGGAAGTCCCGGCGGATGAGCTGCCTGATTCAGAAATGTTCATGCTGGGGCGCCCGATGCTGCAGGCAAGGCTTGAAAGCCTGCAGGCGGTGGGGCCCGACTATGACATTGACTACGACCAGAATCGCGCCATGCTCTCAACCTTAAACGTTGGTCCAACGCTCGATCCGCGTTTCCAGACTTACCGCTATTTACGTACCCCAGAAGAACCCGTTAAGCGCGACAGCCCTCGCCGTGTGTTCTTATTAATTATGTGGGGTGCGGTTGGGGCCCTGATAGGTGCCGGTGTGGCGTTAGCCCGCCGTCCTAAAGCGTTATAACGCCCTTGCCCGGCGAAGGCTCGATGGACGGCCTTCGCCTTTTTTACTAAAAGAGAATCGCTGTGAAAGTGTTAACTGTTTTCGGCACGCGTCCGGAAGCCATCAAAATGGCGCCGCTGGTTCATGCGTTGACAAAAGACGCGTTTTTCGACGCGAAGGTATGCGTCACGGCCCAGCATCGGGAAATGCTCGATCAGGTGCTGAATTTATTTTCAATCGAACCAGATTACGATCTCAACATCATGAGTCCAGGGCAGGGGCTTACGGAAATAACCTGTCGGATCCTCGAAGGGCTAAAGCCCATCCTTGAGTCGTTTAAACCCGATGTAGTACTGGTTCATGGCGATACCACCACAACGGTTGCCACCAGCCTTGCCGCATTTTACCAGCGCATTCCGGTGGGGCACGTTGAGGCGGGCCTGCGCACGGGCGACCTTTATTCTCCGTGGCCGGAAGAGGCGAACCGTACGCTAACCGGGCATCTTGCCATGTACCACTTTGCCCCCACTGAGAACTCGCGGCAGAACCTGCTACGCGAAAATATCAGCGACAGTAAAATCTTTGTCACAGGGAATACGGTAATTGACGCGCTCATCTCCGTGCGTGACCGCGTGCTGGCTAACGACGAGCTGCGCGACAGCCTCGCGCAGTGTCATCCGTTTTTAGACGGTACTAAAAAGCTTATCCTGGTAACCGGCCACCGCCGTGAAAGCTTCGGTGACGGATTTGAGCGTATTTGCCATGCGCTGGCAGAAATAGCAAAAGAAAACAGCGACGTGCAGATCGTCTATCCGGTGCACCTGAACCCTAACGTCAGCGAGCCGGTGAAACGTATTCTCGGCCATGTGGAAAACGTGGTGCTTGTCGAGCCGCAGGAATACCTGCCGTTTGTCTACCTGATGAACCATGCGTATCTGATTTTGACGGATTCCGGCGGTATTCAGGAAGAAGCGCCATCGCTTGGTAAACCGGTGCTGGTTATGCGGGACACCACGGAGCGCCCGGAAGCGGTAAAAGCGGGTACGGTCCGTCTGGTTGGCACCGATACGCAAACCATCGTCCGCGAGGTTACGCGACTGCTGCGCGATGAAAATGAATATCAAATCATGAGCCGTGCGCATAACCCGTACGGGGACGGCACCGCTTGTGAACGTATTTTGACCGCACTAAAGAACAATCAGGTGAAACTATGAGTTTTTCAACCATCTCCGTTATTGGTCTTGGCTACATTGGTTTACCTACGGCGGCGGCGTTTGCTTCCCGTCAGAAAAACGTCGTAGGCATTGATATCAACCAGCATGCGGTGGAAACCATTAATCGTGGTGCCATTCATATTGTTGAGCCGGAGCTGGATAAGGTTGTTAAAACGGCAGTCGAGGCCGGATTTTTGCGTGCCAGCACGCAGCCGGTCGAGGCCGATGCCTATCTGATTGCGGTGCCTACGCCTTTTCAGGGCGAGCATGAGCCGGACATGGCTTTTGTTAAGGCCGCCGCGGAATCTATCGCGCCGGTCCTGAAAAAGGGTGCTTTAGTGATTCTGGAATCTACTTCGCCGGTGGGCTCCACTGAACAAATGGCCGAGTGGCTGGCGGCTCTGCGCCCGGATCTCTCTTTCCCGCAGCAGGCGGGCGAAGCGGCAGATATCAACGTTGCCTACTGCCCGGAACGCGTATTGCCGGGCCAGGTCATGGTGGAGTTGATTAAAAATGACCGCGTGATCGGCGGCATGACGCCGGTTTGCTCAGCACGTGCCAGCAAGCTTTATAAAATTTTCCTTGAAGGCGAATGCGTTATCACCAACTCCCGCACGGCGGAAATGTGCAAGCTGACGGAAAACAGCTTCCGCGACGTTAATATCGCCTTTGCTAACGAGCTTTCGCTGATTTGTGCCGATCAGGGCATCAACGTATGGGAACTGATACGCCTGGCGAATCGCCACCCGCGCGTGAATATTCTCCAGCCAGGTCCCGGCGTCGGTGGACACTGCATTGCCGTCGACCCGTGGTTTATCGTTGCTCAGAATCCGCAGCAGGCGCGTTTGATTCGTACCGCTCGTGAAGTTAACGATGGCAAGCCGCACTGGGTTGTAAATCAGGTCAAAGCGGCCGTTGCGGATAGCCTGGCCGAAAGCGGTAAGCGCGCAAACGAGCTGAAAATCGCCTGTTTTGGTCTGGCATTCAAACCAAACATCGACGATTTACGTGAAAGCCCGGCGATGGAAATCGCGGAGATGATTGCAAGCTGGCACAGCGGTGAAACGCTTGTGGTCGAACCGAATATTCATCAGCTTCCGAAGAAGCTTGCCGGGCATTGCCAACTGGCGAGCCTGGACGTCGCCTTACAGCAGGCCGATGTGCTGGTCATGCTGGTTGACCATAACGAATTTAAAGCCGTCGCCGGTGAGAAAATCCAGCAGCACTGGGTTGTCGATACCAAAGGCGTCTGGCGTTAATCCGCCCTTCCGAGGCTAAGCTATGAACAGTCCGCTTCGCGCCCGGCTTGATGCGCTTGCGTGGGAAAATCAGTTCTTTGGCGTTAACAGCGCCATTGTTCGTTTTGCGGACGATGCGCCCGGCCTGACCGAAGAGCAGCTTGCCGCTTACGGGCGCGTGCAGGCGAAAATTCCTGCCCACCGTACTGATTTGCTCGATGCTTTACAGCAGCTCGGCTTTCGGTTAGTGGAGGGCGAGGTCGATCTGACACTGTCCGTTGGCACAGAAAATGCTGCGGCTACTGTAGCTGCGCAGGACGCTGATATCCCTGTTCTGCGTGAAATGGCCGCCCGGGTTTTTACCCAAAGCCGCTTTCGCGCCCCCTGGTATCAGCCTGCCGACAGCGGCCGCTTCTATGCGCAGTGGATAGAGAATGCGGTGCTGGGTGCGTTTGACCACCAGTGTCTGCTGCTAAAAAAGGGTGATGAGATACAGGGCTTCGTCAGTCTGCGCCAGTTAAACGAGCGTGAAGCGCGGATTGGCTTGTTGGCGGGTCGTGGAGCAGGTGAACAGCTAATGCATGCCGCGCGCTTATGGTGCCAGCAACGTGGGCTGGCAACGCTGCGTGTAGCCACGCAGATAAGCAATACCGCGGCTTTGCGACGTTATATTCAAAGCGGTGCCACCATAGATAGCACCGCCTTCTGGTTATACAGGTGAAAAAATGATCCCATTTAATGCTCCGCCAGTAGTAGGTACGGAAATCGAATACATGCAGGCTGCGATGGGGAGCGGCAAGCTCTGCGGCGACGGCGGTTTTACGCGCCGCTGTCAGCAATGGATGGAGCAGCGTTTTGGCAGCAAAAAAGTCCTGCTCACGCCATCCTGCACGGCCTCGCTGGAAATGGCTGCATTATTGCTGGACATTAAGCCTGGTGATGAAGTCATCATGCCAAGCTACACCTTTGTTTCAACCGCCAATGCTTTTGTGCTGCGCGGCGCTAAAGTTGTGTTTGTCGATGTGCGCCCCGATACGATGAATATCGACGAAACGTTGATTGAAGCGGCGATTACAGAAAATACGCGCGCTATCGTACCGGTTCACTACGCGGGCGTTGCCTGTGAAATGGACACCATCATGGCGCTGGCGAAGAAGCATAACCTGTTCGTGGTGGAGGATGCCGCGCAGGGCGTAATGTCGACTTATAAAGGCCGTGCGCTGGGTTCTATCGGCCACATCGGCTGCTTTAGCTTCCATGAAACAAAAAACTACACCGCCGGTGGCGAAGGCGGCGCAACGCTTATTAACGATCCGTCGCTGGTCGATCGCGCTGAAATCATTCGCGAAAAGGGCACCAACCGCAGCCAGTTCTTCCGTGGGCAGGTGGATAAATATACCTGGCGCGATATCGGTTCGAGCTATCTGATGGCTGATTTGCAGGCCGCCTATTTATGGGCACAGCTCGAAGCCGCAGAAAAGATTAACCAGCAGCGCCTCAGCCTCTGGCAGACTTACCATGACGCACTGGCTCCGCTGGCTCGCGCAGGCCGTATTGAGCTGCCTTCCGTGCCGAAGGACTGTGTGCAAAACGCCCACATGTTTTATATCAAACTCCGTGATGTGGAAGACCGCACCGCACTGATTGCGTATCTTAAAGAAGCCGAAATCATGGCCGTGTTCCACTACATTCCGCTGCACGCCTGCCCGGCCGGCGAGAAGTTTGGTTACTTCCACGGCGAAGACCGCTTCACAACCAAAGAAAGCGAACGCCTGGTGCGCCTGCCGTTGTTCTATAACCTTTCTTCGGTTAACCAACGTGCTGTTATCAATACGTTGTTAAGCTACTTTTCCTGATATGTCGCTGGCTAAAGCCTCAGCGTGGACCGCCGGGTCCACGCTGGTAAAAATCGCCGCCGGTCTGCTGGTGGTCAAACTTCTGGCGGTGGCGTTCGGTCCGAGCGGCGTAGGGCTTGCGGGCAACTTTCGTCAGATGGTCACCGTACTGGGCGTGCTGGCGGGTGCGGGTATCTTCAACGGCGTCACCAAATACGTCGCTCAGTATCATGACGATCCGCAAGAGCTTCGCAGCGTTATCGGCACGTCATCTGCAATGGTGTTAGGGTTCTCAACCCTGCTGGCGATTATTTTTGTCGTGGCGGCGAAACCGATCTGCATCGGGCTATTTGGTCATGACCATTATCAGGGCCTGGTACGGCTTGTGGCGCTGGTGCAGATGGGGATCGCCTGGGCGAACCTGTCGCTAGCTATCATGAAAGGCTTTCGCGACGCGGCTGGTAACGCGCTGGCGTTGATCGGCGGCAGCATCATCGGCGTGGCGGCTTACTATCTTTGCTATCGTTTGGGCGGCTATCAGGGCGCGCTGCTGGGTCTGGCGCTGGTGCCGGCGCTGGTGCTTATTCCGGCAGGCTTTATGCTGGTGCGACGCGAGCATGTTCCGCTGGGCTATCTGAAACCGCGGTGGGATAAGCTTTACGCCAGCAGCCTGGGTAAGTTTACGATCATGGCGTTGATTACCTCCATCACGCTGCCCGTTGCTTATGTGATGATGCGTAACCTGCTCGCCGAGCATTATAGCTGGGATGACGTGGGGATCTGGCAGGGCGTCAGCAGCATTTCAGACGCCTACCTCCAGTTCATTACCGCGTCGTTCAGCGTTTATCTGCTGCCGACCTTATCAAGGCTGACGACTAAGCAGGACATCAGCAGCGAAATTATTCGCTCACTGAAGTTCGTGCTGCCTGCGGTAGCCGCGGCCAGCTTTACCGTGTGGTTGCTGCGTGATTTTGCTATCTGGCTGCTGTTCTCTCATAAGTTTATCGCCATGCGCGATCTTTTCGCCTGGCAGCTAGTGGGTGACGTGCTGAAAGTCGGGGCGTATGTTTTCGGCTATTTAGTTATCGCTAAAGCCTCGTTGCGCTTTTATATTTTGACTGAAATCAGCCAGTTTGCTTTATTAACCGGCTTTTCACGCTGGTTGATCCCAGCCCATGGCGCAATGGGGGCCGCGCAGGCCTATATGGCGACGTATATTGTTTACTTCGCGCTCTGCTGTGGCGTGTTTCTTATTTATCGTAGACGAGCATGACGACACTGATTCACGTACTGGGATCGGATATCCCGCATCATAACCAGACGGTACTGCGTTTCTTTAACGACGCTTTAGCCGCCTCGTATCCGCACGCGCGTAATTTTTTAGTGGTCTCAACGGACAGCGCTTTGCCGTCTGCTTTTCCTGAACTTACGATTACGCTCTTCCCGACGAAAAAAGCGCTGGCCAGGGCGGTGATAGACAAGGCTCGGGCAAACCGCCAGCAGCGGTTTTTCTTCCACGGTCAGTTTAATAGCGCATTGTGGATTGCCCTGCTGACAGGCGGCCTGAAGCCTGCGCAGACGAGCTGGCATATCTGGGGAGCCGATTTGTATGAAGCTTCACGTAGCCTCAAGTTCCGGCTCTTTTACCTGCCGCGTCGTATTGCTCAGGGACGCGTTGGCCGGGTCTTCGCCACGCGTGGCGACCTTACCTTTCTTCATCAGCGTCATCCGCGAGTGTCCGGCGAGCTGCTGTACTTCCCGACGCGTATGGACCCCACGCTCAATGGCATGAGCAGCGAAGCAAAAACGGGCGGCAAACTCACTTTGCTGGTTGGGAATTCCGGCGATCGCAGCAATCAGCATATCGCCGCGTTGCAGGCGATTCACGCTCAGTTCGGCGATAACGTGCGCGTCGTGGTGCCTATGGGCTATCCGATGAATAACAGCGCTTATATCAACGAAGTGCAGCAGGCGGGCAGGGCATTATTCAGCAAAGAAAACCTGCAGGTCCTGACCGAGAAAATCGAATTTAACGACTACCTTGCGCTGCTGCGCCAGTGTGATTTGGGCTATTTCATTTTTGACAGGCAGCAGGGCATCGGAACGCTTTGCCTGCTGATTCAGGCTGGTATTCCATGTGTGTTGAGCCGTAAGAACCCGTTCTGGCAGGATATGGTTGAACAACATGTTCCCGTGCTGTTCACCGGCGATCCGCTGGATGAAACGGTCGTGCGTGAAGCACAGCGCCAGCTACGCTTACTGGATAAACAGCAGATTGCCTTTTTCAATCCCAACTACCTTGACGGCTGGCGCCGGGCGTTAGCACTCGCATCAGGAGAAACCGCATGAGTTTGCTGCAATTTGGCGGTCTGTTTGTGGTGTGGTTTGTTTCCGTGATGTTTATCGGTCTGCTGACCTGGCAGGAGTTCCGCAGGGTACGCTTTAACTTTAACGTCTTCTTCTCGTTACTTTATCTGCTGACCTTTTTCTTCGGCTTCCCGTTTACCTGTACGCTGGTCTTCCGGTTCGGGGTGGAGGTCGTTCCTGCGGACGTGCTGCTGCAGGCGCAGCTTGCGGCGAGCTGCTTCTATGGTATTTACTACGTCGCCTATAAAACGCGGCTGCGAGCGAAGCTGCCCGCAGACGCCGAGCGCCGTCCATTGTTCACCATGAATCGCGTCGAAACGCATCTGACATGGGCTATGCTGGCGCTGGTTGCGCTGGTAAGCGTTGGCATCTTCTTTATGCACAACGGCTTTTTGCTGTTTAAACTGCACTCCTACAGCCAGATATTCTCCAGCGAAGTTTCAGGCGTTGCCCTTAAGCGCTTCTTCTATTTCTTTATCCCGTCGATGCTGGTGGTGTACTTCCTTAAGCAGGATGGCCGCGCGTGGATGTTCTTCCTGGTCAGCACCGTGGCGTTTGGCCTGCTGACTTACATAATAGTTGGCGGCACGCGCGCCAATATTATTATCGCGTTCGCCATCTTCCTGTTTATCGGCATTATTCGCGGCTGGATTTCCCTCTGGATGCTGGCGGCGGCCGGGGTATTCGGCATTGTGGGCATGTTCTGGCTGGCGCTCAAACGCTACGGGCTGGACGTAAGCGGCGATGAGGCTTTTTATACTTTCCTGTACCTGACGCGCGACACGTTCTCGCCGTGGGAAAATCTGGCTTTGCTGCTGCAAAACTACGACAAAATCGAGTTCCAGGGGCTGGCGCCTGTCGTGCGTGATTTTTACGTGTTTATTCCAACCTGGATATGGCCGGATCGTCCGGGAATTGTGCTTAACAGCGCCAACTACTTCACCTGGGAAATCCTGAATAACCACTCGGGGCTGGCGATCTCCCCGACGCTTATCGGCTCGCTGGTGGTAATGGGCGGCGTGTGGTTTATCCTGCCGGGCGCGGTTGCGGTTGGTCTGATTATCAAATGGTTCGACTGGCTTTATGAACTTGGCAACCGGGAAACCAATCGCTATAAAGCCGCCATCCTGCATAGCTTCTGCTTTGGTGCAATTTTTAACATGATAGTTCTGGCCCGTGAAGGCGTGGACTCCTTTGTCTCCCGCGTCGTTTTCTTCATGATGGTGTTCGGCATTTGCCTTCTGCTGGCCAAGCTTCTTTATTGGTTATTTGATAGCGCGGGTCTGATACATCAGCGTCTGCGGCGCATGCCGGGCGTGGAAGCCGGAGCCTGAGTGGATGATAAGGAACAACATGAACGAGTCTATCGCTGCCCCTACCTACACCATTCGTGGCCTGTCGCTGCTGGGCTGGCGTGATATGCCGCACGCGCTGGATTATCTCTATGCTGACGGCTCGCTGAGATCGGGTACGCTGGTTGCAATCAACGCCGAGAAAGTCCTGACGGCGGAACGCGATGGCGAAGTTCGCGAACTCATCGACGCGGCAGAGTTTAAATATGCTGATGGCATAAGCGTCGTGCGATCAATTCGGAAAAAGTATCCGGCGGCGCAGGTCTCACGCGTGCCGGGGGCCGATCTTTGGGAAGCGCTGATGGAAAAAGCCGGGCACGAGGGCACGCCGGTTTTCCTGGTTGGCGGCAAGCCGGAAATCCTCGCCCAGACGGAAGCTAAGCTGCGCAAGCTCTGGAACGTAAATATTGTGGGCAGCCAGGACGGCTACTTCAACGCGCAGGAGCGGCAGGCGATGTTTGAACGCATTCGCGACAGCGGCGCGGCGATTGTCACCGTGGCAATGGGATCGCCGCGCCAGGAAATCCTGATGCGCGACTGCCGCAAGGTTCACCCACAGGCGCTGTATATGGGCGTCGGCGGCACCTACGATGTCTTTACCGGGCATGTCAAACGCGCGCCGAAGATCTGGCAGAAGCTGGGCCTGGAGTGGCTTTACCGGCTGCTGTCCCAGCCGAGCCGCCTTGGACGCCAGCTTAAGCTGTTGCGCTATCTGGCCTGGCACTACACAGGCCGCCTGTAAGCAGTAAAACGCGCGTTGAGCGCGTTTTTGTTTTCACCTCCGGCTTACCCAGCAAATTTGTTAACGTTTGTATTTTTGCAAAAAATACGAAACCATTGCGCTCCTTTAAGGATCGCCGTCAGGTGAGCAGGACTGAGGAATTTATGGCAGAGAAACAAGCGGAGCTTCAGCGAGGCCTTGAGGCCCGACACATCGAGCTTATTGCGCTGGGCGGTACTATCGGTGTCGGCCTGTTTATGGGGGCGGCAAGCACGCTCCGGTGGGCTGGTCCTTCGGTGCTGCTGGCCTACATCGTCGCTGGCCTGTTCGTGTTCTTTATTATGCGTTCCATGGGCGAGATGCTGTTCCTGGAGCCGGTAGCCGGCTCGTTTGCCGTTTACGCGCATCGCTACATGAGCCCGTTTTTTGGCTACCTTACCGCCTGGTCTTACTGGTTTATGTGGATGGCGGTGGGCATATCCGAGATTACTGCCATAGGGCTGTACGTCCAGTACTGGTTCCCCGATTTACCGCAGTGGCTTCCGGCGCTTCTCGCCGTTGGGCTTGTGGCGCTGGCGAATCTGGCGGCGGTGCGGCTGTACGGTGAGATTGAATTTTGGTTTGCGATGATCAAAGTCACCACCATTATCGTGATGATTGTGGTCGGGCTGGGGGTGATCTTCTTCGGCTTTGGTAATCATGGTCAGCCGATGGGCTTTGGCAATCTTACCGAACACGGCGGATTCTTTGCCGGTGGCTGGAAAGGCTTCCTGACCGCGCTTTGCATCGTTGTGGCGTCCTATCAGGGCGTTGAGCTGATTGGTATTACCGCCGGGGAAGCAAAAAACCCGCAGGTCACCTTGCGCAGCGCGGTTAGTAAAGTGTTATGGCGTATCCTGATTTTCTACGTGGGGGCGATTTTCGTTATCGTAACGCTTTTCCCATGGAATCAGATTGACGGCGCCGGCAGTCCGTTTGTGCTGACATTCGCAAAAATCGGCATCACGGCGGCGGCGGGAATCATTAACTTTGTCGTGCTGACCGCCGCGCTTTCCGGCTGTAATAGCGGTATGTATAGCTGCGGCCGTATGCTGTATGCCCTGGCAAAGAACCGCCAGCTCCCGGCTAAAATGGCAAAAGTTTCCCGTAATGGCGTGCCGGTAGCGGGCGTTGCTGTTTCAATCGTCATCCTGCTGCTTGGGTCGTGTCTGAATTACATTATCCCTAATCCGGAGCGCGTATTCGTATACGTTTATAGCGCAAGCGTGCTGCCGGGCATGGTGCCGTGGTTCGTGATCCTGATTAGCCAGTTGCGTTTCCGTAAGGCCCATCGCGAGGCTATTGCCAGCCATCCGTTTAGGTCGATCTTATTCCCATGGGTAAATTACCTGACGATGGCGTTCCTGATTTGTGTGCTAGTCGGCATGGGCTTTAATGAAGACACGCGTATGTCGCTGGCTGTCGGGGTGGGTTTTTTGCTGTTGGTCACGCTGGTTTATAAGGTTTTTGGCCTGAATAAACGCCTGTCTTAGTAAAAGATGAATGGATAAGCAGCAGACTGCACAAAGCGTAACCAAACGCGCTTTTTATTGAAATAAGCACTAGACAGTCGCGCATGAAGCCCGTAATATCCGACCCCGCAACGGCGCTATGCGCCCGTAGCTCAGCTGGATAGAGCGCTGCCCTCCGGAGGCAGAGGTCTCAGGTTCGAATCCTGTCGGGCGCACCATTTAAAGAATGGCGCTTGAGCTGCGGTGGTAATTAACGTACCGCGTGAAAGATTTTACAGTGGTGGCTATAGCTCAGTTGGTAGAGCCCTGGATTGTGATTCCAGTTGTCGTGGGTTCGAGTCCCATTAGCCACCCCATTAATTTAGTGGTTATGATGCGAAGGTGGCGGAATTGGTAGACGCGCTAGCTTCAGGTGTTAGTGTTCTTACGGACGTGAGGGTTCAAGTCCCTCTCTTCGCACCAATCATCTAAGTTAAGTAAAATTCTGACAAAAAAGTAAAAGCAGTATTTCGGCGAGTAGCGCAGCTTGGTAGCGCAACTGGTTTGGGACCAGTGGGTCGGAG
>DAMALH010000046.1:0-35268 GCA_032000125.1 Buttiauxella sp. | reverse complement strand
CAGTACGTCAGAATTTACGCGTTGTTCGAACATAGTTCTGTCAGCTCTTTATTTCTGTTTACGCAAAATTTTCGAAGTATGCCTCCAACGCCTCAAGCTGTTCGCTTGTATCTTCAATGGCGTTGAATGTGCGCCGAAACTGGTCATCCGGAGCGTGTTCCTGGAGATACCAGGATACGTGTTTGCGCGCAATTCGGTATCCCTTTACCTGACCATAAAAGTCATGGAGTTCCCGAATGTGTGCGCAAAGTAAGCGCTTTACTTCTGCCAGAGGCAGAGGTGGAAGCAGCTCTCCAGTGTCCAGATAGTGCTGGATTTCCCGAAAGATCCAGGGTCTTCCCTGAGCTGCACGTCCTATCATCAGGGCATCAGCCCCCGTATAGTCGAGCACAGCTCTGGCTTTAAGCGGGTCAGTAATGTCGCCATTCGCGATAACCGGAATGGAAACTTTCTGCTTAACTGCCCGAATACTGTCGTACTCAGCGTTTCCCTGGAATAAACAGGCGCGTGTGCGTCCATGAATTGTCAGGGCCTGAATACCACACTCTTCAGCCAGTTGGGCAATCTCTACACAGTTACGGTGCGCCGTATCCCAGCCAGTGCGAATCTTTAACGTCACAGGAACGTCCACTGCCTTAACTACCGTCGTCACGATGGACTTCACCAGACTCGGGTACTGCAGAAGGGCTGAACCTGCCAGTTTGCGATTCACTTTCTTAGCCGGGCAGCCCATATTGATATCAATAATCTGGGCGCCATTAGCCACATTAATGCGTGCGGCTTCTGCCATCTCTTCAGGATCGCTGCCGGCAATCTGCACGGTGCGAATACCTGGCTCATCAACATGCACCATCCGTAAACGGGATTTGTCGCTCGCCCACACTTCCGGGTTAGAGGACATCATCTCGGAAACGGTTAACCCTGCTCCCATCTCATAACACAGCGTCCTGAAAGGTCTGTCGGTAATGCCAGCCATAGGTGCTGCGATAAGGCGATTTCTGAGCTGGTGGTGTCCGATGCGCATGAGTTAAGAAATGACCATACTGTACCTGCAAGGCGGCGTATATTACGCATTTTTTACCCGAGATGAAAGGACAAACTTTGAGCAATCCGCTGCTGTAGATCAATGAATCCTTAAGCTTTAGCCATTTTTTATTTTATTCACGCCATTTATCAATGGCTTAAATTCTATTGGCTATTTTGTGCTCTTTTAAATTTTGCTGAAAATCACCAGCAATTAACCGCTATTAAAGGCGCAGATGCCGGATAAACTGCTGGGTTTGTGCGCGATTTCGGTGGTTTTATGCGAGCGAGGTCTCATTTTTTTGCGGGGAAAGGGGGCTTAGCGCCCCCAACACCTTAACGCTTGATGCCCGTGATACGGCACCACTCTTCTTTTTCCGCAACCGGGTCGAGGGTAAATTTATCCGCGTAGGCTTCACAAACCCCTTCCGCCTGGCTTGCCAGCACGCCCGAAAGGCCCAGAAAACCGCCCTGAACGGGCAGGACGCTGATTAGCGGTGCCAGTTCACGTAGTGGGCCAGCGAGGATATTAGCGACCACTACGTCGGCGCTCATGGCCTCTGGCTGGTCTTTTGGCAGATAAAGCTCCAGACGCTCGGACACACCGTTACGCTGGGCATTGTCGCGGCTGGCCTGAATCGCCTGCGGATCGATATCAATACCTATGGCTTTAGCTGCACCCAGCTTCAAAGCGGCGATGGCCAGAATGCCGGAGCCGCAGCCGAAATCGATAACGGTTTTGCCCTCCAGATCCAGGCCGTCTAACCATTCAAGGCAGAGGGACGTCGTTGGATGCGTGCCGGTGCCGAATGCGAGGCCCGGATCAAGCATCACATTCACGGCATTCTTGTCGGGCACGTCGCGCCAGCTTGGGCAAATCCACAAACGCTTACCGAAACGCATCGGGTGGAAGTTATCCATCCACTCACGCTCCCAGTCCTTGTCTTCGAGCTGCTCGATTTTATGGTGGAAACCCTGGCCGAGCAGGTGATGGTTTTCAAGGATGGCGATAACTTCTTGCATATCGGCTTCGGCGTCAAACAGGCCAATCACATCGGTATCGCCCCACAGGCGCGTTTCGCCCGGCAGGGGTTCAAATACCGGCGTGTCGTGCGTGTCCTGAAACGTAACGGATACCGATCCGCTTTCAATCAGGGCGTCGCCGATTGTTTCTGCGTTTGAGCCGGTAGTATTAATCTTCAGTTGAATCCATGGCATGGCGAAACTCTTTATTTATCAGTAGGTGAAACAAGCGCCGGCTCCGGCAGCGGATGGCCAAAGCGGTTGCCGATTACAAAGGCCAGCAAACTTAATAATAGTGAAGGCACAATCGGGTGGAAGCTGAACGGCTGGATATTAAAACTTGCCAGCAGGGCGTACAGCACGCCGCCGACGATCATGGCGCTAAGCGCCCCCGCAGCATTGGCACGTTCCCAGTACAGTCCCAGCACCAGCGGCCAGAGGAACACCGCTTCAAGGCCGCCAAAAGCGAGCAGGTTAAGCCAGATGATCATCTCCGGCGGACGCCACGCGGCAAGCAACAACAGTACGCCTAAGATCAGCGTGATCGCAGAGGACATCCGCTTAAGCAGCCTTTCATTGCGGATCTGCTCAGGGCGCATGTTGAGATAGAGATCTTTGACGATCGTCGCCGAAGATTGCAGAAGCTGCGCGTTAATGGTCGACATAATCGCGGCCATCGGCGCGGCGAGGAAGATCCCCGCCGCAACGGGCGGCAGTACCGTTACCATAAGCGTTGGAATCACCAGATCGGGTACCTGTAAGTCCGGTAGCACGGCCCGGCCCAGCGCGCCCGCCAGATGCATTCCTAGCATCAAGACGGCCACAACAATCGTGCCGAGAATAATACCGCGGTGAACGGCCTTGCTGTCTTTATAGGAAATACAGCGTACGGCGGTATGGGGCAAACCGATCACGCCAAAGCACACCAGCACCCAGAACGAGGCCATAAAGGCTGGTGAAAGAATATTGTCCGCGCCCTGCGGAGAAACCAGTTTTGGGTCTATGTGTTGAAGCTTATCAACGGCGCTTCCCAGGCCGCCTGCGGCATGTACCACGCCAATCAACAGCAGGACGGTGCCAAGCAGCATCACCAGCCCCTGCATGGCATCGTTTAATACGCTGGCACGGAAACCGCCGAACGCGGTGTAGAGCGCAATACTGATGCCGAAGATCAGCAGGCCGGTTTCGTAAGGAATACCCGCCGCGGTTTCAAGCAGGCGTGCGCCGCCGATAAACTGCACCGTCATCGCGCCGATAAAGGCGACCAGCAGGCTCAGGCTTGCCAGCCAGACCAGCAGACGGCTCTGATAGCGGCCATAAAGCATATCGTTGAGCGTTACCGCGTTGTAACGGCGGGCCAGAATGGCAAACTTTTTCCCTAAAATACCCAGCGACAGCCAGACCGCCGGCAGCTGAATCATTGCCAGCAGGACCCATCCCAGACCGTATTTATAGGCGGCGCCGGGGCCGCCGATAAACGAGCTGGCGCTGATATAGGTTGCCGTCAGGGTCATCGCCAGCACGAATCCACCCATCGAGCGGCTGCCGAGGAAATATTCGTTCAGGAAATTACCGGTGCTCCGTTTGCGCATGGCGTAAAGGGACAAGCCGAACACCACCAGCAGGTAAGCAACAAGGGGAAAGATGACTTCAGCCCGCATGGTCATCCTCCAGGGAGATATCACGGTAGATAAACTTCACCATCATCCAGCACAGCAGGATAAAGAGCAGCGGCACCAGCAGACAGGCCATCTCGAACCAGTGCGGCAGCCCCGTCGGTCCGATCTGCACACCGGGTAAGTAAGCAGCCACTAACCAAGCTGCGAGGTAGGCCAGGGTTAGCCATAGCGCCCAGCGCGCTTCTTTGTGGGCCTGAACAAAACGCTTGTCCATTGTTGTCCCTTGAGTTTGCGGAAAGCGGCGATTGTAACGCATAGCGGCGGGTGGGGGATCAAAAAAGAAAAAGGCCGCGGGGGCGGCCTTTTAAGGTTGCTGACAAAGAAGAATAAAGCGTGGTTTTCCCTTCTTTGCGGTCAGCAGCCGAAAATCAATGAATTGATTTTCCTTGGTCATTATCCGATGGCCGCTCTAATCCGAAGAAAGGATCGGGTTTGCCATCAACATGAAAGGCCGCAGCAGCGGCCTTTTTAGCGACGTGGTTAAAAAACTAGTCCTGAAGGCCCAGCTTTTTCTCCAGATAGTGGATGTTCGTGCCACCGTGCTGGAAATGTTCGTCGTTCATGATACGGGTTTGCAGCTCAACGTTGGTTTTAATGCCATCGATGATCAGTTCCGCCAGGGCGTTCTTCATACGAGAGATTGCCACTTCACGGGTTTCGCCGTAGCAGATCAGTTTGCCAATCATGGAATCGTAGTACGGCGGCACGGTATAACCGGCGTAAATGTGCGATTCCCAACGCACGCCAAAACCACCAGGCGCATGGAAGCGGGTGATTTTGCCCGGGCTTGGCAGGAAGGTGTTCGGGTCTTCGGCGTTAATACGGCATTCCACCGCGTGGCCTTTTACCTTAACTTCATCCTGCTTGATAGACAGCGGCTGACCAGCCGCGATACGCAACTGCTCTTTGATCAGGTCAACGCCGGTGATCATTTCTGTTACCGGATGCTCAACCTGAATACGGGTGTTCATCTCGATGAAATAGAACTCGCCGTTTTCGAACAGGAACTCGAAGGTACCCGCACCGCGATAGTTGATATCGACACAGGCTTTTGCGCAGCGCTCGCCGATGAATTTACGCAGCTCGGGCGTGATGCCCGGCGCCGGCGCTTCTTCAACGACTTTCTGGTGACGACGCTGCATGGAGCAGTCGCGTTCCGCCAGGTAGATTGCCTTGCCCTGGCCGTCTGCCAGCACCTGAATCTCAATATGGCGTGGGTTCTCGAGATACTTCTCCATATAGACCATGTCGTTGTTGAAAGCGGCTTTCGCTTCCGCACGGGTCATATTAATGGATTGTTCCAGTTCCGCATCGTTGCGGACCACGCGCATTCCGCGACCGCCGCCGCCGCCGGACGCTTTGATAATCACCGGGTAGCCGATGCGTTTCGCATGAGCGCGGTTTTTATCCATATCGCCGTCTAACGGGCCGTCAGAACCCGGCACGCAAGGCACGCCGGCTTTCTTCATGGCGTTAATGGCGGAAACTTTATCGCCCATCAGGCGGATAGTTTCGGCGCGTGGGCCAATAAAGATAAAGCCTGAACGCTCAACCTGCTCGGCAAAGTTAGCGTTTTCAGACAGGAAGCCGTAACCCGGGTGAATAGCTACCGCGCCGGTAATTTCAGCGGCAGAGATAATGGCCGGGATATTCAGATAGCTTTTTACGGACGGAGCCGGACCGATACAGACCGTCTCATCCGCCAGTAATACGTGTTTTAAATCGCGATCCGCGCTTGAGTGCACGGCGACAGTCTTGATGCCCAGCTCTTTACAGGCACGAAGAATACGCAGAGCAATCTCGCCACGGTTGGCGATGACAATTTTATCCAGCATGTTCGCCTCGTTACTCGATGACGACCAGCGGCTCGTCAAATTCAACCGGCTGACCACTTTCGACCAGAATCGCTTTCACAGTACCTGATTTGTCTGCTTCGATCTGGTTCATCATTTTCATCGCTTCAACGATGCACAGGGTATCGCCTACGTTGACTTTCTGACCCACTTCGATGAACGCCTTCGCGTCCGGGCTCGGGGTGCGGTAGAAAGTACCAACCATTGGGGAACGTACGATGTGACCACTGATTTCTGCTGCAGCGGCAGGTGCGGCTTCAGCTGCTGGTGCAACGGCTGCGGAGAGCGCAGGCTGCTGCACTGGCGCAGCGTAAGCCTGCTGCATTACCGGGAAGCTAGCGGCTGGGGCTGCACGGCTGATGCGTACAGACTCTTCGCCTTCAGAAATTTCCAGTTCGGAGATGCCTGATTCTTCAACCAGCTCGATCAGTTTTTTAATCTTACGAATATCCATGAGTGGGTTCCGTACTCTTGTTTAGATGGATTTTGACAGGCGTTTTACCGCCGTCTGTAGTGCATATGAATAACCGTCAGCGCCTAATCCGCAGATAACACCAACGGCTTTATCAGAAAGATACGAATGATGGCGGAACGGTTCGCGCGCATGCACGTTGCTCAGGTGGATCTCGATAAACGGGATACTCACCGCCAGCAGGGCATCACGCAGCGCAACGCTTGTATGCGTAAACGCGGCCGGATTGATCAGGATAAAGTCGACGTTGTCTTTCGCCTGATGAATTCGGTCGATCAGCGCATACTCCGCGTTTGATTGCAGGTGGCTGAGCGACACGTTGAGGGCTTTCGCTTCGTTTTCAAGCGTGTTAACAATCTGTGCCAGCGTCTGGTCGCCGTATTTATCCGGCTCGCGCGTTCCCAGCATGTTCAGATTTGGACCGTTCAAAAGCAAAATGTGAAAATTACCCGACATCGTGCTGCCATCTCCCGCAATTTGTAGGCATTTTACAAAATATACCTAAGTTGCCCGGTTGTCACCTTCAGACCCTAAAAATGGTCCGTCGGAAAAACCAAAGTCGCACATTATAACGATTTCGTAGCATTTGGCAGCTAAATACTGGTCTTATCAGGGAAGATGATCAACCGATATTGCTCTGGAGGCCCGCCAGAGGGCGTATTTTGCAGGAAGGGACACAATTTCGTAATCAGGGCCACCACCGGCGGAACTTCCTGTAGCGCAGGGCGAGGAGGATGAATGCACCCAAAGCATAAAGCAAGGGTTGGGGTGAGATAATCTTCACCGACCAGAGATAGTGAATGGGGGCAAGGATCGCTACCAGATACACTAAGTTATGCAGCTTTTGCCAGCGTGAACCGAGTTTACGCTGCGCGCTTTGCGTAGAGGTCGCGGCCAGTGCGAGCAAAACCAGCCAGCTAATGATGCCCAGTGAAAGGTAAGGGCGAGTGACCAGCTCCCGGCCAAGCAGGCCCAGGTTATTTATCCCCAGCTCTAATAATGAATAGCTAACCAGGTGCAGCGTGGCCCAGGCAAAACACCAGACGCCCAGCAGCCGGCGCGTACGAATCAGCAAAGGCTGTTTAGCGTAGCGGGCAAGAGGCGTTATTAGTAACGACGCCAGCAATAATTTTAGCGCCATCCTGCCGGTAAAATGCTGAATATCTTTAGCCGGGTCCGCGCTGAACAGCCCCTGGCTTGCGGCATAGAAAAGCCAGACAAAAGGCAGAAACGCGGCGAGATGCAGGGCTACCTTAAGCCAGGTAATTTGCTTTGCTGTCAGGCGCACTCAGAAATTCTCCTTGAGGTTCAGGCCGCGGTAAAGCGAGGCAACCTGTTCGGCATAGCCGTTAAACAACAGCGTGGGCTGACGTTTTACATCCAGCACGCCGCCGGAGCCGATAAATCTTTCCGAGGCCTGCGACCAGCGGGGATGGTCGACGTGTGGATTCACATTGGCATAAAAACCGTATTCGTCCGGCGCGGCCATATTCCACGTCGTGGGCGGTAATTCGCGAACAACTTTAATGCTGACGATAGACTTAATGCCCTTAAAGCCGTATTTCCAGGGAACGGTGAGACGGATGGGGGCGCCATTTTGCGGCGGCAACGCTTTGCCGTAAACGCCCACGGTCAACATTGTCAGCGAATGCATTGCCTCATCCAGACGAAGCCCTTCTACATAAGGATATTTCAGGCCACCGCCAATAAAGCGATCCTTCTGGCCCGGCATCTGTTCAGGCGCATACAGCGTTTCAAAGGCGACATACTTCGCGTTGCTGGTGGGTTCGACAAGCGCCAGCAATTTGCCGAGGGGGAAGCCAATCCACGGCACCACCATCGACCAGGCTTCAACGCAGCGCATCCGGTAAATGCGCTCTTCTAACGGGAAGCGTTTGTACAGATCGTCCAGATCGAGCGTCACAGGACGGGCCACCTCGCCGCTGATTTTAAGCTGCCAGGGATCGGTTTTCAGACTCCCCGCGTTGGCTGCCGGATCGGCTTTATCCAGCCCAAACTCGTAAAAGTTATTATAGCCGGTGACTTTATCTTCCGGCGTGAGAGGAAGTTTTGCCTGCCACTGGGCCGGCTGGCTGAAGGTTAACGGTTTGCCGGCGGGCGCAGGCGGGCGATCGTTTCCTTTAAACCACGAGAGAATGTCTGCCTGCGCCGTGGGCGGAAGGGAGAGCGCCGCCGCGCTGATGCCCAGCGCTTTAAGGACCTGACGGCGTTTGAGCATAAACACGGATTCCGGCGTAACGTCCGCTTCGGTCAGGCGAGCAACTTTCTTCATGACAATCTCCAGCAGGGCTTTTTATTAAGCATGACGGAGAAGTTGCCTCCCGGCGAATATGTCACAAAAAATTGAAATTTGAGCCATGCGCGCCGTCACAGTCCGGGCTTATTATGGGAAAAAACGTCCGGAGGGCTATACTCGCTAACTGGCGTACAGCATCCTTTTTTTGCAATAAATGGAGATATTTTGTCTGTAGGTATTTGCCTGGCATTGGCTTTTGCTATGTAATGCCGCGTTAGTCCAGGCCCTGGTGTTAGGCGGCAATTTTTCTCATACGGAGTTAACTCAGGGATGCGATTAACGACGAAACTTTCTGCTTTCATGACCCTGCTAACCGGGGGCGCGATCTTTTTGACGCTCATCGGCTGCTCGCTGAGCTTTTTTAACGCGGCGCATGAAAAGGTCAACCAGCGCGTGCTGGCTGTCGCCACCATTATTGATAACGAGCTGGTCATCTCTTCCCCGCAATTTTTGCTCGCGCGTCTCAATGAAGTCATGGTTCCCATAGATATCACTGAAATTCATCTCAGGATGGGCGACAAAGTGGTATACGACCATGAGTTAAAACAGGTCTATAGCCCTAACGGTGCTCAATACGGCTCCCGCAGCGTAACGGTCGAATTGATGAAGCATCCCGGCATGTTCGTTAGCCTGACCTTCCGCGATCCCGTGACTTATTATTACAACTCTTTGTTTAACACCGTTCCGCTTACCATCGCCATCGGCATTATGATTCTGGTGCTGTTTTTTGCCGTCCGCTGGATGAAAAAACAGCTAGCGGGGGAGGAATTACTGGAGGCCCGAGCAACCAGAATTCTCAACGGTGAGCGCGGCGCGGACGCGCGAGGCTCGGTGCTTGAGTGGCCAACCCGTGCCAGCAGCGCGCTTGATGTTCTGCTTTCGGATTTACAGGACGCGAGTGAACAGCGCAGCAGGATGGACACGCTGATTCGCGCTTTCGCCGCGCAGGATGCGAAAACCGGGCTCAATAATCGTCTGTTTTTCGACAACCAGCTGGCGATGCTGCTTGAAGATCAGGAACAGGTTGGCGCCTACGGCGTGGTTATGATTGTCCGCCTGCCTGATTTTGACACCCTTCACGATACCTGGGGCCGCCCGGCGGTAGAAGAGTATCTCTTTACGCTGATTAATATGCTGTCGACCTTTGTGATGCGCTATCCCGGCGCCTTGCTGGCGCGTTATTTCCGTAGCGATTTTGCGGTCCTGCTGCCGCACCGCACGTTGAAAGAAGCCGATGCTATCGCCAGCCAGCTTCTCACCGCCGTAGATACCCTTCCGCCGACCCGCATGCTGGATCGTAACGACATGCTGCATATCGGCATTTGCGCATGGCGTAGCGGGCAGACCAAAGAGCAGGTTATGGAATGCGCTGAAGTCGCCACCCGTAACGCCTCTTTGCAGGGCGCAAATAGCTGGTCGGTATATGACGATAAGCTGCCGGAAAAAGGACGAGGAAACGTTAAGTGGCGTACTCTTATTGAGCAGGCGCTGCGACGCGGCGGTCCACGCTTCTATCAAAAGCCTGCGGTAATGCGCAACGGTCATACCCATCACCGCGAAATCATGTGCCGTATCTTTGACGGTGAGCACGAGGTGCTCTCGGCTGAGTATATGCCAATGGTCAGGCAGTTCGGCCTGTGCGAGCAGTACGATCGCCAGCTAATAACGCGCGCCCTTCCGCTGGTAAGCTTCTGGCCGCAAGAAACGCTGGCCATTCAGATTACCGTCGACTCGCTGGTTCGTGTGCCTTTTCAGCGCTGGCTCAGGGATGTGCTGATGCAATGTGAAAAATCGCTTCGTAAACGAATTATTTTTGAACTTGCAGAGGCAGATGTTTGTCAACACATCAACCGATTACAGCCGGTTATACGTTTAATAAAGGCTTTGGGCACTCGTGTTGCGGTTGTTCAGGCCGGCTTAACCGTTGTAAGTACCGCCTATATTAAGACGCTGGATGTCGAGTTGATTAAACTTCATCCGGGTTTAGTCAGGAATATTGAGAAGCGAAGCGAAAACCAGTTATTTGTACAGAGTCTGGTTGAGGCCTGCCATGGAACGCAAACGCAAGTTTTCGCCACGGGCGTAAGAAAGCGTGGCGAATGGCAGACGCTGGTAGAGAAAGGGGTGAGCGGCGCTCAGGGGGATTTCATTGCTGCCTCAGCGCCTCTGGACAGTAACGTGAAAAAATATTCTCAAAGATACTCGGTTTAACCTGCCGTTTATCAAGTTTTCACGTAGAATAACGCGCGCTGCATCTCATGGGGACGCTTATGTCTGCCGGCCGGACTATCGCAGCATTTAATGTATCGGTTTGCTACTTAGCCCTGTTCGTTTAACCTACAGCGTTTGTTCACTTCCCGAGCGGTTTGCGAGCCAACGTTTCTTAGGGGTAACAGGTAAAGTAAACTGCACAAATTTTCACCGTTGCAGAACATTTATGCGCCTTGTCGCTGCAGCGTGTGGTTGGTAAAGTAAGCGGATTTTGTTTCCGCCCCAGCTTTCAGGATTATCCTTTAGTATGTTGAAAAAATTTCGTGGCATGTTTTCCAATGACCTGTCCATTGACCTGGGTACCGCGAATACCCTGATTTATGTAAAAGGACAAGGCATCGTACTGAATGAGCCCTCCGTCGTGGCCATTCGCCAGGATCGTGCCGGTTCACCAAAAAGCGTTGCTGCCGTCGGTCATGACGCAAAACAGATGCTGGGCCGTACGCCTGGCAACATCGCGGCTATTCGTCCAATGAAAGACGGCGTTATCGCCGACTTCTTCGTGACTGAAAAAATGCTCCAGCACTTCATCAAGCAGGTTCACAGCAATAGCTTCATGCGCCCAAGCCCGCGTGTGCTGGTGTGTGTGCCGGTTGGCGCAACGCAGGTAGAACGCCGCGCAATCCGCGAATCCGCTCAGGGCGCAGGCGCTCGTGAAGTCTTCCTGATTGAAGAGCCAATGGCCGCCGCTATCGGCGCTGGCCTGCCGGTTTCTGAAGCAACCGGTTCCATGGTGGTGGATATCGGTGGGGGCACGACCGAAGTGGCCGTTATCTCCCTGAACGGCGTGGTTTACTCTTCTTCTGTTCGTATCGGCGGCGACCGCTTCGATGAAGCCATTATTAATTATGTGCGTCGTAACTACGGCTCCCTGATTGGCGAAGCAACGGCTGAACGCATCAAGCATGAAATCGGTTCTGCTTATCCAGGCGATGAGGTGCGTGAAATCGAAGTTCGCGGCCGTAACCTGGCTGAAGGCGTTCCGCGTGGTTTTACCTTAAACTCCAACGAAATTCTCGAAGCGCTGCAGGAGCCGCTGACGGGCATTGTTAGCGCCGTTATGGTTGCGCTGGAACAGTGTCCGCCAGAGCTTGCTTCCGACATCTCCGAGCGCGGCATGGTGCTGACCGGTGGCGGCGCCTTGCTGCGTAACCTCGACCGTCTGCTGATGGAAGAGACCGGTATTCCAGTAGTGGTTGCAGAAGATCCATTGACTTGCGTAGCCCGTGGCGGCGGCAAGGCGCTGGAGATGATCGACATGCACGGCGGCGACTTGTTCAGCGAAGAGTAATCAGCCGCAGGTAAGGGGGAGTCGATGACTGCCCCTTCTTGTTGGCCTGGGAATACGCATAGCCTATGAAGCCCATTTTTAGCCGTGGCCCGTCGCTGCAGTTTCGCCTGATCCTGGCGTTGCTGGTGGCGATTGGCGTCATTATCGCCGACAGCCGTCTTGGTACGTTCAGCCAGATCCGAACGTATATGGATACTGCCGTCAGTCCTTTCTATTTTGTCTCCAATGGTCCCCGTGAGTTACTTGACAGCGTGTCGCAAACGCTTGCCTCCCGCGATCAGTTAGAGCTTGAAAACCGTGCGTTGCGTCAGGAACTGATCCTGAAAAACAGCGAACTGCTGATGCTTGGCCAGTACCGCCAGGAAAATGCGCGTCTGCGCGAATTGCTCGGCTCGCCGTTGCGACAGGATGAGCAGAAAATGGTGACGCAGGTCATCTCGACGGTAAACGATCCCTACAGCGACCAGGTGGTTATTGATAAAGGCAGCGTCAACGGCGTTTACGAAGGCCAGCCCGTTATCAGTGACAAAGGCGTCGTAGGCCAGGTCATTGCCGTGGCGAAGCTCACCAGCCGCGTCCTGTTGATTTGTGATGCGACCCACGCGCTGCCGATTCAGGTGCTGCGTAACGATATTCGCGTGATCGCAGCCGGTAACGGCTGTACCGACGATCTGCAACTGGAACATCTGCCGGCAAATACGGATATCCGCGTCGGGGACGTGCTTGTGACTTCGGGTCTGGGCGGCCGCTTCCCGGAAGGTTATCCGGTGGGCGTCGTTTCTTCCGTGAAGCTTGATACCCAGCGTGCATACACCGTGATTCAGGCTCGTCCGACCGCAGGCTTGCAGCGTTTACGTTACCTTCTCCTGCTGTGGGGGGCGGATCGCGATGGCAAAACGCCAATGTTGCCTGAAGAGGTGCATCGCGTGGCTAATGAACGTCTGATGCAAATGATGCCGCAGGTGTTACCAGCGGCGGGTTCAGTGGGGCCACCGGCTCCCGTGCCTCCTCCGGCCACCGGTATGCCGCAGACGCCTGCTGCGGGGAATCCTTCTCCAAACGGCGCCCAGGGAGGCCAGTAGTGGCAAGCTATCGTAGCCAGGGCCGTTGGGTTATCTGTCTGTCATTTCTGGTTGCCCTGTTATTGCAGGTCATGCCCTGGCCGGACGACATGAAAGTCTATCGTCCGGACTGGGTGTTATTGATCCTGCTGTACTGGATCCTCGCCTTGCCCCATCGCGTAAATGTGGGCACGGGTTTTATTATGGGTGCCATACTGGATCTGATAAGTGGCTCCACGCTGGGCGTTCGCGCCCTGTCACTGAGTATTGTCGCCTACCTGGCCGCCTTAAAATATCAGCTGTTCCGCAACCTCGCGCTCTGGCAACAGGCGCTGGTGGTAATGCTTTTATCACTGGTCGCTGATGTCATTGTTTTCTGGTCCGAGTTTCTGGTGATTAACGTCTCCTTCCGGCCTGAAGTGTTCTGGAGTAGTGTAGTGAACGGCGTGCTCTGGCCATGGATATTCCTGTTGATGCGAAAAATTCGTCAACAATTTGCCGTGCAGTAAGGGTAAACATGACATCTTTATATCTCGCCTCCGGCTCGCCGCGTCGCCAGGAGCTTCTCTCCCGGATGGGCGTAGTGTTTGAACGTATCGTGACGGATGTTAAAGAGCAGCGTCTGAGCCACGAAAGCGCAGAGCAGTACGTCCGGCGTCTGGCGCGGGACAAAGCGCTAGCGGGCGTAGCATTGGCCCCGCAGGATTTACCCGTATTAGGCGCGGATACTATTGTTATCTACAACGGTGAAGTGCTCGAAAAGCCGCGCAATGAAGAGCATGCGGCGCAGATGCTACGATTACTCTCCGGGCATCAGCATCAGGTGATGACGGCGGTTGCGCTGGCGGACGGCCAGTCGGTGCTGGATTGTCTGGTGGTGACAGAAGTGACGTTCCGAAGCTTGTCAGAACAGGATATCGCCGGCTATATCGCCAGCGGTGAACCTATGGATAAAGCAGGAGCCTATGGTATTCAGGGACTGGGTGGCTGTTTCGTCCGAAAGATAAACGGCAGTTACCATGCCGTTGTCGGCCTGCCGCTGGTAGAAACGTATGAACTACTGAGTAATTTTCACGCATTGCGTGATGGACGAGGAAAAGATGACGGCTGAATTACTGGTCAATGTTACCCCTTCAGAAACGCGGGTAGCCTATATTGACGGCGGAATACTGCAGGAGATCCACATTGAGCGCGAAGCGCGCCGTGGGATCGTAGGAAATATCTACAAAGGTCGTGTTAGCCGGGTGCTGCCGGGGATGCAGGCGGCATTTGTAGATATTGGCCTTGATAAGGCAGCGTTTCTTCACGCCTCCGACATCATGCCGCACACCGAATGCGTGGCGGGTGAAGAACGTAAAAACTTCACCGTGCGCGACATCTCCGAACTGGTTCGCCAGGGACAGGATCTTATGGTGCAGGTGGTCAAAGACCCGCTGGGCACTAAAGGCGCGCGTCTTACTACGGATATCACTCTCCCATCCCGTTATCTGGTCTTTATGCCGGGCGCCTCGCATGTCGGCGTTTCGCAACGCATCGAAAGCGAAGAAGAGCGCGAGCGTCTGAAACGTGTGGTAAACACCTACTGCGATGAGCAGGGCGGATTTATCATTCGTACCGCTGCGGAAGGCGTGTGCGAAGAAGATCTCTCTTCTGACGCCGCTTACCTGAAACGCGTCTGGACCAAAGTCAGCGAGCGTAAAAAACGCAATAAAACCCGCTGCCAGCTATACGGCGAGCTTGCGCTGGCGCAGCGTGTACTGCGCGATTTTGCCGACGCGGCGCTGGACAGAATTCGTGTCGATTCCCGTCTGACCTACGACATGCTGCTGGAATTTACCGCCGAGTACATGCCGGAGATGACCAGCAAAATCGAACACTACAGCGGCCGCCAGCCGATTTTCGATCTCTTTGACGTCGAGAATGAAATCCAGCGGGCGCTTGAGAGAAAGGTTGAGCTTAAGTCCGGCGGCTACCTGGTTATCGATCAAACCGAAGCGATGACCACCGTGGATATCAACACCGGGGCGTTTGTCGGCCACCGCAACCTTGACGATACTATTTTTAATACCAATATCGAAGCCACACAGGCCATAGCCCGTCAACTGCGTCTGCGTAATCTGGGCGGCATTATCATCATCGATTTTATCGATATGAGTAATGAAGACCATCGCCGCCGCGTGCTGCATTCGCTGGAGCAGGCGCTGAATAAAGACCGCGTGAAAACCAGCGTCAACGGCTTCTCGCAGCTTGGCCTGGTAGAAATGACCCGCAAGCGTACCCGCGAAAGCGTTGAGCACGTGCTGTGTGCAGGTTGCCCAACCTGCCACGGACGCGGCACGGTGAAAACTGTGGAAACAGTGTGTTATGAAATTATGCGCGAAATCGTGCGCGTTCATCACGCTTATGATTCCGACCGCTTCCTGGTTTACGCATCCCCAGCGGTTGGCGAGGCGCTGAAAAGCGAAGAATCTCACGCGTTGGCAGAGGTGGAAATCTTTGTCGGCAAGCAGGTAAAAGTACAGATAGAGCCGCTCTATAACCAGGAGCAGTTCGACGTCGTTATGATGTAACCCTTCCGTGGGTTGTACTTTTTGAAGCACCGAGCCGTGAGGCTGACAAGGAGAGAGATGTGAGGCGACTGCCCGGCATTCTGCTGCTCACAGGCGCAACGCTGATTGTTATCGTCGCACTGCTGGTGAGTGGTATGCGGCTCATTTTGCCGCACCTCAACGCCTGGCGTCCGGCATTGCTGGAAAAGATTGAGGCCATGACGGGCACGCCGGTGGACGCCAGCCAGATTCAGGCAAGCTGGCAGAACTTTGGCCCTACGCTTGACGTGCGCGACATCAAAGCCGGTCTTAAAGACGGCGGCGAGGTGAGCATTAAACGCGTGACGCTGGCGCTGGATGTCTGGCAAAGCCTGCTTCATGCCCGCTGGCAGTTCCGCGATCTCACCTTTTACCAACTGCACATGCGCACCAATACCCCGCTTAGCCAAAACGGCAGCGACGGTCAGCTCGAATCGGGCAAAATCAACGATCTCTTTCTGCGCCAGTTCGATCATTTCGATCTGCGCGACAGCACCCTTAGCTTTCTTACCCTCTCCGGCCAGCGTGCCGAACTGGCCGTTCCCCAGCTAACCTGGCTGAACTCTAAAAATCGCCACCGTGCCGAAGGGCAGGTGAGCCTGTCAAGCTTCACGGGCCAGCATGGACTGGCAAACGTCAGGATGGATCTGCGTGATGACAACGGCATCCTTAATGCCGGTAAGGTATGGCTGCAGGCCGATCGCGTTGACGTTAAGCCCTGGCTGGGCAACTGGATGCGGGACAACGTCTCTCTGCAGAGCGCTGAGTTTAGCCTTGAAGCATGGATGGAGATAAAGGGCGGGGACATTGCGGGCGGCGATATCTGGCTTAAACAGGGTGAGGCAAGCTGGAAAGGCGACCCGGAAAACCATCGTTTATCGGTTGATAACTTAGTGGCGCGCGTGAATCGCTCCGCTACGGGCTGGAACCTTGCGATCCCTTCAACCAACATCACGCTTGATGACAAAACCTGGCCGAAAGGTTCGCTGAACCTGGCGTGGCTTGAACCGCAGGACGTGGGCGGTGAGGGAAGCAAGCGAAGCGAAGAACTGCGCGTGCGTGCCACAAATATGGAGCTGGAAAGCTTCTATGGCCTGCTGCCAATTGCGGCCAAAATTTCTCCCGAGCTGGGTGAAATCTGGAAGACCCTGAAACCACGCGGGCACATTGATGTGCTGGCGGTGGATATCCCGCTGCAGCAAACCGAAAAAACCCGCATGCAGGGGCGGTGGAAGAACGTCAGCTGGGACCAGTGGAAGATGCTGCCGGGCACCGAGCATTTTTCCGGCTCGATTACGGGCAGCGTGGAGCACGGGCAGCTTAACGCTCAGATAAGCGATGCGAAAATGCCGTATGAGACGGTATTCCGCGCGCCGCTGGAGATTGAAAAAGGCGTTGCCACGCTAGAGTGGCGCAAAAACGCCGCGGGCTTCCAGCTTGATGGCAAAGACCTGGACGTGAAAGCCCGTTCGGTTTGGGCGCGTGGCGATTTCCGCTACTTTCAGCCTATTGAGGGCGATCCCTGGCTGAGTATCCTGGCAGGTATCAATACCGACAACGGCGCAGACGCCTGGCGCTACTTCCCTGAAAACCTGATGGGCAAAGAGCTGGTCGACTACCTGAGCGGGGCTATTCAGGGTGGGCAGGCAGAGAACGCTACCCTGGTGTACGGCGGTAACCCGCATCTGTTCCCTTATCAGCACAATGAAGGGCAGTTTGAAGTTCTGGTGCCGCTGCACAATGCCACCTTTGCTTTCCAGCCGGACTGGCCCGCGCTGGAAAACCTGAATATAGAGCTGGATTTCATCAACGACGGCCTGTGGATGAAAAGCAATGAGGTGAAGCTTGGCGGCGTTAGCGGCCGCAATCTCACCGCTATTATCCCCGACTATTCGAAAGAGAAGCTGCTGATTGATGCGGATATCTTTGGGCCGGGGAGCGCTGTCGGGCCATACTTTAAAGCCACGCCGCTTAAGGATTCGTTGGCCGCCGCCCTTGATGAACTCCAGATCGGCGGCGATGTGAATGCTCGCTTACATCTTGATATCCCGCTGGACGGCAAGATGACGACGGCAAAAGGCGACGTGGTGCTTAACAACAATACGCTGCTGATAAAGCCGCTATCGAGCACGCTGACGAATCTGAGCGGCAAGTTCAGCTTTGTGAATGGCGATCTGCAAAGCGAGCCGCTGCGGGCTAACTGGTTTAATCAGCCGGTCAACATTGATTTTAATACTAAAACTGGCGAAAAAGAGTACCAGATTGGCGTCAATCTGAACGGTGACTGGCAGCCGAATAAACTGGGCGTATTGCCAGAGCAGGTGAATCAGGCGCTAAGCGGCAGCGCGGCATGGAAAAGCGTGGTGGACATAACGCTGCCTTATCGCGGCAGCGCCAGCTACAGCGTAGGCCTGGATGCGGACCTGAAGAATGTGAGTAGTCACTTACCTGCGCCAGCGAATAAATCTGCCGGGCAACCGCTGCCGCTGAAGGTTGCGGTGAAGGGCGATCTTAATAGCTTTACCCTGACGGGCAGCGCCGGGGAGGCCAACCGGTTTTCCAGCCGCTGGTTACTTAACAAAAAACTGACGCTCGATCGCGCTATCTGGGCGACGGACAGCCATACCATTCCCCCTCTGCCTGAGCAGCCGGGGCTGGAGTTAGATCTGCCGGCTATGGACGGCGCGCAGTGGCTGGCGTTGTTCAGCCAGGGCGCTGCTGCGGGCGTTGGCGATTCGGCAGTCTTCCCGTCCAATATTACGCTCAGAACCCCTGCTTTAACGCTTGCCGGACAGCAGTGGAACAACCTCAGCCTGGTTTCGCACGCCACGCCAACCGGTACTCAGGTTAATGCTCAGGGCCGTGAAATTAACGCAACGCTGAATATGCCGGATAACGCGCCCTGGCAGGCGGCGATCAAATACCTGTATTTCAATCCTGACTGGAGCGTTGTAAACGGCTCGTCCACCCCGCCGAGCGGCACGTCCCTTGCGCCTGCTAAAGACACCATCAGTTTCCGCGACTGGCCTGACGTGCAGTTGCGCTGCGCCGAGTGCTGGCTGTGGGGGCAAAAATATGGCCGCGTTGACGGTGACGTTGCTATTAAAGGCGATACCCTGAAGCTCAGCAATGCGCTGGTCGATACCGGTTTTGCACGCCTGACCGGCGAGGGTGAATGGGTGAACAGCCCGTCGGAAATGCGCACCTCCCTGAAAGGCAAGCTGAAAGCTAACAAGCTGGATGCGGCCACTAACTTCTTTGGCGTAAAAACCCCTATTCAGGGCTCCTCGTTCGATGCGGATTACGATTTACACTGGCGCGACGTGCCCTGGAGGCCGCAAGAAGCTTCGCTGAACGGCATCCTGCACACCCGGCTGGGTAAAGGACAAATCGCCGATCTGGGCACAGGCCATGCGGGCCAGTTGCTGCGGCTGGTAAGCGTCGATGCGCTGATGCGCAAGCTGCGTTTTGACTTCAGCGATACCTTTGGCGAGGGTTTCTACTTCGACTCCATTCGCAGCACGGCCTGGATAAAAGACGGCGTGCTGCACACCGATGACACGCTGGTGGACGGGCTGGAAGCAGATATAGCCTTAAAAGGATCGGTGGACTTAGTCGCTCGCCGTCTCGACATGGAGGCCGTGGTCGCCCCGGAGATTTCCGCAACGGTTGGCGTTGCGGCAGCTTTTGTGGTCAACCCTATCGTGGGCGCGGCGGTATTTGCCGCCAGCAAGGTGCTTGGGCCGTTGTGGAGTAAAATCTCCGTTCTGCGCTATCACATCACCGGCCCGGTAGATAATCCGCAGATCAACGAAGTGCTGCGCCAGCCGCGCGTGAACAAATCTAAGTGATTTGACGCGGCCAGTGAATTGCCGCAAGCTCAATAGAACTGCCCGTTATATTTCAGGCCGCAGATGCGTTGGCTGCGTTCGTTCACCCCGGTCACATATTGTGTATATGTTCCTGGGGATTTACGAGCTTGCCGTCTTTCTGCAACCTGAACTATTTGGGGCACCTCCAAATGGTATGAATTAAGAGTATTTAAACGATGAGTCTGAACCTGGTAAGTGAGCAGTTGCTGTCTGCGAATGGCTTAACCCATCAAGATCTGTTTTCCATTCTCGGCCAGTTGTCCGAGCGTCGGCTCGACTATGGGGATCTCTATTTCCAGTCCAGCTATCACGAATCCTGGGTACTAGAAGACCGCATTATTAAAGACGGGTCGTACAACATCGATCAGGGCGTTGGCGTGCGTGCCGTTAGCGGTGAGAAGACCGGCTTTGCCTATGCCGATCAAGTCAGCCTGCTGGCGCTGGAACAAAGTGCCCATGCGGCGCGCAGCATTGTGCGTGAGCAGGGCGACGGCCGCACACGCACGCTCGGTGCGGTAAAGCACAGCGCGCTGTATACCAGTGCCGATCCTCTGCAAAGCATGAGCCGGGAAGAGAAGCTCGACATCCTTAAGCGCGTCGACAGCGTAGCGCGGGCGGCGGATCCTCGCGTTCAGGAAGTTACCGCCAGCCTGACGGGCGTTTATGAATTAATTCTCGTCGCGGCAACCGACGGCACCCTTGCCGCAGACGTTCGTCCGTTGGTGCGATTGTCCGTCAGCGTGCAGGTAGAAGAAGACGGCAAGCGCGAACGCGGTTCCAGCGGCGGCGGCGGTCGTTTTGGCTATGACTATTTCCTGGAAACCATCGACGGCGAAGTGCGTGCCGATGCATGGGCGAAAGAAGCCGTGCGTATGGCGCTCATTACCCTGTCTGCCGTCGCGGCGCCGGCGGGGATGTTCCCGGTCGTTCTCGGTGCGGGCTGGCCAGGTGTGCTATTGCACGAAGCGGTTGGTCACGGACTGGAAGGCGACTTTAACCGTCGCGGCACATCCGTATTCAGCGGCCAGATGGGTCAGTTAGTCGCCTCCGAGCTTTGCACCGTTGTGGATGACGGCACGATGGCAAACCGTCGCGGTTCGGTTGCCATCGATGATGAAGGCGTGCCGGGGCAGTACAACGTGCTGATTGAAAACGGCATCCTGAAAGGCTATATGCAGGATAAGCTAAACGCACGACTGATGGGCGTTGCGCCAACGGGCAACGGACGCCGTGAATCCTATGCGCATTTGCCGATGCCGCGGATGACCAACACCTATATGCTGGCAGGTAAATCCACGCCGCAGGAAATTATCGAATCCGTCGAGTACGGCATCTATGCGCCAAACTTCGGCGGCGGCCAGGTGGATATCACTTCCGGTAAGTTCGTCTTCTCAACTTCTGAAGCCTACCTGATCGAGAAGGGCAAAGTGACGAAGCCTGTGAAAGGCGCGACGCTGATTGGCTCGGGCATTGAAACCATGCAGCAGATCTCCATGGTGGGTAACGATCTGGCGCTGGATAACGGCGTGGGCGTATGTGGCAAAGAAGGCCAGAGCCTGCCGGTTGGCGTCGGCCAGCCGACGCTTAAGGTTGATAACCTCACGGTTGGCGGTACGGCATAAAACTAAACGGCCGGGTTAAGCCCGGCTATTTTCTATCCCGCGCCCGTTACTTTCCCGCACGCCCTGATAAAGCTGCGCCACCTTCACAAAATATTCCGTCAGATAGTTGATACAAACCTGCACCTTCAGCGGGAGTTTGTCCTTTTCGGTATAGAGCGCATAGACCGGGCGCGGATCCGACTGGTAGCGGGGGAATAAGATCTCCAGCTCGCCGCTGTTGATCTCATCGATCACCCACATCAGCGGCACATAGGCGATCCCGGCGCCGGCTTTCAGCCAGCGTGAGAGGGTCATGGGATCGTTTGTCACAAATCGGCCCTGTGGGAGCATACGTGTGGAGATGCCTTCTGGGGCGATAAGCTCAAATTCATTATCAGGGCGCACGCTGTATTCCAGCCACGAATGGTTTGCCAGATCGGCCGGTTTTTCCGGTATGCCATGTTGCTGAAGGTAGCTTTTCGAGGCGCAGATAACCATTGGCATTGACCCTAGCCGTTTTGAAAACAGGCTGGAGTCCTGAAGCGCGCCCACGCGAATCACCACGTCGAGACCATCAGCAATCAAATCCGGAGCAGGAATGCCGGTCACCAGGTTAACCGTAAGCCCGGGGTACTCTTTAAGCATCTCCGCCGTCATATTTGCGAGGACATTTTGTGCCATGGTTGAAGAACTGCCGATCCGCAGCGTGCCGATAGGGGTGTTGTTAAATGCATAGAGCTGCTCATGCACCTCCTGGACTTCATGTAACATCTTGCGGCAGCCAAGGTAGTAAATTTTACCCGCTTCGGTAAGGCCAATGCTGCGGGTGCTGCGGTTTAACAGCTTTACCTGCAGTTCGTCTTCAAGCTTTGAAACCGTCTGGCTGATGGACGATACGCTCATCTGCAGTTGCCTTGCGGCGGCGGTAAAAGAGCCGAGATCGACCACTTTGGCAAAAACCGACATGCGCTTGAGTCTTTCCATTATTCACTCTGAGTTAAAAGTGATTTAGATCACATATTATAGATAACAGGGTAACAGTTACGTTAATATATTATTATTAACGCAGCCCAAACCGCGTTCTCGTCTGTCTTTCCTGGCAATCCTTTAGACGCGGATAACCGCCCGGGGCCTGTGTCGCCTGCACCGTCCTTAACAAGGTTAACATGAGTTTATTTCCAGTTATCGTGGTATTCGGACTTTCCTTTCCACCGATATTCTTTGAGCTTATCGTTTCACTGGCGGCTTTCTGGCTGGTGCGCCGTTTGCTTACCCCGACGGGTATCTATGATTTTGTCTGGCATCCGGCATTATTCAATACAGCGCTTTACTGCTGCCTGTTTTATCTGATCTCGCAGTTGTTTGTTTGAGGTTGATGTGAAAACACTTACAAGAAAAATGATCCGTACCGCTATCACGCTAATTCTGGTGCTGCTGGCTTTTATCGCAATCTTCCGCGCCTGGGTGTTTTACACCGAGTCGCCGTGGACGCGTGACGCTCGCTTTACGGCGGATATTGTCGCGATCGCGCCTGACGTTTCCGGACTGATCACGGCCGTAAGCGTGCATGACAACCAGCTGGTTAAAAAAGATCAGGTGCTGTTTACTATCGACCAGCCGCGTTACCAGAAGGCGCTGGAAGAAGCGGAGGCAGACGTTGCCTATTATCAGGCACTGACGAGTGAAAAACGCCGTGAAGCCGGTCGCCGTAACAAGCTTGGCATCCAGGCAATGTCGCGGGAAGAGATCGATCAATCGAACAACGTGCTGCAAACCGCGCAGCACCAGCTTGCCAAAGCTGAGGCAACACGCGACCTGGCGCAGCTTGACCTGCAGCGTACCGTTGTTCGTGCGCCGGCGGATGGCTGGGTGACCAACCTGAACGTGCACGGCGGCGAGTTTATTACCCGCGGTTCCACGGTGATAGCCCTGGTAAAACAGCACTCATTCTATATTCTTGCCTATATGGAAGAGACCAAGCTTGAAGGGATTCGGCCGGGGTACCGCGTGCAAATAACGCCGCTTGGCAGCAACCGTGTGTTACGCGGTACCGTGGACAGTATTTCAGCCGGAGTCACTAACGCCAGCAGCACCAGTGATGCGAAAGGCATGGCTACCGTGGACTCCAACCTTGAATGGGTTCGCCTCGCACAGCGCGTGCCGGTACGTATTCGTCTGGATGAACAGCAAGGCAATCTGTACCCGGCAGGCACTACGGCTACGGTGGTCGTGACCGGTGAGAAAGATCGCGATACCGAGCACGACTCTGCTTTTATGAAATTCATGCATCGCCTGCGTGAATTTGGGTAAGTCTGGCGGCTATGTATTCTATCTCCCGACTGCATCTGCGTTTTGCGTTCAAGCTGGCGTTTGCCATCGTGCTGGCGCTGTTTGTGGGTTTCCACTTTCAGCTCGAAACCCCGCGCTGGGCCGTATTAACCGCAGCGATTGTGGCTGCCGGCCCCGCGTTTGCGGCCGGCGGTGAGCCGTATTCAGGCGCTATTCGCTATCGCGGTATGCTGCGTATCATAGGGACGTTTATCGGCTGTGTCGCGGCGCTACTTATTATCATATCGATGATTCGCGCGCCGGTTGTCATGCTGCTGGTATGCTGCATCTGGGCCGGCTTTTGTACCTGGATTTCTTCGCTGGTCAAAGTAGAGAACTCCTACGCCTGGGGATTATCCGGCTACACGGCGCTTATCATTGTCGTGACCATTCAGATGGACCCGGTTACCACGCCGCAGTTTGCCATTGAGCGCTGTAGCGAAATCGTTATTGGTATCGTCTGCGCAATCCTTGCGGATTTACTCTTTTCCCCGCGCTCCATCAAACAGGAAATAGACCGTGAGCTGGACAGCCTGCTGGTTGATCACTATCGGTTAATGCAGCTTTGTGTCGCTCACGGCGATAAAGAAGAGGTGGATAAAGCCTGGAGCGGCATGGTGCGGCGTACCACCGCGCTTGCGGGCATGCGCAGCAATCTCAACATTGAGTCCGCTCGCTGGCGGCAGGCAAACCGCCGCCTTAAGGCCATAAACACGCTTTCCCTGACGCTGATTACCCAGGCCTGTGAAACCTTCCTGATTCAGAACACGCGCCCTGAATTTGTCTCGCCCGCGTTCAGAATGCTGTTTGAGAAGCCGGTAGAAACCGCGGCGGACGTACATAAACAAATGAAGGTGCTAAGGCGCGTTATCTCCTCGGCCGGAGAAAAATATACGCCCGTGACCATTAGCGCCTGGGTCGGAGCCGCGACGCGCTTTTTGCTGCTAAAACACGGTGTGGCAAGCAACGCCCGTATCAGCGCCGTAGAAGAAGAGATCCTGACTGACGAAGTGGTTATCAAAGTTCAGTCGGCGGAGCGTCACCACGCGATGATTAACTTCTGGCGCACCACGATTTCGTGCCTGCTGGGCAGCCTGTTCTGGCTCTGGACCGGCTGGACTTCCGGCAGCGGGGCAATGGTGATGATTGCCGTCGTGACCTCCCTTGCGATGCGGCTGCCCAATCCGCGCATGGTGTCGCTGGACTTCCTTTACGGCATGCTGGTTGCGCTGCCGCTTGGCGCGCTTTATTTTCTGGTAATCCTTCCTGCTACCCAGCAAAGCATGCTGTTGCTGTGTATCAGCCTTGCGCTGTTGGGCTTCTTTATAGGGATAGAAGTGCAGAAGCGGCGGCTGGGGTCGTTGGGCGCGCTGGCCGGGACGATTAACGTTATCGTGCTGGATAATCCGATGACCTTTCACTTCAGCACCTTCCTTGATAGCGCGCTGGGGCAAATCGTCGGCTGCTTCCTGGCGATGATGGTGATTTTACTGGTGCGGGATAACTCCAAAGAACGTACCGGGCGCACGCTGCTTAACCAGTTTGTTTCGGCTGCGGTTTCCGCGTTAACCACTAACAGCAGCCGCCGTAAAGAAAACCATCTCCCGGCGCTTTATCAGCAGCTTTTCCTGCTGCTCAACACCTTCCCCGGAGATATCGATCGCTACCGCCTGGCGCTGACGCTTATCATCGCGCACCAACGTTTGCGTGACGCGCCTATACCGGTGAACGCCGATTTATCTGCTTTCCATCGCCAGTTGCGCCATACGGCCGACCACGTGACCTCCGCTACCAGCGACGACAGGCGGCGTCGTTATTTTGAACGCTTGCTTGGCGAGCTCGATGTTTATCAGGAAAAACTGCGGATCTATGAGGCACCGCTTCAGGTCACCGAGCCGGTAAAACGGCTGGCGGATATGCTGCATAAATATCAGCACACGCTGATAGATGCGTAACCCGCGCCTTTGAGCCGACGCCATGCGTCGGCGCAGATTGATGACAAACATCCGAAAAGCGTGGTTTTCGGATGTTTGGGGTGAAGCAGAAGACAGAATCCTTTGTTTTTAAAAGTCCATGCACAACCGTTTTTAATATCCGAGGGCTTTGTTAGCAGACTCAGCCGACGCCATGCGTCGGCTTTTTTGTATCTATACTTACCCGATGTGCAATGTATAGCAGGAGAAAATGATGACAATTCAGGCGCTCCAGGACAGTGAACTTTTTAATACCGGGTATCTGGTTAACGGGGAATGGCGCAAGCTTAATAACACTTTTGACGTGCTGAACCCGGCGACGGGCGAGACGATCGCAAAAGTGGCGAAAGCCGGTAAGAAAGAGACGGAAGACGCTATCGCGGCGGCGGCAGAGGCTTTCCCGGCATGGCGTGCGAAAACCGCAAAAGAGCGTTCAACGATCCTCTATCGCTGGTACCAGCTTATTATCGAAAATAAAAGCTGGCTGGGACAGCTTATGACCACCGAGCAGGGTAAGCCGCTGAAAGAAGCGGAAGGTGAGGTTGAATACGCCGCAAGCTTTATACAGTGGTTCGCCGAACAGGCTAAACGTGCCAACGGCGAAATTATTCCATCCGCCAAACCGGGATCGCGGATCCTTGCGACGCGCGAACCTGTTGGCGTGGTAGCCGCTATCACCCCGTGGAATTTCCCGCTGGCCATGCTGACCCGTAAGCTCGGCCCGGCGCTGGCTGCGGGCTGTACCGGTATCATCAAGCCTGCCAACAATACGCCGCTTTCCGCCTTTGCTTTACTGGCCCTGGCTAAACAGGCTGGCGTGCCGGATGGCGTTCTTAATGCGGTCGCGGGCAATACTGCGGAAATCAGCGATGCGATTATGGCAAGCCCTGAAGTGCGCAAAATTTCCTTCACCGGTTCTACCGCCGTGGGCAAAACGCTGGTGCGTAACGCGGCTGAAACCATGAAAAAGGTATCAATGGAGCTGGGCGGTAACGCTCCTTACATCGTGTTCGACGATGCCGATATTGATGAAGCCGTAAAAGGCGCGATTGCGAATAAATTCCGTAACGCAGGCCAGGTTTGCGTTAGCGTGAACCGGTTCTTTATCCAGCAAGGGGTTTACGATCGTTTCGTTAATAAGCTTGCGGAAGCGGTTAAGGCGCTGAAGGTCGGTAATGGCATGGATGAAGGGGTGGTCGTGGGGCCGCTGATTGAAAAGTCCGCCGTAGATAAAGTTCGCGAGCATGTGGAAGACGCGTTAGCTAAAGGCGGTAAAGCGCTGACGGGGGGCAAAAGCCACGAACTGGGCGGCAACTTCTGGCAGCCAACGGTCATTATCAACGCTAATGACGATATGAAGCTTGCGCGGGAAGAAACCTTTGGCCCGCTGGCGGCGTGCTTTAGTTTTAAAACCGAAGAAGAAGTTATCAGGCGAGCCAATAATACCCCATTTGGCCTCGCCGCTTACTTCTATACGCAGAATCTGCAACGCGTATTCCGTGTGTCGCAGGCGCTTGAAAGCGGGATGATCGGTATTAATGAATGCGCCGTATCGACGGAGCTGGGGCCGTTTGGCGGGGTGAAAGAATCCGGCCTTGGTCGGGAAGGATCGGTGCTGGGACTTGATGAATATCTGGAAGTCAAAACCCTGCACATTGGCGGCCTGTAGACGCGCGGCGGCGCGGCGTATGCTTGTTTGGGGTGGCCGGAAATGAAAAAATATACTTTTGATTTTAACGAGATAGAGGACCAGCCGGGATTCTACCACCGTTTTATCCAGGTGTTTTCACTGGAGAAAAAACGGGTCCACGATCTCGATAGCTTATGGGATGTCGTGGTGGGGGGAGGCTTGCCTCTGCCGGTAGAGATTGAATTTGTGCATCTGCCGGAGGTAAAAAGGCGCCGTTATGGCGCGCTGATCCTGCTGTTTGATGAAGCGGAAGAGGAGCTTGAAGGGCAGCTTCGCTTTAATGTTCGCGTTTAGCAGACATAAAAAAGCCCCCGGCGAGCGGGGGCAAAGTCGTCGGACTTGACGACGAGGGTTTATTTATACAGTTCAGCGGTGGCGTGCCAGGTATCCCCTGAGCGAGCTTCGGTTACGCGATAGGCTGAAGCGCCCTGCTGCGTTGCTTTCTGTGATAATTCGTGACGCATATCCATCGGCGCGCTACCTACCTGGCTTACGGAAATGCTGCCCATGGGCTGCAGGCCCTGTGCCTGTTCATCGGTAATCTGATGCGCTGCTGCGTTAGCGCCAAAAGAGAGGACGGACAGAAGGCTAAGGGCTGCGATGGTTGATTTGGTTTTCATTATGTCTACTCCTGAATGTTCCCAACGACCGGAAGGGCTAAATTGCGATTTTTGTTCTTAGGGTCGCCGGGTGAGATTGTCGTTACTGATGCTTAGGTTGGCCTGCTTAAATAACCGAGCGTTATTTATACAATTCAGCCGTGGCGTGCCATTGATCGCCGGAACGCGCTTCAATAATGCGATAAGAAGAAGCGCCTTCCTGCTCGGCTTTTTGCGCCAGTTTCTGATGCATATCCATTGGTGAACTACCGATGCCGCTTACGGACACGGTGCCCACCGGTTGCAGGCCTTGTGCACCATCAGCATTAACCGATGTAGCAGCAAAAGCGCCAAAGGAAAGCATGGAGAGCAGGCTTGCGGTTACTAAAGTGTTTTTCATGTTCATCATTTTTACCTCGTCGTATTCTTTTGGTTGGGCCATCGTTTCGTGACCCTCATCACAAAATTAAGTATACACTAGTAACGTAAAAAATTAATACCTTGCTAACAGTTTCCAATGAAACTTTACGTTAAGGGAATGATTTTTTATTACCTTTAGTTATTAAAAAGTGATACTTAGCGCGAATTTTTTGTTAAAAATAAGTAAAATCAAAAGCATAGCGAGATTTGACTATTTGTGCGGTCTTTTGCAGGACAAACTAGAGTTAAGTGCGGCTATAGATGGTGATATGTGCTGCAAGGGCAGAACGAAACGGTAGATCGCGCAGGTCGAAAGCGAAGGATAAGGACGCGTTACCCGCCACGGTCAGGGCGGGTAGGGCAGGCGTAAAGCTTACAACTCCTGTTCGAACAGGACGAGAATAACTTCGTGGAGCTGTTTTACCGTGAAATCTTTGGCAGGGGTCATAAAGATAGTGTCATCCCCGGCGATAGTGCCGAGAATCCCTTCCGCTTTACCCAGGGAGTCCAGCAGACGGGCAATTAACTGCGCAGCGCCCGGGCTTGTGCGGATAACGACCATCGCATCGTTGTGGTCGATATCCAGCACCAGATTTTTTAACGGGCTGGATGTGGTTGGCACGCCAAGCTCGGCGGGCAGACAATAAACCATCTCCATTTTTGCATTACGAGTGCGTACCGCGCCGAATTTGGTCAGCATGCGGGAAACTTTGGACTGGTTGATATTGTCAAAACCGTCGTTCTGCAACGCATGAACGATCTCGCCCTGAGAACTGAATTTCTCTTCTTTTAGTAGCGATTTAAAAGCCTTAATCAATTCTTCTTGTTTTGATGAGTTGCGCATGAACCACCTGTATAGAGGTAAACGGATAACATTATTATGCATTTAAATGAATTTTTATGCAAATGCATGAAGGGGCGTTAGCCTGAAATAATGTTATGAAAGAGACGAATTTTATCAAATTTCGTTATCGAGAAACATGCCTGTGTCACGACTCGTAAATAAGCTCTCAAGTAAACCAAATGTTATCAAAATGATGTTGTTTTGATGCGATGGTAAGGTGTAATGTAACCGCCGTTGATGTGACAACATCAGGTAGTGACCGGGCGCCCAGGCGTCGTTTCCACCCGGCGAGTAAATGCAGCAGTAACGCTCGAGGATTGCGTAGCGTCGCAGACTGAAAGCGAGAAGATTGTAATTACCCCTTCTCTGGATTATGGTCGCCACCGTATGGAGTTACGGCACGTTTTTGCTAACCATAATAAGGAGTTTAGGATGAAAGTTGCAGTCCTCGGCGCGGCAGGCGGTATCGGCCAGGCGCTTGCCCTTCTACTCAAGACCCAACTGCCTTCAGGTTCAGAACTCTCACTGTATGACATCGCACCGGTTACCCCAGGGGTAGCGGTTGACCTTAGTCATATCCCTACAGATGTGAAGATCAAAGGTTTCAGCGGCGAAGACGCGACCCCGGCGCTGGTGGGTGCGGATGTTGTGCTGATCTCCGCAGGCGTTGCGCGTAAGCCCGGCATGGATCGTTCCGACCTGTTTAACGTTAATGCCGGCATCGTGAAAAATCTGATTGAGCAGGTGGCTAAGACCTGCCCGAAAGCCTGCATCGGTATCATCACCAACCCGGTGAACACCACGGTTGCTATCGCTGCCGAAGTGCTGAAAAAAGCGGGCGTCTACGACAAGAACAAGCTGTTTGGCGTTACTACGCTTGATATCATCCGCTCCAACACTTTTGTGGCGGAACTGAAAGGTAAACAGCCTGACGAGATCGACGTTCCTGTTATCGGCGGCCACTCCGGCGTGACTATTCTGCCGCTGTTGTCCCAGATCCCGGGCGTTACCTTTAGCGAGCAGGAAACAGCCGACCTGACCAAACGCATCCAGAACGCGGGCACCGAAGTGGTTGAAGCCAAGGCCGGTGGCGGGTCTGCAACCCTGTCTATGGGCCAGGCTGCCGCTCGTTTTGGTCTGTCACTGGTACGCGCGCTACAGGGCGAAAGCAATGTGGTTGAGTGCGCATACGTTGAAGGCGACGGCCAGCACGCACGCTTCTTCTCTCAGCCGCTGTTGCTGGGTAAGAACGGTATTGAGGAGCATAAATCCTACGGCAAACTGAGCGCGTTTGAGCAACAGGCGCTGGAAGGCATGCTGGATACCCTGAAGAAAGATATCGCCCTCGGCGAAGAGTTCGTTAATAAGTGATAGCTGAAGAATAAAAAAACCGGAACAGAGGTTCCGGTTTTTTTATGCCTGAAATCAGTTCCCCGCGGGGTATTCCTGAATAGTGACCTGCACGGTGAGCTTCTTGTCTTCGCGCATGACTTCCACAGGTATCACCGAACCTGGGCGAATCTCCGCCACCTGGTCCATGGTTTCCAGAGCAGAAATAGCTGGCTTATGATTCACCGAAACAATGACGTCATTGACCTGAATGCCTGCTTTGGCCGCCGGGCCGTCCGGAGAGACTTCGTTAACGATGATCCCCTGGATCTGATCGATGCCGGTTGCCGGGCTATGCAGCGGCGTGATCTCACGTCCGCCGATGCCAATATAGCCGCGGATCACCCGGCCATCGCGAATAAGCTTATCCATGATCTTAGTCGCAAGCTGCGTCGGAATTGCAAAGCCTATCCCTTCCGGCGTCTCACCGCCGTTGCTTTTATCAAAGGAAAGGGTGTTGATGCCCATCAGCTCGCCCAGCGAATTCACCAATGCGCCGCCGGAGTTTCCATGGTTGATGGAAGCATCGGTCTGTAAAAAAGACTGGCGGCCAGAAGGACTCAGGCCAATACGCCCGGTTGCACTGATAATGCCCTGCGTAATGGTCTGGCCGAGGTTGTATGGGTTGCCGATTGCCATAACCACGTCGCCAATATGCGGCAGGCGTTTGCTGTTTATCGGGATGAGCGGCAGACCGGTGGCGTTAATTTTTAATACGGCCAGGTCAGTCAGGTTATCGGAGCCGACCAGCAGGGCTTCGAAGACGCGGCCATCCTGCAGGGCAACGATAATTTGCTCGGCATCGTTAATCACATGTTTGTTGGTAATGATGTAACCGCGTTCGTCCATAATCACCCCGGAACCAAGGGTTTTGATTTCCAGTTGATTATGAGTGTTGCTGCCCACGCTGCGGTTATAGACGTTCACTACGGCAGGCGCAGCGCGCCGCACCGCGGTGTTATAACTCAGCGGTGTTTCATCGGCGCTGTCGAACGTCGAAGGGGCAAGCGGCGTGATGTGCTGGCGTAACGAAGGTAAAGATACCAGCAGAATACCCGCCACAATCAGGCCGAGAGCCACCGATCGTAAAATCTTCAGAAACATGGATTTGAATTAGTCCGTGAGAAAACGAACGCAGAATAGCATGAGTTAATCGGACATCGCACTCGTGATGTCCGATTACTGACCAAATTAACGTAATAACAAGTAGATGCTGTCTTCGCCACGCACAACGTGAAGGGCTATCAGCGCGGGTTTGCTTTCCAGCATTTTACGCATTTCAGCAATGGTGCGGATGCGCTCGCGGTTAATACCAATAATCACATCGCCTTTGTGCAAGCCAACCTGTGCGGCCGGCGTACCTTTTTCTACGTTGTCGAGCTTCACGCCCTTAGCCCCGTCTTTAAGCTGGCCATCGCTTAACGACGCGCCCTGAAGCGCGGGGATAATCAGCTCCGCATTAGCCGATGAGGCGGTGCTCTTATCAAGGGTGACGCTTACTTCCAGCGGTTTCCCATCGCGAAGCAGACCAAGCTTCACTACCGTGCCCGGTTCCGTGGTTGCGATTTTAGCGCGCAATTCCGCAAAGCTGTTGATGGTTTTACCGTTCAGGCTGGTGATGATATCTCCCGCCTTCACGCCCGCTTTGGCCGAGCCGGATTGCGGCAGCACTTCGCTGACGAAAGCCCCTCGCTGGGTTGTGAGGTTGAACGCTTTGGCGATATCAGCGCTCATTTCGGTGCCCTTAATGCCTAACAGGCCGCGCTTGATTTCACCAAACTCCATCAGTTGTCTGGCCAGCGTCTGCGCCATATTGCTCGGAATAGCAAAGCCGATGCCCACGCTGCCGCCGCTCGGTGCGAGAATGGCGGTGTTGATGCCGATGAGCTCGCCGTTCAGGTTAAGGAGCGCGCCGCCCGAGTTCCCTCGGTTAATAGAGGCGTCGGTCTGGATGAAGTTCTCAAGCCCTTCCAGATTTAACCCGCTGCGGCCCAGAGCCGAGACAATCCCTGACGTAGCGGTTTGCCCCAGCCCGAAAGGATTCCCAACGGCTACGGCAAAATCGCCCACGCGCAGCTTGTCGGAATCGGCCACGGCAATTTGCGTCAGTCCTGTCGCGTTCTGGATCTGAATAAGCGCGATATCGCTCTGATCGTCGCCACCTATTAATTTGGCGGCAAATTCGCGTCCGTCATTGAGCTGGACGCTGATCTTTTCCGCATGGCTGATTACGTGATTATTGGTAAGCACATACCCTTTGGCAGCGTTAATAATCACGCCGGAGCCCAGCCCCTCAAAAGGTTGTGATTCGGATGGAGGAAGGTCATCGCCGAAGAACTTTTTAAACTCTTCCGGGACTTTCTGGGACGGCGCTGCGGCCGTGCCTTCAACCTGAACGCTCACCACGGCAGGCAAAACCTTTTCCAGCATCGGGGCCAGGCTGGGTAAAGCAGCCTGGCCGGGAACCTGTGAAGGAATCGCGGCGACGGCAAAAGGTGATGCACTCAGAGCTAACCCGACGCTTAACGCTAACGCACTCAATAACCGTGTTTGTTTCTTCATTGATGGCTTGCTCTCGTGACCTGGAAAAAGGAGAACCCGATAACTCACCGATATTATTGAAATATCAGCCGGGTAACAATGTTGTTGAATGAGACAAGATTCTTAAATGATAGCCGCGGCGAGGGGAGATTTGGGGCACGAGCGGCATGCCCCGGAAAAAAAATCTTATTACTGCGGTTAATCGCGCTTTGCCCGCTCGGTACGCAGCAGCCCTGACGCGCCTTCCGAGTAGTCACGCGGCATCTGCACCGGCGCCTGATCGTTGCTGGCCTCGGATTCAGCCAGACGGTTGCGGAAAGGATTGGCCTCAGCGGAGAGCTCTGGCAGCAGGCTGCTGGAGCTCTTCGCCATATGCTGATAAAGCTGGCGATAATCGTGCGCCATGTTATCGAGCAGTTCTGCACTGTGGGCAAAATGGCTTACCAGCTCTTCGCGGTACTCTTCAAGCTCCGCTTTGTTCTTTTCAAGCTCATACTGTAAAGCCTGCTGCTGACGCAGCTTGCGGTTGCCAAAGCGCATAGCGACGGCACCAATGATAATCCCGACAACTAACCCAATTAGCGCATATTCCCAGGTCATGTACTTCTCCCGTTATCTTGTGTTTCCGTAGGGTAATGTAGCCACTATAACCGCTAACCTAAGAGAAGTGGAATCCTGACGCAGCATCGCTTAGGGTAGAACGACCTTTTTTTCGACATCCGTACTTAAAGAACACCAGTAAACGGCAATACGATTTCTAAGGGAATATTATAATACCATGCAAAATCTCTCCCCTACATCGCGCTATCAGCAGGCTCTGGCTGAGGGCAGCTACCAACCGGATGACGTCCAGCGTGAAGCTGTAACACGACTTGAAGCTATTTATCAAGCGCTTACAAATAAAAGCTCGGCCCCTGCCGAAAACGGCGGTCTGATGGCGAAGTTCGGCAAGTTACTGGGGAAACGCGCCGCGCCTGCCGATGATGAACCCGTGCGCGGATTATATATGTGGGGTGGGGTAGGACGCGGAAAGACCTGGCTTATGGATATGTTCTTTCAGAGTTTACCTGGCCGACGCAAGATGCGCCTGCACTTCCACCGCTTTATGCTGCGCGTGCATGAAGAACTCACGCAGTTGCAGGGGCACAGCGATCCGCTAGAAATCGTTGCCGACGGTTTTAAGGCCGAAACGGATATTCTGTGCTTCGACGAATTCTTCGTGGCGGATATTACCGACGCCATGCTGCTTGGCACATTAATGAAGGCGCTGTTCGCTCGCGGCATCACCTTAGTCGCCACTTCCAACATCCCGCCGGACGAGCTTTATCGCAACGGCCTGCAGCGAGCGCGCTTTATACCCGCAATCGAGGCGATAAAACGACATTGTGACGTGATGAACGTGGATGCGGGCATCGATTACCGTCTACGTACCCTGACGCAGGCGCATTTGTGGCTGGCGCCGCTGGATGATGCAACGGCACAGCAAATGGAACGCTTATATACCGTGCTTGCCGGTACGCCGCGAGAAGCCGGGCCAACGCTTGAGATTAACCATCGCCCGCTGGCAACGCTGGGTACGGCCAATCAGACGCTGGCGGTAGATTATCAAACGCTATGTGTGGATGCCCGCAGCCAGCATGATTACATCGCCTTATCGCGCCTGTTCCATACCGTTATGCTGTTCAACGTTCCCGTAATGACCGCGACAACCGAAAACGAAGCGCGCCGTTTTATCGCGCTGGTGGATGAATTTTACGAACGTCACGTTAAGCTGGTGGTCTCTGCCTGCGCGCCCCTATTCGAGATTTATCAAGGGGAAAGGCTGAGGTTCGAGTTTCAGCGCTGCCTGTCGCGCCTGCAGGAAATGCAAAGCGAAGAGTATTTGCGCCTGCCGCATATGCCGTGAAAATCGATATGTCACGGAAAGCGAAATTATGGTCGATCTTTGAGGGCGACTTCTCTATAATCTTGCGACCCCACGTTACAACCAAAGTTTTTTTCCCAAAACTTTTGTCGTGCCGGCATAGGCTATTCGAAGGGGTAGGTTTGCTGGACAATGTCGCGTGAACCTCGACTGATTTTAAACGTTTGGGTGTTCACCAACGTGTAACTATATATTGGGTAAGCTTTTAATGAAAACTTTTACAGCTAAACCAGAAACCGTACAGCGCGACTGGTATGTTGTTGACGCTGACGGCAAGACCTTAGGTCGCCTGGCTACTGAACTGGCTCGCCGTCTGCGCGGTAAGCACAAAGCGGAATATACTCCGCACGTTGATACTGGTGATTACATCATCGTTCTGAACGCAGAAAAAGTTGCTGTAACCGGCAACAAGCGTACTGACAAAGTGTATTACCATCACACCGGCCACATCGGTGGTATCAAACAAGCGACCTTTGAAGAGATGATTGCCCGCCGTCCTGAGCGTGTGA
>DAMALH010000045.1:0-36107 GCA_032000125.1 Buttiauxella sp. | reverse complement strand
GCAGGCTCCGCAGGCCCGGCGAACGCTGGCGCAGGCTCCGCAGGCCCGGCGAACGCTGGCGCAATGGGCGAAAATGCTGGCAATGAGCGAGCGGAACCTGGCCCGGCTGGTGGTCAGAGAAACGGGATTAAATTTCCGCCGCTGGCGGCAGCAGTTGCAGTTAATCATCGCCCTGCAGCTATTAATCGATGGGGAAACGGTACAAAAGGTGGCGGACGCGCTGGGATACGAGTCCACCAATGCTTTTATTACGATGTTCAGAAAATCGCTGGGCACGACGCCGGGGCGCTACCTGGCATCGCTTACCGCCTAGACCGCGTTGCTCAGGCGGAATTGCGAGACGACTTCACGCAGCCCGCGAGTCTGGTCAAGCAACGCCTCCGCCGCTGCCGCCGCCTGGTTTACCATCGCGGCGTTCTGCTGCGTGGTGACGTCCATCTGGCTGATGGCGGTGCTTACCTGCGCAATACCGCTGCTTTGCTCTTCGCTGGCGTGGGTAATTTCGGCCATTAGCGCCGCCACGCGTTTTACATCCGTTACGGCGGTATCGATCGTTTTTCCTGCTTCGTTCACCAGTTCGCTGCCGTGGGTGACCTGCGCAACGGAGTTTTCAATCAGCACTTTTATCTCTTTTGCCGCGCCCGCACTGCGCTGCGCAAGGCCGCGAACTTCTCCGGCAACCACCGCGAATCCTCTTCCCTGGTCGCCTGCACGCGCGGCTTCCACGGCGGCATTGAGCGCCAGAATATTGGTCTGGAAAGCGATACCGTCAATGACGCTGATGATATCGGTGATTTTGCTGGCGGAAGCGGAGATATCGTCCATTGTCCGCACCACGCGGGCGACAACGGCGCCGCCTTGCTCGGCGCTGCGTGAAGCCGCTACCGCAAGCTGGCTTGCGGTTTGCGCGTTCTCAGCGTTCTGTTTTACCGTGGCCGTCATCTCTTCCATGGAAGAGGCGGTCTGTTCCAGGGCGCTGGCCTGCTCCTCGGTGCGGGAAGCCAGATCCACGTTGCCGCTGACAATTTCACCGGAGCTGTTGGTGATGCTATCGCTGCTCTGATGGACGATATTAATGATCATCATTAATTCTTCACACATGGTCTTCATGGCGGCCATCACGCTTTGCGTATCGCCTTCGCGTACGGGAACGTGGCGGGTCAGATCGCCATTGGCGACCGCATTGGCGATCTCAGCCACCTGCGCCGGTTCCGCGCCCAGGGATTTGAAAATATTGCGATGTACCCAGTAGCCGATAAGCAGCAGTAATAACACCGCGGCGCCTGAGCCTGTCATCTGCCATTTAACCGAACTGCTGGCGCTGTTTTGCGCGTCGTTGACGGCGCTGTTGGCGTAGTTTGAGGATTCCTGTGCAAAGGCATTAATGCCTTTTTCATGGGCGAAGAAGTGCTTATCCGCCGCTTTGAGCCGCTCAAATAGCGGCGTCGGCGCACCGCTGCGAATTAGCTCGATTAACTCGTTCGCCTCTTTGATCATTGCAAGCCCGGCCTTGTACTGCGCGCCCAGCAGTTTTCCCTGTAGTTCCGGCGGCAGGACGCTTTTCCAGTAGTCGATTCTTTGATGCCAGAGCTTATTCAGGCGTTTAATCTCGTCATCGGCCCGATCGACGGTGAGCGTGCCTTCAACCACGCGAGAAAGCACCAGCCGCATCTCGATAAGATAGACCGGCGCGGGATGAATATCCGACACCAGGTCCTTTGCCAGCATGCCGCTCGCAGTCTTATGCGCGCTCTGCTGGCTACCATAAATCGCAATGGCGGTCACCAGCGCCGACATCAGGACGGAACAGCAGATCAATAACAATAAATTGTGGGTCAGTGATTTCATTTTATCTCTCCTGTTGGCTGGCAAAGTTATCGGCCTGCGCGGAAAGAAACTTTTTGTCATGATGTTAAAAACAAAGCTCGCATCACACTTTATGGGCGAATTTCTTACTTTTTTGTTTTTAAAAACAGTTTGTTAGAGAAACTATTTCAGAATCCATAAGCAAAACTTTTAACAGCGCCTTTACTAAGATTTTTTGCGCATATGCAATGCAATTTTTAGCATTGGAAGAGAAGCCGCCGTTGTGGGAGCGTAAAGCCATAGCCCGCTAACAGGCGGGGATAACAAGGAAAACCTATGGCACAGGCAATGACATTCCATAAAAATAAGATCGCGGCGTTACTTCTTCTGACGTTTTCCGGGCTTTATGCCACGGTGGCGCAGGCCGACCAGCTGGCGGATATCCAGAAAGCTGGCGTGGTAAGAGTTGCCACTTTCGATGCTAACCCTCCGTTTGGCTCCATAGATGCTAAAACACACGATATTGTCGGCTACGACGTTGATTTTGCTAAGGCCTTAGCCAGCTCGCTTGGCGTTAAGCTTGAGCTTGTCGCGACTAATCCGGCAAACCGCATTCCGCTTTTACAGTCGGGCAAAGTTGACCTGATTGTGGCGGATATCACCATTACGCCGGAGCGTGCGCAGGTAGTAGATTTTTCCACGCCTTATTTTGTCACCGGCCAACAGTTTCTCGTGCCGGCCGCCTCGCCGGACAAGCTTGATGATTACGGACACGGGCGCATTGGCGCGGTAAAAGGCACCACGGGAGAACAGGCTTTGCATCAGCGCTTCCCGTCTGCACGCGTGCTCTCCTATGACGATATTCCGCTGGCGTTAACCGCGCTGCGTAACGGCAACGTGCAGGCCATTACCCAGGACAGCACCATCCTGGCCGGCCTGCTCGCCGAGGCGCCGGACAAAGCGCGGTTTAAAATTCTGCCGGATTTGCTGAGCAAAGAAGAAATTGGCGTCGGCGTGAAGAAAGGAGAAACGGCGCTTTTGCATGCGGTAAACGACGAGCTGGTGAAGCTTGAGCAAAACGGTGAGGCGGCAAAAATTTACGACAGCTGGTTCGGCCCGGACAGCAAAACGCCACAGCCGCGCGGTTTTAAGATAGAAGCTAAGTAATATGGTAAGTGGCTTATTAAAACGATCCGCAGCTCAGGCTGCGGATTTTGCACGCTTAAGCGATGCCAGCGTTGAGTTTCAAAAAGCCGGTAAAAGCTACGGCGACAATCAGGTTTTAAACTCGATCGATTTGAAGATTAACTCGGGCGAAGTGGTGGCGATCTGCGGGCCGTCAGGCTCCGGGAAATCGACGTTAATCCGTCTGATCAACCAGCTTGAATCCTTAAGCGCTGGCGATATTCTCATTGATGGCAAATCTACGCGGAATTTACAGGAAAAAGCGCTGCGTGCCTTACGCAGCCGTATCGGCTTTGTATTTCAGCAGTTTAACCTCTATGCGCACCTCACCGCCGAGCAGAACATTACGCTTGCGCTGACGCAGGTTCACGGCTGGAAACCCGAAGAGGCGAAGCGGCAGGCGGCTACTTTGCTGGCGCGCGTTGGGCTGGCTGAAAAAGCCCGGTATTTCCCGTCCCAGCTTTCCGGTGGCCAGCAGCAGCGGGTGGCTATCGCCCGGGCGCTGGCTTCTTCGCCGCAGATAATTTTATTCGATGAGCCGACGTCGGCGCTCGATCCGGAGACGATCGGTGAAGTGCTGACGGTGATGAAATCCCTCGCACACAATGGCATGACGATGATTGTTGTGACACATGAGATGCAGTTTGCCCGCGAAATCGCCGATCGGGTGGTGTTTATCGACGGCGGAGATATTCTGGAGCAGGCGACGCCGGCGCAGTTCTTCAGCGCGCCCCGGCATCCCCGGGCGCGGCGTTTTCTGCAAAAAGTGCTCGACCCGCTGCATGCCGGATTTAAGGATGAGCAATGAACTGGCATATCGACTGGTCCGGCGTGCTGAGCGGGCAGCCGCTGCAGTGGATTATTTCCGGGTTCCTGACCACGGTGTGGGTGACGCTTGCCGGGATGATACTGGCGACGGCGCTGACGCTTTTGCTGACCGGCTTGAGGCTGGCCGGAGGGCGAGCCGGGCGCGGCCTGGTCGCGGTGTGGGTATCGCTGCTTCGCAATACGCCGCTGTTAGTGCAACTGCTGTTCTGGTATTTCGCCGCCTGGAACTTTCTGCCGCAGGCGCTGCGTGGATTTATCAACGATGAGCATAGCTGGTCGATTTTGCCCGGCAACGTGTGGTGGCTGACGCCGGAATTTTTGTGTGCGGCCTGGGGGCTGGGGCTTTTTACCTCGGCGTTCTTACTTGAAGAAATTCGCAGCGGCTTGCAGGCGGTGCCTGAGGGCCAGACGGAAGCGGCGCTGGCACAGGGGTTTTCGGCATGGGCGATCTTTCGCTGGATCCTGCTGCCGCAGGGGCTGGTGAACGCCTGGCAGCCGGTGGTGGGGCAGTATCTTAGCCTGATGAAGCTTTCATCGCTTGCTACCGGCATCGGGTTTGCGGAACTCACCTATCAGGTCAGGCAAATCGAAAGCTATAACGCCCATGCGCTGGAGGCGTTTGCCGTAGGAACGGTGCTGTATTTGCTGTTGGGCCTGCTGATGGGCGCGCTGTTTACCTGGTTTGGACCGCGTCCGACAAAACGAAACGGGCAGGCGGTAAAACCGCCTGCGGCTAAGGTGCAGCATGATAGCTAACGTCACGGTAATTACCGATAACCTTGACTACCTGCTCTGGGGACGTATGGCGCAGGGTGAGCCGGGCGGCGTGCTGCTCACGCTGCTGATGTCGGCAGGCGCAGCGATACTCGCTTTGGTTGGCGGCGTGGTGTTTGCGGGAATCGCCTGGCGCTATGGCGGGGTGGTTCGCAGGCTGCTGTTTATCTGGGCGGATTTTATTCGCGGTATTCCGCTGATTTTTGTCATCTTCTGGCTCTATTTTTTGCTGCCAGTCATCACCGGCAGCGATTTACCCGGCGCGCTGACCGTCACGCTTGCCCTGGCGTGGTTTACTTCGGCGGCGGTGATGTATACGACTTATGCAGGATTGCAGGCGCTTCCCGGTGGGCAACGTGAGGCGGCGCTGGCAAGCGGTTTAGGTGCCTGGCAGATTTTGCGTCTGGTGCTGCTACCGCAGGCGATGCGTAATGTGCTGCCTTCTTACGTCGGTTTGTTTATCGCGCTGCTTAAAGACACGTCGCTGGCGTTTATTGTCAACGTACCGGAATTGACCACCGTGGCCGGGCAGGTAAACAGCCGGGTGCAGGTTTATCCGGCAGCCATCTTTATCTTCACGGGGCTGGTTTATTATCTGCTGTGCAGCAGCCTGGGCTTGCTGGTATCGCGCTGGCAAATAGCGTCGTCACGCCGGCTGTCGGGATGATTCTGGCCCTTCGTTCTTATTTATCTTCTTGTACCGGGCGTTCTTGCTCGCATGGTGATTTCCTCTGCTAAACTTTGAAGTTGATGGCGTTGTTACTACCCGAGCTAAAATTATCAGGAGGACATATGGGTTTAATCAGTTTTGTGAAAGAAGCCGGTGAGAAAATACTCCATGCGGTTACCGGAACGGCGCACGCGGCCGATCAAAACGAACTACTTAAAGAGCACCTGAAAAAAACCGGCGTTCCGGATGCAGACAAAGTCGATGTAAAAGTTGAAGACGGTAAAGCCGTCGTGACGGGCGAAGGGCTAAGCCAGGAAGCGAAAGAGAAAATCCTGATTGCCGTTGGTAACGTTGCGGGCATTGCAGGGGTGGAAGATAAGGTAACGGTGAAAGAAGCGGCTGAAGAGAGCCAGTATTACACCGTGAAATCAGGCGATACTCTGAGCGCCATTTCTAAGCAGTTTTACGGCGACGCAAACCAGTACAATAAGATCTTCGAGGCCAACAAGCCGATGCTCAAAAGCCCGGAAAAAATTTATCCAGGGCAGGTGCTGCGGGTGCCGAAATAAAACAAAAAGCCCACCGACTGGTGGGCTTTTTTATACGCGATGAAGACGGATTATTTAGCGCAATAGACTCGCGCTTCACGCGGCGTATAAATACCGAAGGTAACAACACCAAGCAGGCCATTAACAAATGTCTGCTGAACCTCGGTGCTAACAACCTTATCAGCGCCGCCACAAACCTGAGCCGCGTCAATTTTTTTCTGTTGCCCAATACCGCTTACGAAGAAGTGATGGGTGGTGACCTGTTGCGGTGCGGTAGCAACGCCTTTGTTCACGGAGAAGGTTTGCTGTGCGCATCCAGAAATAGCCGCTGCCGCCAGAATAACCATAATCAACTTTTTCATTTCATTCCTTTTTTATGTAATAAGCCCATGTTGTATCAGCGGAAAATAGTACACATCAAATGTTACATTCTGCAACTCCTGGATCTAATAGCGCTTATCCGTGCCGTATCGGCGGCTAAAGGGTGCGGCAATATCGTCTAAACTTAAGGTTTCGGAAGCAAAAGGAGAAGGTTATGTCGAAGCTTGATTCAAACGAACAGCGAAGAAAAGAGGGCGAAGCCAGCAAAGGCCTGCCGGAAGCGGCGCCTGACGCCAGTAATGCGCACGAAGAAGATGCACATGCGGTGAAGGATGAGCCGAAAAAACACGGCGAAATACCCCGCACGCGGGACGACAGCCAGCACGACAAAAAGGACCCGTACAAAGATCCGGGTAAATAAACGCCAAAATCAGCCAGAAAATTCACATTAACTGGCTGATTTATTTTACTTAATTGTAAGAATCGCTGGTCTGCTTTTGGAAAAGCTCCCGGAACACAGGGTAGATATCGTCCTGGTCACGGATGTGTTGCATAGCGAAGTTATCGAAGTTTGCCTGCAGGTCTTCATATTCGCGCCACAGCGTCTGGTGCGCGCGCCGGGTGATTTCGATGTAGCTGTAATAGCGCACTACCGGCAGCAGTTTTTTCGCCAGCAGTTCGTGACACAGCGGCGAGTCGTCTGCCCAGTTGTCGCCATCCGAGGCCTGCGCGGCGTAAATATTCCACTGCGCCGGGTCGTACCTTTCCTTTACGACTTCATCCATCAGCTTCAGCGCGCTCGACACAATGGTGCCGCCGGTTTCCTGCGAATAGAAGAACTCGTGCTCATCCACCTCTTTCGCCTGCGTGTGGTGGCGGATATAAACCACTTCTACGTTTTTATAGGTTCTGCTCAGGAATAAATAGAGCAGGATATAAAAACGCTTCGCCATGTCTTTGGTGGCCTGGTCCATTGAACCGGAGACGTCCATCAGACAGAACATCACGGCCTGGCTTGAAGGCTCGGCGCGTTTTTCGTAGTTTTTGTAGCGTAAATCGAACGTATCGATAAAGGGCACGCGGGCGATTTTTTCGCGTAGCTCAGCTATCTCTTTGCGCAGACGCTCTTCTTCCAGTAGCTGCGCCGGTTCGCTTTTGCTGACGATTTTAAGGCTGTCTTCCAGTTCATGCAGTTGACGGCGTTTTCCGGCGGTCATCGCCGTGCGTCGCGCCAGCGAGTTTTGCAACGAGCGCACTACTGAAATATTCGCAGGCACGCCGTTAGACGTGTAACCCGCACGGTGGGTTTTAAACTCGTTGAGCTGCCGCTGCTGGTTTTTTTGCAGGTTTGGCAGCGCAAGGTCTTCAAACAGCAGGTCCAGGTATTCATCTTTTGAGATCTGGAAGACAAATTCATCCTGACCTTCACCGTCCGGGCTTGCCTGGCCCTGTCCGCCGCCTGAACCGCCACCGCCGCCCTGCGGGCGCTCGATGCGGTCGTTCTGCACAAAATGATCGTTTCCGGGATGCACGCGATGGCGCAGGCCGCCACGCCCCTGGTGAAACATCGGTTCGTTGATATCTTCGCCAGGGATGGAGACGGACTCGCCGCTCTCGACGTCGGTTACCGAACGCTTATTGATGGCCTCGGAAATCGACTGTTTGATTTGTGCCTTATAACGGCGCAGGAAGCGCTGGCGGTTGACCGCGCTTTTGTTTTTGCCGTTCAGCCGCCTGTCAATAAAATAGGCCATAGTTCCCCCAACTTCTTTGCCAACTGCGCAGAGGTGCCACGGATGTGGCACCTGTTTTCCTCAGACGTTATGAAGATTTACGTACCCGCAGATACCATTCGCACAGCAGACGAACCTGTTTGCGGGTGTAGCCTTTCTCCATCATGCGATCGACAAAGTCATCGTGTTTCTTCTGCTCGTCGGTCGAGGTTTTGGCGTTGAACGAGATAACGGGCAGCAGCTCTTCGGTATTGGAGAACATTTTCTTCTCAATAACCGTGCGCAGCTTCTCGTAGCTGGTCCAGTTAGGATTACGACCGTTATTATTGGCGCGGGCGCGCAGCACGAAGTTGACGATTTCGTTACGGAAATCTTTCGGGTTGCTGATGCCTGCCGGTTTTTCAATTTTTTCCAGTTCCGCATTCAGGGATTCCCGGTCGAAGAGCTGGCCGGTATCCGGGTCGCGGTACTCCTGATCCTGAATCCAGAAGTCAGCGTAGGTGACATAACGGTCGAAAATGTTCTGTCCGTATTCTGAGTAGGATTCAAGATACGCCGTCTGAATCTCTTTGCCGATGAACTCAGCATATTTCGGGATCAGATAGCCTTTCAGGTGCTCAAGATACTTCTCTGCCTGATCCTGCGGGAACTGCTCGCGTTCGATCTGCTGCTCCAGCACGTAGAAAAGGTGCACCGGGTTGGCCGCAACTTCTACGTGGTCGAAGTTAAACACCCGCGAAAGGATTTTGAACGCGAAGCGCGTCGACAGGCCGTTCATGCCTTCGTCCACGCCAGCGTAGTCGCGGTATTCCTGGTAGGACTTGGCTTTTGGATCGGTATCTTTCAGGCTTTCGCCGTCGTAAACCCGCATTTTGGAGTAAATACTGGAGTTTTCCGGCTCTTTCAGGCGTGAAAGGATAGAGAAGCGCGACAGCGTTTCAAGCGTGCCCGGCGCGCATGGCGCATGGGACAACTCGCTGTGATTAAGCAGCTTCTCGTAGATTTTGATCTCTTCGGAAATCCGCAGGCAATAAGGCACCTTAACGATGTAAACACGGTCGAGGAACGCCTCGTTGTTTTTATTATTACGGAAGGTCACCCACTCAGATTCGTTAGAGTGCGCCAGAATAATGCCGTTAAACGGCAGGGCGGAGATGCCTTCTGTGCCGTTATAGTTCCCTTCCTGAGTGGCGGTCAGCAACGGGTGAAGCACTTTAATCGGCGCTTTAAACATCTCAACGAATTCCATAATGCCCTGGTTTGCGCGGCACAGCGCACCGGAGTAGCCGTAGGCATCAGGATCGTTTTGCGCGTGGTTTTCAAGCTTGCGGATATCCACTTTACCGACCAGCGCCGAGATGTCCTGGTTGTTCTCATCCCCCGGTTCGGTTTTGGCGATGGCAATCTGCGCCAGGATCGACGGCCAAACTTTTACCACGCGGAATTTGGTGATATCGCCGCCAAACTCATGCAGGCGTTTCGCCGCCCATGGCGACATGATAGTGCCCAGGTAGCGGTTAGGTACGCCGTACTCTTTTTCAAGGATAGAGGCGTCTTCCTGAGGGTTAAACAGGCACAGCGGGTGATCGTTTACCGGGCTGCGTTCGCCGTTAGCGCTTAGGGTATAAATAGGTACTCGCTGCATCAGCGCTTTCAGGCGTTCGGCAAGGGAGGATTTACCGCCGCCAACCGGCCCCAGCAAATACAGAATTTGCTTCTTCTCTTCAAGCCCCTGAGCCGCGTGTTTCAGATAAGAAACGATTTGCTCAATGGCTTCTTCCATACCATAGAACTCTTCAAACGCCGGATAACGGGAAATTACCCGATTCGAAAAGAGACGGGACAGCCGTGGTTCTGTAGCAGTATCCACCATCACTGGTTCACCAATGGCCATCAATAGTCTCTCTGCCGCGTTGGCATAGGCACTGCGATCCTGCTTACAGATGGCAAGAAATTCCTGCAGTGTGAACTCTTCGTCCTTGGCAGCTTCATAGCGCTGGCGATAGTGATCGAATATATTCATGGCATGCCGTCCTTTCGTTTTTTAGCACAGGTTAGAGAGCCGAAGGTAATAGTAATAGGGGCTCCCGGAAGACGTATTCTGAGTACAGCAACCCTCATGCCAACTTATCTGTTGTAATGCTTTTTGGTACTGCCGTCAGAGGAATTCACCTTCTTAAAATAAAGCGTAGATGGCATTTGGAAAACTTGCATACGGCCGCGGGCCAATTTCAATGACATATCAATAACTCATCCGTTTATTGCTTCTTTTCGCGTAAAGCATCGTCGTTGAGATCATGCCGTGGTCATAAAAGTGAAAAGCGAATGAAATCATTTTCTGTGAGTCTGGTTGATTGATAAGGTTTTCGATTTGTAAAAAACTTGGGAGAAAAGGGTTGCGCGGTTACACTTGTCCCGCTGATTATTTGATTAAAGGACTGAATGGATTGTGACCAAATTCAAACTTCTGGCATTGAGCGTGATTATCGCTTCTTCAATAGGCACCGCGAGCGCGGCCAATCAGTGGTCTGTTGGTGCGGGCGTGGGCGTTGTCGAAACCCCTTATAAACAGTATGACCGCGATGTCTATCCGGTACCGGTTGTCACCTATGAAGGGGACGACTTCTGGTTCCGTGGGCTGGGCGGCGGCTACTATCTGTGGAACGACGAGGCCGACAAACTGTCAATCATGGCCTATTACTCACCGACCTATTTTAAGCCGGGCGACAGCGACGATCGCCAGTTACGCCGTCTGGACAAGCGTAAGAGCACGATGATGGCGGGGCTGTCGTACGTCCATAATACCCAATACGGTTTCCTGCGTGCCTCGCTTTCGGGCGATACGCTGGATAACAGCAACGGTATCGTTGGGGATCTGGCCTGGCTGTATCGCTACACCAACGGCGCGCTAACCCTGACGCCGGGTATTGGTCTTGCGTGGCACAGTGAAAACTACAACGATTACTATTATGGGGTTTCCCGTGATGAGGCAAGGCGTAGCGGGCTGAACAGCTACGAAGCTGACGATAGCTGGAACCCGTATCTGGAACTGACGGCGAGCTACAGGTTTGCAGACGACTGGAGCGTATACGGCACCGGGCGTTACAACCGTTTGGGTGATGAAATCAAAGACAGCCCAATGGTTGATAAATCCTGGAGCAGCGTGATTTCTGCAGGCATAACCTATAGTTTCTGATAGTGCAATTTGTGCATACTTACGGGGCGCTTGCGCCCCGTTTGCATTATGGCGAGGCAACCGTTAAGGAGGCGTTATGTCCAGGCAGATTCATTTTTCAGCAGACCAGGTGTTACCTGCCATAGGCCAGGGAACCTGGGCTATGGGTGAGAAAGCGCTACAGCGTCGGGACGAAGTTCGTGCCCTGCAGGCAGGCATCGATCTGGGCCTGAAGTTAATCGACACGGCTGAAATGTACGCCGAGGGCGGCGCGGAGCGTATCGTTGGCGAAGCTATTAGCGGACGGCGTGACGAGGTTTTCCTCGTGTCAAAAGCCTATCCGTGGAACGCGGGTGGACAACGCGCTATTGCGGCCTGCGAAGCCAGCCTTAAACGCCTGCAAACGGATTACCTCGACCTTTATCTCCTGCACTGGCGCGGCGAGATTCCGCTGGAAGAAACCATTAGCGCCATGCGGCTTCTTAAGCAGCAGGGCAAGATTCGCCGCTGGGGCGTGTCAAATCTCGATTATGACGATATGCGGGAGCTGGTTGCGCTTCCCGACGGCAATGAGTGTGCCGCCAATCAGGTGCTTTATCATTTAGCTTCGCGCGGCATAGAGCACGATCTGCTGCCGTGGTGCCAGCAACAAAATATGCCGGTGATGGCCTATTGCCCGCTGGCTCAGGCGGGGCGATTGCGCGATGGGTTAATGAGTCATCCGGCGCTAAAACAGGTGGCGGCGCAGAAGGGCGTCACCGTCGCGCAGCTGTTGTTAGCATGGGTAATAAGCCATAACGGCGTGCTGGCGATTCCCAAAGCGGGAAGCCTGATGCATGTGAAAGAGAACGCCGGGGCGACAGATATAAACCTGAGTAACGAAGAGATTGCCGAAATGGAAAAGGCGTTTCCGGCACCGGGCCATAAAACGCCTTTAGCGATGGTTTAGGCTTGCTTTGCAACACGCAGCGTGGCCGCCAGGCGCGCTGGTTTGTCAGTGCTGGCTTTTTGTGACGTTGTCACGCAGGCGGTTTCTACACAAACAAATGTCTTATAGCCGTCATCCGGCATGTCACCCATTGAAGCGGATAGCGCCGGGCCGGGGTTCCAGCCAACAACGTTGCTGTGGTGGTGGTGCTCAACGTCAATGGTGCGCTTAAGTTTTGCATCGTGAATGACGCTGTGCGCTTCGGCCGCCAGGTAAACGCGGTCGGTACGATCGGGGAAGGTCTGCACGCCATCGGCTAACTGGCCCTTCTCGCCGTCGAGCACCTTGTCGATATACGCATTGCCCAGGCCGCTGACTTTCACATCGGCAATATCGCCCACGGTGAAATAGGTGTGCAGGGCGCTGGTGGCTTCAAAGTCGCCGTGCGCTTCCAGCTCCATCTCGCAGGTTTTACCCAGCTTGTACCGTGCGTACAGGGTGAAATCATGCGGCCAGAGCTTACGGGTTTCATCACTGCTTTGCAGTTTGAACGTCAGCGAAACGCCGCTGGCATCTTCGCTGTGTTCGCTCAACGTCCACGGCAAGTTACGGGCAAAGCCGTGCGCGGGCAGGGCTTTATCTTCTGCCGGCCCAAACCACGGCCAGCAGATCGGCACGCCGCCGCGCAGCGCTTTACCGTTTTTAAACGGCGTGTTGTTGCTCAGCCACAGGACTTCTTCTTCACCGGCCGGTTTCCAGGAGAGCAGGTGCGCCCCCTGTAAAGCCACGGAGCCGCGTACCTGAGGGTGATCGACCACGATCGTTTCCAGTTCATCAAGCTTACGACGGGAAAGGACGGGAGAGATCTGTTCAATAACCGGAAGGGCAAAAATTTTAGTAATCATTGACTCTGCCTCTATATCGAAACGAAAAAAGGCGACCGCATTGGGTCGCCTTTAGGGATTCAACTGCTTATCTCAACTTATTTGGAGATGTGGGCAATCAGGTCCAGTACTTTATTGGAGTAGCCGGTTTCGTTGTCGTACCAGGAAACCAGTTTCACAAAGTTGTCGTTCAGTGCGATACCTGCTTTAGCATCGAACACGGAAGTGCAAACTTCGCCGTTGAAATCGGTAGATACAACGTCGTCTTCGGTGTAACCCAGAACGCCTTTCATTGCGCCTTCAGAAGCGGCTTTGATGGCTTTCTTGATTTCTTCGTAGGACGCTGCTTTTTCCAGACGAACGGTCAGGTCAACAACAGATACGTTAGGAGTTGGAACGCGGAACGCCATACCAGTCAGTTTACCGTTCAGCTCTGGCAGTACAACGCCTACAGCTTTAGCAGCACCGGTAGAAGATGGGATGATGTTCTGAGCTGCGCCGCGGCCGCCGCGCCAGTCTTTGTGAGACGGGCCATCAACGGTTTTCTGAGTTGCGGTGGTAGCGTGAACGGTGGTCATCAGGCCTTCAACGATACCGAAGTTGTCGTTGATAACTTTAGCCAGCGGCGCCAGGCAGTTAGTGGTGCAGGATGCGTTGGAAACGATATCCTGGCCTGCGTATTTTTCAAAGTTAGCACCGCGAACGAACATTGGGGTGTTGTCTTTGGAAGGACCGGTCAGAACAACTTTTTTCGCGCCAGCGGTGATGTGCTTACGAGCGGTTTCGTCGGTCAGGAAGATACCGGTAGCTTCAGCAACAACGTCAACGCCGATTTCGTTCCACTTCAGGTTAGCTGGATCTTTTTCAGCGGTAACACGGATGGTTTTGCCGTTAACAACCAGGTGGCCGTCTTTCACTTCTACGGTACCGTTGAAACGGCCGTGAGTGGAGTCATACTTCAGCATGTACGCCATGTATTCAGCGTCTAACAGATCGTTGATACCAACGATTTCGATGTCAGAACGTTCCTGAGCAGCACGGAAAACAATACGGCCGATACGGCCAAAACCGTTGATACCTACTTTGATAGTCATATATTCCACCAGCTATTTGTTAGTGAATAAAAGGTTGCCTGTAAAATTACAAAAACCTTACGCAGCGTCAAGCGGAATCGTGTCAATCATTGCGACAAATCAATCCTGCGGACAGCAATCGTACGATAAAACCACTTCACGTTTCCCTTTTGGCTGTTAGTCACATGGGGACGGTTTAGGGAATTTTAAAGGGCAAGCACAACAAAAATGTGATTATGCTCACAATTAATGCCGCGCCAAAAATTCAGGCCTAAGTTTAGAACAAAAAGCCGCGCGGCGTTGTTAATTTTTTGTTAGAATCATACTGTTATCAGTCACTGCAGTTATTGCCCGAGACGTACGCATATGGCTAACCAATTACCCCCTGAATTCGCGAAAAAAAACCTTAACGAGATGCAGTTTTACGTTACCCAGCAGCACGGCACAGAGCCGCCGTTTTCGGGGCGTCTGCTGCATAACAAACGTGAAGGTGTCTATCACTGTCTGGTCTGCGACGCACCGCTGTTTATGTCCGACTCCAAATATGACTCCGGCTGCGGCTGGCCGAGCTTTTACGAGCCGGTAAGCGAGACGGCCATTCGTTATATCAAGGACTTCTCGCACGGGATGGAACGAGTCGAAATCCGCTGCGGTAACTGCGAAGCCCACCTGGGGCACGTTTTCCCGGACGGGCCGCAGCCTACAGGCGAACGCTACTGCGTGAACTCCGCATCGTTAAGCTTCACCGATGAGCAAGACGGCGAGCAAACGAAAGGCTGAAAAATCGATTCAGCAAATTATTCCACAGGAAGCAACCTGCATGATGAATCTGGATGATATGTTGGCCGCTATGACGCCGGAAATTTACCAGCGTCTGGTGACCGCAGTTGAATTAGGAAAATGGCCGGACGGCGTGGCGTTAACGCCGGAGCAGAAAGAAAACAGCCTGCAACTGGTGATGATGTGGCAAACCCGGCATAACGTTGATGCGCAGCATATGTCCATCGGCACCGACGGCAACATCGTGATGAAAAGCAAGCAGCAGTTGAAAGCGGAGTTTGGTATTGAACCCGCGCCGATTGTGAAGGTGAAGCTGTAGCGATGCTCCCTCTCCCCGTAAGGAGAGGGAGGTCAGATATTAGTGGCCGGTCTGAATCCCCAGCGTTTCAGCAAGCTGCTTCGCTAGCTGGTTTTTATCGTCCGCGCCGTACTCCCAGAACATCGCGCCGCCCAGCCCCTTACGCTTGATGTACTCCGCTTTAACCGCCACGGATTTTGGATTCTCATAAGAGATAGCAAAGACCTCTTTGCCCTCCGAAGTCTTCATGGTCAGATACGGCACCTTCGCATCGTTATCCCAGCGTTCCGTGAACCGCTTTTGCGGATCGTTTAGCAACTTGCTGACGATATCGTTGTATTTAAAATAGCTGTCTTTGCTCAGGTCTAACCCGTATGAAGCGAAGACCGCTTTCTCCGGTGCGCCAAAATAAGGCTGCGTCACAGGATTTTTTGCCGCGTCCGGCTTATCCCAGTCGATGCCAGGTTCAGTTGCGCGCTTAGGTACGCGGCCATAGAAGCCGATACCGAGGTTCATCTGCGCAGGCTTCAGGCCCGCGGCTATGTAGTTGTTCACCACAAAATCCGCGCTGTACTTATCCGCGCTGGCAACCGTCGGCCAGGCTTTAGAGTCATACAGGTTTGCATTGAAATACTGCGTGCCGTAAGCCATGTCGTAGGTCATCAGGTTGATGTAATCCAGCGCCGGGGCGATAGCCTTTACGTCCACCCATTCCGTCGGGCTTTTCACATTGGCGCCCACGGCAATGGTCAGCAGCTTTTCTTTACCCAGCGCCTGCCGTAGTTCAGCGAGCAGGGCGGTGAAGTTATCGCGGTCGGCTTCAGTTGCCTCCACCAGCCCCCATGCGCCGTTAATCGGATATTCCCAGTCCAGATCGATGCCGTCCAGGCCATAACGCTTAATAACCTCCTGCGCCGAGCGGATAAAAATGGCTCTGCTTTCCGGGCTTGCCGCCGCCCCGGAAAAACCGCGTGCGCCCCAGCCGCCAACAGAGAGCAGTACCTTCAGCGCCGGATTCTGTTTGCGCAGTTCAGTGATTTTTTCCAGATCGGCCATTACTTTTGGCGACAGCCAGATTTGATGCAGCCTGGCGGGGTCTTTTAGCGCCGCGTTAGTTTCACCTTTCTCCGCGTTATAGATAAGGCCAAACGAATAGTTGAGGTGGGTTATCTGGCGGACATCAAGCTTGCTAATGTCGCCTCCCGGCCCGGCCGTGACATCGCCGCCGCCGTTAAAGTAACCCACTGAAAGATAAGTTTTTGCATGTGCAGCAGCGGCAAAAGCGAGTGGAAGCACTGCCAGCAACGGCAGCAGCTTGCGCGTAACATTCATAGCAATTCCTCTTTGACGGACAAGATTAGAAACCTCCGGGGAGGTGAAAATCAGCGAAACGCTGAATAAATAAGCAGGACGATTATGAGAGCGCTCTCAGGGAAGGGCGAGGAAATAAAGTTCAAAATGAGAGCGGAATCGAGAAAGAAGGGCGCGAGCGCCCGGCGTTTATCGGTAGGAAAAATCGGCTAGGGTCATCAGCACGGCGCCCGCTGCGGACATGTCCTGGAAAGCCATCAGGCTGTCTTGCGGATCGATATTAACGCCGCGGCAGCCGTCGGTAATAACCGTAACGCTGTATCCCAGCTTCAGGGCGTCCAGCACGGTAAACCTCACGCAGTAGTCGGTGGCAAGGCCCAGCACGATTAAAGCCGTTATGCCGCGTTCACGCAGCCATGCGTCCAGGCCGGTTTTCTGGCGATGTCCGTTATCAAAAAACGCGCTGTAGCTGTCGATGGCGGGGTTTTCACCTTTATGGAACACCGCGTCGATAGCTTTTGCATTAAGCAAAGGATGAAGGGCGGCGCCTTCGGTATTTTGCACGCAGTGAACGGGCCACCAGGTTTGAGGCAGGCCATCAAGTTCACCCTGCGTATAGGGCTCGGTAACCTGCACGCTGGCAAAGCTACCGTGGTTAGCTGGATGCCAGTCCTGGGACGCGACTATCGTGTCGCCACGTGCTTTACAGCGCGTAATCAGCTCGTTTGCCACTTCAATGGTGCTGTCGCCTTCCGGTACGGCCAGCGCGCCGCCAGCACAGAAATCATTTTGTAAATCAACCAGCAGCAGTGCACGTTTAGTCATTGGCGCTCCTTACTCATCAGGCGTTAACTCACCGCGCAGATTGCGCGACATGGCTTCACGAATAGCTTGTGCATCCAGTCCCTGGCTTAGCAAATAGTGCAGTTTAGTCAGGGTGGCTTCCACCGTCATATCATAGCCGCTGATAACCCCAGCCTGTGCAAGCGCGTTTCCTGTAGCATAGCCGCCCATATTCACTTTACCGGACATGCACTGGGTAAGGTTTACCACCACGATGCCGCGCGAGCAGGCTTCCTGAAGCTCCTGGAGGAACGCGCCTTGCTGCGGTGCGTTACCCACGCCGTATGAACGCAGGATAAGCGCCTTCACCGGCTGGCGCAGGAAGTTACCAATAACGTTAGCAGAGATGCCCGGATAAATGGTTACCACGCCAATCGGCTGCGGCGTAATGGGGTGAACAATAAGCTCCCCTTCGCCTTGCGGGGCGGCAGGCGTGTTCAGGCGACGAATATGAATGCCCGCTTCGAGCAGCGCAGGCAGGTTAGGCGAGGCGAAAGCATCAAAGCCATCCGCATGGGCTTTAGTGGTGCGGTTACCGCGATACAGGCGATTATTAAAGAACAGCGTGACTTCGTTGATGGGGAAGTTCGCCGCCACGTACAGCGAGTTCAGCAGGTTGATTTGCCCGTCGGAACGCAGTTCGGCAAGCGGAATTTGCGAGCCGGTGACGATCACCGGTTTGCTGAGATTTTCCAGCATAAACGACAGCGCCGAGGCGGTGAACGCCATGGTATCCGTGCCGTGCAGAATGACGAAGCCGTCATACTCATCATAATGGGCTTTGATGTCATCGGCGATGTGCTGCCAGTCCTGTGGCGTCATATCCGACGAGTCCATCAGCGGCTGGTATTCGTGGATGGTAAAGTCCGGCATCTCCTGGCGATGGAACTCAGGCATCAATGCCAGCTGGCGTTGCAGGTGACCAGAAACGGGAATGTAACCCTGTTCAGAACGCTGCATACCGATAGTACCGCCGGTGTAGGCAACGTAGATGGATTTTTTTTGCATGAAATGGTTTCGCATCAGCAACGTAGGGCGGGTAGATAAATCTCTCCCGCCATAAGAGCGGTGGATAACGTTACGCTATCCACCCTGGAGATTATTAATTATCGCACATCGCCGCACGTCAGGCAGAAGGCGTAGCGATTTTGCGGGTCGTTCAGGGTGCCGAGTTTATCGTTCTGCGCTTTCACCGCCAGCGCGGCGTCGGCCAGAGGCGCCGGCAGATAAGCCTGCAGGGCCTGCGGCAACATGGCACGTACCGAGCCGCTCATGCTGTTAAACACCATGTCGATAAAGCTGGGTTCATCCTGCCAGAAATCAAGGTGCCAGCTTGAAAGCTTCGCGAGCTCGGCGGCTTTTGCTACCGCATCGTCGAAATCGCCCAGGCTATCCACCAGCCCGTTAGCTTTTGCATCCTGCCCGGTCCAGACGTGGCCCTGTGCAATCTGGTCGATCTGCTCTGGCGTTTTTTTACGGGACTGGGCAACCAGCGTGATAAAACGTTTGTAGCCGTTTTCGATGGTCAACTGCATCATCTGCTGCACTTCCGGCGGCAGCGATTTTGTTACCGCAACGTCTGCCAGAGGCGAAGTTGCAACGCCATCGGTATGCACGCCCAGATAATCCAGCGAGTTCTCAACGGTATTGATAACGCCGAAGATCCCAATTGAACCTGTAAGCGTGCTCGGGTTGGCCACGATGTAGTTTGCCGGCGTGGAAATCCAGTAGCCGCCGGATGCCGCCATCCCGCCCATTGAAACGACGATCGGTTTGCCCGCCGCTTTTGCTGCAGCCAGCTCCTCGCGGATAGTTTCAGAGGCCGTTACGCTGCCGCCAGGACTGTTTACTCGCAGAACGATGGCTTTAACTTTCGAGTCCAGACGCGCATCGCGGATTTGCATTGCCGTAGTATCGCCGCCCACCTGTCCTGGCGTTTCTTCGCCGTCCATGATGGCGCCGTTGGCAAAGATCACCGCAATAGCACCGCCTTTTTCAGGCGCTTTTTTCAACTGATAGTCATACATGCTGGTGTAGCTGAAATCTTTGTTCTCTTTGTTCCAGCCAAACTGTTTGATAAGCGCTTTATCGACCGTGGCGCTGGTGGCCAGTTCATCAACCAGTTTGTTATCCAGCGCGTACTGCGCGGTATCGCCGCCTAATTTTTGCAGGTTATCAAGCAAGGCCTGCGCGCCCGGGAATACCTGCTGCGAGGTGATTTCACGGTTCGCGGCGATAGTGCCGGTATAGTTCTGCCACAGTTCGCCAATCCAGCGGCTGTCCGCTTCACGCGCGGCAGGAGACATGTCGTCGCGAATGAACGGCTCAACGGCGGATTTATAGGTGCCGACGCGGAAGATGTGGGTGGAAACTTTCAGCTTATCAAGCAAAGACTTGTAGTAGAGCGAGTTGGTGGCGAAACCGTGTAAATCCACCATGCCCTGCGGAGAAAGCCAGATTTTATTGGCGAAGCTTGCGAGGTAATACTGTCCCTGATTATAGCTGTCGCCCGTGGCGTAAACCGGCTTGCCGCTGTCGCGGAATTCGCGTAGCGCTTTGCCGATGTACTGCATGGAAGGCTGATCGGCCCCGGCGAACTCTTTCAGATCCAGCACAATGCCGGTGATATTTCGATCGTCTTTTGCCTGGCGGATCGCGTTGACCACATCAAACAGGGCGTTTTCCTGCAGGCGATCGGAGCTTGCGCCCAGAAGCTGGCGGCCAATGACCCCTAGCTTATTGCTCACCGACGGCTTATCCACGACGACACCGGTGATATCGAGCAGCAGCGCGCCGCGGGCGGGCTCAGAAGAGGTGCTGCCGATCTGCAGCCAAATCCCTACGCCCACCAGAATCAGCAGGATAAGGAACAGATTGAGAATGAACTCTCGAATAAAATTAAGCCCACGCCAGGTCCACTTAAAAAAACCGGCAATAAATCGCCCAATGGTACGCATGTCTTCTCCGTAACCGTTAAAATCGCAAGCTGCCGCACGAAACCACAGCGAAAGTGAACGCTATCCTAAATAGCCCCAGGGCAAAAGTCAGCAGGAAATCGGCCCCGTGCTGTAACAAAACCTCATGCTGTGTTAATTTTGAGAATAAAAATCATTACAGGAGTTATCAAATGGATGCACTCGACCTGCTGCTCAACCGCCGCAGCGCTTCACGTCTGGCTGAGCCAGCTCCGGCCGGCGAGGCGCTGGAAAACATTTTCCGCGCGGCCATGCGTGCGCCCGATCATGGCGCTTTGCAGCCGTGGCGCTTCATCGTCATTGAAGGCGAAGGGCGTGAACGCTTTAGTAAGGTGCTGGAGAAAGCCGCGCAGGCTGAAGCGCTGGACGAAAAGGGCATTGAGAAGGCGCGTACCGCCCCGTTCCGTGCGCCGATGATTATCGCTGTGGTGGCTCATTGCGATGACGACCACAAGGTGCCGGTTTGGGAGCAGGTGGTGTCAGCGGGATGCGCGGTCATGGCGATGCAGATGGCGGCCGTTGCGCAAGGATTTAACGGTATCTGGCGCAGCGGTATCTGGACCGAAAGCGATGCCGTGCGCGAAGCGCTTCAGTGTCGCGAACAGGATGAAGTGGTGGGTTTTCTCTATTTGGGCACTCCGCAACTGAAAGCCTCCACCACCATAACGGTGCCTGATACCGGGCCGTTTGTGCGGCATTTCTGAACAAACGCCGCAAAGCTGTCTGGATTGTGAGCGAAAGCAGCGCAATTCAGACACGCAGACTTACCACCCTGTCATTTGAGCGCTACCATAGGCTCGTCATCCTTCAAGCTGCCGGACAAAAGCGCGATTACCGTTTTTGTCCTGCAACTCGAATTATTCCGCGCCTTGAAAGCATAATGACAGGAGATGTCGATGAGTGAGCAAACCGTTCGTTTAACGCAGTACAGCCACGGCGCCGGCTGCGGCTGTAAAATTTCCCCGAAAGTGCTGCAAACCATTCTGCAATCGGAGCAGGCGAAGTTTGTCGATCCAAATCTGCTGGTGGGGAACGAAACCAGCGATGACGCGGCGGTTTACGATCTGGGCAACGGCACCTGTGTTGTCAGCACCACGGACTTCTTCATGCCTATCGTTGACGACCCGTTCGACTTCGGGCGCATCGCGGCAACCAACGCCATCAGCGATATTTATGCTATGGGCGGCAAACCCATTATGGCGATCGCTATCCTTGGCTGGCCCATCAACACGCTGGCGCCTGAAATCGCCCGCAAAGTGATTGAAGGCGGCCGCTTTGTCTGCCAGCAGGCGGGGATTTCTCTGGCAGGCGGGCACTCTATCGACGCACCCGAGCCCATCTTCGGCCTTGCTGTCACCGGCATCGTGCCGACAGAACGCGTGAAGAAAAACAGCTCGGCACAGGCGGGCTGCAAACTTTTCCTGACCAAACCTCTGGGCATTGGCGTGCTGACAACCGCCGAGAAAAAATCCCTCCTGAAAGCCGAACACTTTGGCCTTGCCGCAGAGGTGATGTGCCAGCTTAACAAGCCGGGTGCGGAATTTGCCGAGGTTGAAGGCGTAACCGCAATGACCGACGTCACCGGTTTTGGCCTGTTAGGGCACCTGAGCGAAATGTGCCAGGGCGCGGGCGTGCAGGCCGAAGTGTGGTTCGATAAAATTCCTAAGCTGCCGGATGTGGAAGAGTATATTGCTAAAGGCTGCGTGCCGGGCGGCACGGGGCGCAACTTCGCAAGCTACGGGCATCTGATGGGGGAAATGTCCGATGCGCATCGCGATCTGCTGTGCGATCCGCAAACTTCCGGCGGCCTGCTGCTGGCCGTGCGTGCCGATGCAGAACAGGACGTGGCGGCCATCGCGGAAAAAAATGGCATCAAACTCAACGCCATCGGCGAGCTGAAACCCGCCCGCGCTGGCCGCCCGATGATCGAGATTCGCTAACCTCATGCGGCTGTTTATTGCAGAAAAGCCGAGCCTTGCACGCGCTATCGCCGATGTGCTCCCTAAACCTCACCGCAGGGGAGACGGCTTTATCGAATGCGGTAACGGCCAGGTTGTGACCTGGTGTATCGGCCACCTGCTGGAGCAGGCGCAGCCGGACGCCTATGACGGGCGCTATGCGCGCTGGAACCTTGCCGATTTGCCTATCGTGCCGGAAAAATGGCAGCTCCAGCCGCGGCCTTCGGTGACTAAACAGCTTAACGCGATAAAAAAGCTGCTTAATCAGGCGACGGAAGTCGTTCACGCAGGCGACCCGGACCGCGAAGGACAACTGCTGGTGGATGAGGTGCTGGATTATCTGCAACTGGCCCCGGAAAAACGCCAGCAGGTGCAGCGCTGCCTGATTAACGATCTCAACCCGCAGGCGGTGGAGCGCGCTATTTCCCGTCTGCGCGCCAATAGCGAGTTCATTCCTCTTTGCGTTTCCGCCCTTGCGCGCGCCCGTGCCGACTGGCTGTACGGCATCAATATGACCCGCGCTTACACCATTCTTGGGCGCAACGCGGGCTATCAGGGCGTGCTGTCCGTTGGCCGCGTGCAGACGCCGGTGCTGGGGCTGGTAGTACGCCGCGATGAAGAAATCGAAAACTTCGTGGCGAAAGACTTTTTTGAGGTAAAGGCGCACATCGTTACGCCAGCAGACGAGCGTTTTGTCGCTACCTGGATACCGAGTGAGTCCTGCGAACCCTATCAGGATGAAGAAGGGCGCTTGCTGCATCGCCCGCTTGCCGAACATGTGGTGAAGCGGATTGCCGGCCAGCCCGCTTTCGTCACGGCTTATAACGATAAACGGGAATCCGAGATCGCGCCGCTGCCGTTCTCGCTGTCCAGCCTGCAGATTGAAGCGGCAAAGCGCTTTGGACTTAGCGCCCAGAACGTGCTGGATATCTGCCAGAAGCTTTATGAAACCCATAAGCTTATTACCTACCCGCGTTCCGACTGCCGTTATCTACCGGAAGAGCATTACGCCGGGCGGCATGCGGTGCTGAACGCCATCGCCGTTCATCAGCCGGATTTACTGCCGCAGCCAGCGGTGAACACCGATATCCGTAACCGCTGCTGGGATGATAAAAAAGTAGACGCCCACCACGCGATTATCCCGACCGCACGCAGCTCATCCGTCTCGCTTTCGGAAAACGAAGCGAAGGTTTACAACCTTGTCGCCCGTCAGTACCTGATGCAGTTCTGTGCCGATGCGGTATTCCGCAAATGCACCATCGATCTGGATATCGCAGGCGGTAAATTTAACGCCAAAGCGCGCTTCCTGGCGGAAGCCGGCTGGCGCACGCTGCTTGGCAGCAAAGAGCGCGATGAAGAGAACGACGGCACGCCGCTGCCGGTGGTGGCGAAAGGCGACGAGCTATTGTGCGAGAAAGGTGAAGTGGTGGAACGGCAAACCCAGCCGCCGCGTCATTTTACCGATGCGACGCTGCTTTCCGCGATGACCGGCATCGCCCGCTTTGTGCAGGATAAAGATCTGAAAAAGATCCTGCGCGCAACGGACGGTCTGGGTACGGAAGCCACGCGCGCGGGGATCATCGAATTGCTCTTCAAACGCAGCTTCCTGACGAAAAAAGGACGCTATATTATCTCTACGGATGCCGGAAGGGCGCTGATTCATTCCCTGCCGGAACTGGCCGCAAGACCCGACATGACGGCGCACTGGGAATCGACGCTGACGCAAATCAGCGAAAAGCAGTGCCGGTATCAGGATTTTATGCAGCCGCTGGTAACCACGCTCCATGAGCTGATTCACCAGGCGAGAACCACGCCGGTTCGCCATGCCTTCAAGGGAATTAAGGCACCGGATGAAAATAAAAAGTCCCGTAAACAGTGGGCAAAAAAAGAGGGAAATGAGAATGCTAAGAAAAAGCCTGCTCGCCGCCGCCGTGACGCTGATGGTGAGCCTGCCGGGGATGGCGCAGCGCCACCAGCCTGACGTGGACGTTTCTTTACCTCCGGAAGCGTTCAGCTCGCAGGGGCAGCGGGCCGCCCCCTGCCATCAGTGCTGCATTTATCAGGATCGAAACTATTCCGAAGGCGCCGTGGTGGAAGCAGACGGCGGGATTCTTCTACAGTGCCAGCGCGATGAAAAAACGTTGAGCACTAATCCGCTGGTGTGGCGTCGGGTAAAACCCTGAACGCTTCAAGCAAAGGAATATCCGCCGGAGCAACGTCGCAGCTAAAGGCTTCGGCGGGATAACACCATATCAGCCCGCTGTGGCAGTGTGCCGTCAGTTCTCCGCGAAAGGACGGCACGTGCCAGGCATGGAGATGGATAAGCCTTCCTGCTACTTCCCGTTTATGGCTGGCAACATAGTTGCCAACCTCGGCTTCGATGCCTAATTCCTCCCGCAGCTCGCGTATCAGCGCTGCCGGTTGCGATTCTCCGCGTTCCACCTTGCCGCCTGGAAATTCCCACAGCCCCGGCTGGTCGCCGCTTTGCGGCCTTTGCGCCAGCAGAATTTTTCCGTCGCGCTCGATAATTGCCGCTACGACATCAAGGGTTTTTAACATCAGGTTTCGCTCACCCCGGCAAGCCAGCTTTAAAGCTTAAACTGCGCCCACACCGGCGCGTGGTCAGACGGCTTTTCCATGCCGCGGATATCGTAATCGATACCCGTTGCGATACAGCGTTCCGCCAGCGGTTTGCTTGCCAGCAGCAGATCGATACGCAGGCCGCGGTTGTCATCAAAGCCTCTGGAGCGGTAGTCGAACCAGGAGAATTTATCCTGCGTTTCCGGATTGGCGTGACGGAAGGTGTCAACGAGCCCCCAGCTAATCAGGCGGTCCATCCATTCACGCTCTTCAGGCAGGAAGGAACACTTGCCGGTGCGAAGCCAGCGCTTGCGGCTATCTTCGCCGATGCCGATATCCAGATCTGTCGGGCTGATATTCACATCGCCCATAATCAACACCGGGCTGTCTTTGTGCAGCGCATTCTCAAGGTAGTTCTGCAAATCCTGATAAAACCTGGCCTTCGCCGGGAATTTGGTCGGATGATCGCGGCTTTCGCCCTGCGGGAAGTAGCCGTTAATTACCGTCAGGTTGCCGAGGGGGGACGGGATTTCCGCCATGATAATGCGGCGCTGGGCTTCTTCGTCGTCGCCCGGGAAGCCACGACGCACGGCAACCGGTGTCTCTTTGGTCAGCAGCGCCACGCCGTAATGGCCTTTCTGCCCGTGATAGAAGACGTTGTAACCAAGCTTTGCGACATCCTCCAGCGGGAACATATCGTCATGCACTTTGGTTTCCTGCAGGCCGATAACGTCCGGCTGGTGCTGTTCGACAATGGCCTCGAGCTGGTGCGGGCGAGCACGCAGGCCGTTGATATTAAAAGAGACAAATTTCATGGATCGCTGCCGTGGTGACAAATCAAGGTGGCAGGATGGTAGCAGAAAACACGGTAAAATGCAGGGGCGGCCCTATGCATTGTTAAACAGCAAAATCTGCACCACAATCGCCCGCTCCGCGCCGTTGTGGTGCAAAAACAGCAGGCAAATCCCGGCGGCGATCACAAATCCAGCATTATATTTTGCCGCTGCATAATATTTCTCGTTTTCATGCCTTGAACCCGCCTTGCTCGTAAAACTATGCACCTAATATTCACTTAAAGTGCATAGCTGCCTTAGTTAAGTTATTGATTTTTCGTTTCACCCTCGCCGTTATGCATTTTTATCTCTGGCTGGCACGAAGGCTGCAATCTACATTTACCAGCGCAAACACTAAATTATTTAGCATTTATATTACTTTTTATTTACCGGAAGAGGTCGCTATGCAGCAGTCAATTACACGTCAGAACTTCGATGAATGGATGATGCCCGTTTATGCCCCTGCGGCTTTTATTCCGGTACGTGGCGAAGGTTCCACTTTGTGGGATCAGCAGGGTAAGGATTACATCGATTTCGCGGGCGGGATTGCGGTTAACGCGCTGGGGCATGCGAATCCTGATTTACGCAAGGCGCTGGAAGCGCAGGCGGCCAAGTTCTGGCATACCGGTAACGGCTACACCAACGAGCCGATATTACGGCTGGCAAAACAGCTTATCGATGCCACCTTTGCCGATAAAGTCTTCTTCTGCAACTCGGGGGCGGAAGCTAACGAGGCGGCTTTAAAGCTTGCGCGAAAATATGCGCACGATAATTTTGGCCCGTACAAAAGCGGCATCGTCGCTTTCAAAAATGCGTTTCATGGCCGCACGCTGTTTACCGTCTCCGCAGGCGGACAGCCGGCTTACTCACAGGACTTTGCGCCGCTGCCGCCGCAAATCAGCCATGCCATTTATAACGATCTGCAATCCGCCAGCGAACTGATCGATGAAAATACCTGCGCTGTGATCGTCGAACCGATGCAGGGCGAAGGCGGCGTGGTTCCGGCCGATCCCACGTTCCTGCAGGGTCTGCGTGAACTGTGCGATCGCCACAACGCGGTGCTGATCTTTGATGAAGTCCAGACGGGCGTTGGCCGCACCGGTTCGCTGTATGCCTATATGCATTACGGCATCACGCCGGACGTGCTCTCCACGGCGAAAGCGCTGGGCGGCGGCTTCCCGATTGGCGCCATGTTAACCACGGATAAATTCGCTAAAGTGATGGTCGTTGGGACCCACGGCACCACCTACGGCGGCAACCCGCTGGCGGGCGCCGTTGCTGGCCGCGTGATGGAGCTGATTAACACGCCTGAAGTGCTGGATGGCGTAAAACAGCGCCATCAGTGGTTTGTGGAGCGTCTGAACAAAATAAATCAGCAACACGGCTTGTTTAGCGAAGTGCGCGGTCTGGGGCTGTTAATCGGCTGTGTGCTGCAACAGGAGCATGCCGGAAAGGCTAAACTTATTCTGCAGGCCGCCGCGCAGGAAGGATTGATGATCCTGATTGCCGGTGCCAGCGTGGTCCGCTTTGCGCCGTCGCTGATTGTCAGCGAGGCCGAGGTGCAAAAAGGACTGGATCGCTTTGAGCGCGCCTGTGAACGCTTTCTTGCCGGAGAAAAATCATGATGCTGATCCGTCCGGTTGAGCGCGGTGATTTGAGCGGTCTGCTGGCGATGGCGGAGAAAACAGGCGGCGGGTTAACCTCGTTGCCTGCCGACGAAAAGACGCTGGCAGAGCGCATCGATCGCTCGATAAAAACCTGGGAAGGCGGATTGCCGAAGGGCGATCGGGGGTACGTTTTTGTGCTCGAAGAAACCACCAGCGGTAAAGTGGTGGGCATCTGCGCCATTGAAGTCGCCGTTGGCCTGAACGATCCCTGGTACAACTACCGCTTTGGCACGCTGGTGCACGCTTCCAAAGAGCTGAACATCTATAACGCCTTGCCGACCCTATTTCTCAGCAACGATCACACGGGCAGCAGCGAGCTTTGCACGCTGTTTCTCGACGCCGACTGGCGCAAAGAGGGCAACGGTTACCTGCTTTCAAAATCGCGCTTTATGTTTATGGCGGCCTTCCGCGAACGCTTTAATGAAAAAGTGGTGGCGGAAATGCGCGGGGTGATCGATGAACACGGCCATTCCCCTTTCTGGGAAAGCCTCGGCAGCCGCTTCTTCTCGATGGAGTTCAGCCGTGCGGATTACCTGTGCGGCACCGGGCAGAAAGCTTTTATCGCCGAGCTGATGCCCAAGCATCCTATTTATACCGACTTCCTGTCGCCGGAAGCGCAGGCGGTTATCGGCCAGGTGCATCCGCAAACCGCGCCTGCCCGCGCCGTGCTGGAAGCCGAAGGATTTCGCTACCGCAACTACGTGGATATTTTTGACGGTGGCCCGACGCTTGAATGCGACATCGACAGGGTTCGTGCGATCCGCAAAAGCCGTCTGGCAGAAGTGGTTATCGGCCAGCCCGCGACCGAAGAACTGCCGGTTTGCCTGGTGGCCAATGAGCAATATGAACATTTCCGCTCGCTGCTGATTAATGCTAATCCAGAAGGCGATCGCCTGATTATCGATGCTGCCACCGCGGACGCTCTGAAATGCAGCGCCGGTGATAAAGTACGGCTGGTGCGCCTGTGCCCGGAGGAGAAAAAAGTATGACCCAGTGGATTAATGGAACATGGACCGCAGGCCGCGGCGAAGTAATGCAAAAACACAATCCGGTGAACGGCGATCTGCTCTGGGAGGGGAAGGCTGCAAACGGTGAACAGGTTTCCGCAGCCTGCGCCGCTGCGCGCGCGGCGTTCCCTGCATGGGCTAAAAAACCCTTTGCCGAGCGCCAGGCCATCGTCGAAGCGTTTGCTCGCTTGCTTGAAGCTAATAAAGATGAACTTACCAGCACCATCGCCCGGGAAACCGGCAAGCCACGCTGGGAGGCGGCGACGGAAGCCGGCGCGATGATTAATAAGATCGCTATTTCAGTAAAGGCCTGGCATACGCGAACGGGTGAAACGCATACGCCTATGCCTGACGGCGCGGCTACGTTACGCCATCGTCCTCACGGCGTGCTGGCGGTATTTGGGCCTTATAATCTGCCGGGGCATTTGCCAAACGGGCATATCGTTCCTGCCCTGCTTGCGGGCAACACGGTTATCTTCAAACCCAGCGAACTGACGCCTCTTATTGGAGAACAGGTGATGAAGCTGTGGGAGCAGGCGGGCGTGCCGCAGGGCGTACTGAATCTGGTGCAGGGCGGGCGTGAAACCGGCCAGGCGCTGGCGCAACAAAGCGATCTCGACGGGCTGCTGTTTACCGGCAGCGCAAATACTGGCTACCAGCTACATCGCCAGTTGGCCGGGCAGCCGGAGAAGATCCTCGCGCTGGAAATGGGCGGCAATAACCCGCTTATCGTAGAAGATCCGCAGGACATCGACGGTGCGGTGCACCTCGCTATCCAGTCTGCGTTTATTACCGCCGGACAGCGCTGCACCTGCGCGCGCCGTTTGCTGGTGAAAAAAGGCGAGCAGGGCGATGCGTTTCTCAGGCGACTGGTGGAGGTGGCTTCGCGCCTGAAGCCGGGTGCCTGGGATGCAACGCCGCAGCCGTTTATCGGCGGGCTCATTTCCGTGCAGGCGGCAGAGCGCGTGCTGACCGCCTGGCAGGAGCATCTGGCTCGCGGAGGCAAAGCGTTACTGGCGCCTGAGCTGCTTGAAAAGGGCACCTCGTTGCTGACGCCGGGCATCGTTGAGCTAACCGATGTGGCAAACGTGCCGGATGAAGAGGTCTTTGGCCCGCTGCTGGCGGTCTGGCGCTATGACAGTTTCGACGATGCTATCCGCATGGCGAATAACACGCGTTTTGGCCTGGCGAGCGGGCTGATTTCCCCGGATCGTGAGCAGTTTGATCAACTGCTGCTGGAGGCGCGCGCGGGCATTGTTAACTGGAATAAACCCCTGACGGGCGCCGCCAGTACCGCGCCTTTTGGCGGCGTGGGCGCCTCGGGTAACCATCGCGCAAGCGCGTGGTATGCGGCAGATTACTGCGCCTGGCCGATGGCGACGCTGGAAAGCCCGGCCTTCTCGCTGCCGGAAACGCTGAGTCCGGGGCTGGATTTTAGCCGTGAGGAACAGCCATGAAAGCGCGCGAAGTCAACTTTGATGGCCTGGTGGGGTTAACCCACCATTACGCCGGGCTGTCTTTCGGCAATGAGGCCTCCACTAAGCACCAGTATCGCGTGTCTAATCCAAAGCTTGCCGCTAAACAGGGCCTGCTGAAGATGAAGGCGCTGGCGGACGCGGGCTTCCCGCAGGGCGTGATTGCGCCACAGGAACGACCGAACGTGCCGGTGCTGCGCCAGCTTGGCTTTACCGGCAGCGACGAGCAGATCGTTGAGCGCGTGGCAAAGCAGGCTCCGCAACTACTTTCTGCGGCGAGCTCGGCGTCGTCGATGTGGGTGGCAAACGCCGCCACCGTTTCACCCTCGGCGGACAGTCTGGACGGCAAAGTACACCTGACGGTGGCAAACCTTAATAACAAATTTCACCGGGCAAGCGAAGCGCCAACCACCGAAAGCCTGCTGCGCGCCATTTTCCGCAACCAACAACATTTTTCCGTGCATGGCGCGCTGCCGCAGGTTGCCATGTTTGGCGATGAAGGGGCGGCAAACCATAACCGCCTGGGCGGCGCCTATGGTGCTCCGTCCGTGCAGCTTTTCGTTTATGGCCGCGAAGAGGCGAAGGCCGGGCTTATTCCGGCGCGCTATCCGGCCCGTCAGACGCTTGAGGCGAGCCAGGCCGTGGCGCGGTTGAATCAGGTTAATCCTGAGCTGGCTGTCTATGCGCAGCAGAACCCGGCGGTTATCGATCGCGGCGTGTTCCATAACGATGTTATTGCGGTGTCGAATCGCCAGCTTTTGTTCTGTCACGAACAGGCTTTTTTGCACCAGCACGAGCTTTATCAAACCCTGCGTGAGAAAGTGCCGGGCTTTATGGCCGTAGAGGTTCCGGCGGATCGGGTATCGGTCGGCGATGCCGTATCGACATACCTGTTTAACAGCCAGTTACTCAGCCGTGACGATGGCAGCATGCTGCTCATTTTGCCGGAAGAAGCGCGCCAGCATGCCGGCGTGTGGCGCTATCTTAATGAACTGCTGGAAGCCGACAACCCGATTAGCGAACTGAACGTGTTCGACCTGCGCGAAAGCATGGCGAACGGCGGCGGCCCGGCCTGTCTGCGTCTGCGGGTGGTGCTTACCGAACGGGAACAGCGGGCGGTTAATCCAGCGGTAATGATGAACGACGCGCTGTTTGCAACGCTCAATGGCTGGGTGGATCGCTGGTATCGCGATCGTCTGACGCAGGCCGATTTAGCCGATCCGTTATTACTGCGCGATGGAAGAGAAGCGCTCGATGAGCTGACCCGTATACTAGACTTAGGGTCTGTTTATCCTTTTCAGCGCTGACAGGAGGCACAATGCTGGATTTTCTGGCGCAGACCCTCGCGGGGCGAGCGCCAACGCAAACCGAAGGTAAAAATGACCATCTGCACTGGCAGTGGTGTGATGAAGGGATCTTAACGCTCACGCCGCATCAGCCGGTGGCAAAGGCGCTGGTGTTATCGGCCGGCATTCACGGTAATGAAACTGCGCCGGTAGAAATACTTGCGCAGCTTATCGACGATTTGCTGGCGGGCAAGCTGGCCCTGCAGTGGCGCCTGCTGGTGATCCTCGGCAATCCTGCCGCTTTGCGCAGCAACAAACGCTATATGCACAGCGATATGAACCGCATGTTTGGCGGCCGCTGGCAGCAGTTCCCGGAAAGTATCGAAACGCAGCGAGCGTGCCGTCTGGAGCATGCGCTGGAGCTGTTCTGCTCACAGGGGGATGAAACTATCCTCTGGCATCTTGATATGCATACCGCCATTCGCAGTTCGTATCATCCTCGCTTCGGCGTGCTGCCTGCGCGGGCTTTACCTTACGACGAGGCGTTTCTAGCGTGGCTCGGCTGCGCTGGCCTTCAGGCGCTGGTGTTTCATCAAGAGCCGGGAGGCACGTTCAGCCATTTCAGCAGCGAGCATTTTACGGCGTTAAGCTGCACGCTGGAGCTGGGCAAGGCGCAGCCTTTCGGAGAGAACGATCTCAGCCAGTTTGAGGTGACGAAACAGGCGTTGAACGCGTTATTGATCGGTGGGGAAGTCCCCGTTGCTGAAGGCGAGCCGCTGCGTTATGAAGTGGCACAACAGATTACCCGCCAGACTGAATCCTTTGTGCTGCATATGGGCGCGCAAACGCAAAACTTCACCGCGTTCCCTAAAGATACGTTGCTCGCTGAAGATGGCGATACGCGATATATCGTTAAAGCAGATAAAGAATTTGTTTTATTCCCCAATCCTAATGTGGCACTGGGATTACGGGCCGGATTGATGCTGCGCGAAATATAATTACCGTTAGCTTCCGCAGGGAAGCTAATACATTAACGCTTAGCTGCGGATTAATCTTAACTCGCCGCTTTATCATGCCCAGGAATTACTATACACTTCCTCCATAATTTCTTTAAAATCATCAGGTTGTTATTTCCTGTTGCAATTAAGCGCGTATTAATTCTTATTTTCTTCATAATTGGCGAAAAAGTGTTTTTTAGCCTTTCAATGCTTTACTAATTCGACCGACTCCTTGACGATTGAGGTCGTAAACTCAATCTCGTCAACGCGACAAACCAGTCGTAACAGAAATCAGAAAGGAAAAATAATATGCGTAAATTAACAGCTCTCTTTGTTGCTTCAACTCTGGCTCTGGGTGCGGCAAACCTGGCGCACGCGGCAGATACCACCACCGCTGCAAAAACCGATGCGCCAATGATGCACCATAAAGGTCCGCGCGGTGGGCATCACGATATGATGTTCAAAAACCTTAACCTGACCGATGCGCAGAAACAGCAGGTGCGCGAGATCATGAAAGAGCAGCGCGGTAAGATGGAACGTCCATCGCTTGAAGAGCGTCGTGAGGCACACAGCATTATCGCAAGCGACAGCTTCGACAAGGCGAAAGCACAGGCCCAGGTTGATAAAATGGCCGAGCAGAATAAAGCGCGCATGCTTGCCCACATGGAAACACAGAATAAGATCTACAACATTCTGACCCCTGAGCAGAAAAAGCAGTTTAATGCCGATTTTGAGAAGCGTCTGACAGAACGCCCGGCGCATGAAGGTAAAATGCCTCCTGCCGGTCAGGAATAACAGATCGACTGACTTAAGACCGCCGGTTCTGTCCACAATAGCGTAATCGCTGTGGACAGAACCGGCGGTTTTCTTTTTACGTAATCTGCTGCGCGCTTGCCAGCAGGATGAGAATAAGCTGCTTAAGCAGCGGCTGTAGCCCCGCCGCTCGTTCTTCTCGCCAGCCGAACGGGACTTTTTCATCCATATAGTTGCACTGCGCCAGTTCCAGTTGCACGGCGTGCATTCCCTGGGCCGGGTTGCCATAGGCCCGTGTTATATAGCCGCCTTTAAAGCGCCCATTGGCCACCCAGCTAAACGCTTTCTGATTCGCCATGCAGGCTACCAGATGCTCTTCAATCAGCTCATCACAACTGCGTCCGCCGTTGGTTCCCAGATTTAAATCTGGGAGCTTTCCTTCGAACAAACGAGGGATATGGCTTGCGATTGAATGGGCGTCAAACAACAGCGCATAACCATGCTCGGCTTTCAGCCGCTGCAGTTCTTTCTGTAGCTGCTGATGGTAAGGCTGCCAGATATTTTCCAGCGCCGCCTGTCGCTGATTTTCGCCGGGCGCCTGTCCCGGTAAAAACGCTGGCGTGCCGTCGAAAAGCGTCTCTGGGTATAAACCTGTGGTGGCCGTGGCGTAAAGAGGCTTGTCGTCCGCCGGGCGGTTAAGGTCGATAACCATGCGGGAATAGTTGCCCACCAGCACGCTGGCTCCAAGCGCATGGATAAAGTCATAGAGTTTGGGAATATGCCAGTCTGTATCCGGCAAAGGACGCGCGGCGTCGCTCAGCCCGGCTTCAACTTCGGGCGTTAGCGCTGTACCGGCGTGCGGGATGCTCACCAGCAGCGGCAGTTTCCCGGCAGTAAATTCATAAGCTGCTTTCACGTTTTTCTCCCCGATAAATAACGGTGCAGGGCAATTGTCCCCCTAACCAGTAGACCAGCTCCGCAGGGCGTGCCACGGGCCAGTGCACAAAGTTTGCGACCTTGCCCAACTCAAGGCTGCCATGGCTGGCCTGAATGCCAAGAGCCTGGGCCGCATGGAGCGTCACGCCAGCCAGCGCTTCTTCAGGCGTTAAGCCGAACAGCGTACAGGCCATATTCAACATCAGGCGTAGCGACAGCGCGGGGGAGGTGCCGGGGTTAGCGTCGCTTGCAACGGCCATCGGCACGCCATATTTACGAAACGCCTCCACCGGCGGGCGCTGTTTTTCTCGCAGCAGATAGAACGCGCCCGGTAACAGCACGGCCACCGTATTGCCTTCGGCCATCGCTCTGGCGTCTTCGTCCGTTGCGTACTCAAGGTGATCGGCGGAAAGCGCGTTAAAACTTGCGGCAAGGCTGCTGCCTGCAAGCGGGGAAAGCTGTTCGGCATGTAGTTTTACCGGCAGGCCCACATCGCGCGCAGCGGCAAAAACTTTTGCGGTTTGTGAAGGGGTAAACGCCAGATGTTCACAAAAGGCATCTACGGCATCGGCAAGCTTTTCCTGCGCCACGCGGGGTAATAGCTGTTCGCAAACCACCTCAATCCACGCGTCGCCGTCACCGTTAAATTCAGGCGGTATCGCATGGGCCGCAAGGCATGTGGCGTAAACTTCAACCGCCTGCTGCTCGCCAAGCTTGCGGATCGTGCGCAGCATTTTGATTTCGTTGTCGATATCCAGCCCGTAGCCGGATTTTATTTCAACCGTTGTTACGCCTTCCGCCAGCAGATGGCTAAGACGCCGGCGGGCGCTGACAAGCAATTCATTCTCGTCTGCGGCTCTGGTGGCGCGCACGGTTGAGAGGATACCTCCGCCTTCTGCAGCTATCTGCGCGTAGCTCACGCCATTAAGGCGCTTTTCAAACTCGGCGCTGCGGTCGCCCCCGAATACCAGGTGGGTATGGCAGTCGATAAAGCCCGGCATCACGATGCCGCCGTCAAAATGGTGATGTTCAGCGGCGATAATTTCCGGCATGGCATCTTTTGGGCCCAGCCAGAGTATTTTGCCGTGCTGTATGGCGAGGACACCATTCTCAACGGCGTGATATCGCCCCTCCTTCATGGTAACGAAGGTGGCGCCGCTCCAGAGGCTGTCGCAGGAAACAGGGGAGGACATGATATTCTCCGCATCGGTTGTATAGACAATGACAAACAACCTGGCACAGCATGCTAAATTCATCAACAGCCGCAGCTTAGATTGACCGCTTTGTTGCAGCAATTTGTCGCATGCCACACAAATTTTTTGCAGCCGTTACGGGCGGGGCTAAATTTGTTTTGCGTCGGCGCGGATTTATCGCTAAATCATTGTCACCGTTAAAAGAAGGAACCGAAACTATGCCGGCTTATTTTGCACCGAGCGTGATGCTCCCACAGGGCTGGGGGCACAATGTGCGTATTACCGTCAACGAGCAGGGAATCATCACCCATATCGATGCCGGAGCCTCGGCAGAAGGGGCGACGCTGCTGCCCGGCGTAGTCATTCCTTCGATGGTAAATTTACACTCCCACGCTTTTCAGCGCGCGATGGCGGGCCTGACCGAAGTCGCCGGCAATCCGCAGGACAGTTTCTGGACGTGGCGCGATCTGATGTATCGCATGGTGCAAAAGCTTACTCCAGAGCAGACAGGCGCCATCGCCACGCGGCTTTATATCGACATGCTAAAAGGCGGTTATACGCAGGTCGCAGAATTTCACTACTTGCATCATGACGTTAATGGCAAACCCTATGACACCGGCGATATGATGCTACAGCAACTCGTTGTCGCTGCCGATAACAGTGGAATTGGGCAGACGCTGCTGCCGGTTCTGTACAGCTACGCTGGGTTTGGCGCGCAGCCGCCGCAGGCCGGGCAGAAGCGTTTTATTCAGGATGTCGACCGGTATCTGCGCCAGCAGCACGCGCTTGAAAAGGCGCTGCGTCATTACCCGCGCATCAATCAGGGACTGTGTTTCCATTCGCTGCGCGCCGTTACGCAGGAGCAAATGGAAGACGTGCTGGAGGCCTGCGACTACCGCCTGCCGGTGCATATCCATATCGCCGAACAGGAGAAAGAGGTCAACGACTGCCTCGCATGGAGCGGCGAACGGCCGGTGAACTGGCTCTATAACCGCTTTGCGGTGGACGATCGCTGGTGCCTGATCCACGCAACGCATCTGGCCGCAGAGGAAATAACGCAGATTGTCGAAAGCCGTGCGGTGGCGGGCCTGTGCCCGACAACCGAGGCAAACCTTGGCGACGGCATTTTCCCGGCCAATGATTTTATCGCCCGTGGCGGCCATTGGGGGATCGGTTCGGACAGCCACGTTTCGGTTAACGCGCTTGAAGAGCTGCGCTGGCTCGAATACGGTCAGCGCCTCAGAGACCGCCGTCGCAACAGAATAGTTTTGCCGGCGCTGCCGCAGGTA
>DAMALH010000044.1:0-36126 GCA_032000125.1 Buttiauxella sp. | reverse complement strand
CTCGTCGGGCTCATAACCCGAAGGTCGTCGGTTCAAATCCGGCCCCCGCAACCAACTTTTAAAACACCTTAACGGGTGTTTTTTTGTATCTGAACGCCTGAAATCCTCGCCCGAAAGTAAAAACGGCGCGTTATCCGCGCCGTGCAAGCGTTGCCCCATCTGCAAAATACGCCTTAATCCCGGCCAGAATAGACTCCGCCACTTCCTGCTGGAAGGCAGCCGTACGCAGCTTGCGCTCTTCCTTGACGTTGCTTAAAAACGCCGTCTCCACGAGGATAGAAGGGATATCCGGCGCTTTTAGCACCGCAAAGCCTGCCTGATCGACGCTGTTTTTATGCAGCCTGTTTACCCGCCCAAGCCTTGAGAGCACCTCTTTGCCGAATTTCAGGCTGTCGTTGATGGTCAGCGACTGCACCATATCGAACATGGTGTGATCGACATAGCGATCGCCGCTTCTGCTTATCCCACCGATTAAATCCGCGGCGTTCTGCGTTTGCGCCAGATACTTCGCCGCCGTACTGGTGGCGCCCTTGGTGGAAAGCGCAAAGACTGACGAGCCGTGCGCCGCGCCGGAGGTAAACGCGTCCGCGTGAATCGAAATAAAGAGATCCGCGCGCTGCTTCTGGGCTTTTGCCACGCGAACTTTCAACGGGATAAACACGTCCTCGTTGCGCGTCATATAAGCCTTCATGTTCGCTTCTTTATCGATGAGCGCCTTCAGCCGCCGCGCGATTTTCAACACGATATCTTTTTCACGTGTTTTAAACGTCCCGATAGCCCCCGGATCTTCACCGCCGTGGCCGGGATCGAGCATAATAACGATCGGCCTGTCGCGCCCGGCCTTACCCGGCTTCGGCCCCTGCTCCGCCGGCATTTTTTTATCCAGCTCGCCGTTATTGTAATCTTCCAGCAGCGCAAGCAGCGGATCCTGCTGGTTATGCATATTTGCCGGATAAAGATCCATCACCAGACGCTCTTTGAATTCAGCAACCGGGGCCAGAGCGAACAGCTGCGGCGTAACGTTTTGTTTGAGTTCAAAAACCATGCGCACGGTTTTAGGATCGAATTGCCCCACGCGCGCCGACTTAATAAAAGGATCGTCCGCGCGGATCTGGGTCCCGACGCCTTTAAGCACCGAGTTCAGATTAACCCCTTCGATATCCACCACAATGCGTTCAGGATTGCTCAACGCGAACTGCTTATACTTAAGCAGTTGATTGGACTCCAGCGTCACGCGGGTATAAGACGAGGCTGGCCAGACGCGCACGGCAATCACCTGGCTTACTGCCGCAAGTCCTGCCTGGCTCACGCTTAATAACCACATGGCACCCGCGCCCTGAAGCAGACGGCGGCGGCTAATGAATGAACTGGAATCTGACATGGCTCTCCTGGGAGTCATCTTTTTTGCACAGTAAATACGCAAACTCTAATTTTTTAGCCGAAAACTTTAACGAATCACACCCTTACTGTCATCATTAAAAGGGTAAACATTCTCAAATGTGGCCTAATCGTCGGTTAAAGAGAAAACGTCGCTTTGCGAAAATTGCTGCTTGCGCCCGAGGCGATAAAAGAATAAAAATACACAAATTACGAATAATCATGCAATGAGGGTTTGCCGTGGTGAAGGAACGTAGAACCGAACTGGTACAGGGATTCCGCCATTCTGTTCCCTATATAAATGCCCACCGGGGAAAAACGTTTGTCATTATGCTTGGCGGCGAAGCCATCGAGCATGAGAACTTCTCCAGTATCGTTAACGATATTGGCCTGCTGCACAGCCTGGGCATCCGCCTGGTCGTGGTGTATGGCGCTCGTCCGCAGATTGATGCCAACCTGGCCGCTCATCATCATGAGCCGGTATACCATAAATACACTCGTGTCACCGACGCCAAAACGCTGGAGCTGGTAAAGCAGGCGGCGGGCTTGCTGCAACTGGATATTACGGCGCGCCTCTCCATGAGCCTTGGCAATACGCCTTTGCAGGGCGCGCATATTAATGTGGTAAGCGGCAACTTTATTATTGCTCAGCCGCTCGGCGTGGATGACGGAATAGACTACTGCCACAGCGGCCGTATTCGCCGTATTGACGAAGAGGCCATCCATCGCCAGCTTGATAACGGCGCCATCGTATTGCTGGGGCCGGTCGCGGTTTCGGTCACCGGAGAAAGTTTTAACCTCACCTCCGAAGAGGTCGCCACCCAGCTGGCGGTAAAGCTTAAAGCCGAGAAAATGATCGGTTTCTGCTCCTCCCAGGGCGTTAACGACGATAACGGCAATATTATCTCTGAGCTGTTTCCAAACGATGCCCAGCGCCGTATTGAGGAGCTGGAAAGCGCCGGAGATTATCATTCCGGCACGGTGCGCTTCCTGCGTGGCGCGGTGAAAGCCTGCCGCAGCGGCGTGCGTCGCAGCCATCTGATTAGCTACCAGGAAGACGGCGCATTGCTGCAGGAACTGTTCTCCCGCGACGGTATCGGTACCCAAATCGTTATGGAAAGCGCCGAACAAATCCGCCGCGCGACGATCAACGATATCGGCGGCATTCTGGAGCTGATTCGCCCTCTTGAGCAGCAAGGTATTCTGGTGCGCCGCTCGCGCGAGCAGTTAGAAATGGAGATCGATAAATTTACGATTATCCAGCGCGATAACCTCACCATCGCCTGCGCCGCGCTTTACCCATTCCAGGAAGAAGGAATCGGCGAAATGGCGTGCGTAGCGGTACACCCGGACTACCGAAGTTCGTCGCGAGGCGAAGTACTGCTGCAACGCATAGCTACCCAGGCGCGGCAAATGGGGCTTAGCAAGCTGTTCGTGCTGACGACACGCAGTATCCACTGGTTTCAGGAACGTGGCTTCACGCCGGTGGATGTGGACCTGCTGCCGGAAAGCAAAAAAGAGATGTACAACTACCAGCGCCGCTCGAAGATCCTGATGGCGGATTTAGCCTGAGTGGCGGCGGGTGAAGCAAGCTCACCCGCCCAAATCTAGTTAAACACGTCAATCAAGCCACTGCGTCTTTCAGTCCTCGTCAGAATGGCTTTCTCCAGCACCCGGTCATCGGCATATAAAGATAACCGGCTGCGCGCACGCGTAACGGCGGTATACACCAGTTCCCGCGTCACAACCGGCGTAAACTGGTTCGGCAGCACCAGCGCCGCGTGATCAAATTCAGAGCCCTGAGACTTATGCACCGTCATAGCAAACGCGGTGTCGTGTGCCGGCAGGCGGCTTGGCTGCACTGATTTCACCGAGCCATCGGGCAGTGCAAACCAGACGCGAAGCCCTTCCCCTCTTTCCAGCGCAATGCCGATATCACCGTTGAACAGCCCCAGCGCGCTGTCGTTGCGGGCGATCATTACAGGGCGGCCGCTGTACCAGCGCGACGTTGCGGGCTGCGGACGGGCGATCTGGCGCTTATTAAGCAGCGCCTGCTCTATCCGCTCATTGAGCCCGGCAACGCCAAACGGCCCTTCCCGCAGGGCGCACAGTAGCTGGTAGCGCCCAAACGCTTCCAGAATCTGCTCCGGTTCAGCCTGCCTGCGTATTAATTCAAGGTAAGAACGATAGCCTTCCAGCGCATCCGCAATCATCGCCGCGTAGTCATCGCTCTCACGCAGCGGCTGCTTCTTTATATCGGTAAAGCCCTGGCTAAACGTTGCCTGCGCCTTACGCACATCGCTGGCGTTTATGGCAAAGGCAAGCTGGCCAATGCCGGACTGGCTGTCGAAGCGATAGCTTTTTTGCAGCAAGCACAGGCCATCGCGCAAGGCGCTGGCGTGTTCACCTTCTCCGGCAGGGATTGAATAATCGGTAATGCGGCTCAGCTCCTGCGCGCGCGCGCAAGTATAGCCAAACGTCACGTAATGGCAGATATCCCCGAGCACGGCCCCGGCTTCAACCGACGCCAGTTGGTCACGATCGCCCAGGAAAATGACGCGCGCATGGTCCGGCAGCGCATCTATCACCTTTGCCATCATCGGCAAATCCACCATCGAGGCTTCATCCACCACCAGCACGTCCAGGTGGAGCCGGTTCCCGGCATGGTAGCGCAGACGCTGGCTGTTCGGCTGCACGCCCAGCAGGCGGTGCAGGGTGCAGGCATCGTCCGGCAACGCTTCTTTTTGTTTGTCGCTAAGCGGTAAACGGCGCAGCGCCGACCCGAGGGATTCCGTTAACCGAGCCGCCGCCTTGCCGGTGGGCGCTGCAAGCTGAATACGCAGCGAGCCTTCGCCTGAAAGCTCAACCAGGGCGGCAAGAAGTTTGGCGACCGTTGTCGTTTTTCCGGTGCCTGGCCCGCCGGAAATCACGGAGATCCTTCTTGTCAGCGCCACCGCGGCCGCCACTTTCTGCCAGTCAATATCGCTGCCTGGCGCAAAAAGCTGGTTCAGCACAGCGGCAAGCCGCTGTTCGTCCAGAGGCATCGGGCGATTTTGATCGCCAAAGAACTGCGCTACCGCGCGCTCGTTTTGCCACATGCGGTTAAGGTAAATACGCTCACCAATGAGCTTAAGCGGCGTGGGGTCCTCGTTGTCGCTTACCGCCTCCGAAGCAAGTAGCGTACTTTTCCAGTCGCTCACCTCGCCCGCCGCGGCAAAGAGCTGCTCTGCCAGATCCGGCTGCCGACCCACAAACCAGTGTTCGGGCGTTAGCCGGGCAAGCGGCAGGCAAACGTGGCCTTCGCCCGCGTCATGGCTTACCAGCGCGGCGGCCAGCATCACAGCCGGCTGTTCGTTGCTGGCCACCATCATGGCAAACTGAACGTCCAGCGCACGGAGCAGCTTCAGCTCAACCGCCTGCTGTAACCATTGCAACATCGTCATGGCATCACCTCTTCTTGAGCGCCGGCAAACAGGGCATCCATTTTTGCAATCAGTTCGGCATCCGGGCGAGTTGAAAAAATGCCCTGCGATGAACCGTTGCCCTCCACTCCGCGCAGGAAGAGATAAATCACTCCGCCGAAATGGGTCTGGTAATCATAGTCGCGGATGCGATGACGCAGGTAGCGGTGCAGCGCAAGCGTATATAGCTGGTATTGCAGATCGTAACGATGGGACTGCATGGCGCCCTCCATCGCCTGCCGGGTATAGGCGCTGCTGTCCTCGCCCAGCCAGTTTGATTTGTAATCCAGCAGGTAATATTGTCCCTGCCAGCGGAAGACCAGATCGATAAACCCCTTAAGCATGCCCCGCACCTGCCGGAAATCCAGCGGTGGGCAGCCCGCCGACAGCGGATCGTAGTGGCGAATAAGTTTATCCAGATCCTCGGCCCGCAGGTCCGTATCGACGGGCAGGTAAAACTCCAGCTCCACCTGTTTTTCTGCCGGTGAAAGTTGGTTAAGCGATACCCCTGTGTCATTCAAAGGCGCCTGCAAAACTTCCCGTAACCAGCCGCTAAGCACAGGCTGCCAGCGCTCGCCAAACCCCTGCAGGGTCAACATCCCCGCCAGCCATGCCTCATCAAGCGGCTGGGTAAAATCGATGCCCTCAAACAGGCCGTGCAGAAAGGTGCCGGGCGCCGCGCCGCGGGGGAATGCATGTGGAGTAAGTGACGACTCACTTTGCTCCTGCTCAGCGCCCGCGCCGTCCACGTCAAGGCGTGGCAGTAAATCCTGCGCCAGATGGGAGCCGCGCTGTTGCAGCCCGGAATAGCTGGTAACTCGCCAGTTATCGGCAATGCGCCGCTGCAGTTCGCGCGCGCTCAACGTCGGCCGCGGTGCCTGGACGGGCTGCCAGGGCTGCGAATCTATTGGCCTCAGCGGCTCCACGCTAATCCCCTCACAGGCTAATGCTTCAAGGCAGGCCTTCAGACCCGCGGCGTCTAGGGCTTCGCCCTTTTGCAGCAGATAGCCCAGCGCGCTGAGATGCAGGTCGCTTGCGCCTTTTTTGGCGCGGCTGCCGCGAAAAAGAGGGGCCACGCCAAGGCTGCAATGCCAGACAGAACGTGTCACGGCCACATACAGCAGCCGCAAATCCTCCGCAAGCCGCTCTTCTTCCGCAAGGCTCAGGCTTTCTTCGTTATCGCTTAAATCCAGCAGCGAGGTAAAGGTGGTGCGGTCATGATACAGGCCGCTATTCTGCGTGCGGAAATTGGCGATAAACGGCAGCCAGACCAGCGGATACTCCAGCCCTTTGGATTTGTGAATAGTGACCACCTGCACCAGGTGTTTATCGCTTTCAAGCCGCAGCTGCTGGCTGGAAGCGTTGCTGTCAGGCTCCGCGATTTGCTGCGCAAGCCAGCGAACTAACGCAAATTCGCTATCCGCCTGCGAGGCGGCTTCCTGTAACAGTTCGCTGATATGTAAAATATCCGTCAGACGCCTTTCACCGCCGGGCGTTGCCAGCAGGTTTTCCGCAACCTGGCGTGCGGCCATCAAAGAGCGCAGCATCGGCATAACGCCCCGACGGAGCCAGATTTGCCGGTAGCCGGTAAACTCCTCCACCAGGCTGTCCCATGCCGCTTCATCTTCGTTAAGCGCTTCAATACGGCGCGCATCAAGGCCTAAAGCGCTGGTCGCCATCGCGCTGCGCAGCGTAGATTCTATTTCGGGGGCCAGCACCGCCTGCAAAATCCACAGCAGCTCGCGAGCTTCCGGCGTGGCAAAGACGGAATCGCGGTTTGAAAGATAGACCGAAGGAATATTCAGCGCGCTCAACGCTTCGCGAACTATCGTCGCCTCCCCCCTGCTGCGCACCAGAATGGTGATATCGGATGCCTGCACGGGACGGGAACGATCGCCTTTCCACAGCAGCGCGTCGCCGCGAAGCCCGGCGGCCAGCCAGTCGCGAATCTGCTGCGCGCACTGTACCGCCATGGTTTGTTGGTAATCACTTACACCACAGCCGTCGCCCGGCTGTAGCCATAGCGACATCGCTGCCAGCGCTTCGCCCTGAACCGTAAAGCGCAGGCCGCTGTTTCCAGGCGCCGACTTTACCGGTAAGAAAGGTATCTGCCGGAATAAAAAGGGGTTTTCAACCTGGCTAAACAGCGTGTTTACGCTTGCTATCATCGAAGGAGACGAGCGCCAGTTTGTGTCCAGGGTATAGAGATCGCTTACCTCGTGGCGCGCTTTAATGTAGGTGAAAATATCCGCGCCGCGGAAAGCGTAAATCGCCTGCTTGGGATCGCCAATCAACAGCAACGCGGTTGCTGGCTGCTTAAGGTAAAGCCTGCGGAAGATACGATACTGCTGGGGGTCGGTATCCTGGAATTCATCGATCATCGCCGCCGGGAAGCGGGCCCGGATCGCCCCGGCAAGTACATCGCCGCCAGGCTGATGCAGGGCCTCATCAAGGCGGCTAAGCATATCGTCAAAGCCCAGCTCGCCGCGGCGGTGCTTTTCCTGCTGCACGATATAGCGAATCTCCGCCATTGCACGCGCGATAACCAGGTCGCGAAGCGTGAGGGGTTCCGCCAGCAGCGCCGCAATTTCGCTGAAAACAGGGTGGCGTGGCGGCTCGCCTTTTTTAGTTTTCTCATCAAGCGTCGCTTGCGAAAAACGGCTTAACGCATCCGGCAATTGATAGCTGGTTGTCATTGTCTGCGCCCACTCGCCAACGGTGTTAAGCCAGTTGGGCAGATTCTTACTGCTGTAGCTGCGCTTATCGACGCCAGACTGCTCAATAAGCGCCGCAATCTCTCCTGCCGCAGCCTGCCATTGCGCCTTTACGCCATCGATGGCGGCAACAATTTTTTCGTGGCGTGCTATCAGGGTTTCATTATCTGCCGGCGGCTTTTTCAACGCGGGCTGCTCGCCCTGTAACCAACTGTTAATATCACGCAGTAAATCTTCCGGGCCGGTCCATTGCTCGCTCATCGCCTGCGCCACCGGTCTTGGCAGCGGGTAACAGTGACGACGCCAGAAGTCAGCGCAGGCGTGACGACGCAGCAGCGATTCATCTTCAATAAGCTGATGCTCAAACAACATGCCTGACTCAAAGGCGTTCAGGCTGAGCATCCGCTGGCAAAAACCATGAATGGTGAAGATGGCGGCCTCGTCCATCTGCTGTTCTGCCAGGCGTAAAATTTGCGCCGCCTGATGGCGATCGGGAATTTGCGCCAGCAGGCGCGTGAGAAGAGGATTATCGGTACGGTTACGCACGCAGGCGATGAACAACTCGTGAATATTGGCACGAATACGGCCACGCAGTTCTTCCGTGGCCGCTTCGGTAAAGGTTACAACCAGCAGCTCTTCAACGCCAAGCGGGCGAGGAAAAGCGGCGCTGCCCCCAAGCCCCAGCAGCAAACGTAAATAGAGTGCCGCTATAGTGAAGGTTTTTCCGGTCCCGGCAGAAGCTTCAATCAGCCGCTCGCCGATGAGCGGCAAGCTTAGTGGATCAAGGGACTGAACGGTTCCGGTCATTGTCTCTCACTTTATTTATCATCGATTAACGGCAACGATTGTTGCAGACCGCTGACCTCCTTCCAGGTTTTCCATCCCTGCGGCGAAGCATATTCCGCTTTACCGTTATGGCTGCCGGAAACCTGCGATAGTATCGCCGCGCCCTGAGGCGCTACCACGGCCTGATGGAAGAAATCCGCAAGCTTCGCGGGAGTCAGCTTTTTAATTTCGGCGATGACTTTATCACGCGAATCAAAGGCCAGATTTCCTCTGTCGAAATCTTTGCTCAGTTGCGCGGCTTCCTGGGACAAAGTTTGCGGTGCCTGCATCATTTCGCTGATGATGCCCTGCTGTATCTGGGCAAAATCTTCGGGGCTCATAGCGCGCAGCCTTTGTTCTGCGGACTGATAAAAAGCACTGAAGCGTTCATAGAGGTAAGCCGGTTGCCTGTCGCTGCTTTGCAGCAAGAAACCCACGCCCCACTGGCGCCCAACGGACATCGGGAAGGCAAATACCGCGTAACCAAGCTGTTCCTGCGTACGGAGCTGATTGTAAAACCAGGGCTGAATGATTTGCCCAAGCATCGAGCTATAGGCCGTACTGACCGTCTCGTCGTAGCCTTTGGGCACGTATACCGCCGCCAGGGCTGAATCCGTGCTGCTGCCGGCTTTTTCAAATATCGCGAGCGTCTGTTTATCGACCAGCACGTCTTTATTACGGCACCACTCGTTCCCGCCGGTAGCCAGCTGGCTTTGCACCCGGTGCGCCAGCGCTTTAGCCCGATCCGCAGACATATTACCCAACACCAGGAACTCAGGTTTGGCATTATTTTTTAAAGTATCGCGATAGGCAAGCACGTCTTTCAAGGTTATTTCCGGCAGCAGGGCGCGGCGCGCTTCTCGCTGGAAATAAGGTACCTGAGATACCATCTGCACAGGCATAATAGCCTGATCGTAAGCCTTACCTTTATCCGCCGAATCCATCATTTGCGCATACCAGGACTTCGCCTGATCGAGCTGCTCCTGGGTTGGGGTGTAAGAGAAATACCCTTTTAGCAGCGCCTCAAACAGCTGCGGCAGGCGTTGCGTATAACCGTTGGCATTGACCATTAATCCGCTGTTCGCATTGGTGGAAAAACTGATGCCGCCAACGGCCGCCTGATTACTTAATTCATCCAGCGCAATACCGGCCAGGTAATCGTTTATCGCAAACAGGACCTGGTTTTTTGCGCTGTTCATTGCCTGAGGGTTGCGCAGCACCATCGTCACGTCTGCTTTTGGCTCAAGGCCGAAATACTTGCTCGGCATATAGAGCACGCGCAGGCCCGGCTCCTTAACCAGCAATTCCGGATGCGCATAGGTTTTTTCCGGTTTGATAAGCGTGAAATCATCCGGAATATACGGGTTCAGCTGCGGCAGGGTCAGATTGATGGCCGCGGCTTTTTTCTGCCAGTCGCTAAAAGTCTGTTCGCTGATTTTGTCGACCTGATAGGGAGCATCAACAAAGTAAGCGGTTTTATTATGCGGCTCTTTCGGACTGATATACCAGACGCGCGCGTTTTGCGGCGTCATCATCTCAAGCCTGGCTTTAATGGCGGCGGGATCGTACCGGTCGGCGATATTTACCGCGTCCAGCGTATGCTCGATCGGCACGCGCAGCATGGTGTCCGCCAGCCACTCAACGTAGTCCATATCGCGGGTGATGGAAGGATAACGGAAATCCAGATCCAGCACGTGAGACAATTCGTCGAAATAGCGTTTATCCACGCCGTGTTCACGCAGGTTATTCAGGTAGCTGAAAATGGCAGCAACCACTTCATCTCGCTGGGCCAGGCCTTTATCGGTTAAGGATACGGAAATGGCGAACACCCCGCTATTGCCGTTAATTAACGGATCGGAATCAGCGCGGATGCTGTCTGCCAGCCCCTGCTTTTGCAGCCAGTCTGACAGGGTGTTTTCGCTGCGGTTGCCAATCAGATAGCCAATCAGCTCATCGGTTTTGCTGCGGAATTTATCGCTGTTGTTATCGATGCGGAACTCAACGCGCAGCACTTTGCGCGGCAGCGCCGGAACATAGTGGATAACGATGCCCTTCTGAGCGTCCGTGACCACGGGAACCGTAATAACCGGCTTTTCAATATTTTTGTCGGGCACGCGTCCGTAGGTATCCACAGCGATTTTTGCAAGCTCAGGCAAAGGCTTATTACTGTAGATAACGGCTTTCATCAGGTTGGCGGAATAGTACTGATTGCGAAACGCCACCAGCGCGTCCAGCAGCTTGCTGCCCGGCTTATCGCGCAGGGTTTCAAGGTTCCCGCCTGAAAAACGCGAGCCGGGGTGCGCCGGGTTGAGCGTTTCGGCGCTCACCTGCGCCATACGCATCCCGTCGCGGGCCCGCGCCAGCGTTAGCTCCGCGTTAACCGCATTACGTTCACGGTCGGCGTATTCCGCAGCCAGATTAGGCTCAGCTATGGCATCGGCCAGCCTGTCGACCGCCCCCGCCAGCGCATCGTTTTCGACTTCCATATAAAACGCGGTGCGGTAAGTGGCGGTACTGGCGTTATGGCTGCCACCGTGCTTTTTAAGGAATTCAGACAGGCTGTCCGGCTGTGGATATTTCTTTGAGCCCATCAGCGTCATATGTTCGAGATAGTGCGCAAGGCCCAGATGGTCATCGGGGTCTTCAAGCGATCCGACAGGCACAACCAGAGCAGACAAGGATTTGACCGCCTGCGGGTCAGAGACCAGCAGGACCGTCATATTGTTATCCAGCCGCACGGCCTGATACTGGCGATTATCCTTATCGCTTTTACGGATGGTTTCCTGGAGGGGCTGCCAGCCCGTATCTGCCTGACTTAGTGGTGCCCAAAGAGCAGCTAACAAGAAAAGCGGTTTGAACCAGGTGCTGCATTTAGGCATTCACGAACCTCATTATCACGAAACTTCCTAACCTATTCATCATTAACAACTTTTAAATTACTTCGCTATCGTTGTTGTTACTTTTTTCGCCGGCCCTGAGCAAGTTGCGCATCATAGATTAACTTACCGGATCGTGCAATTTTTATACAAATTATTCAGCGCGGTTGAACCGGAACAGCGGCAGCAGATAGCGTTCAGCCTCACGGATAATGGCCTCGTAATAGTCATTATCCAGGGTGCGATACAGACGCTGCAGCCAGATATCGGCACCTTCGCCTTCCACCATCAGGTTGCCCTCCCACGCTGCCAGCAGCTTGTTTTTGGCTTTCTGCTGCGTTTGTTCATCCCATAAAATGGCATCAATTGCCGGGTCATAACAGGCTTTTATCCATGCCCCACCACTATTTGGTAGCAGCAGAAGCGGCTGGTTTAGCCCTTCCCGATAACCTTCAATAAGTTGCAGCAAATAGCTTTTTGCCTGCTCAACGTCAAGCGACGGGAAACACCATTGAGACGATTTCCGCCCGTACATCCGGCTGCTCCCCTCGCCCCCCATGGCACACCAGACCACGTGCTCCACCCATAGCTGCAAGCCATGTGCGACATTCAGAACGGAAGGCCGCCAGCGCAGCAAACCGTCAGGCTGAACATCCGACAACCACCCTACCAGTCTTGTTCCCGCAAGGGTTAAATCCACCTCAACGCTTGCGCCGTTTTGCCGCTCAGCTATCACTTTTTCGGACAGCGCTTCCATTTCTGTTAACTGGTTTTCCCATGCAATTTCACCAAAGGCTCCGTAAGGCAGCGCTCCGGCGGCGCGATAACGGCGGAAAAGCAGGTGCGGATCGCCGCCAGCAATCAGGGTATTAAGCAGTTGCTGGTTCATCTGGAAACGTTCGAGGCTGTCCAGCGCAAAAGGTTCCGTATCCGGCAGCTCCGTCTTTTCCATCCAGAAATTAATCCCAAGCCGCATCTGAAAGAAGGCGCGTACCGGATGCCGCCAGAACCGCTGCAGTTGCTCTAACGTAATCTCTTCCAGGGGTTTCTCCTGCAGTCGCTGGATAAATGGCGCATGGACTTCGCCTTGCTCACAGGCCGCAGGCAGCCATTCGCTGGCATAGCTTTGCTCCGGGGAGACAGGTATAAAATTGCCTGCGTCAAACGGGGTGCGGCAGTGTTGATGGATAAGGTGTGCTTTTACCCCTTCTGCGCTTTCATCGCAGGTACGTGAAATATCCTGCGGCAGGCAGTGGCTCTGGGCGATATAGTTCAGCAGTTCTTCAACCAGCACCGACGGGTAACGCCTGCTGTTATCCTGAATAGAGCGCCCGATATAGCTGATATAAAAACGCTGCTGAGCCGAACTCAGCGCCTCCAGGAACAGGTAGCGGTCGTCGTCACGGCGGCTGCGGTCACCGCGCTGTGATGACTGGCTCATCAGGTCAAAGCCAAGCGGCGCCAGCGTGCGTGGGTAAACGCCATCGTTCATGCCCAGCAGGCACACCACCCTGAAGGGAATAGAGCGCATCGGCATCAGGGTGCAGAAGTTTACCGGGCCGGCCAGGAAACGCGGGCTGATACGTTCCCGATCGAGCCGCTGCGCCAGTTCATCATGCAATAACCTGAGCGGGACGGGCTGCTGATAGTGCGCCTCCAGGCCGTGCTTGATCATCTCCTGCCATTGCGCTTCGATAAGCGCCAGCGCCGCCTCGGTGTCCTGGTCCGGCAGGAAGAAACATTCAAGCATTTCGCGGCACACCGGCACCCACTCAGCAAGCGTCCTTTCAGCACAAAGCGCCTGCCGCCAACGGTTAAGCTGCATCAGCAGTTCGGCCAGTTGCCCGACAAGTTCAGCAATTAACCCGCTGGATTCGTCATAAGGCAAAACGGACTGCCACTCCCCCGCCTTGCTGTCCATGGCATAGCCTAAAAGCATGCGGGTGAGGCCAAAATGCCAGGTATGCTGTCCGGTGGCTGGCAGATCAAACTCAAGCACGTTGTCATCATCAATGCCCCAGCGCACGCCCGATTCATTTACCCACAGGCGTAAATACCGCAGCCCTTCTTCGTTGATGGCAAAGCGTGCGGCCAGCGCAGGCACCTCAAGTAAAGCCAGCACATCTTCTGCCATAAAACGGCTGTTCGGCAGAGAAAGCAAAGTCGTAAAGGCCTGGAGCGCAGGATGCGCCTGGCTTGCACGGCGATCGGAAATAGCAAAGGGTAGCCAGCGGTCCGAGGCGGCATTGCCAAATACGGCCTGGATAAACGGGCTGTAGCTATCGATATCGGCAACCATAACGATAATGTCGCGCGGCGTCAGCGAGGGGTCAGCATCGAGCATTGCCAGCAGCTGGTCGTAAAGGACTTCCACTTCTCGCTGCGGGCTATGGCACTCGTGAAACGTAACGGAGCGATCGCTGGGATCGAGCTTTTTTTTGTCGCGGCTGTGCAGATATTCTTCTTCCGTCAGCCCGGTGACCGCATTATTTTGCAGCTCAAGCAGGTCAAACTGCAGGCGGTGCAACAGGTTATCGGGCTCGATATCTACAAAGACGTCAATCTCTTCAAACTGTTCCAGCTCAGACAGCAAGAAGGTGTAGTCGCGGCCAAGCTTTCCCCACGAGGCCAGCAACGGGTTGCCGACGTCCTGCTCTCCGTCCTCGTTAAACAGCGACGAAGCCGTCTGGTTATCCTTAAACAAGGGCAACATATTGCCCGCCTGATAATGGCTGCGGCGACGTCGGCTGATTAACCGCGCAAGGTATGCCGGGTCTTTGATATCGCCCCAGTAGTAGCGGCAAGGGTTGGTAAACAAAAGGTGGACTTCAATATGCTTCCCCAGCGCCTGAAGGGCCTGGAGATAGACCGGGGGCAAAGCGGAAATACCGCAAATAAAGACGCGCGGCGGCAGGCCCGCCGGGCATGCATCGCTCTTTTCCAGCGTGCTGATAAACCGCTGGTAAAGGTTTGCCCGGTGCCATGCCGGCTGGCCGAGCTCGCGGGTATGCTGCACAAGAGCAGCCCACAGCGATGCCTGCCAGCGCTGCCCCTCGCCCGCTTCGTCCGCCAGCTCGCCCGCTTCCCATTTGCTTAACCAGCCGGGACGATAGACAAGATACTGGTCGTAAAGATCCGCGATGCGCGAAGCAAGCTGGAAGAGCTTGCGACCGTTTTCGTCTTCGGCCAGATAGTGCTGCAGCAGGGCAAACTCAGGCTTTTCGAGCATGTCAGGGATAAGCTTCATGAGTTTCCAGCTCATGCTCTGCTTGTTAAACGCGCTCTGTTCGGGCACGTCCGGCAGGACGCGAACAAACATATCCCATATAAAACTGGCCGGAAGCGGAAAGGCAATATTGGCGGCAATACCAAACTTTTGCGCCAGCGTCATCTGTAGCCATTGCGCCATCCCCGAGCTCTGCACAAGCACCACCTCTGGCTGGAAAGGATCGGGAAGCGGCTGCCCCTCCACGATAAATTCCATGATGGCTTCCAGAACATCCAGGCGGTTGGAATGGTAAACACGCAACATAGTCTCGCTACTCCTGACTTTTCTCTTCCTGCGCGCAGTGCAGCCGCGACAGCTTTCCGGTGCGCCCCATAGGGCTGGTAATATTAACAGCGATGCTGACACATCCCGCCGCAGATGTCTGCTCTGTGATGACATTCCACCCGGCTGGCGGATCCGGTGCCATGGGTTCACTCAGTTCAACGGCCAGACGCCATAGCTGGCGAAACTGCCACTGGGTCTGAAAACCCTGTTGTAATACTCGGTAGTAGCCGGACAGCGCCAGCATCACAATGGCAAAAAGCACCAGAGAACACAGTACCTCAGGCAGGCTAAACCCGCTTTGTTTTGTCTTCATCATGGAAGCTGGCATCGGGCAGCCTCCCTGAGCGGGCAGAAATCGAGCCAGCCATGAGGCACATCACGCCAGCGGGTATCGTCAAGCTTTCCCCAGCGCCACAGCGTAATCGGGTTTTGATCCGCTTTGGCAGCCCCCTGAGCCGCCATTAACGTCTCGCCTTTGTCGGTCAATACCGTGCAAGCTCGCCACTGCCGATCTTGCTGCTGACACCGCCACTCCCTTACGGCCTGCCAGCGCAGCTTGCCTCCCCAGGCTAGCGCAGAGGCGGCGTCGGCATATTGTTTTAGTAAGGCAGTCTCGCTGGCAACGGCCTTTTGCTGCTGACGGAGCTGCTGCTGTAGCCCGTTGAGCATCAGCATGCCCAGGGAAAAAAGCAGCAGAACGAATGCCAGAGAACTGCTGCCTTGCTGGCGGGGCATCACAGGTTGTATCCCACAACGATATGCCTTAACGAGACGGGCTGGGCACCGCCTGTTAACGAGGCGCCTAGCTTAATTTCCAGCAAAGGCTGCAAGGCATTACGGGCTAACCGGCTGACCGAGAAATGCGTTATCGCCACCATTTCTGGATCCGTTATTTTCTCCCAGCCGTTGCCTTCGCAGGCCGTTGCCCCTTTTAGCGTTTCCAGGCTGCCGTTTTGGAGCCGAAAGCCCGTTGCTTCAGCATCTGCATGCCCGGCGGGCTCCCACTGGCCGTTACTGTTTATGTCCCACTGTACCAGCGCACACGTTCCTTCTTTAAGGAGCGTTAATCCCTCGCCTTTGCATACCCCGTGGCAGTAGCCCGCACGCTGCAGGTGCTTTCCGATACCAAAAGCCAGTTGCCAGAGCGACTCCCGCAAGTTTTCTGTCTGATACTGCAGCAAAATGCCTCGCTGAAGCGCCGGGAGAAGCCGCCCTGCGCTGAGCAAAACAATGCTGCTTAGCGCCATGGCAATCAGCGTTTCGAGTAAGGTAAACCCGCTTTGATTCAGCCGCATTTTTTTGCCTCGCCAGTTTTACAGGCACGAATGCGCCCCCATGCAGAAAGTATTATCTTCCACTCCCCGGCCGGGCTTCGCAAAATCAGATGACCAGGCCATGCCGTATTACGTATTCCGTAGAAGCCGACGCCTGCCGTCATTTCCACAATGTCTACCTCCGCGAAAGGTTGTGGCAGGTGCCAGCGGGATGCGCTTTTACACCGGCTATCCGCCGCAAGATGGCTCGACAGGCACCAGCGGGAGCCTGAACGGCTCAACCTGAGCAGGCGCTCTTCATTCTTCCAGTTAGCGTCGCTACGCAGCTGCTGCAGAAAACTACGCGACTGCTGTACCGTTATCCACAGGCGTTGCTGTTGCTGCCATTTCTGCCAGCCATATACGCCGCCCGTGCTCAGCGTCACGATAATTGCCATGACCAGCATGACTTCTGCCAGGCTAAAACCAAGCTGTTTTCTTTTCATGACAGGAGTGTGCCCGGCGCGAAAAAAGCCTGCTACTGCAGGTTTAAATTTCAACGAGATATGTCGAAAGAAATAGCTGGATTTGCAGCGGATTACATTGGTCGTGGAAAGCAATCCGCAAGGCTAAAAAGAGGATAAAAAAAACCGGCGCGCAAGGGCACCGGTTATGTCAGTCTGTTGGCAGTTAAATCGCGACGGGCGCTTTGATCGCAGGATGCGGGTCGTACCCTTCAATCTCAAAATCTTCAAAGCGGTAATCGAAAAGCGATTCGGGCCTGCGCTTAATAACCAGTTTTGGCAACGCGCGCGGCTCACGAGTCAACTGCAGGTTAGTCTGCTCAAGGTGGTTGCTGTACAGGTGCGTATCGCCGCCCGTCCAGACAAAATCACCGACTTCAAGATCGCACTGCTGCGCCATCATATGCACCAGCAGCGCATAGCTTGCGATATTAAACGGCAGGCCGAGGAAAACATCACAGGAGCGCTGATAGAGCTGGCAGGAGAGCTTGCCGTCGGCCACATAGAACTGGAAGAACGCATGGCAAGGCGCCAGCGCCATGTTTTCCAGTTCACCCACGTTCCAGGCAGACACGATGATGCGGCGTGAATCCGGATCGTTTTTCAACTGCTTAAGCACCGTGGCAAGCTGATCGATATGGCGGCCATCAGGCGTCGCCCATGAGCGCCACTGTTTGCCATAAACCGGCCCAAGATCGCCGTTTTCATCTGCCCATTCGTCCCAGATAGTGACGTTATTTTCGCGCAGCCAGGCAACGTTGGTATCACCGTTAAGGAACCAAAGCAGTTCGTGGATGATAGAGCGCAAATGACAACGTTTCGTGGTAACCAGCGGGAAACCATCCTGCAGATTAAAACGCATCTGATGCCCGAAAATCGACAGCGTGCCGGTGCCGGTACGGTCATTTTTAGGAGTGCCTTCTGCAAGCACTTTTTTCATCAAATCAAGATACTGTTGCATATTACCTCACGAAAGCTGCTGCTGCGGACGACGACGATAGGCCCAGACCATCATAACCACACCGGCCACAATCATCGGAATCGAGAGAATCTGCCCCATGCTGATGTACTGCACCCATGCGCCGGTAAACTGGGCATCCGGCTGGCGGAAGAATTCGACGATGATGCGGAACGCGCCATAACCAATAAGGAACAGGCCAGAAACCGCGCCCATCGGGCGTGGTTTACGGATAAACAGGTTCAGAATGATGAACAGCACGATACCTTCCAGCACCATTTCGTAAAGCTGCGAAGGGTGGCGCGGCAGTACGCCATAGGTGTTGAACAGCGACTGCCATTCCGGGTGCGTTGCCAGCAGGCCGATATCTTCGCTGCGCGAACCCGGGAAGAGCATCGCCCATTTAAAGCCGGGATCGACACGGCCCCACAGCTCGCCGTTGATAAAGTTGCCAAGGCGACCGGCGGCAAGGCCAAAAGGAATCAGGGGAGCAATAAAATCAGCCACCTGGAAGAAGTGGCGCCTGGTACGACGCGCGAACCAGATCATTACGCAGATGACGCCGATCAGGCCGCCGTGGAAGGACATGCCGCCGTCCCAGACTTTGAACAGGTATAGCGGATCGGCAAGGAAAGTGGGCAGATTGTAGAAAAAGACGTAACCGAGACGCCCGCCGAGAAAGACCCCGAGGAAACCGGCATACAGCAGGTTTTCTACTTCATTTTTGGTCCAGCCGCTGCCCGGTTTGCTGGCGCGGCGTCCGGCCAACCACATGGCAAAAACAAAGCCAACCAGGTACATCATTCCGTACCAGTGCAGAGAAACCGGCCCGATGGAAAAGATCACCGGGTCAAATTCAGGGAACCGAAGATAGCCACTATTCATAGTCATCACAAACCATTGTTATCCCGCCGCTAAAGAAAGGCAGGCTGCAAGTACGCACCGCTGCCGATGCGCTCCGAAAGCGGCGAATCATAGCATAAAGGAGGCGCCGATTAAGTCCGCGAAGTTGTAAAAGATATGTAATGCCGCAGCTAAAACGGGACACAAAGCGCTTTAGCGCCCGCCGCGAATCAGCCCGCCCATGCCGCACTGCTCCATAAACGACGAGACCTGTTGACGAACTTCCGTTGCCAGCTGGGCCTCAAGGCTGCGCGCGGTCAGAAGCTGCGCGGCTTCAAGGTTTATGTGGCGCAGCAGGTATTTGACGCGTGCCACCGAGCGTCCATTCATGGAAAGATGCCGATAGCCCATGCCCACCAGCAGCGCAACGCACATCGGATCGCCCGCCATTTCACCGCACAGGCACAGATCGATACCGTGGCGTTCGGCTTCACAGGCAATATGCTGCAGCACGCGCAACATAGCCGGATGCAGGCTATCGTACAGGCTGGCGACGCGAGTATTGTTGCGGTCGACGGCCAGCAAATATTGCGTCAGGTCGTTAGTGCCGACAGAGATAAAATCAACCCGCCCGGCGAGATGCCCCATCATAAAGACCATGGATGGCACTTCCACCATTACGCCCAGCCGGGGTTTTGGCAGGGTATAGCCCAGCATCTCTTCAACTTCATGACCGGCTCTGTCGATAAGGCGGCGCGCTTCGTCCACTTCATCCAGGCTCGTAATCATCGGCAGCAGAATATTCAGGTTGCCTGTCGCCGCGTTCGCTCGCAGCATGGCGCGAACCTGTACCAGGAAGATCTCTGGCTGATCGAGCGTTATACGTATTCCGCGCCAGCCGAGGCAAGGGTTCTCTTCGCTGATCGGCATGTACGGCAGTTGTTTATCTGCCCCCACGTCCAGCGTACGCAGCGTTACGGGCTTCTCGTTGAACATCTGCAGCATGCCCTGATACTGGGCAACCTGCTCTTCCTCGGAGGGAAAGCCGCTTTGCAGCATGAACGGAATTTCGGTGCGGTACAGCCCGATGCCGTCGACGCGGCTGCCGAGCTTTTCTTCATGTTCAGGACTAAGGCCTGCGTTGAGCATCACCTGCACGCGTTCGCCGCTTTGCAGCGCCGCGGGCATGTCTACGTCGTCTTCCGCAAGGCGGCTTAGCTCATTTTCTTCGCTGATAAGGCGCTGATATTCCTGCAGCAGCACCGGCTCAGGATCGACCAGCAGCTCGCCGCGATAGCCGTCCACCACCAGCGTGCGGCGATGCAGCACCGAGGGCTGGATATCGGCGCCCATTACCGTTGGAATACCTAACGCCCGCACCATAATAGCGGCGTGGGAGTTTGCGGCGCCATCGCGCACCACAACGCCGGCAAGGCGGCTTTGCGGCAGTTCCGCAAGCGTGGTCGCCGAGAGTTCATCGGCAACCAGAACAAAACGCGCAGGCCAGGTGTTTGGCCCCTGGATGGTGTCGTCAAGGTGGAACAGCAGACGTTGCCCAAGCGTTCTCAAATCGCCCGCGCGCTCTTTCAGGTAGCTGTCTGAGAGGCTGGCAAACTGCTCGGCAAATTTTTCAATGACTTTCTTGACCGCCCACTCCGCCACCGAGCCTTTATCCACCTCATCGAACAGCTCGCGGCGCAGGCGCGCGTCGGTCAGCAGGTGAGAGTAAAGATCGAAAATAGCGGCGGTTTCTTTCTGAGCGCCCGCCGCGAAGCGTTTGCTGTAGCGACGAAACTCGTTTGCAGCTTCTTCCAGCGCCGCCGTGAGGCGCTCACGCTCAAGGGCTATATCAAGCGTTGACGCTTCCGATACCTGCTCCATCAGCGGGAGCGTGGAATCCATCCAGCCTTCGGCAATGGCAACGCCTGGCGATGCGGGAAGCGCACGAATTCGCGTCTGGCGATACTGGCCAAACAGCGCGGCAAGCTGTGACTGAGAGAGAATGCCCGCCATTTGCGTGGCGAGGGTGACGAGGAAAGACTCTTCGCTTTCGTCGTACTGACGGTGTTCGCGCTGCTGAACAACCAGCACGCCCAGCAGCTGACGCCGCTGGATAATAGGTACGCCAAGGAAGGCGCGGAAACGCTCTTCTTTTACCGCCGGCACGTATTTAAAACTGGGGTGTTTTTGTGCGTCCGCAAGGTTGATGGGTTCGGCAAGCCGCCCAACCAGCCCGACAATACCTTCATCAAATGCGAGAGTGATGGTGCGTCCGCGCGGTTTTTTCAGCCCTTTCGTCGCCATCAGGTAGTAACAACGGCGGTCGCTGTCTGCGAGATAAACCGAGCAGACCTCGGTATCCATCGCCAGGCAGATATCGGTTACCAGGATATCCAGCGCCTCATTGAGGCGCGGGGCGCTGGCTACCTTTTCAACAATTTCTCGCAAGCGGGTGAGCATTTTTTGCGTGACTTAACCTCTTTTACGTCGCCATGCAGGCGCGTTATTGCGTGGTGGCGTAACTTCCTGCAGCGGCATAACGACACTGGCAAACTCTTTCATCACCCGACGATAAACATCGCGTTTAAAGGAGACAACCTGACGCACTGGATACCAGTAACTCACCCAACGCCAGCCGTCAAACTCCGGAGTGCTGCTGGTTTGCATATTGATGTCGTTATCAGAGCTTATCAACTGCAAAAGAAACCATTTTTGTTTCTGGCCGATACAAACCGGCTTTGTGTCCCAACGCACCAAACGTTTCGGTAATTTGTAACGTAACCAGTTGCGGGTCGAGGCGAGGATGCGGACATCTTTTCGCTGTAAACCAACTTCTTCAAAAAGTTCACGGTACATCGCCTGCTCAGGAGACTCCCCGGGGTTGATGCCGCCCTGGGGAAACTGCCAGGAGTGCTGGCCAAAACGTCTGGCCCACATCACCTGCCCTTGCCGATTACAGATTACAATACCAACATTCGGGCGGTAGCCATCATCATCGATCACCGGACTACCTCAAATAAACCTGGATTGCAGCGATTGTTTCATACAAGCCTCAGGCGGTAAACCACTCTTAGCGGTGAACATTAACGAATAAATGTTGAATAACTCACAATTTTAACCGGAGTTATAAACAGACAAGGAAAATGCACCGCGGATTTATTCACTTTTTCTGTGGATATCACTGTGAAAAACTAGCCCATACTCTCGGGACAACTTCCGGCAACGGAAATTAAGAATCATCTCAGCCATTATAAAATCCATATAAATTCAATAAATTACCAATTAATAAGTTGTTCACACCCTCTGTAGAGTGATGTACGTCACACATAAGGATCGCTAACTGCTGAAAGATCGAACAATGCCGTTTTTATCCACAGATTGTGCCAAAAAGTGCGGCGCAATTCGTAGAAAAAATGTGTTTATCCCCTCCGTCAAGGCTGTAAATCGAACCAGTAGTGGCGTTTTTCCCCACTTATCCCATTTTTCTGTGGATAACCTGGTGTAAGATCCTGTTCATTGTCGGTGACCAGATCTGGAAAAGATTTTTTCAACCCGTACAATAGGCGCAAACCATAATAAAAATCCATTAAAAATCATGTAATTGATATCTTCTCTTTGCACAAGCTAAACTATTTTCACGCTGTGGGTAAACCACGGTTATTTTTTAACCATATGGCAGCTTCAGGTTATGCATCTACTGAGTCCTTTGCTTCATCCACCGGAAAATGAACAGATTTTGCTGGCCCAGGCGCAGCGTCTTGCAGGTTATACCCTGGGAGAACTGGCCGCGCTTGCTGGCCTTGCCATTCCCGCCGATCTGAAACGCGATAAGGGCTGGATCGGCATTTTGCTGGAGCTATGGCTTGGCGCGAGCGCGGGAAGTAAACCGGAGCAGGACTTCGCCGCGCTGGGTATTGAGCTTAAAACGATCCCTATCGATCGGCAGGGCCGTCCGCTGGAAACCACTTTCGTCTGCGTCGCTCCCCTCACCGGCAATACCGGCGTGGTGTGGGAAACCAGCCATGTGCGCCATAAGCTCAAGCGGGTGCTTTGGATACCGGTAGAAGGTGAACGACAAATTCCCCTCGCCGACCGCCGGGTGGGCGCCCCCCTGCTATGGGAACCGTCAGAAGAAGAGGAGCGGCAGCTCAGGCTTGACTGGGAAGAGCTGATGGATTTAATCGTGCTGGGCCAGGTAGAGCGCATCACCGCCCGCCACGGCGAAGTGCTGCAACTGCGCCCGAAAGCGGCTAACGGTAAGGCGCTCACCGAAGCCATAGGCACCGAAGGCGCGCGTATCCTGACGCTGCCGCGGGGTTTTTATCTGAAAAAGAACTTCACCGCGGCGTTGCTGGCGCGGCATTTCCACCTCTAGCATCAATTAACTTGTACTCCCTTTCCGGCCCGCGCTTATAATTAGCGTTTTCATTTTTTGGCAGGACTTTTTTGATGTTTGCATGGATCTCCGACCCCAACGCGTGGATGGCCTTAGGCACGCTAACGATTCTGGAAATCGTACTGGGTATCGACAATATTATTTTCCTCTCTCTGGTCGTTGCGAAGCTCCCCAAAGAGCAGCAGCAAAAAGCACGTCGTCTTGGTTTAGGCGCCGCGATGATTATGCGCCTGGCGCTGCTGGCGTCTATTGCGTGGGTGATTCGCTTAACCACCCCGCTGTTTACGGTAATGGGCAACGACATCTCGGCGCGGGATTTGATTCTGCTGCTTGGGGGCCTGTTCCTTATCTGGAAAGCCAGTAAAGAGATTCATGAATCCATCGAAGGTGAAGAAGAAGGGCTTAAAACCAACGTTCACTCCTTCTTTGGCGCTATCGTGCAGATCATGCTGCTGGATATTATTTTCAGCCTGGATTCGGTGATCACCGCCGTCGGCCTGTCCGACCATCTGTTTATTATGATGGCAGCGGTAATTATCGCGGTTGGAGTAATGATGTTTGCCGCACGGGCGATTGGCGATTTTGTTGACCGTCACCCGTCGGTAAAAATGCTTGCCCTGGCCTTCCTGTTGCTGGTGGGCTTTACGCTTATCCTTGAAAGCTTCGATATTCATGTGCCGAAAGGCTACATTTACTTTGCGATGTTCTTCTCCATCGCCGTTGAAAGCCTCAACCTTATCCGCAACAAAAAAAATCCGCTCTAGCCCGCTCGGGGGAAAGTTTTACGCTTTCCCCTGATTTATTTTAAGAATTTCCTGCTTATCTGCTCGCCTTTAAAAAGTTATTACTAAACTATGTATGGCATTCCATTTCTGACGAGGCGAATAACAATGAAAAAATGGGCAGTTGTCATTTCCGCTATTGGTCTGGCCTTCACCGTTTCTGGCTGTAGCAGCGACTATGTGATGGCAACCAAAGATGGCCGCATGATCCTAACCGACGGTAAGCCGCAAATTGACGATGAAACCGGGCTGGTAAGCTATCGCGACAGCCAGGGTAACGAGATGCAAATCAACCGTGACGATGTTTCGCAAATTATCGAACGTTAAGCTCTGAAGGTCAGCGCCTCGCTGGCCTGAATACTTTTCTTATCTCCCCTCTTTCGCTTTTGCTTCCCCTCTGCCATGTTATTACTCCATTTTGTCGGGCGCCTGCCTGATGTGGTCTGCCAGAAGAATAAGGAAGCCGGTCATGCACTATCACCGTATCCCCCACAGCGCTCTTGAAATCAGCACGCTGGGCTTAGGAACCATGACGTTTGGTGAACAAAACAGCGAAGCCGACGCCCATGAGCAACTCGACTATGCCGTCAGTCAGGGCGTAAACCTGATTGACGTCGCGGAGATGTATCCGGTGCCGCCGCGCCCGGAAACGCAAGGGTTAACTGAAACCTACGTCGGCAACTGGCTTAAGCTGCGCGGCAACCGCAATAAGCTTATCGTCGCTTCCAAAGTTAGCGGCCCCAGCCGCAATAATGACGCTGGCATCCGTCCTAATCAGAACCTGGATCGCAAAAATATCCGTGATGCGCTGGATGCCAGCCTGAAGCGCCTGCAAACCGACTATCTCGATCTTTATCAGGTGCACTGGCCGCAGCGCGCCACCAACTGCTTCGGCAAGCTGGGCTATACCTGGACGGATAACGCGGTTCCCGTCACGCTGCTGGAAACGCTGGAAGCCCTGGCGGAGTTTCAGCGCGCAGGAAAAATTCGTTACATCGGCGTATCCAATGAAACGCCCTGGGGCGTGATGCGCTACCTGCAGCTTGCGGAAAAACACGACCTGCCGCGCATCGTCACCATTCAGAACCCGTACAGCCTGGTTAACCGCAGTTTTGAAGTGGGCCTCGCGGAAATCAGCCAGCGTGAAGGCGTTGAGCTACTTGCCTATTCTTGTCTTGCCTTCGGCACGCTAACGGGAAAATACCTGAACGGCGCGAAGCCTGCCGGCGCGCGCAATACGCTGTTTAGCCGCTTTACCCGCTACAGCGGCGAGCAAACTCAGCGGGCGGTTGCGGCCTATGTTGATGTGGCAAAACGCCATAGCCTGGACCCGGCGCAGATGGCGTTGGCCTTCGTGCGCCGGCAGCCGTTCGTCGCCAGCACGCTGCTGGGCGCAACAACGCTTGATCAGCTAAAAACAAATCTTGAAAGCCTGCATCTGGACTTGAGCGAAGAGGTGATTGAGGAACTGGAAGCGGTGCACCGTATTTATACCTACCCTGCACCCTGATTTGAATTTCCCCTCGGCTCACGACGAGGGGATAAAACAACGTTAGTTCTGCCTTCTCTGCCAGACCCACAGCGCGCTAATCGCCAGCGCAAAGACAACGCCAAACCCCACGCCGATGCCGACAATCGGCGCACCGGTTTTCACCGCCAGCGAATACAGGCCAAGCATCAGCAGCATCGCGGTATTTTCACCGAGGTTCTGTACCGCAATCGCATTGCCTGCGCCTACGGTTTGCTTGCCCCGCTCCTGCAACAGCGCGTTGAGCGGCACTACGAAGAAGCCGCCGAGCACGCCAATCAGCATCAGCAATGCGTAAGAAGGCAGCAACGCATGCTGCAAGGCGAATAACAGCACGCCCACGCCGATTAAAATCCCGGCAGGCATGCAGCGCGCCACGGTTTCAAGCGTTACCAGCTTCGCCGCGGCGCCCGCCCCCACCACAATTCCTACGGCAACCATCGCATTCAGATAGGTTGGCGTGGCGTTATCCGTTATGCCCAGCGCGACGGGCACCCACAGCACCAGAAGAAAACGCAGCGTAACCCCCGCGCCCCAGAACAAGCTGGTGCCGACAAGAGAGAAACGGGTTTCACCCTTGCGCCACAGCGTGCGGCAGGCGGTGAAGAAACTTCGGGTCATCGGCGTGAAGCGCCATGACTGACCGGGACGGGCCGGAGCAAGTTTCGGAATGAAAAGGTTAGCAACCACCGCGCCCGCATAGACCAGCACGCAAACGCCCAGCGCTGCCAGAATATGCCAGTCGGCCAGCACGCCGCCCGCCACCGAGCCCAGTAAAATCGCGGCAATAGTGGAGGACTCCATGATGCCGTTAGCTTTTACCAGCCGATCGCCGGTGGTTAATTCACCGAGGATACCGTACTTCGCCGGCGAGTAAGCCGCCGCGCCGATGCCCACCAGCGTATAGCCAACAAAAGGATTCAGCCCCAGGCAGATAATTCCGGCTCCCGCCAGCTTCAGGCCGTTAGCAAGCATCATTACTCGCCCTTTTGCGAAGCTGTCCGCAATCTGCCCCACAAAAGGAGCAAACAGGATATAGGCGCCGACAAACACCATTTGCAGCACCGGCTGGCTCCAGTCCGGATAAAACTGCTGCTTGAGCACCGCAAGCGTGGCAAACAGCAGGGCGTTATCGCCAAAGGCAGATAAGAACTGAGCCGCCGTGACCGCTTTCATCCCTTTTGACCACAGGGCGGTATCCTTTAGCGCGCTGTCACGCATCCTCAGCCTCCAGTTGCGCCTTCAGGGTAACGAAGTCCGGTTTGCCGCTGCCCAGCACCGGTAGCTGTTTCAGGAAGCGGATATCACGCGGCACGGCCAGCTCCGGCACGCCGTGTTCACGAGCATAACGCATCAACTGTTCGCGGTTCAGCTCGCTGTCGGTGGTGAACAATACCAGCGCTTCCCCTTTTGCCGCATCGCTCTTGATCACGGTGGCGTGCATTTTGTCCGGTGAAACACCCAGCGCCACCTGCTCGACCATTTCCAGCGACACCATCTCCCCGGCAATCTTGGCAAAACGCTTAGCGCGGCCCTGGATAATGCAGAACCCCTGCTCATCGAATTTCACGATATCGCCGGTGTCATACCAGCCGGTTTCCAGCTCGCCCAGCGCGTTTTCCGCCGTTGGCGCTTCCAGTACGCCGGGATTTTCCACCCGCAGGTAACCGTTCATGATATTCGGCCCCTTAAGCTGCAGGCGTCCTCCTTCTTCAATACCGGGAACGGCCATCAGGCGCGCGTCCATCGCCGGCAGAATGCGCCCAACGGTGCCAGGTTTTGCGGCCATAGGAACGTTGATGGAAACCACCGGCGCACACTCGGTTACGCCATAACCTTCCAGGATGCGCAGGCCGAATTTGTCCTGCCACAGTTGCTTAGTGCTTTCCTGAAGCTTTTCGGCCCCCGCAACAACATAGCGCAGACGGAAGAAATCATAAGGGTTGGCAAAACGCGCATAGTTGCCAAGAAACGTGGAAGTACCGAACAGCACCGTACAGTTACGGTCATAAACCAGCTCAGGCACCACGCGGTAATGCAGCGGGCTGGGATAAAGGAACACTTCCGCGCCGGTCAGCAGCGGGGTAAACAGGCCCACGGTCAGGCCGAAGGAGTGGAACAAAGGCAGCGCCGACATAAAACGGTCGTTTGCGGTAAAGTCCGCAATAGTGCGGATTTGCTCGACGTTCGCCAGCAGGCTTTTATGGCTGTGCACCACGCCTTTTGGATTACCCTCGGAACCTGAGGTAAACAGCACCATTGCGGCATCTTCCGGCATCTGCTTTACCTGTGCCAGGCGCGGCATAAGCAAGTGCGCGAAGATCCACAGTTTGTCGGTGGCGGTAACGTCCCCTTTGAGATCTTCCAGGAAAACCCAGCGCACCTGGGTTAACTGCTCTGGCAGATGCCACAGCTTGCCTTTGTCGAGAAACTGGCGCGAGGTGAAGACCGTTTTAATTTGCGCGGCGGTAATAGCGCTGGTCAGGCCCTTCACGCCCGCCGTGTAGTTCATCATCGCCGGAATGCGGCCGCGGGAAGATGCGCCAAAGATCACCGCCGCGCTGATTGCCGCATTCGGCAGCATCAGGCCAATGGTTTCACCCGGCTCGCTGTATTTATTGAGGATGCGCCCAACAAACAGCGTTTTAGTCAGCAGCGCGCGGTAGGTGTCCGGCTTGAAGTTTATGTCTTCGATGCAGTTTTTCCGCGAACCATAGCGATACTGCGCGGCCAGCAGCGCCTCGTACAGCGTTTCACGCGGGCGCACGGCCATGCGCGCTTCCATCATAATCTGATGCAGCATTTCACCCGCCATCTTGCGGCGGTCGCGGGCGCGCGGCGCCTCCGGCATCGGCACGGACGTTGGCGGCAGAATATGTAAGCTGATACGTGGGAACAGGCGCTGTTTTACCAGCCCCTTCAGGCGGCTAAAGAAGGTCAGCTCCGCGCCGTCAATACGCAGCGGGATCACCGTGGCATTTGCCTTCGCGGCCACAAAACCCGCGCCTTCGTAGATTTTCATCAGCGAGCCGGTAACCGAAATACGCCCCTCCGGGAAGATGACCACCGGCCGGCCCTGCTCGACAAGCCGCACCAGATGTTTGATAGACATCGGCTTTGTGGGATCGACCGGCACAAAATCGATCAGGGGTTTCAGCCAGCGCATATACCACTGCTCGCTGATAGAGGAGTAAACGGCAAATACCGGACGAATCGGTAAAAACAGCGCCAGCAGGATGCCGTCAATAAAAGAGACATGGTTGGGAACGATCAGCACGCGCGGCAAAGTGAGCGCTTTGGTATCGCCCGTTAAGCGCACACGAAACAGAATGCGGAACAGCGCGCGGAAAAAACCTAACAGCATATCAACTCCCTTTGTCGTTCATCGGCACAAAGACTTAATTGTAGTGGCTGAAGAGTACATGACTAGCTTTACAGGAGCGAGCGAAGGTAAAGAGACAAACCCGAAAAAAAAGCAAAAAAAAACCTGCGCATCTGCGCAGGTCGGTGCAAGAAGAATTGTACACACAGCGTACGAAGAATTCTCACCAATCAATACCTCTGGGATTTCAAATGTAGCAGTGGCAAAGCCTTTAACGCCATGTCGAAATCGCAACAGCGCACTGCAAACTGTAAGCAAAAATTTTGCCTGAAATTATTAAAAATCCGTCACATGACAAATTTTGCCGCTGCGCCTGCATAACGCCAAAAAGAAGCGTGTAACGCTTACACGCTTAAGGGGATAATTTTCTCCAGCTTTGCGAGCGCGGTGCCAATCACCGCCTTGAAGTGACGCGGCTTTTCCGTAACACTTATGTTTGTGTAAACGCTTACCCAACAGGAATGAGGCCTATGGCGACGATTAAGGATGTAGCACGGCTGGCAGGCGTTTCTGTCGCCACGGTGTCCCGTGTGATTAACGATTCGCCGAAAGCCAGCGACGCATCGCGTCAGGCTGTTACCGGCGCGATGGAAGAGCTTAACTACCATCCAAACGCCAATGCCCGTGCGTTAGCCCAGCAAACAACGGAAACAATTGGTCTGATTGTGGGCGATGTCTCCGATCCTTTCTTTGGCGCAATGGTAAAAGCCGTGGAGCAGGTGGCCTACCGCACCGGCAATTTCCTGCTGATCGGCAACGGGTATCACAACGAACAAAAAGAGCGTCAGGCCATCGAACAGCTGATTCGCCACCGCTGCGCCGCGCTGGTGGTGCACGCAAAAAAAATTCCCGACAGCGAGCTGATTTCGCTGATGAAACAGATGCCGGGCATGGTGCTTATCAACCGTACCCTGCCCGGTTTTGAACAGCGCTGCGTGGCGCTGGACGACCGCTACGGTGCATGGCTTGCCACGCGCCATTTGATTCAGCAGGGCCATAAAAAAATTGGCTATCTGTGTTCAAACCATACGATCTCCGATGCGGAAGACCGCCTGCAGGGCTATTACGACGCGTTAAAAGAGCACGGTATTCCCATTAACGATCGGCTGGTGACCTTTGGCGAGCCGGATGAAAGCGGCGGGGAACAGGCCATGACCGAACTGCTCGGCCGGGGAAAAAACTTTACCGCCGTCGCAAGCTATAACGACTCGATGGCAGCCGGGGCAATGGGCGTACTGAACGACAACGGTATTGACGTGCCGAAAGAGATCTCGCTGATTGGCTTTGATGACGTGCTGATTTCGCGCTATGTGCGCCCGCGTCTCACCACCGTGCGCTACCCGATTGTTACCATGGCGACTCAGGCCGCCGAACTGGCGATGGCGCTGGCGGAAAACCGTCCGCTTCCCGAAACCACGCACATTTTTAGCCCTACGCTTGTGCGCCGTCATTCGGTGATGGCGCCCGTGGGCGAGTAAAGGTTCTGCCGCTTCACGGCATTGTTAAAAAGCGTGATCCTGGTTAGACATTTACATGGATGAAACCGCATGCCTGACCTTCCCCTTCCGGCACCTGTGTTAGACTGCGGTCAAAACTGCGGTATCGCGACGGAAGACTTAATCAGGAATGAATCGATGGTAACAATGCTGGATGTCTCGCTACGCGCAGGCGTTTCGAAAGCAACGGTATCTCGCGTGTTGAATGGCACCGGGCAGGTGAAAGAAAGCACCCGCAAACAGGTCTTTAAGGCTATGGAAGAGCTGGGATATCGCCCTAATTTCCTGGCACGCTCGCTTGCTAACCGCAGCAGTAACAGCGTGGGATTAGTAGTATCGACCTTCGACGGTTTTTACTTTGGCCGCCTGTTGCAGCAGGCATCCCGCCAGACCGAAGCTTATGGTAAACAGCTCATCGTCACCGACGGACACGACACGCCGCAAAAAGAGCTTGAGGCCGTGCAAATGCTGGCCGACAGGCATTGCGACGCAATAGTGCTGTACACCCGTTTTATGTCAGAACGGGCGTTAATGTCGTTGATGAACGCTATCCGGGTGCCGCTGGTGGTGATTAACCGCGATGTAACCCAGGCACGGGAACGCTGCGTGTTCTTCGAACAGCAGGACGCGGCGTTTCAGGCTACCGAATACCTGATTGAGCAAGGCCATCGCGATATTGCCTGTATCACGGTGCCTATTTCTACCCCAACCGGCCAGGCGCGTCTGATGGGCTACCGCAAGGCTTTGCAAAAACACGGCATTCGCTTTAACGAAGAGCGGGTGAAAAACGGCGACTCTACCATGACGGTAGGCCATCAGCTCTGCCAGGAGCTGCTGGAAAGCCGCGTTCCCTTTACGGCGCTGTTTGCCTGTAACGACGATATGGCGCTTGGCGCCTCAAAAGCCCTCTTCCAGGCAGGCATCCGCATCCCGCAGGATATGTCGCTGTTTGGTTTTGACGATGCGCCAAGCGCGCAGTGGCTCCAGCCCGCGCTATCCACCGTCTATCTGCCGATCGATAACATGATCACCACCGCTATCGATCAGGCAATCAGGCTGGCAAACGGCGAAGACCTTGAGCCTATTCCGCCGTTTGTGGGTACGCTGGTGCTGCGTGAATCCGTTGCGCCCGGCCCTTACTTTCACAGCGGGCGCAAATCCTCAAAGTAGCTCCAGCGCGATCAGCTCCTCAATAGTCTGACGGCGGCGAATCAAGCGCGCGCCTGCGTCATCAAACAACACTTCCGGCAACAGCGGGCGGCTATTGTAGTTAGAAGACATAGACGCGCCGTAGGCCCCCGTATCGTGCAGCACAAGATAATCACCGACTTTAACCGGCAGCAGCGCGCGGGTTTCCACCTTGCCGCCTTCCTGCTGGGTAAAGACGTCCCCGGATTCACACAGTGGCCCGGCAACGACGGTTTCTACCGGCGGCTGCGTGGCTAAATCGCGCCCGTCGCCGGCCATAGCGGAAATGTGGTGATAGCTGCCGTACATAGACGGGCGCATCAGATCGTTAAAACCGGCGTCAATTAGCACGAAGTGGCGCGATCCCATATCCTTTACGGCACGCACCTGGGCTACCAGCACGCCGGATTCTGCAACAAGGAAACGTCCGGGCTCGATTTCAAGTTTTACCGCATGCCCCAGTCGGCGGGCGATTTTGTCGCGCGCCGCGCTCCACAGGCCAAAATAGTGGCTGGTATCGATAGTCTCTTCACCTTCACGATAGGGAATTGACAGGCCGCCGCCTGCGGAAATCGCCTCCAGATCCTGACCAAAGTCGATAACCTGCTGCACCATCGCGCCACACACGCGCTCAAGATGGCCGTAATCCACGCCCGAACCAATGTGCATATGAATGCCCACCAGATGCAGGCTGTAGCGCTGGATAATCTCCAGCGCCTGCGGTAAATCCGCATGCCAGATACCGTGCTTGCTGTTTTCACCGCCGGTATTAGTTTTCTGACTGTGGCCGTGGCCAAAACCAGGATTTACACGCAGCCAGACACGATGCCCCGGAGAAACCTCGCCGAGCTGCCGCAGCATATCGACCGAACCGGCATTGACCGGGATGCGCTGTTCCGCCACCAGCCGCAGCGTGGCTTCATCGATCATATCGGCGGTAAAAACGATATCGTCCGGGTTTTCCTGCGGATTAAAGCCCGCCGCCAGCGCTCGCTCAATTTCCCCCTGCGACACTGAATCCACCTTCACGCCCTGCTCACGCATCAGGCGCAGAATGTGGATATTAGAACAGGCCTTCTGCGCGAAGCGAATCACGTCGAACTGGCGTAGCTGGGCTATTTGCTGGCGGATAATGTTCGCGTCATAAACCCATACCGGGCAGCCAAATTCAGCGGGCAGCGCAAGCAGGTTTTTCGCGTTCAGCGCGGTGTCGGTTGTGTTAAGCGGGCGTGGCATCGTTGGCTCCGGTGCAAAATGATTTTGTTCATTACGCCACAGCCCGTACTGAAGAAAAAATATCGATTTCTGGCAAGTCTATTCATATATGATATGGAAAATCGTCCCGCTTGCCGGCGGGCCGCCGGGAAAAGGAACCAGCCATGCCATCCGTAACGCTGCGCCATATCGAAATTTTTCATGCGGTGATGACCGCCGGAAACCTCACCGAAGCGGCGGGGTTGCTGCACACCTCGCAGCCTACCGTCAGCCGGGAGCTGGCTCGCCTTGAAAAACTTATTGGCCTGCAGCTCTTTGAGCGCAGCCGCGGGCGGCTGCATCCCACGGTACAGGGGCTGCGGCTTTTCGAAGAGGTGCAGCGCTCCTGGTACGGGCTGGACAGAATCGTCAACGCCGCGGAAAGCCTGCGGGAATTTCGCCAGGGCGAGCTGTCCGTCGCCTGCCTGCCGGTATTCTCCCAGTCTTTCCTGCCGCTGCTGGTGCAGCCTTTTCTGGCGCGTTACCCGGAACTGAGCCTCAATATCGTGCCGCAGGAGTCGCCGCTGCTTGAAGAGTGGCTCTCCGCGCAGCGCCACGATTTAGGCCTGACGGAAAATATCTCCACGCCCGCAGGCACGGAGCGCCAGACGCTGCTGACGTTAAACGAGGTATGCGTACTGCCCGCCGGGCATCGGCTGGCCCATAAAGCGGAGCTGACGCCGCAGGATTTTGCCGGGGAAAACTACATCAGCCTGTCGCGCGCGGACAGCTACCGGCAGCTTCTGGATGCGCTTTTCCAGGAATACGATGTTAAACGCAGGATGGTCGTGGAGACGCACAGCGCGGCTTCGGTTTGCGCCATGGTGCGGGCGGGAGCGGGCATTTCGGTGGTCAACCCGCTTACGGCGCTGGATTATGCCTCAAGCGGCGTTATCGCCCGGCGTTTCAGCGTGGCGGTGCCTTTTACCGTGAGCCTGATTCGCCCCCTGCACCGCCCCGCCTCGGCGCTGGTCAGCGCCTTTAGCGAGCATCTGCATAATCATATGTCTATTTTTACCGACCCGCTTACGGCGCTGCTTGATGCCTCTTACCGTTCGGTCGCCGGCTGATGATGGCCGGTGCCGCCGCTGAAGTTGATCAGGCAGATTATCAGCCCAATGACCGCAAGCCCTGCGGCGGCCACCGGTACGGCAGTTAAACCATAGCCGCGATCGATAACCGTGCCGCCCACCCACGCCCCCAGCGCATTGCCCACGTTAAAGGCGGCGATATTCAGCGTAGAGACCAGGTTTGGCGCATCTTTGCCGTGCAGCACCACGTTAATTTGCAGCGCCGGAACGGTGGCGAACGCCGCCATCGACCATAAAAACAGCGTGATTTCAGCAAGCCACATCCCGTGGCTGGTCCAGCGGAACAGCAGCGAAAAAACGGCGATAAAGGTAAAGCTCAGCATCAGGCTGACGGCCACTTTCCAGTCGGCCAGACGCCCGCCCAAAATGTTCCCCACCGTAAGCCCCGCCCCCATCAGGAACAGCGTCCAGCTCACGCCCTGGTGCGTAATGCCCGTCACCTGTAGCAGCATCGGTGCCACGTAGCTGAACAGCGCGAACATGGCGGCGGCAAAGAAAACCGTCATCGCCAGCGAAAGCCACAGCTTGCCGTTGCCCAGCGCGCTGACCTCGCGTTTTAAATCCGTTGGTGCTTCATCTTTTTGCGCAGGCAGGCTGACAATCAGCGCGATAAATGCAATGACGCCTATCGCCGCCACGCCCCAGAAAGTAGAACGCCAGCCGTACAGTTGTCCAAACCAGGTGCCAATCGGCACGCCGAGGACGTTGGCAAGGGTTAAGCCGGTAAACATCAGCGCCACCGCCGAAGCTTTGCGGTTGGGCGCAACGAGACTTGCGGCCACCACGGCGCCAATGCCAAAGAAAGCCCCGTGGCAAAGGGCGGTAATAATGCGCGCCAGCATCAGGAAGTTGTAAGAAATCGCCACGGCGCACAGCAGGTTGCCGATGATAAATATTACCATCAGCAGCACCAGCGAAAGCTTACGCGGCAGCCGCGCGGTGAGCAGCGCCATAATCGGTGCGCCAATCGCCACGCCCAGCGCGTAGCCGCTGATTAACCAGCCGGCGGTGGGAATAGAAATATGAAGGTCCCCGGCGACGTCGGGCAGCAGGCCCATAATAACGAACTCCGTCGTGCCGATGGCAAACGCACTCATCGCCAGCGCCAGTAAGGAAACAGGCATGAAATAACTCCCGGTTGCAGAAATAACAAAAGGCGGAAGAGCATAAGCTCGGCCGCCAGATACGTGGGAACGTCAGAGGTGCAGCTTATTGAAATACCGTGCGCTGCTTAACAAATTTATAACATAGAATACGCCGGGGAAAACCCAGCGCGCCGTATGGTTAAGGCTATTTACCGCTTAATATTCTGAAACAGCGAAGAAAAAATTACCGTTTGCCCAGCATAAAATTAACGGCATCCTCAGCATGAATCGCAGCCGTATCGAACACGGGCAGCGGGCAGTCCTGCTGTTGCAGCAGCAAACCGATTTCCGTACAGCCGAAAATCACGCCCTGCGCGCCCTGCTGCTGAAGCTCTTCGATTACCTGCTGGTAATAGCGTTTCGATTCAGAGGTGATTTTACCGAGGCACAGCTCTTCAAAAATAATCTGGTTAATGCGCAGGCGCTGCGGCTCAGGCGGAATCAAAGACTCGATGCCAAATTCCGTGCTCAGGCGGCCACGATAAAAATCCTGTTCCATGGTATAACGCGTGCCCAGTAGCGCCACCCTGCTTGCGCCCTGCGCGACAATCGCTTTGCCGGTGGCGTCTGCGATATGCAGGATCGGCAAACCGCAGCGTGATTCAATATGGTTCGCCACTTTATGCATGGTATTCGTACACAGCACTATGCCTTCCGCACCCGCTTTCTGAAGGCCCAGTGCGGCATCTGCCAGTATCGCGCCCGCTTTATCCCACTCTCCGCTGGACTGGCAGGCTTCAATTTCATGAAAATCCACGCTGTGTAAGATAATCTTCGCCGAGTGCAGCCCGCCCAGGCGCGCCTTCACGCCTTCATTGATCAGGCGATAGTAAGGAATAGTGGACTCCCAGCTCATACCGCCAATCAGGCCTATCGTTTTCATTTTTTATCACCATTTTATTTCTGTTCTCCGGTTATAGCAGAGGTTCACCGGGCAATGAAAGCGTGATCCCCACAACAATTATCTGCGGCGAGCTATCGCAAAAATCTTTTCCGCGATAGGCTTATAAAAATGAAACTTTGTTTCACATAGATAAGGACCTACGCATGTTCACCTTTTTTAAAGACACCAGGCCTGAGGATCTCGGCGCAGGCGTGAGCCGTCGCGTTCTGGCGCACGGCGGGCAAATGATGGCGGTGCAGGTTAACTTCGAAACGGGCGCCGTGGGCCCTATGCATAACCATCCGCACGAGCAGCTAACTTACGTGTTGTCTGGCGAATTTGAGTTCACCATCGGCGAAGAAGTCCATCAGGTGAAGGCGGGCGATACGCTGTATAAAGCACCGCACGTAATGCACGGCTGCGTATGCCTGGCGGCAGGCTCGCTGCTGGATACCTTCACGCCAATCCGTGAAGATTTTCTGCGCCAGGCTACAACAATAACGGCTCCGTAAGGAGCCGTTATTGTTGCTGACAAAGAAGGAAAAAGCGTGGTTTTTCCTTCTTTGCGATTATCAGCCGAAAATCAAGGAATTGATT
>DAMALH010000043.1:0-38727 GCA_032000125.1 Buttiauxella sp. | reverse complement strand
AAGCGGGCTGCTCGCTGGCACGCCAGTCGTGATGGGCGGCGGCGATGTGCAACTGGGCTGCCTGGGGCTTGGCGTGGTGCGAGCCGGACAGACGGCGGTGCTGGGCGGCACCTTCTGGCAGCAGGTGGTGAATCTGCCGGCTATCAAGACCGATCCGGAGATGAATATCCGTATCAATCCGCATGTCATCGGCAATATGGTGCAGGCGGAATCCATCAGCTTCTTTACCGGCCTGACGATGCGCTGGTTCCGGGACGCCTTCTGTGCTGAAGAAAAACTGCTGGCCGAAAGGCTTGGCGTTGACGCCTATGCCCTGCTTGAAGAGATGGCCGCGCGGGTGCCGGCAGGCTCTCACGGCGTGATGCCGATCTTCTCCGACGCGATGCATTTCAAACAGTGGTATCACGCGGCGCCGTCGTTTATTAACCTCTCTATCGATCCAGAGAAATGTAATAAAGCGACGCTGTTCCGCGCGCTGGAAGAAAACGCGGCAATCGTCTCGGCGTGCAATCTTGAACAAATCTCCGGCTTCTCCGGCGTGGAATTTGAATCTTTAGTCTTTGCAGGCGGCGGGTCGAAAGGCGCGCTGTGGAGCCAGATTTTAAGCGACGTTACCGGTTTGCCGGTGCGCGTGCCGGTGGTTAAAGAGTCCACGGCGCTGGGCTGCGCAATTGCCGCGGGCGTAGGCGCCGGGTTGTATAACAGCATGGCTGATACAGGCGAAAGGCTGGTGCAATGGCAGCGCGAATTCACGCCGAATCTGGAGCATCGCGAGCTGTATGACGAAATGAAAAGTAAATGGATGAAGGTATACGCGGATCAGCTAACGCTTGTGGACAGCGGCTTAACGACGTCAATGTGGCAGGCGCCGGGGCTGATAAAACAACCCTCACCCCGCCCCTCAATCTGAGGGCGGGGTGAGGCCCCGTTAACCTGAGCGCTTCATCATCAGCCAGAGGCTAATCAGGAAGAAGCTGGCGCTTGGTAACAGCGCGCCAAGGATTGGCGGAATGTTATACACCAGGCTCAGCGGCCCGAAGATTTGGTCAAGCACGTAGAACACGAAGCCAAAGCTGATGCCGGTGACCACGCGCACGCCCATCGGCACGCTGCGCAGCGGCCCAAAGATGAACGACAGCGCCATTAACATCATCACCGCAACCGACAGCGGCGCAAAGATTTTGCTCCACATATTGAGCTGATAGCGCCCTGCGTCCTGCCCGCTCGACTTAAGGTATTTCACATAGTTGTGCAAACCGCTGATCGACAGCGCATCGGGATCGAGCGCCACCACGCCGAGTTTGTCCGGCGTGAGATTTGTTTTCCACTCGCTGCTGACGGTCTGGGAACCGGTGATTTGTTTGGTATCGGTCAGGTTAGATTCGTCTACCTGCGATAGCCGCCATACCTTATGTTCCGCGTCGTATTGGGCCGAAGCGGCATAGCGCACGGATTGCAGACGGCGCTCTTTGTTAAAGGCGTAAATACTGATGCCCGCAATCTGGTTGTTATCCTTAACCCGTTCGATATAAACAAAGTTCTGCCCGTCTTTAGCCCATAAACCACTCTGGGTTGAGAGTAATGAGCCGCCGAGCATCTGCTGCGCACGGTAGTTACGCGCCATCTGCTCGCCCTGCGGCGCAACCCATTCGCCGATTGCCATCGTCAGCAATACTAGCGGAATCGCCGTTTTCATTACGGAAAGGGCAATTTGCAAACGGGTAAAGCCGGAGGCCTGCATAACCACCAGCTCGCTGCGCTGGGCCAGCATGCCTAAGCCCAGCAGCGCGCCAAGCAAAGCCGCCATCGGGAAGAATATCTGGATGTCTTTCGGCACGCTCAGCACGGTGTATACCCCTGCGCCCAGCGCTGAATATTCACCCTGCCCGGCTTTTTTCAACTGATCGACAAACTTAATAATGCCGGATAACGACACCAGCATGAACAGCGTCATCATGATGGTGGTGAAAATGGTTTTACCGATATAACGGTCTAGTACGCCAAACATGTTATGCCGCTCCTTTTTTGAGCAAGCGCGCGCGTAGCTGGCGCATCGGTACCGTATCCCACAGGTTCAGCGCCAGCGCGATGCCAATGTAGATAATGTTCACCAGCCACATCCAAATCATCGGGTCAATTTTTCCCTTCGCTGCGTTCGACTTCAGCGACGTTTGCAGCAGGAAGAAGATCAGATAGAGCAGCATCGCCGGGAGCATGGACAACACGCGGCCCTGGCGCGGGTTTACTACGCTAAGCGGCACCACCATCAGCGCCATAATAAAGACGGTGAGCACAAGCGTAATGCGCCAGTGCAGTTCGGCACGGGCGTTAGGTTTGTCGCTTTGCCACAGCGTGCGCATGTCCATCTGGCTGGTATCGTCCGGGTTCAGCGCGACCGTCTGGTGCCCGACAATGGCCACGTAATCCTGGAAATCGGTAATGCGGAAGTCGCGCAGCAGCGCCGTGCCTTCAAAGCGGGTGCCGGTATTGAGCGTGACCACCTGCGAGCCGTCCGGTCGCACGGAGAGATGGCCTGAATCGGCTACGATAACCGACGGGCGAGCGTTGCCCTTTGGACGCAATTGCGCCAGGAAAACATCTTTAAAGCTGGAGCCTTCAACGCTTTCTATAAACAGCACGGAGTTACCGTCGGTGGCCTGCTTGAATTGCCCCTGAGCCAATGCCGCCATACCCGGATTCGCTTTGGCTTCCGCCAGAACCTCATCCTGGTGCCGTGACGACCAGGGCCCCAGCCACATGGAGTTGACCATCGCCACCACGCCGGTGAAGAGTGCGAGGACCATCGCGGCTTTGATTAAGACTGCTTTACTCAGACCGCAGGCATGCATTACCGTGATTTCACTTTCGGTATACAGCCGGCCAAGCGTCATCAGCAGTCCTAAAAACAGACTGAGCGGGAGAATAAGCTGCGCCATTTCCGGCACGCCCAACCCTAAAAGAGAAAGCACGAGGTTTGTCGGAATATCGCCCTCAACCGCCGCACCCAGAATCCTGACCATCTTCTGACAAAAGAAAATCAAAAAGAGGATGAAAAGGATCGCAAGCTGGCTTTTGAGCGTCTCCCGAACCAGATATCTTATGATAATCACATTAAGTACGCCTGTGAAAACGAGTCTTTTTGCAGGAAAATCGCTTGTTTCATCGCTTATACGTCATTTATTCTCTTGAGTCGTCGAAAACATCGCTAAGATTAAACTTACCCGGCGAAGTGTTACACAGGGTGATTTAACTGACGTTGCCGAAACCGTAAAAATACATTCGTTAAGATTAACACGAAGTCATCGCAACAGCGGACATGAGTTACGAAAGCTTGCAATTCTAGCTGTAGCCACCGCCGTTGTCTTTAAGATTCAGGAGCGTAGTGCATGGAGTTCAGTGTAAAAAGCGGTAGCCCCGAGAAACAGCGTAGTGCCTGCATCGTTGTGGGAGTTTTTGAACCGCGTCGCCTGTCCCCGGTCGCCGAACAACTCGATAAAATCAGCGATGGCTACATCAGCGCGCTTTTGCGCCGTGGCGAGCTTGAGGGGAAACCAGGTCAGACTTTATTGCTTCACCACGTTCCGAATGTGCTTTCTGAGCGTATTCTGCTGATTGGGTGTGGTAAAGAGCGCGAACTGGACGAACGTCAGTATAAGCAGGTTATTCAGAAGACCATTAACACCCTGAACGACACCGGTTCGATGGAAGCCGTCTGTTTTCTGACCGAACTGCATGTAAAAGGCCGTAATACTTACTGGAAGGTTCGCCAGGCGGTAGAAACCGCAAAAGAGTCGCTTTACAGCTTTGACCAACTGAAAACCAACAAAAGCGAGCCGCGCCGCCCGCTGCGTAAAATGGTCTTTAATGTACCGACTCGTCGTGAACTGACCAGCGGCGAGCGCGCGATTCAGCACGGCCTGGCTATCGCCGCCGGCATTAAAGCGGCAAAAGACCTTGGCAATATGCCACCAAATATCTGTAACGCGGCCTATCTGGCCTCTCAGGCCCGTCAACTGGCCGACTCTTACAGTAAAAACGTGGTCACCCGCGTTATTGGCGAACAGCAGATGAAAGAGCTGGGTATGCACTCCTATCTCGCGGTGGGCGACGGCTCCCGCAATGAATCGCTGATGTCGGTTATTGAATACAAAGGTAACGACACGCCGGACGCGCGCCCGATTGTGCTGGTCGGCAAAGGCCTGACGTTTGACTCCGGCGGTATCTCCATCAAGCCTGCCGAAGGCATGGACGAGATGAAGTACGACATGTGCGGTGCGGCGTCCGTGTACGGCGTAATGCGTATGGTTGCCGAGTTGAATCTGCCGATTAACGTTATCGGCGTGCTGGCCGGCTGTGAAAACATGCCGGGTGGACATGCATACCGTCCGGGCGACGTGCTGACCACCATGTCCGGGCAGACCGTTGAAGTGCTCAATACCGATGCCGAAGGCCGTCTGGTACTGTGCGATGTGCTGACCTACGTTGAACGCTTCGAGCCGGAAGTGGTTATCGATGTGGCCACGCTGACCGGCGCGTGCGTGATAGCCCTGGGCCATCACATCACCGGGCTGCTGTCCAATCACAATCCGCTGGCGCACGAGTTGATTAGCGCATCTGAGCAAGCGGGCGACCGCGCATGGCGTCTGCCGCTCGGCGACGAGTATCAGGATCAGCTGGAGTCCAATTTTGCCGATATGGCGAACATTGGCGGCCGTCCTGGCGGCGCGATTACCGCTGCCTGCTTCCTGTCCCGCTTTACGCGTAAGTACAACTGGGCGCACCTGGATATCGCAGGAACGGCCTGGCGCTCGGGCAAAGCAAAAGGTGCTACCGGTCGTCCGGTTGCGCTGCTGTCGCAATTCCTGTTGAATCGTTCAGGTTTTAACGGCGAAGAGTGATTTAGCCGACCCCTCTTCTCAGGAAGAGGGGAAACCCCATTAGCCATCAAAAGCGAAGCAAATGAAAAACGCGACGTTCTACCTGCTCGACAACGACACGCCATCCGGCGAACTGAGTGCCGTTGAAACGTTGGTGTGTGAACTTGCGGCAGAGAATTTTCGGGCAGGCAAGCGCCTGCTTATTGCCTGTGTTGATGAACAACAGGCCATCCGCCTGGATGAAGCGCTCTGGCAGCGCGACGCCCACGCCTTTGTGCCGCATAATCTTGCCGGTGAAGGGCCGCGTTACGGCGCGCCGGTCGAGCTTGCCTGGCCGCAGCGCCGCGGGAGTTCGCCGCGCGATGTGCTGATAAGCCTGTTGCCGCAGTTCGCAGATTTTGCCACCGCTTTCCATGAAGTGATAGACTTCGTCCCTTACGAAGACACTCAAAAACAACTGGCCCGCGAGCGCTACAAGGCGTACCGCGTTGCCGGTTTCCACTTGACTACGGCGACGCATACCTCGCCGGGAACGACATAGCAGACAATGGAAAAGACATATAACCCGCAAGATATCGAACAGCCGCTTTACGAGCACTGGGAACAGCAGGGCTACTTTAAGCCAAATGGCGACACCGGCCAGGAAAGCTTCTGCATCATGATCCCGCCGCCGAACGTCACCGGCAGTTTGCATATGGGACATGCTTTCCAGCAGACCATCATGGACACCATGATCCGCTACCAGCGCATGCAGGGTAAAAACACCCTGTGGCAGGCGGGGACCGACCACGCCGGCATCGCGACCCAGATGGTGGTCGAGCGTAAAATCGCCGCCGAAGAAGGAAAAACGCGCCACGATTACGGCCGCGACGCCTTTATCGATAAAATCTGGCAGTGGAAGGCGGAGTCTGGTGGCACCATCACCCGTCAGATGCGTCGTCTTGGCAACTCGGTAGACTGGGAGCGCGAGCGCTTCACCATGGACGAAGGCCTGTCCAACGCGGTGAAAGAAGTGTTCGTCCGCCTGTACAAAGAAGATCTGATTTATCGCGGCAAACGCCTGGTCAACTGGGATCCGAAACTGCGCACCGCTATTTCCGACCTGGAAGTAGAAAACCGCGAGTCCAAAGGCTCCATGTGGCACCTGCGTTATCCGCTGGCTGACGGCGCAAAAACCGCCGACGGCAAAGATTACCTGGTTGTCGCCACCACGCGCCCGGAAACCGTGCTGGGCGATACCGGCGTGGCCGTAAATCCGGAAGATCCGCGCTATAAAGATTTGATCGGTAAATTCGTGGTGCTGCCGCTGGTTAACCGCCGTATTCCAGTTGTGGGCGATGAACACGCCGACATGGAAAAAGGCACCGGCTGCGTGAAAATCACCCCGGCACACGATTTTAACGACTACGAAGTTGGTCGTCGCCATGCGCTGCCGATGATCAATATTCTGACCTTCGACGGCGATATCCGCGAAGCGGCAGAAGTGTTTGATACCAACGGTGAAGAATCTACCGTTTACGGCAGCGACATCCCGGCGCAGTTCCAGAAGCTGGAGCGTTTTGCCGCGCGTAAAGCCGTCGTCGCTAAGTTCGATGAAATGGGACTGCTCGATGAAATCAAGCCACACGATCTGACCGTGCCATACGGCGATCGCGGCGGCGTGGTTATCGAACCCATGCTGACCGATCAGTGGTATGTCCGCACGGCGCCGCTGGCAAAAGTTGCGGTGGAAGCCGTTGAACAGGGCGAGATCCAGTTCGTGCCTAAGCAGTACGAAAACATGTACTTCTCCTGGATGCGCGATATTCAGGACTGGTGTATCTCCCGTCAGCTCTGGTGGGGCCACCGTATCCCGGCCTGGTACGATGCCGAAGGCAACGTGTACGTTGGCCGCAATGAAGCGGAAGTTCGCGCTGAAAACAACCTGGGCGCCGACGTTGCGCTTAGCCAGGATGAAGACGTGCTGGATACCTGGTTCTCCTCCGGCCTGTGGACGTTCTCTACTTTAGGCTGGCCTGAGAACACCGAAGCGCTGCGCACCTTCCACCCGACAAGCGTAATGGTCAGCGGTTTCGACATCATCTTCTTCTGGATTGCGCGCATGATCATGCTGACCATGCACTTCATCAAAGATGAAGACGGCAAGCCGCAGGTTCCGTTTAAAACCGTTTACATGACCGGGCTTATCCGCGACGACGAAGGGCAGAAAATGTCCAAGTCCAAAGGTAACGTTATCGATCCGCTGGATATGGTTGACGGCATCTCCCTTGAAGATCTGCTTGAAAAGCGCACCGGTAACATGATGCAGCCGCAGCTAGCTGAGAAAATCCGCAAGCGTACCGAGAAGCAGTTCCCGAACGGTATCGAGCCGCACGGCACCGACGCGCTGCGCTTTACGCTGGCCGCGCTCGCCTCTACCGGCCGCGATATCAACTGGGATATGAAGCGCCTGGAAGGCTACCGTAATTTCTGTAACAAGCTGTGGAACGCCAGCCGTTTCGTGCTGATGAACACCGAAGAGCAGGACTGCGGCTTTGAAAGCGGCGAGCTGGTGCTGTCGCTGGCCGACCGCTGGATCCTCGCCGAGTTTAACCGCACCGTGAAAGCGTATCGTGAAGCGCTGGACAGCTATCGCTTTGATATCGCTGCCAACATCCTGTACGAATTCACCTGGAACCAGTTCTGCGACTGGTATCTGGAGCTGACCAAGCCGGTAATGAACAGCGGCACCGAGGCGGAACTGCGCGGCACGCGTAATACGCTGATTAACGTGCTGGAAGGTTTGCTGCGGCTTGCACACCCGATCATTCCGTTTATCACCGAAACCATCTGGCAGCGCGTGAAAGTCCTCAAAGGCATCACCGAGGACACCATCATGCTGCAGGCGTTCCCGGCGTATAACAGCGCTCAGGATGACGAAGCGGCATTCGCCGATACCGAGTGGCTGAAGGATGTGATCACCGCAGTACGTAATATTCGTGCTGAGATGAACATCGCGCCGAGCAAGCGTCTGGAAGTGCTGCTGCGCGGCTGTAGCGAAGAAGCCGTTCGTCGCGTGAGCGAGAACCGCACCTTCCTGGAAAACCTGGCACGCCTGGACAGCATCACCATCCTGCCTGCCGATGATAAAGGTCCGGTTTCCGTGACCAAAATTATCGACGGCGCGGAGCTGCTGATCCCGATGGCGGGCCTTGTCGATAAAGAAGCTGAAATTGAACGTCTGGCGAAAGAAGTCGCTAAGATCGAAATTGAGATCGGAAAAATCGAAGGCAAGCTCTCCAACGAAGGCTTTGTAGCCCGTGCGCCAGCGGACGTTGTGGCTAAAGAACGTGAGCGTCTGGTTGGCTTCCATGATGCAAAAGCGAAGCTGATTGAACAGCAGGCGGTTATTGCTGCGCTGTAGCCGATCGTTAAGCGTAAAAAGCCGGGAGCATTCCCGGCTTCAGATTGCTGGCAAAGAAGGAAAAAGCGTGTTTTTTCCTTCTTTGTGATTGTCAGTCGAAAATCAACGGGCTGATTTTCCTTGTTTTTAAATGACGACACTTTTTAGTTTTGTCACGCTGGAAGCGTTTGTCATCTGTCTCAAGCCGGGAATACTCCCGGCTTTTTTATGAACGAGTGAAAGATCCTCTCTTGCACCCTTTTAGAGGGAGTGCTATTAACTCGCCCTATGTCCCCAGGAATCATGAGTCAAATGATGAACATTGCTGCTCCGGTTGATCTTGCCCTGCGCAGGATTACCGCCCATGACAATCCAGCGATCGCCCGTGTTATTCGCGAAGTATCCGCTGAATACGGCTTAACCGCTGATAAAGGCTATACCGTGGCGGATCCTAATCTGGATGAACTCTACCAGCTCTACAGCAAACCCGGTCACGCTTACTGGGTTGTTGAGCTTAATGGTAAAGTCGTCGGCGGCGGCGGTGTGGCACCTTTATCCTGTAGCGACTCCGATATTTGCGAACTCCAGAAAATGTATTTCCTGCCGGTAGTGCGCGGAAAAGGCCTGGCGAAACGCCTGGCGCTCCAGGCCATGGATTTTGCCCGCGAGCAGGGGTTTACCCGCTGCTACCTGGAAACCACCGCTTTTCTGACCGAAGCCATCGCCCTGTATGAACGCCTGGGCTTCGAGCACATTTCAGAACCTCTGGGCTGTACCGGGCACGTGGACTGCGAAGTCAGGATGCTCAAAGCGCTGTAGTAGCGGCGGATAAACAAGATGCTATCCGCCTGCGGGCTATTGTTCCTCAAGCGACAGTCGAATAATTGCGGCGGCTTTCTGCGGCGGCAGCAGCATAACGTTTCGCCATAAATCCTGTACCAGATTGCACGCCACGGCCTCTTTGCCCACCGCTTTGTGCGGATCGGCCAGCAGTTGAATATCCTGCCCGTACTGCTTAACCAGTTGCTGAACAATCGGCTGGATATCCTGCCGGGCCTGCTCTCGCTCTTCACCGGTTACGGTGTGCTTATCCGGGCCGAAAGCCGAACGCAGCATTTCTGCATCCACTTCCATACGACGCAAAGAAACCTCTCGCGGAATAATACGCGCGGCGTTAACGCCTCCTTTCACCGCCGGGAAAAGGAAACGGAAGCACTCGTCATCACTGGCTTTTTGCACCATCGCCGTTTGTTGCATATTGATCTGCATATAGGCCACGACGTTGGCATCGGAGGCGTTCTGCAATTGTTTTATCTGAAACCCGAGGATCTGCGGCTGTATGGCGTCGATGATCTGCTGCTCCGATTTACCTTCTTTGTACATTGTCAGCGCCTGCTGGCGGACAGAGGCAAAAAGCGCGGGCTGATGTTCTTTCATCACCTGATAAACCGGCATTTTATTGAAGGCTTCATCAAGCTGGCCTATTTGCGCCTGCGTCGCGTTTTTGCCGTCGCGTGGGATAAGATATTTCACATCGATAATATTCCACGCCACGATAGCGACGGCGGCGATAACCAGCGCGGCCGCTTTGCCTAACCAGCCTTTTTTACGGGCCACGCCCACCACGGCGGCAATCACCGCGCCGATATAGCCTGCAAGAATCACGTGGGTCCAGTTCATTACCTCTCCTTCTTAAATAGCGTCGGGCACCCCGCTATGAAAACGGAACGTTTCATCGGGGCCTGAGATTAACGCAGCTTCTACTTCACCAAAAAAGCGCACCCGCTCGCTGATATCCTCGCCCGCGATAAGCTCTGCCAGCGCTAAATAGTCCTGATAGTGACGCGCCTCAGAACGCAGCAGCGATAAATAGAACTTTTGCAGCTCGCCATCCAGATGCGGAGCTAAAGCCGCAAACCGCTCACACGAGCGGGCTTCGATATAAGCGCCGCAGATAAGCTTATCGACGAGCATTACCGGTTCATGGGTCCGCACCTCGCTCAACATGCCTTTGGCGTAGCGGCTGGCGGTAATTTTCACATAGGGGATGTTACGGGCAATCATCAGCTCGCGCACCTGCCAGAAATGATGCAGCTCTTCTTTGATAAGAAAAACCATGCTGTCGATAAGCGCCTGTCCCCAGACCGTGCGCGTTTTTGGCATCACGCTTTTGCTCAGGCCCTTATGCAGCGCGATAAAATCCGGCTCGGCTCCCTCGCGGAAAGTAAAATCCTCATAGGGTTTTAGCCAGTCCAGCAGCGCCTGAGCGCTGGACTTATCGGCAACGTATTTACGGATCAGCAGCATGGCCGTTTGCGCCGCCTTCAGTTCGCAAACCATATGGTCGGTAAGCAATAAAGGCAGATATTCCGGCGCGCGGGCTTTGGTAATCCACGCCTCGGGCGTCGGGCAGTGCAGGAAATTCAGGACCGGGGAAAGCAGTTCGGGGTAATTCATGATTGAGTATTCGCGGCTGGCTGAATTGCAGCGGCGGGGAGCCGCTGCACGGGAAGGATCAGTGACGCACGCCGTCGTCGTCTTCGTCCACGTAATCTTCTTCTCCTTCTTCGCCTTCTTCGCCGTTCGGATCTTCGTAGTAGGTGCCCCAGCCGTCGTATTCCACGCCAAATTTCTCGGCGAGATTCAGCAACTGTTCAACCTGCTCGTCCAGCAGTTCGGCTTTCAGAGCGCATTCGCTCAGCACATCGCAGCAGATGACGGTATCGCCCTCTTCCACTTCAAGCTCTTCCGGGTCGGTGACTTCATAACCCATTTTGAAGGCTTCAACCGCTGCTTTTTCCAGGGTTTCGAAGTCGTCTGCAGAAAGGTGATGTTCGATGGTGTACAGCGCGTCCGGATCGCTGCCATCTTCCAGTAATTCTTCAATAATCAAACGCGTTTCTTCGCGTTGCTCTTCCAGCAGTTCTGGATTTGCCATGGCCCTTTCCTCAATGTGTCGGCAGATACTTCTATTTTCACACACGCATCGGTTTGCCTCCACCTTTCCCGCGAAAGATTTGCGACTCGGGGGTTGCAAATGAATATTCATACATATAAATTGAATTTTAATTCAATAAGTGGCACGAGCCATGTGAGGAAAAGATGGGTCAACTTTATCAAAAGCACTTTCTTAAATTACTGGATTTTACCCCTGCACAGCTTGATGAATTATTAGCTCTTTCCGCAAAGCTCAAGGCCGACAAAAAAAAAGGGACCGAAAATAAGCAGCTTACCGGTAAAAACATCGCGCTCATCTTCGAAAAAGACTCAACCCGCACCAGATGCTCTTTCGAAGTTGCCGCTTATGACCAGGGCGCTAACGTCACTTATCTCGGCCCAAGCGGTAGCCAGATTGGGCATAAAGAATCAATTAAAGATACGGCCCGCGTGCTGGGCAGAATGTACGACGGCATTCAGTATCGCGGTTACGGGCAGGACATTGTCGAAACCCTGGCTGAATTTGCCGGCGTGCCGGTATGGAATGGCCTGACAAATGAATTCCACCCCACGCAGTTGCTGGCCGATTTGCTGACTATGCAGGAGCACCTTCCCGGCAAAGCATTAAGCGAGATGACGCTGGTCTACACCGGCGATGCCCGTAACAACATGGGTAATTCCATGCTGGAAGCCGCCGCGCTGACCGGGCTGGATCTCCGCCTTGTCGCGCCAAAAGCCTGCTGGCCGGATGAAAAGCTGGTAGCCGAATGCCAGTCGCTTGCGGTACAAACCGGCGGCAAAATCACCCTGACCGAAGACGTGGCAGCCGGCGTTAAAGACGCTGATTTTATCTATACCGACGTGTGGGTATCTATGGGCGAGGCAAAAGAGAAGTGGGCTGAACGTATCAAGCTGCTGCGCCCTTATCAGGTGAACAGCGCCATGCTTAAGCTTACAGGCAATCCACAGGTCAAATTCCTGCACTGCCTTCCCGCTTTTCACGATGACCAGACGACGCTTGGTAAACAGATGGCGGAGCAGTATGGCCTGCAGGGCGGAATGGAGGTCACGGATGAGGTGTTTGAATCGCCGAACAGCGTGGTTTTCGATCAGGCGGAAAACCGTATGCATACCATTAAAGCGGTGATGGTAGCGACGCTGAGCCAGAGTTGATCTGAGTGGCCTTCCCGAAGGGAAGGCCACAGGCTTTACGCTACCAGCAGCTTCACCACCACTTTTCGTACTCCGGCAGGCTCACCCACTGCGCACAGCGGCTTATGCACCTCGCCTGGATAGAACACCACAAAATCCCCTTCGCTTAACGCTACCGTTTTTTCCTGTTCGCCCGCTGGTAAAAACGCAATGTCTTTATCTTCCAGCCAGTCGGTATCGGGCTTGCCCGCAGGCAGCGTGCTGAACGTCATGCCCTCCTGCCCGCGCATCACGATTTGAATATCAAGGTAGCGCCGGTGAAATTCGGCCTTACGCTCGCCGATGGGCTGGGTGGTATCTTCCGACACCAGCATAAACAGCCGGTTACCGTCGATATCATGCTTGCCAACCGGCGTTTGCGCAGTGATGTGCTGCTTAACGTGTTCAATCGCCTGGCGCAGCTCTTCAGGCAGCCAGCTTTGCAAAGAATGGATGTTGCCGATAATCATGATGCTATCCTTTTTTGAAACGATGTTTTATAAAGTCATTTATACGAGACTTCACTTGTCATCGCCACGGCTTTTTCACCAAAATCTGTGCTGACGCATGTTCCGCGCCAAAGGTGATGCCGCCTCGCCCGGTTGCATAATTGTGTGAATTTACCGCTTGAAGTGTGCATATACGCGCGTATAATGCGCCACAATTTGCCGGGAGGAAGCATGGGTCAGCGTGTTGAAAAAATCATCACACTTCGTCGTCTGAAAGACGACGCGACGCCGTTTTCTTTCCGTTGCTTCAATCAATTCCAAAGGCCCCTCGTTGAGGGGCCTTTTTTTTGCCTGACGCCCGAGAACAGGAGATAAGCATGGCTAACCCGCTGTATCAAAAACATATCATTTCCATAAACGATCTCAGCCGTGAAGAGCTTGAACTGGTGCTGTCCACCGCGGCAAAACTGAAAGCGAACCCGCAGCCGGAGCTGCTGGAGCATAAAGTTATCGCCAGCTGCTTCTTTGAGGCCTCAACGCGCACCCGCCTGTCGTTCGAAACCTCCATTCATCGTTTGGGCGCATCCGTCGTCGGCTTCTCCGACAGCAGCAATACCTCGCTTGGCAAAAAGGGTGAAACGCTGGCGGATACCATCTCCGTTATCAGCACCTACGTCGACGCCATTGTGATGCGCCACCCGCAGGAAGGCGCCGCGCGTCTGGCAACTGAATTTTCCGGCAACGTGCCGATCCTGAACGCGGGCGACGGTGCAAACCAGCACCCAACCCAAACCCTGCTCGACCTGTTCACCATCCAGGAAACGCAGGGGCGTCTGGAAAAGCTGAATATCGCGATGGTTGGCGATTTGAAGTACGGACGCACCGTGCACTCCCTGGCGCAGGCGCTGGCGAAATTCAGCGGCAACCGCTTCTACTTTATCGCGCCGAGCGCATTAGCCATGCCGAAATACATTCTCGATATGCTGGATGAGAAAGGGATTGAGTGGAGCTGCCATGAGGCCATCGACGACGTGGTGACCGAGCTGGATATCCTGTACATGACACGCGTGCAGAAAGAACGCCTCGACCCGTCTGAATACGCCAACGTCAAAGCCCAGTTTGTGCTGCGAGCGGCAGACCTTGCGGGCGCTCGCGAAAACATGAAGGTGCTGCACCCGCTGCCGCGCGTGGATGAAATCACCACCGACGTGGATAAAACGCCTCACGCCTGGTATTTCCAGCAGGCAGGCAACGGCATTTTTGCTCGCCAGGCGCTGCTGGCGCTGGTGTTGAATCGCGAACTGGTTTAAGTGAGAGGAAAAAGAGATGACGCACGATAACAAATTACAGGTGGAAGCCATTAAACGCGGTACGGTTATCGATCATATCCCGGCGCAGGTAGGCTTTAAGCTGCTGACGCTGTTTCAACTGACCGAAACCGAGCAACGCATCACCATCGGCCTGAACCTGCCTTCCCGCGAGCAGGGCCGCAAGGACCTGATCAAAATTGAAAACACCTTCCTGACCGACGAGCAGGTAAACCAGCTGGCGCTGTACGCGCCGCACGCCACCGTGAACCGCATCGACGAGTATGAGGTGGTTGGCAAAAGCCGCCCGACGCTGCCAGAACGCATCGACAAAGTGCTGGTCTGCCCGAACAGCAACTGCATCAGCCGCAGCGAGCCGGTTTCCTCTTCGTTTGCGGTAAAAAAACGCGGCGAAGACATCAGCCTGAAGTGCAAATACTGCGAGAAAGAGTTCGCTCACCACGTGGTACTGGCGGATTAACCATTGCCGCCCAGGCTTCCGTCCCTATAATGGGCGGGAGCTTTCAAACCCATTTGAGGAGCAATAAATGTCCCGCACCATCAGCACGGAAAACGCACCAGCAGCCATCGGCCCTTACGTTCAGGGCGTCGATCTGGGCAGCATGATCATCACCTCCGGCCAGATCCCGGTCGATCCGAAAACCGGCACCGTACCGGATGACGTGGCCGCTCAGGCGCGTCAGTCCCTTGAAAACGTGCAGGCTATTGTTGAAGCCGCAGGCCTGAAGGTCGGCGATATCGTGAAAACCACGGTATTCGTAAAGGACCTCAATGACTTCGCCACCGTGAATGCCACCTACGAAGCCTTCTTCACCGAGCATAAAGCAACTTTCCCGGCGCGTTCCTGCGTGGAAGTGGCTCGTCTGCCGAAAGATGTAAAAATTGAAATTGAAGCTATCGCTATCCGCCGCTAGCTAAAAGCTGTAAAAAATAAGGCCGCTTTTATGCGGCCCTATTTTTATGGTTACCTGGCGCTTGCGCGCAGCAGCTTTTGCAGCGGGTAAACCGCAGCGATAACGACTTCATCCTGCGTTTGCGCCGCCTCATCCAACTGTTGTTGAATGCCGTCCCGCTCGTCACCGCTTAGCGTTCCCTGTCTGGCTACCAGATCGGTCAAACGCAGCCCTATTCCCGCCAGCTTATCAACGCCTTCCGCCACCGGTTTCAGCGCCTTGAGCTGGTAATTACCTTCGATCAGCGTCAGCACGTCCGGCGTGTTGCTCTGCCAGCGCGCAAAGATATGCCGCAGAGATTCCGCGCTGTTGTTATCTTCAGGATCGGCAACAAGCTTATCCACCCAGCTATCGATGGAGCGCACCTGGCCGCTTTCCGCGCCCAGCGCATCCGCAAAGCGGTTTAACGGTTCGAAGTGGTGATAATTTCCGGCCTGGAACTTCAGATGCTGACGAGTATAATACTGTGCCGGCTCCACGGCCTGGGCGAGGATCTGCAGCGGCATAATATCCGTCGTGCCGGCAAGTCGCGTCATCTGCTGTGCGGCAGCGGTATGCTGACGCAGGCCAACGGAAACGCTCGTCCAGGCATCAATCGCCTGTAAGCGCTGATACATATTATCGATATCTTTAACCTCTTCGGCAGACCACAGGCGCTCCGCCACGGCAAACGCGCGCGGCCAGAGTTTGATATCAATCAGCGAAGAGGAAACGTTTTCCGCCCACAGCGCAACTTCGCCGCCCAGAATGTTATCCATCTGTTCCGGCGTCGGCACCGCCGGCTGCACGCCCTCAGGTACGTTATCGAGCTTTTGCCCCGTAGCCGAGTAGCGCACGTTGCCCACCAGGAAATAGCCGCTCAGCTTATCGGCTTCTACCGTGACCACCGGGCGGGTCTCACCCATCCAGGTATCCACCGTGAAAGTCACCTGACTATCGCTAAGCCACTCGATATCTCGCACCGCGCGACGGGATTTTCCTTTAAAGTCGATGAACCCTCGCCAGCCGCTGTTGTTATTCACCAGCGTAAAGCTGCCTTCAACGGGGTTGCCTTTCAGGCGCGGCATGGTGAAGAACCAGCTTTGCGCGCTATCGGCAGGGGTTATTTGATCGATCCCGTTTAACCCCTGCGGCAGGATCTCATTGCGGTAGTGATAAGCCGTGGACTGAGGCTGATCGAGGTAAAAGCCGGTCGAGAGAATGCCCTTATAGCCGTTCGCGGCCACAGAGCCTAATGCATCCTGCCCCTGCCAGGACTGGATCAGAATGCTTTTTGGCAGATCCGGATGGTAAATCTCATCCCAGCCCATCATCTGGCGATGGTGTTTTTCGAGGATTTTCTCCAGCCGCTGATTAAAGTAGGTCTGCAGCGCGTGGCTATCGGCAATATCGTGCTGTTTCATAAAGGCCTGAATCGAGGCGGATGCTTTCCAGTGGCCGTCGTCGACCTCGTCGCCGCCTATATGCAGGTAGGTATCCGGGAAGATTGCCGCCAGTTCGCCTATCAGCGTATCGACAAACTTGTAGGCGGCTTCGTTAGCAGGGTTCAGTAAGGGCTTCAGCACGCCCCAGTGACGTTCCATCTGGTATGGGCCGGGCGCACTCATTAATTCCGGATAGGCCACCGCAATGGCGGAAGCGTGGCCCGGCAGATCTATTTCCGGCACCACGCGAATGCCAAGTTTTGTCGCGTAACGCACCACCTCTTTCATCTGTGCCGGGGTGTAAAACTGCCCGTCGCTGGCAAGCTGCTGCAGTTTTGGGTATTTCGTTGAAGCAAAACGCCAGCCCTGATCGTCGGTCAGGTGCCAGTGGAAAACGTTGAACTTGGCGCTTGCCATACCGTCCAGTTGACGCAGGATATCCTCAACCGGCACAAAGTGGCGGGCAGAATCCAGCAGCACGCCGCGCCACGGAAAGCGCGGCATGTCTTTAATCGCCACCAGGGGAATTGAAGTATTTTGCGGCCCGTTCTGGATAAGCTGCAGCAAAGTTTCCATGCCACGCATGGCGCCAAATCGCGTGTTGGCGACTAGCTTAACGCCATCTGCCGTCACGCTTAGCTCATAGCTTTCATCGCTGCCGAGCCTGGGCTGCGGATCGACAGCTTTTTTAATCTGAATATCAATGGTTGGGCTGGAAGGACTGGCCTGCGCGGGTTGAAGCTGCCAGCCGGTTTGCTGTGCGATACGCTCACGCCAGCGTTCTGTAGCCCCTTCAAGCCTGTCGCCGCTGATGTTTATCGACACCGCGTTATCCAGCACCAGGCTGCCTTCCGTCGCCGGGCGGCTGACCTGCTGCGGCCAGGGCATCAGCGGCAGATCCCCTGCCGGTGCCGCATTTGCCTGCCAGGCTACGGCGATACAGCCGGCTACTAAGCCTAATCGTATTGATTTAAACATGAATATTCCTTTCACATGACGGGCCAGAAAAAGCAAAAACACTCTGGTAACACGTGAAGATATATTCATCAAGACCGTGGCGAGATGCAGATCACATCTCGCCAATTTAGGCCAGGGTCCGTCTTTGATTACTGCCAGCCATAGCGGCGGGCGTAGAAGCCTTTTACCGCCTGGGTCAGCGTCATATAACCGCCGAGGATCAGCACCAGCCACGGGAAGTAGCTAAGCGGCAGCGCCTGAAGGTGCAGATAGCCCGCAAGCGGCGAGAACGGCAGCGCGATACCCAGCGCCATCACTACCAGCGTCATCACCATCAACGGCCACGCGGCGCGACTCTGGATAAACGGAATGCGGCGGGTACGAATCATATGCACAATCAGCGTCTGCGACAGCAGGCCCACCACGAACCAGCCGGACTGGAACAGGGTTTGCGCTTCCGGCACGTTAGCCTGGAATACCCACCACATGACGCAGAAGGTCATGATGTCGAAGATGGAGCTGATTGGCCCGAAGAACACCATAAAGCGCCCTAAGTCCGCCGGTTCCCAGCGCTGCGGTTTAGCAATTTGCTCGTCGTCCACGTTATCGAACGGGATCGCCACCTGCGACACATCATACAGCAGGTTCTGAATCAGTAAGTGAATCGGCAGCATCGGCAGGAACGGCAGAAAGGCGCTTGCCACCAGCACGCTGAACACGTTGCCAAAGTTAGAGCTGGCGGTCATTTTGATGTACTTGAGCATGTTGGCAAAGGTACGACGCCCTTCAATGACGCCTTCTTTCAATACCATCAGGCTCTTTTCAAGCAGAATGATATCTGCCGCTTCGCGTGCGATATCCACCGCACCGTCAACGGAGATCCCAATGTCCGCGGCACGTAACGCGGGCGCATCGTTAATGCCGTCGCCCAGAAAGCCGACAACGTGCCCTTCACCGCGCAGCAGGCGAACGATGCGTTCTTTATGCATCGGCGTCAGGCGAGCAAACAGCGTGGTGCGCAGCGCAAGGCGTGCAAGCTCTTCATCACTCAGATTTTCAATTTCGCAGCCGGTAACCAGCTCACCTATTTCCAGCCCAACCTCACGACAGACTTTCGCCGCGACCAGTTCGCTGTCGCCGGTGAGGATTTTTACGGTAATGCCGCTTTCCTTCAGCGCTTTTAATGCAGGTGCGGTCGTTTCCTTCGGGGGATCGAGGAAGGCGATATAACCCTCAAGGATGAGATCGGATTCATCGACGCGACCGTAGTCTTCCTGCCGCGCGGGAAGAGACTTGCTGGCAACCGCAACCACGCGCAGCCCCTGGCGATTCAGATCGTCAGTCACCGTGCGAATACGTTTTAGCGTCGCATCGTTTAGCGGCACAACCTCATCGCCGTGGCGAACCTGAGTGCAGACGCTCAGGATTTCCTGCAGCGCCCCTTTGCAAATAAGCTGATGAACCTGCGGCGTTTCGCAAACCACCACCGACATGCGGCGGCGCTCAAAGTCGAAAGGAATTTCATCTACTTTCTGCCAGCGGGCCACGGTTCTGCGGGCGCTTTCCGCATCCACGCCTTCCAGTACCGCCACGTCCAGCAGGTTTTTCAGGCCGGTCTGGTAGTGGCTGTTCAGCCAGGCCGTCTGCAGCACGTGGTCGCTCACGTTGCCCAGAATATCGGTGTGCGTTTCCAGAATGATGCGATCCTGGGTCAGCGTGCCGGTTTTATCGGTGCACAGAATATCCATGGCGCCAAAGTTCTGAATGGCGTCCAGGTGCTTGACGATAGCCTTCTGCTTTGAAAGCTTCACCGCACCGCGAGCAAGCGTAGAGGTGACGATCATCGGCAGCATTTCCGGCGTTAGCCCAACCGCAACGGAGAGCGAAAACAGCGCCGCTTCCCACCAGTCGCCTTTGGTGAAGCCGTTGATCAGCAGAACCACCGGCACCATAACCAGCATAAAGCGGATCAGCAGCCAGCTCACGCGGCTGATGCCTTTCTGAAACGCGTTGGGCTCGTTTTCCTGCTGGGTAACGCGCCCGGCCAGTTGCCCAAACCAGGTGCTACTGCCGGTCGCCACGACCATCGCAAGCGCCGTGCCGCTCACCACGTTGGTGCCCATAAAGCATAGCGTGTCGCACTCAAGCGGGTTGGCATGCCGGGCTTCACGGCTAAAGGCAACTTTCTCTACCGGCAGCGACTCACCGGTTAGCGAAGCCTGGGCAACGAACAGATCGCGGGCCTGCAGCACGCGTAGGTCAGCGGGAATCATGTCACCGGCGGAAAGTTTGACGATATCGCCCGGCACCAGCTGGTCGAGAGGAATTTCGACATACCGGCTTTCGCCCTTTTCATTGATGACTCGCATCACCGTGGCCGTGTTGCTGACCATCGCTTTCAGCGCATCCGCGGCTTTTGTCGAGCGGGCTTCCTGAATAAAGTTAAGCAGCGTCGAGATGATTACCATCAGCGCGATCACGCTCGCGCCGAACAGATCGTCTTCGGTGGCATAAGAAAAGATGCCAAGCAGCGTCAGCAGCAGGTTGAACGGATTGCGATAGCAGCTCCACAGATGTTTCCACCACGGCGTTGGCGCCTGGCCAGGAATCTGGTTCGGACCATGCGCTTCCAGCGCGTCTTCCACTTCACGGGCGTTAAGGCCTTCAGGATGGCTGGAAAACTCGCGATAGAGCTGCTCTTCGCTGGCGTAAGCATATTTCAGGCAGGCTTCGGTTAGCGTGGCGGGGATCTCCGCCGCCAGAGCGTTGGTTTTGCCATCCGGCATGGGATCGCGCTGGATCAGGCGGCGTGGCAGATGACGGCTGAGTTGTGAGAACAACTGCCGGGTCAGGTTTTTAAACAGCATAATAGTCCCTTAGCGCCGCACAATGCGGCACCTGGCTTGTCCTGCGGGCACGGCTTAGCCTACCTTGCAGGTCATATATTTATTCAGCAGGGATCGACAAATGGTTAATCGCTGCCTTACAGATTCCGGTAAGGCAGGCGCTTCTTTGAAGGGCGTCTTACCGGATGGGTCCTGTTATCACAGGGTCTGGACTGGGATCGGGTTCCATGTCGCCTCCGGTTAAAAAGATGGGGATAGCTTCGTTACGTCCAGGCCGCAACAAAGTGCGGGTATAATACAGCGGTGAAGCTAAACCCTTTGTAAACCAGATTTTGCCCATTGCCGTTTGTTGGGGGACGCCACTTTAATGTATAAAACCCACGCAAATTATTTCAGGGAATAACAACAACAATGCAAAACCGCCTCACCATCAAAGATATTGCGCGTCTAAGCGGCGTGGGCAAGTCCACCGTCTCTCGTGTGCTGAACAATGAAAGCGGCGTCAGCGCACGCACGCGTGAACGGGTGGAAGCGGTGATGCAGCAGGAAGATTTTTCCCCTTCCCGTTCGGCACGCGCCATGCGTGGGCAAAGCGATAAAGTGGTGGCGATTATCGTGACGCGTCTGGATTCCCTCTCAGAAAATCTGGCGGTGCAGACCATGCTGCCGGGCCTCTACGAGCAGGGCTACGATCCGATAATGATGGAAAGCCAGTTCGATCCGAAGCTGGTTGAAGAGCATCTGGGGATGCTTAAGCGGCGCAACATCGACGGCGTGATCCTGTTTGGCTTTACCGGCATTACCGAAAAAATGCTGCATCCCTGGCAGTCCACGATGGTGTTGATGGCGCGCGAAGCCAAAGGGTTCGCCTCCGTATGCTATGACGACGAAGGGGCCATCACCTTGCTGATGTCCGCCCTTTACGAACAAGGGCATCGTCATATCAGTTTCCTGGGTGTTCCCCATAGCGATGTAACCACCGGCCTGCGCCGCCACGAGGCCTATCTCGCCTTTTGCAAACGGCACAAGCTAACCCCAAACGTGGCGCTGCCGGGCCTTGCGATGAAACAGGGCTACGAGCATGTCGCTGAAGTGCTGCTGCCTGAAACCACCGCTCTGCTGTGCGCCACCGACACGCTCGCGCTGGGCGCCAGTAAATACCTGCAGGAGCATCAACGCGCCACGCTGCAACTGGCAAGCGTGGGCAACACGCCGCTGATGAAATTCCTGCACCCGGAAATCATCACCGTCGATCCCGGCTATGCGCAGGCCGGTCGGCAGGCGGTTTCACAGCTTGTTGGCCAGATAACTCAGACCCTCAATATTCGCCAGCTCGTGATCCCAGGCACCCTTCAGTAACCCCCGATCGCCGGTTTATTGTGATCGCCGCCCGATATCGGGAACGTTCCCATTTTCGCCGGGATAATTAATGGATACCCTAGCAGGCAGGTCATTACTCCTTATTCGGGACTATAAAATGAGCAAAGTGAAACAGCAGGATATCGACAGGCTGATAGAGCTGGTCGGCGGACGCGACAATATTGCCACCGTCAGCCACTGCATTACCCGCCTGCGTTTTGTACTGAACACGCCGGCGATTGCTAAGCCAAAAGAGATTGAAAATCTGCCGATGGTAAAGGGCTGCTTTACCAACGCCGGGCAGTTCCAGGTGGTTATCGGCACCAACGTCGGCGATTACTATCAGGCGCTGATTTCCACAAGCGGCCACAACAGCGCGAACAAAGAGCAGGCGAAGCTTGCCGCGCGCCAGAACATGAAGTGGCACGAGCGTTTAATCTCGCATTTTGCGGAGATCTTCTTCCCTCTGCTGCCTGCGCTGATTAGCGGGGGTTTGATTCTTGGCTTCCGCAACGTCATTGGCGACTTGCCTATGAGCAACGGCCAGACGCTGGCGCAGATGTTCCCGTCGCTGCAAAGCATTTACGATTTCCTGTGGCTGATTGGGGAAGCCATTTTCTTCTATCTGCCGGTGGGGATTTGCTGGTCCGCCGTGCGCAAAATGGGCGGAACGCCTATCCTTGGTATCGTGCTTGGCGTAACGCTTGTCTCGCCACAGCTGATGAATGCCTATGATTTAGGGACTAAAATTCCGGAAGTGTGGGACTTTGGCCTGTTTACCATTGCGAAGGTGGGTTATCAGGCGCAGGTTATCCCGGCGCTGTTGGCGGGGCTCGCGCTTGGCTTTATTGAGACGCGTCTGAAACGCATAGTGCCGGATTACCTCTATCTTGTAATAGTGCCTGTCTGTTCGCTGATTCTGGCGGTATTTCTCGCCCACGCGTTTATCGGGCCGTTCGGACGCTGGATTGGCGACGGCGTAGCCTTTGCGGTTCGCCACCTGATGACCGGCAGTTTTGCCCCGGTCGGTGCGGCGCTCTTTGGCTTCCTGTATGCGCCGTTGGTGATAACCGGCGTTCATCAGACTACGCTTGCCATTGATATGCAGATGATTCAGAGCATGGGCGGCACGCCGGTCTGGCCGCTGATTGCGCTGTCTAACATCGCTCAGGCTTCGGCGGTTGTAGGCATCATTATTTGCAGCCGCAAAAACAACGAGCGTGAAATTTCAGTACCGGCTGCGATCTCGGCTTATCTGGGCGTCACCGAGCCGGCGATGTACGGGATTAACCTGAAGTATCGCTTCCCGATGCTGTGCGCCATGATCGGCTCCGGCATCGCAGGCCTGCTGTGCGGCCTGAGCGGCGTAATGGCGAACGGTATCGGCGTCGGCGGCCTGCCGGGCATTCTGTCGATTCAGCCGCGTTACTGGGAGGTTTACTCTATCGCCATGCTGATTGCCGTGGTCCTGCCGATGGTGCTGACCACAGTGGTGTATAAACGCAAATTCGCTCAGGGCACCTTGTTAACGGTGTAGAGCGCAGCTTCAGAGAGTTTTTTAGTTTGATTTTACCGGGGCCTGAGAAGGCCCCTTAGCTTCAGGAAAGCGCTATGAATACAACGCCTCCATGGTGGCAACATGGTGTCATCTACCAGATCTACCCGAAGAGTTTCCAGGACACGACCGGCAACGGAACCGGCGATTTAATCGGCGTTATCAAACGCCTCGACTACCTTAAATTGCTGGGCGTGGACGCAATCTGGCTGACCCCGTTTTATGTCTCCCCACAGGTGGATAACGGTTATGACGTGGCCAATTATTGCGCCATTGACCATAACTACGGCACGCTGGATGATTTTGATCTGCTGGTTGCCGAAGCGCACGAGCGTGGGATCCGCATTATTCTTGATATGGTGTTCAACCATACCTCTACCCAGCACGCCTGGTTTCATGAGTCGTTAAATAAGGACAGCCCATACCGCGAGTTTTATATCTGGCGTGACGGCACGCCAGACCTGCTGCCAAACAACTGGCGTTCCAAATTTGGCGGCAACGCCTGGCGCTGGCATGCGGAAAGCGGCCAGTATTATCTGCACCTGTTTGCCCCGGAACAGGCGGATCTCAACTGGGAGAATCCGCAGGTGCGCGACGAGCTGAAAAAGGTTTGCGAGTTCTGGGCCGATCGCGGCGTGGACGGTTTGCGTCTGGACGTGATCAACCTGATTTCAAAAGATCGGGACTTCCCGAACGATATTGACGGCGGCGATGGGCGCCGTTTTTACACCGACGGGCCGCGCATTCACGAGTATTTGCAGGCGCTCAGCCGCGATGTGTTTATCCCACGCGGCCTGATGACGGTGGGAGAAATGTCCTCCACTACCCTCGACAACTGCCAGCAGTACGCCGCGCTGGACGGTAAAGAGCTGTCGATGACGTTTAACTTCCACCATCTCAAAGTGGATTATCCCGGCGGCTATAAATGGACGCTGGCCGAGCCGGATTTTGTGGCGCTGAAAGCCATCTTCAACCACTGGCAGCAAGGCATGCACAACGTGGCCTGGAACGCGCTGTTCTGGTGTAACCACGATCAGCCGCGCATCGTTTCTCGTTTCGGCGACGAAGGCGAACTGCGGGTGCCGGCGGCAAAAATGCTGGCAATGGTGCTTCACGGCATGCAGGGCACGCCTTATATCTACCAGGGCGAAGAGCTGGGAATGACTAACCCGCACTTTAGCCGCATCATCGACTACCGCGATGTGGAAAGCCACAATATGTATGCCGAGCTGCGTGCTCAGGGTCGCGACAGCGATAACCTGCTGGCGATCCTCGCAAGTAAATCCCGCGATAACGGCCGCACGCCGATGCAGTGGGATAACGGTGAAAACGCAGGCTTCACCAAAGGTACGCCGTGGATAGGCCTGTGCGATAACTATCAGACCATTAATGCCAAAGCGGCGGTGGACGACCCCGACTCCGTATTTTACGCCTACCAAAAGCTCATCAGGCTGCGCAAAGCACAGCCGGTCTTTACCTGGGGCAGCTATCAGGATCTGCTGGCTGAGCATCCGTATCTATGGTGTTACCGCCGCGAATGGCAGGGCCAGACGCTGGTGGTGGCAACAAACCTCAGCCGCAATAACCAGTGGTGGATGCCGGAAGCTTTCGACGGCGACTGGCAGGTACTGATGAGCAACTATGAAGGGGCGGCAGAAAGGCCCGGACAAATCAGCCTGCGGCCTTATGAAGCCGTCTACTGGTTACAAACCGCCTGAATACCGCCTTTACTATGGCCCTTTCCCTGAGCGGAAGGGCCAAACCCGCTCAGCGGCTTTTCAGGCTCTGAATCCGGCTTAACCAATACGTCACGCCCTCATCAATCAGCGCATCGGTAATATCGTTCGCGCCCTGAATCAGCGCGGGCTTCTGCCAGATCATGCCCGTCATATTGCTCATCGCCTGCAGCGGCAGCAGCAGCGCATCGGTCCCATAGCGGTTGTAGCCTTCCGGCGTATAGGCCTGCGCTGAGCCTCCGGTTGAGGTCATCACCAGCAGCTTCTTACCCTGTAGCGCTTTCCCCTCGCTCCCGTAAGCAAACCCGTAGGTCAGCACCTGGTCCTGCCACTCCTTAAGGATTGATGGCGTGCTGTACCACCAGAACGGGAACAGCAGGACCACCGCCTCGTGGCTGCGCAACAGTTCCTGCTCCCGCTCTACGTCTATCTGAAAATCCGGATAGGCACGGGTTAGCTCATGGACCGTCACATCAGGCAAGCCTGAAAAGGCCGCAATCGCCGCCCGGCTAATCCGTGATTGTTCGGGATAGCGATGTGCCGCCAGCACCAGAATCTTTTTCATCATTTACACCTTCATCGTTTAGATGCGACTATGATTTCAAATCCTGAGGCTTACCTGTAGTCCGTATTAAGGCATATCTGTTTCAACCAAAGGTTTAAACCATGGCGCTTTCACCGGACGTTAACCGGTTACTCCCCGCTTTTCTGGCCGCGGCAGACTGCCAGAGTTTTTCCGCCGCCGCCCGACAGCTAGGCATCACGCCGGCAGCCGTTAGCAAAAACGTGCGCCAGCTAGAGCAGCGCCTGGGCGTGATTCTGTTTGGGCGAAACACCCATTTTGTGGTGTTGACGGAAGAAGGTGCGGCCTTACGGGAGCAAATTGCGCCCCTTTGGTATGCGCTTAATCAGGCATTAGTTAGCCCTTCAGCGGAGCCGGCGGGCCTGGTGCGGGTCAGCGTTATCCCCGGCTTTGGTCGCCATGCGCTGCTTCCCGAACTGCCCGAGTTTCAGCAGCGCTATCCGCAGATTCGTTTTGACCTGTCGATGGATGCCCGCAGCGTGAATTTAATCGGCGAGCGGATTGACGTGGCGATTGGGCAACGCACCTCGCGGGACAGCCGCATCGTTACTCGTGAACTGCGCCCGATGCGCATGATTATGGCGGCATCTCCGCGCTATCTGGCTGAAAAAGGCACACCGTCGATACCAGAAGATCTGGCGCAGCACCGCTGCCTGGCGCACCGCAATCCCGGAAACGGCCGTCTGCAGCAATGGCTGAATGACGACACGCTTATTGATGAACATTCCGCCTGGCTTATCACCAGCTTCCCGGACGCGCTGCTGGATGCGGCGCTTTCCGGCATGGGCATTGTTTATCTGGCGGACTGGTATCTGAACCGGCCTGTTCAGGAAGGGAGACTGGTGCCGTTACTGGATGATTTCCACCCTGCCCCGCAAACCCTTTGGGTAAAATATGCCAGCGGGCGCCCGGTGCCCCGAACCCGCGTTTTTGTCGACTATTTACTCGAAAAATTCGGCGCGTAAATTTGTTTTCTCTCCCACGCCCCATCTCTGCTGCACCCCCCGTTTTACTTTGTTCTGGATCAATAAAAGTGCAAACATCTTTGGTGCAGGCACTATATATAGACTTTAAAATGCATCTCGGCCCTATATCTTGTATTCATAAACTATTATAGCAACAGCCTCCCCGGCATAACTTTGGGGATTAGCTGTGGATAAAATGGGCCTGAATCCGCAAGCATCCGGCAGGACCTGCCTGCATACGCTTGCGGAATCCTCCCCATCCCTTTGTGGATAACCTAATTTAAATGGAGAGATCATGACACCGCATGTGATGAAAAGAGACGGGTGCAAAGTGCCTTTCACTTCAGAGCGCATTAAAGAAGCTATTCTTCGTGCAGCTAAAGCAGCGGGAGTCGATGACGCAGATTATTGCGCCACCGTCGCAGACATTGTACGAGCTCAGATGGAAGGTCGCAGCCAGGTTGATATCGGCGAGATCCAGACCGCGGTTGAAAACCAGCTCATGGCCGGGAACTACAAGCAGCTGGCGCGCGCCTATATCGAATATCGCCATGACCGCGATATTGCACGTGAAAAACGTGGCCGCCTGAACCAGGAAATTCAAGGTCTGGTTGAACAAACCAACCCTGCGCTGCTGAACGAAAACGCGAACAAAGACAGTAAAGTGATCCCGACCCAGCGTGACCTGCTGGCCGGTATCGTTGCCAAGCACTACGCCAAACAGCATCTGCTGCCTCGCGACGTGGTGCAGGCGCACGAACGCGGCGATATCCACTATCACGATCTCGATTATTCTCCGTTCTTCCCTATGTTTAACTGCATGCTCATCGATCTGAAAGGCATGCTGACCCACGGCTTTAAGATGGGTAATGCGGAAATTGAGCCGCCAAAATCCATTTCCACCGCGACGGCCGTTACCGCACAGATCATTGCGCAGGTTGCCAGCCACATTTATGGCGGGACCACCATCAACCGTATCGATGAAGTGCTTGCTCCGTTTGTAACGGCGAGCTTTGAAAAGCACCGGGCTATCGCGCAAGAGTGGCAGATTCCCGATGCAGAAGGCTATGCGCATTCACGCACCGAGAAAGAGTGTTACGACGCGTTCCAGTCGCTGGAGTATGAAGTGAACACGCTGCATACCGCCAACGGCCAGACCCCTTTTGTCACCTTTGGCTTTGGGCTGGGCACCAGCTGGGCGTCGCGCCTGATCCAGACCTCTATTCTGCGCAACCGCATCGCGGGCCTTGGCAAAAACCGCAAAACCGCCGTATTTCCGAAGCTGGTCTTCGCCATTAAAGACGGCCTTAACCACAAAATCGGCGATAACAACTACGACATCAAACAGCTCGCCCTGGAATGCGCCAGCAAGCGAATGTATCCGGATATTCTGAACTACGACCAGGTAGTGAAGGTCACCGGCTCATTCAAAACGCCAATGGGCTGCCGCAGCTTCCTCGGCGTCTGGGAGAACGAGCACGGCGAGCAAGTCCACGATGGGCGTAACAACCTCGGCGTTATCAGCCTGAACCTGCCGCGCATCGCGCTGGAAGCAAAAGGCGATGAAGCACGCTTCTGGGCGCTGTTGGACAGCCGTCTGGCGCTGGCGCGTAAAGCGCTGATGACGCGTATCGCCCGTCTGGAAGGCGTGAAAGCGCGCGTAGCGCCAATCCTGTATATGGAAGGGGCTTGCGGCGTGCGCCTGAAAGCGGACGATGACGTTGCTGAAATCTTCAAAAACGGCCGCGCATCTATTTCGCTTGGCTATATCGGCATTCATGAAACGGTGAACGCGCTGTTTGGTAACCAGCACGTTTATGATAGCGAAGCCCTGCGTGAAAAAGCCCTGGCGATTGTAACGCGCCTGCGTGAAGCCACCGAGGCCTGGAAAAATGAAACGGGCTATGGCTTTAGCCTGTACAGCACGCCAAGTGAAAACCTGTGCGACCGCTTCTGCCGCCTTGATACCGCTGAGTTTGGCGTGGTGCCCGGCGTGACCGACAAAGGCTACTACACCAACAGCTTCCACCTGGACGTGGAGAAAAAGGTTAACCCATACGACAAAATCGACTTTGAGGCGCCTTATCCGCCGCTCGCGAACGGCGGCTTTATCTGTTACGGCGAGTATCCGAATATTCAGCACAATCTACGCGCGCTGGAAGATGTCTGGGATTACAGCTACCGGCACGTTCCCTACTACGGCACCAATACGCCAATCGACGAATGCTACGAATGCGGCTTTACCGGCGAGTTTGAGTGCACCAGCAAAGGCTTTACCTGCCCTAAATGCGGCAACCACGACGCCGCGCGCGTTTCGGTTACCCGCCGCGTTTGCGGGTATCTGGGCAGCCCGGATGCGCGTCCTTTCAACGCCGGCAAGCAAGAAGAAGTGAAGCGCCGCGTGAAGCACCTTGGCAACGGGCAGATTGGCTAAGTGAATATGCACCAGTATTACCCGGTCGATATCGTTAACGGGCCGGGCACCCGCTGCACGCTGTTTGTTTCCGGCTGCGTGCATGAATGCCCGGGCTGCTATAACAAAAGCACCTGGCGGCTGAGCACGGGCGTGGCGTTCACGCCTGAAATGGAAGAGCGGATAATTAACGATCTGAACGATACGCGGGTGCGCCGCCAGGGGCTATCGCTTTCGGGCGGCGATCCTCTCCATCCGCAAAACGTGCCGGATATTCTGAAGCTGGTTCAGCGCGTGCGGGCGGAGTGCCCCGGCAAAGACATCTGGGTGTGGACGGGCTATAAGCTTGACGAGCTGAACGCAGAACAGCGCGAAGTAGTGGAGTTAATCAACGTGCTGGTCGACGGCAAGTTTGTTCAGGATTTGAAAGACCCGGCGCTTATCTGGCGCGGCAGCAGCAACCAGGTCGTTCATCATTTACGATAAAGCCCCGTCAGGGGCTTAAGACTGATGACAAACCTTCCAGCGCGACAAAACTAAAAAGTGCCGTCATTTAAAAACAAGGAAAATCACAAAGAAGGAAAAACCACGCTTTTCCTTCTTTGTCAGCAATCTGAAAGCCTCGTCAGGAGCTTTTTATATCAGGGCCAGGATGCCGACAATCGTCCCGCTCAGCGCCACCAGCCCGCCGGTAAGCCACAGCGCTTTCGCCGGGAAAGCTTTATGCAGCATGACCAGCGACGGCAGGCTAACGGCCGGCAGCGTAATCAGCAGCGCCAGAGCCGGAGCGGCGCCCATACCCGCCAGCATCATCGTCTGGATAATCGGAATTTCAGCGGCGGTAGGAATGACGAACAGGCAGCCGGCAATCGCCATCGCAATCACCCAGAACAGCGTATTCCCCACTGCGCCATCGGCGTGCGGGAACAGCCATACCCGCGCTGCGCCAAGCGCCAGCACAGCGATGACATAAACCGGAATGGTGCTCCAGAACAGGCTCCACAGCGCTGTCATCCAGCGTTGCAGGAAGTTCCCCTGCGGCTGTAGCGGCTGGTCAAGCTGGGGAATAACCGTGGCCTGAGGCATGTCTTTTACCCAGCGCTGCACCAGGGTTGCTACCCCCAGCACCGTCACAATACCGGCGACCAGACGAATCAGGGCAAAATGCCAGCCCAGAACGAAGCCCATAAAGATAAGCGTGGCCGGGTTGAGCAGCGGATTGCCTAACCAGAACGCCAGCGCGCCGCCCATTGAAACCGACTGACGGCGCATACCGGCGGCCACCGGGGCCGCGCAGCAGGTGCACATCATGCCCGGCAGTGAAAAAAGCGTGCCGAACAGCGTGCCGCTAAAACGCGGCTGGCCGAGGGTGCGCATCAGCCAGTCCCTGGGGATCAGCACCTGCACCAGCGAGCCTAGAATCACGCCCAGCACCGCCGCTTTCCAGACCGCGATGAAATAGACCATCGCGTAATCCCAGGCGGCCTTGAGGGGATTCACCTCCTGCTGCGCAATAATTGATTTGCCGATGCTGTGCGTTTCGGCCGCGGTGAAAGCCTTACCGTAATAGGGCTGCCATTTCACAATCCACAGCCCGACAATAACCACGGCGAAAAACAAAACTGGCTTCCACCAGGCGAATGCGGATTTGCCCGCCGGATGAGGAGGTTGAGTTAGCATAAAGGGGCACCCTGAAATTTATAAGCGTGATTTATATTTATTGGCGCTAATAGTACGCTTCTTATAAGGGTATTGGAAAGCCGTGGTTAATAAAGCGCCGTATGCGCCGCAATCTCCCGTAGCTCCCGGGAGTCGAGGATCGCCAGGCTATCATGAGAAGGTGAAAGCGCCTCATACAGCATCGCCCGGGCGACATCTCTTGCTTCAATGGATTTCCATTTTCCGGGCATGATTTTAAACAGCGGCGCAAAGAAGGATTCATTAAAGCGAAGCGATTCCCGATGGCCCAGCAGCATCGACGGCCGGGCAATGGTTAATCGCGGCCAGTGCTGGGCTATCAGCGCCTCTTCCATTTTCCCTTTGACACGGTTGTAAAAAAACGGCGAGTTGCTGTTTGCGCCAATTGCGCTGACCACCAGCATATGTCTGGCGCCCAGGCGCAGGCCCGTCAGGGCCGTGTCCACCACCAGCGTGTAATCTGCCAGCACGAAGGCCTCTTTGCTGCCCGCCTCTCGCATCGTCGTGCCAAGGCAGCAGAAAACGCTATCCACCGGCTCGGTAAGCTGCGCCAGCGCATCGCTAAGCTGCGGATCGTAAGGATTGAACATCTTACGCATCGCAGCCAGCGGACGACGCGTAGGCGCCGCAATATTTGTCACCCGTGGTTCGTCGTTAAGCAGGCGCAATAAATGCCCGCCAACCAGACCTGTCGCCCCTGTAATCAGCACCCGGTTCATAGAAGCTCCTTTATCAGATGTATCTAAGTCTAGTCCGTTCGCTTGCAAAGTCTGCCCTGTGGTCCAGGCTTAAGCACTGGAAACAGACAACGGAGGAGCTATGAGCAAGAAGATTGCAGTCTTGATCACCGACGAATTCGAGGATTCAGAATTTACTTCGCCAGCGGAGGAATTCCGCAAAGCGGGACACGAAGTCATCACCATTGAGAAGCAGGCCGGTAAAACCGTAACCGGTAAAAAAGGCGAGGCGAAAGTCACCATCGATAAAGCCATTGACGAGGTGCGTCCGGACGATTTCGATGCGCTTCTGCTACCCGGCGGGCATTCCCCGGACAGCCTGCGAGGCGACGATCGTTTCGTCACTTTTACCCGCGATTTTATGAACAGCGGCAAGCCCGTTTTCGCCATCTGCCACGGCCCACAGCTTTTAATCAGCGCCGATGTGGTTCGCGGACGCAAGCTGACGGCAGTGAAGCCTATCGTGGTTGATGTGAAAAATGCCGGCGCCGACTTCTACGACAAAGAAGTCGTCGTCGATAACAATCAACTGGTTACCAGCCGCACCCCGGAAGACCTGCCGGCCTTTAACCGCGAGTCGCTGCGCCTGTTAGGCACTTAGTTTTCCCGCAGCCAGCGTAGTTTTTTGCCAAAACCGAGCGTGTTGTCGGTCATTTTCAGCTCGTCGAGCTGAATTTCCCAGACGGGAGCCGTCGCCACTCTCGCCACCGGGAAGCGTTTGCAGTAAAGCTCGCGAACGCTTCCCGCCTCGCTTTCTTCCAGCCTGTGAATCTTGCCGCGAAACTGAACGCCGCGAATCAGCGCGACGGTTTTGGGCTGGCCGTTTACCGTGCCGGCGACGAACGAGCCTTTGCCAATGAGTTCGCCGTGTCGGGAGGTGGCCTCGGTCAGCACATAAAATGCCACGCGCTCACGATCGTAATAATAGAAGGCGTTAGCACACCATAACGCTTCGTCAGCGCCAACGCAGTAGGTAAGAACGTGCTGTTTTTTCAGCCAGCGGCTGATGGCATCAAGTGTTTCCATGGGCGACCTGAAAGGTGTTACTCTGCAAAAAATATCAACTATGCGCTTCCCCTATGTCACCCTGGTATCTCTATTTGGTCCGCACCCTCGACAACCGCTTATATACCGGCATCACCACGGATGTGGAACGCCGCTTCGGGCAGCATCAGGCCGGAAGAGGCGCAAAAGCTTTACGGGGCAAAGGTGAGCTGAAGCTGGCATTTAGCCGCCTGGTGGGCTCTCGCTCGTGCGCGCTGCGTCTGGAATACCGCATTAAGCAGCTAACAAAAACGCAAAAAGAACGCCTGGTGAGCGGCAGCCTGCCCTTTGAAGACCTGCTTGCAGATCTTCAAAATCAAACCACTCCCCAATAGATTTCGCGTTGCAGCCAGGCGGCAAGAGAGCTCATCCCCAGGAGCTTACTAAAGTAAGTGACTGGGGTGAGTGCAGCCAACACCCCTGCGGCGCGAAAGATGATGGGGATTAAAACTGGCGGTTAAAGTGGTCGTGGTACTCCACCAGCCCGCTGACGTCGTTTAGCGCATCATCTGCCAGAGGATGGATCTGGAAGCTGGCTTCGGAATCAGGCCGGGTGCTGCGCAGACCAAACCGGGCGGCCGGCACAAAGCCAAAGCGGCGGAACATTTCAGGCTGGCCCTGCGTTACAACCGCGGCGTAGCCGAATTCATTAAGGGAATCGAGCCCTTCGTAAACCAGCTTTTTCGCCAGCCCCTGGCCGCGATACGCCTCTTCTACCGCTAAAGGCGCAAGCCCGACCCACTGCAGCTCTTCGCCCTCTACGGCAACCGGGCTGAATGCGACATAGCCCACGACCTGGCCTTCGTCATCCGTCGCGACCAGGCCTAGCGTTAACAGACCGTCCTCTCGTAAATCTTTCACCAGATCCGCTTCGCCGTTACCCTTGAAAGCGCGGCGCAATAAGGCGTCGATACCTGGGGCATCGATGGGTATTTCTACACGAATTAACATGGCTCACCTACCGGGTTACTTTCTGAAACAGGCTTATATAGCATACCCGCTTCAACAAAATCAGCCAGTTGCAGCAGCGCAATGCGTAAAGGCGCGGGCATTGCGTCAAGCTCAATAGCATCCATCAGATTTTTAACGTACAGACCAAGTTCGGTATCGCCTTCAATCACCAGGCGACGCTGGAAGAATAACGTGTCGGGGTCCTGTTTGCGCGCGGCAATCATCAGCAAATCATTGGCGCTGGCGCTGAAGCTGACGTCGGCCGCTGCATCTTCACGAACCACCAGCTTATTATCCTGCACCGAGGTGAACCACTTCAGCGCAAGATCGCGAACTTCAATGCTCAACCAGCGGCCCTGTAAAAACTCAAGTTCACCCTCCTCAAGCGCCTGACGGAACTGCCAGCCCAGCAACTGTTCGAGGAGCTGACGCTTCAAAGCAAAGGGAGTCAGTTTGACTGGGGTCCGCAATAAAGATGGGCCAACCTGTACCAGGCGAGAACGCAGTTTATCCAACACGGCTTACTCCTTGAGAAAAATTTTTGCTATTTTGCCATACCCGCCGGGCGTCATAGCGGTGCAAATCAACAATTGCGTAAGTTTTAACTACCCCCAATGGATGCCATCAATACGCCATTAGCTGCCTTAAATCAAAATTTGTCGCGGACAGGTTAATTAAAATCCCAGTTCGTTAACAATTTTGCAGCCCACGCGTGGCTGCGCGGGTCACCTGTCAGTGTACCCGATGATGCAGGATAAATTATGGAGTTGCTTTGCCCTGCCGGAAATTTACCGGCGTTAAAAGCGGCCATCGATAATGGTGCCGACGCGGTTTATATCGGTCTGAAAGATGACACTAACGCCCGCCATTTTGCTGGACTGAATTTTACGGAAAAGAAACTACAGGAAGCGGCCAGCTACGTGCATCAGCGAGGCCGTAAGCTGCACATCGCCATCAATACTTTCGCGCACCCGGACGGCTATGCGCGCTGGCAGCGCGCGGTGGATATGGCCGCGCAGCTTGGAGCAGACGCGCTTATTCTCGCAGACCTTGCGATGCTGGAATATGCCGCTGAACGCTATCCGCATATTGAGCGCCACGTTTCCGTGCAGGCCTCCGCCACAAACGAAGAGGCCATTCGTTTCTATCAGCGTAATTTTGACGTGGCTCGCGTCGTGCTGCCGCGCGTGTTGTCAATTCATCAGGTGAAGCAGTTAGCGCGCGTCACCCCTGTTCCGCTGGAGGTTTTTGCCTTTGGCAGCCTGTGTATCATGGCCGAAGGGCGTTGCTACCTCTCTTCGTATCTTACCGGCGAGTCACCTAATACCGTAGGCGCCTGCTCCCCGGCACGCTTTGTTCGCTGGCAGCAAACGCCGCAGGGGCTGGAATCGCGCCTTAACGACGTGCTGATTGACCGGTATCAGGACGGTGAGAACGCCGGCTATCCCACGCTGTGTAAAGGCCGCTATCTGGTAGACGATCAGAAATACCACGCGCTTGAAGAGCCAACCAGCCTGAACACCCTCGAACTGCTGCCTGAGCTCTATGCCGCCAATATTGCGTCGGTGAAAATCGAGGGCCGCCAGCGCAGCCCGGCGTATGTGAGCCAGGTTGCCAAAGTCTGGCGTCAGGCAATAGACCGCTGTATGGCCGACCCGGAAAACTTTCGTGCACAGCCCGCCTGGATGGACGCGCTCGGCGCGATGGCGGAAGGCACGCAAACCACTCTCGGCGCATATCACCGTAAATGGCAGTAGGAAATCAGATGAAATATTCATTAGGGCCGGTGCTGTATTACTGGTCAAAAGAGACGCTGGAAAGCTTTTACCAGGCGGCGGCCGGCAGCAGCGCCGACGTGGTGTACCTCGGTGAAACCGTATGCAGTAAACGCCGCGCAACGAAAGCGGGCGACTGGCTGGATATGGCAAAAACGCTGGCGGGTGGGGGAAAGCAAGTCGTGCTCTCAACGCTTGCGCTGGTGCAGGCACCTTCCGAGCTAAACGAGCTGAAGCGCTATGTCGACAACGGCGACTTTCTGATTGAAGCCAGCGACATGGGTGCCGTGAACCTTGCCGCCGAGCGTAAGCTGCCGTTTGTCGCAGGCCATGCGCTTAACTGCTACAACGCGGTGACGCTGCGCCTGCTTCTTAAGCAGGGCATGATGCGCTGGTGTATGCCGGTAGAACTGTCACGAGACTGGCTGGAAAATTTGCTAAACCAGTGCGATGAGCTGGGTATCCGTAACCAGTTTGAAGTTGAAGTGCTCAGCTACGGCCATTTGCCGCTGGCTTATTCCGCCCGCTGCTTTACCGCCCGTTCTGAAGACCGGGCAAAAGATGAGTGTGAAACCTGCTGCAGCAAATACCCAACCGGGCGCAATATGCTGTCGCAGGAAAATCAGCAGGTATTCGTGCTCAACGGTATTCAGACGATGAGCGGCTATGTTTATAACCTTGGTAATGAACTGGCCTCGATGAAAGGCCTGGTGGATATGGTTCGCCTGTCGCCAATGGGGCTGGATACCCTACAGATGCTGGAAAAATTTCGGGCCAACGAAAACGGCTCGACGCCGCTAAAACTGGCTGCGCAAAGCGATTGTAACGGCTACTGGCGACGTGTCGCCGGGCTGGAGCTGATTAACCACGCCTGAGAAAAGGCTCACTTTGTTACTTAAAAGCCGAGGATTTTGCGCAATACTGAGGGTAACTATCAGCAAACGAAGTTACCCACTTCGTCTAACAAAGTGAACCGTTATGTCTGACATTACCCAAGTGCCGTTTTCGCTGCTGGATCTGTCGCCGGTCCCGCAAGGATCGCAGGTTGCGGATGCGTTCCACCGCTCGCTCGATCTTGCACGCCTGGCTGAAAAGCGCGGCTATCACCGCTACTGGCTGGCGGAGCACCATAATATGACCGGCATTGCCAGCGCGGCAACGTCCGTGCTGATTGGCTATCTTGCGGCCAATACCCAAACGCTGCGTCTGGGGTCCGGCGGCGTGATGCTGCCGAACCACTCGCCGTTAGTGATAGCCGAACAGTTTGGTACGCTGCAGACGCTCTATCCGGGACGTATCGATCTTGGGCTGGGCCGAGCGCCGGGGAGCGATCAGCGCACGATGATGGCCCTGCGTCGTCATATGAGCGGCGATATCGACAATTTCCCGCGGGATGTGAACGAGCTGGTGTCGTGGTTTGATGCAACGGATCCAAACCCGGCCGTGCGCCCGGTGCCGGGTTATAACAGCAAAATTCCGGTCTGGCTGCTGGGCTCCAGCCTTTACAGCGCGCAGCTTGCAGCACAGCTTGGCCTGCCTTTTGCCTTTGCCTCGCACTTCGCGCCGGATATGCTTTTCCAGGCATTGCAGCTCTATCGCGCCCAGTTCAAACCTTCCGAAAGGCTGGAAAAACCGTACGCCATGGTTTGCATTAACATTATCGCCGCAGACAGCAATCGCGACGCGGAATTCCTGTTTACCTCAATGCAGCAGGCTTTCGTCAAACTGCGTCGCGGCGAAACCGGGCTGCTACCGGCGCCGATTGAGAACATGGACAGCTTCTGGAGCGCGGGCGAGCAGTATGGCGTGCAGCAGGCGCTCAGCATGTCGCTGGTTGGCGATAAGGCGAAAGTACGTCATGGCCTGCTTTCGCTGCTGCGCGAGACTCAGGCAGATGAAATCATGGTCAACGGGCAGATCTTTGACAGCCAGGCTCGGCTGCATTCGTTCGAGCTGGCGAAAGACGTTCACGAGAGCTTATAAGCCTTTCGCCCCTCAACTGAGGGGCGAAAGTTTAGCGATAGACCGGCAGCAGGTTAAGGCTCGACAGTATATGAATCACCGCGTTACCCACCCCGAAGATGATAATCAGCGCGATCATTTTATTCCCGCCCCATACACGATAAATCGGGCTGCCAAACTTACGGCGTGACGCTTTCGCAAGCAGCGCAGGCACGATTGCAGCCCATACCGTGGCCGCGAGCCCGGCAAAACCAATCGCGTAAATAAAGCCGTCCGGCCAGATTGCGCCGCCAAGAATCGGTGGAATAAACGTGACCAGAGCGGTTTTCAGACGCCCGGACGGGCCGTCGTCAAATTTAAACAGATCGGCCAGGTAGTCGAACAGGCCGAGCGTCACGCCCAGAAACGAGCTGGCTACGGCAAAGTTTGAAAAGACAATGAGCAGCAAATCCAGCGCGCGGCTGTTTAAAACGCCGCTCAGCGCCTGCACCAGCACATCGATATTCCCGCCTTTGTCAGCAATGGCAATAAAGTCACCGCGTGGAATATTGCCCATGCTGCCCACCAGCCAGATGGTATACAACACCAGCGCCATCACCGTGCCCCAAAGCAGGCAACGTTTAATGGCCTGCGGATTTTTACCGTAGTATTTCATCAGGCTTGGCACGTTGCCGTGATAGCCAAAAGAGGCAAGGCAGAATGGCAGCGTCATAAAAAGATACGGAAAGTAGCTGGGGTTACTCGCCTGGCTGTCGAGCAGGGTTTTCGGTTCAACGTGCCACATCAGTCCGCCGAACGTCATAAAGAAGGTCAGAATTTTTGCGCCAAGGACGATCGTCGTCATGCGGCTTACGGCGCGCGTGCTGAGCCAGACAATGAACGCCACCACAAGGGCGAAAATCAGCCCGGCAAACCTGGCAGGCAAGTTGACAGACATTTCGCTTAGGGTGTGATGAATAACCGAACCGCTCGCCGAAATGTAGGCATAGGTTAGGATATAGAGCACAAAAGCGATGGAAAGTCCGTTAATCAGATTCCAGCCCTTCCCCAATAGATCTTTCGTGACCGTATCAAAGCTTGCCCCAACGCGGTAATTGAGGTTGGCTTCCAGAATCATCAACCCGGAATGCAGCATGCAAAACCAGGTGAAGAGCAGTGCGGCGAGCGACCAGAAGAACCAGCTTCCTGCCATCACAACCGGCAGTGAAAACATGCCTGCACCAATAATTGTGCCACCAATTATCATCACGCCGCCCAGAACGGAGGGTGTGGCTTTGGTGGTCGATAAGATTGACATACGAATTCCTGAAGACGATGAGCTGCTGTCGATATGACAGGTTTGACTTTGGGTTATTGTACCAGTACATGAGTACATTTTGGATAAAAAAAATCCCGGTCTTATCAACCAGGACTTTTATGACTGCCTGCGACGCAATCGCAGGCATAAACTTCGGCTAATTACGCTTCGGTTGAGCGACGACGAGCTGGCGCTGCGCCATCTTCACGACGTGGACCACGGCCGCCTTCACGGCGTTCGCCGCTAAAGCTACGACCAGCGCCCGGGCCATCGCGACGTGGACCGCGACCGCCTTCACGACGCTCGCC
>DAMALH010000042.1:0-38826 GCA_032000125.1 Buttiauxella sp. | reverse complement strand
TGCCGTGTCAGTGGAGGCGCAGTATAGGGATTTTTCGGAGGCTGACAACCCCTAAATTGCAATTTCTTTTCAAGCGTCGGTTTTTTGTGCAAAACCGCTGCAAACTGGCAGTTTTTCAAGCTTAAAGAAGCCATAACGCTGCAGAACAGGCATTAACTTTACGGTTTCTGGGTTAAAGGCCATACAGAAAGCAATATTCTCATCGGCAGAGAAAGCTTCTGGCGCTTCATGCTCTAAAAGCCACGCCGTACGCCGTGCAATCGCTGCGCCGGAATCTATCAGACGCGTGCCTTCCGGCAGCACCTGCAAGAGCTCTTCCTGCAAGAGAGGGAAGTGGGTACAACCCAACACCACCGTATCCGGCGGTTCTTTCATCCGTAGCCAGGGGCGCAGTATCTTGCGCAGCTCATCAAGAGAAACTGGTTCGCCATGCAGCTTCGCCTCCGCCAGTTCCACCAGCTCGGCAGAACCAAGCATCTCGATTTTGCATTCTGTGGCAAAGCGCGCTACCAGTTCGTGGGTATAAGGCCGACGAACCGTACCGCGAGTAGCAAGCAGACCGACAATACCATTTGCCGTCATGCGTGCCGCGGGCTTAATAGCCGGCACGACGCCAACAACAGGAAAAGCAAATTTTTCGCGTAATGCGGGAAGGGAAACCGTGCTTGCGGTATTGCACGCAATAATGGCAATCGCCAGCGGATAGCGTTCCTGAACGGCAGTGACAATCTCCACCACTCGCTCAACGATAAACTCTTCGCTTTTTTCGCCATAGGGAAAGGCAACGTTATCGAAGGCATAGATGTAATGCAGATCCGGCAGGAGTTGCCGGACCTCGTTATATACTGAAAGCCCCCCGACGCCGGAATCAAAAACCAGCACCGTGGGACGCACATCAGAAGGTATAGCTGCCAGAGAGGTAGTATTCCCGTCCTGGGGTTTGATAGCCATAAACCGTCTCATAATCTTTATCGAACAGGTTGGCGATTCTACCACGAACGGTCAGATGAGAGGTGACCGGATATGAAGCAGAAACATCAACAGTGCTGTAGCTCGGCAAAATTTGCTGAGTATTGTTATAAGCAGAGCTGTTGTTGTCGTAGCGTTTACCGTAATACTGCCACGCCACGTCCATATCGACATCGAACATGGTCCAGTCGAGCTGATACTTAGCCTGACGTTTCGCACGGCGAGCCAGCACTTCATCATTCTGGTCGTTACGCGGGTCCATATATTGCAGCGTAACCTTGTGGGTGAAGATGCCTGTATCAATGCTGCCCGTCCACTCCAGTCCTTTGATGGTTGCAGAGTCGATGTTGTCGTAAGCGCCGTTAAAGGTTACCGGATCGGAATAGTAGGTGATCAGGTTTTCGATTTTGTAGCGGTATGCCGACAAACGCCAGTCAAGCGGCCCGCTCAGGCCTTCAATGCCCGCTTCCCACTGCCGGGATTCTTCCGGTTTCAGATTAGGGTTAGCGTCGATGCCAAAACGAGTGGAACCAAACTGCTGCCCAAGCGATGGCGCAAGGAAACCGGTGCCATAGGAAAGCGTTGCGCGATAGCCCTCAACGAACTCCCAGCCCGCCGCTGTCTGCCAGGTGCCGTGCCAGCCGAACTGCTCGTCATGATCTTCACGGCCGGAGGCTTCAAGCGTGACGTCACCAAACTGCTGCTGTCCGCTGAGATACAAGCCGGTATTATCACGCTTGTAGGTATCAGTAATAGCGGTATCCGAAGAGGTCAGGCGCTGTTGCTGCCAGTCCACGCCCGCGCTAACGGAACCCTGGCCCACGGCAAAGTTGTTGCCCCACTGGATATTTCGCTGGGTCATACGGTCAAGCGTCGTCCCGTCGTTATAGCGGCCATACTCGCTGCTATAGTTGTAGTCCTTCACTTTCTGATAGCTGGCGATGAGCTGCGAAGAGTAAATCCCGGAGTGAAAACGCATGCCGCCATCGTAGTTTTGGTTATAAAGCTGCTCTTCGTTGGCGCTGTAGGCAGGCATGTAAGGCGGGCTGCCCAAATCGTAGTCGATATTATTGGTATAGCTGTGGGCGCGGAAGAAACCGTCGAACTCATCGTTAAACTTATGCTCAACCCCAGCCCAGAATGTTTTATTACGGAAACCATCGCGATCGTTGTCACCGCTGTAGGTGGAATGCGGCTGGACGTTAAAACCTTTGGTTGATTCATACGACCCGGCAACGGTTGCTACGGTATCGCCAAAGCGATGACGCAGCGTGCCGTCGTACTGCTGATAGCCTTTTGAACCCATGCCTGCGTTGATCTGAGATTTTTCCTCATCGGAATGAGTAATCACGTTGATCACGCCGCCAATCGCGCCGGAACCGTAAACCGCCGAGCGCGGGCCGCGAATGTACTCGATACGCTGTACCAGCGAGAGTGGAATGGCGTTGATATCAGCCACATTAGTAATGCCGGGACGCGCAATCGGCACCCCATCAACCAGAACCAGCACCTGACTTGCGGTTGTCCCACGGATAAACATCGATGAATACTGGCCCATACCGCCGCTTTGGGCGATATCCACGCCGGGCAAACGACGCATCACATCGTTGATGTTTTTGGCCTGCCATTTATTAATATCTTCACGGGTAATAATGTCAGACGGGGCCAGAACCGTATTAACCGGTTGCTGGAAACGATTAGCCGTCACCACCAGAGCATCTTCAGAATTGCTGTTCTGCGCCCAGCCAGAAAAAGCCGTTACGGACAGCGCCGTAAACAGCGAAACTTTTTTTATCATCATTTATATAAGCATCCGCTTTTAAAACAAGGATGCCGCAGACATAACCGATAGCACGCGATAGTTATATCAATTGCGACGTAAACCGGCAGGTCTTCGGGCTTGGAGGCGTTTATGGATGAGGACTTCCCACTTATTCTAAGCAGTGTCTGCGTTTCGCGTTCATCCCACTCTTCCTTACCGCTGCGCGTCAGCCCCAGAATTACACTGGGTTCCCTTTTAACTCTCAGGAGGCCGGAGAGCGCATGCTACCGTTAGCGCCATATAGAAGTCCAGACTTCCAGTTGAACTTCTGCTAACGAAGAGACTGGACATCGCGAGGGTATTCCCTAAAATCGCCGCGTAGTTTGACTTCATTGACAGGTAGTAGCCTATGACCCCTGAACATCTCCCGATCGACCAATACGACGCGCAACTGGCAGAAAAAGTGGCCCGCTTGCAAAGCATGATGTCCCCGTTTGCCGCGCCTGCGCCGGAGGTGTTCCGTTCGCCAGTCAGCCATTACCGTATGCGTGCGGAATTCCGCATCTGGCACGACAAAGACGATCTCTACCATATTATGTTTGATCAGCAGACCAAACAGCGAATTCGGGTGGATAGCTTCCCGGCGGCAAGCTCGCTGATTAATGCGCTGATGCCGGCCATGCTGGATGGCGTGCGAAATATTCCTGCTCTGCGCCACAAGCTATTCCAGATCGATTATCTGACCACGCTCAGCAATCAGGCCATAGTTTCTTTGCTTTATCACCGCAAGCTGGACGATGAGTGGAAAGCATATGCCGAAGCGCTGCGCGACAGCCTTCGTGCAGAAGGTCTGAATGTTCATCTGATTGGCCGCGCCACAAAAACCAAAATCGAGCTGGACCAGGATTACATCGACGAACGTCTGCCGGTGGCGGGCAAAGAGATGATTTACCGCCAGGTAGAAAATAGCTTCACGCAGCCCAACGCGGCAATGAACATCCAAATGCTTGAGTGGGCGCTGGATGCCACCAAAAATTCAGGCGGCGATCTGCTGGAGCTGTACTGCGGCAACGGTAACTTTTCTCTGGCGCTGGCGCGTAATTTCGACCGCGTGCTGGCAACCGAGATCGCCAAGCCATCCGTTGCCGCTGCGCAATACAATATTGCCGCTAACCACATTGAAAACGTGCAGATTATCCGCATGGCGGCCGAAGAGTTTACCCAGGCCATGAACGGCGTACGCGAGTTTAATCGCTTAAAAGGTATCGATCTGAAAAGCTACCGGTGTGAGACAATTTTTGTCGATCCGCCGCGCAGTGGTCTGGATGCCGATACGGTGAAGATGGTGCAGGCTTACCCGCAGATCCTCTATATCTCATGCAATCCGCAAACGCTGTGTGAAAATCTGCAAACGCTGACCGAAACGCACAATATTTCGCGACTGGCGCTGTTCGATCAGTTCCCGTATACGCACCATATGGAATGCGGCGTGTGGTTGACTCGTAAATAGCAAAAAGGACGCCGGGGCGTCCTTTTTTATATACAGGCGGGCTTACGCTTTGCGCGCGCGGATTTTCACGCCAATCCAGAACAGCAGCACCACCGCCAGCACAGACGGCAGGAAGTTCGAACCTATAACGGGATATTCAGCCCTTACGACGGCGCTATACAGCAATACGCCGAGCACGAAACAGGCCGCGGCGAGACCCGGCAGCCCTACCGGCATCGTTCGATTCTGATAACGCTGATGCAAACAGTACACCGTCAGCACCAGCGCAATAATCGGGAAAATGGAAAACGGCACCACCGAGCTGAACAGCGCGGCAAAGGTTCCGTTAATCGAAAGACCGGCGATAAACGCCAGCACCAGCGTACCTCTCTCTTGTAACTGTTTCATTGCTCGTCCTTCACTCTTCGGATAATTGAGCCAGCGACATCTTTTCTTGCTCCCGGCGATACCAGTAATACGCACCTTTTGAGATCATGCGTAACTGCAGCACCAGGCGTTCTTCGAGCTGCCGACGCTGATCGATATCAACGTCCAGCGCCTCGGCACCGGCACTAAAAACAATGGTCACCATCGCTTCCGCCTGCGCTTCAGTAAAGCTGCGCGGCATGCGATTTTCGAGTTCTAAATAGTCGGCGAGTTCCGCAATAAAATGCTGTATCTCGCGTGCCACGGCGGCACGGAAAGCGGCAGACGTTCCAGACCGTTCACGTAACAGTAAACGGAAGGCGTTAGGGTTATTACCGATAAACTCCATAAAGGTAGACACGGAAGTACGGATAACGCTGCCGCCTTTGGCAATACGCTGGCGAGCCTGGCGCATCAACTGACGCAGCATCAGCCCGCTTTCATCTACCATGGTCAGGCCCAGCTCATCAACATCGCGAAAATGACGATAAAACGACGTTGGCGCAATCCCTGCCTCACGTGCCACCTCGCGTAAGCTAAGGCTTGCAAAGCTCCGCTCAGCGCTTAGCTGGCTAAACGCGGCTTCAATCAGAGAACGTCTGGTTCGTTCTTTTTGTTGCGCTCTTACACCCATCACGTTGCCTGAATCCCTCAAACCGAACTGGCACTATATCAGAATCTAACGCTACCGCTTTTATACAGGATTGTGAATGATTGTTTACGGGAGGTTGCTCGCGTTACAAAGGAAAAAGCACAAGGATAATTGGGTTATACCGCTGATGATGTTACCATCATGTTGCTTTTATGTATAAGAACAGGTAAGCCCTACCATGTCACACACCTACGATTATGATGCAGTAGTAATTGGTTCCGGCCCGGGCGGCGAAGGCGCTGCTATGGGGCTGGTAAAACTTGGCGCCAGGGTCGCGGTGATTGAGCGCTACCATAACGTTGGCGGCGGTTGCACCCACTGGGGCACCATCCCTTCAAAAGCCCTCCGCCACGCCGTTAGCCGTATTATAGAATTCAATCAAAACCCGTTATACAGCGACCATACCCACCTTCTGCGTTCTTCCTTTGCCGATATCCTTAACCACGCCGACAGCGTGATTAACCAGCAAACCCGCATGCGTCAAAGCTTTTACGAGCGCAACCGCTGCGAGATGTTGCAGGGCGACGCAAGATTTGTGGATGAGCACACCATCGCCCTGGCATGCCCGGATGGTTCGGTCGAAACGATTACCGCCGAAAAGTTCGTTATTGCCTGCGGCTCACGTCCGTATCGTCCACCAGAAGTAGACTTTACCCATCCGCGTATTTACGACAGCGACTCCATCCTCAGCCTGCACCATGAACCCCGCCACGTCATTATTTACGGCGCCGGGGTCATCGGCTGTGAGTATGCGTCTATTTTTCGCGGCATGAACGTTAAAGTGGATTTGATTAACACGCGCGACCGCCTGCTGGCGTTCCTCGATCAGGAAATGTCAGACTCGCTCTCCTACCACTTCTGGAACAGCGGCGTCGTTATCCGCCATAACGAAGAGTTCGAAAAAATTGAAGGCGTGGAAGACGGCGTGATTGTCTCGCTGAAGTCCGGCAAGAAAGTGAAAGCCGACTGCCTGCTGTATGCCAACGGCCGCACGGGGAACACCGATTCTCTGTCGCTGGAAAACGTCGGGCTGGAAACCGATAGTCGTGGCCTGCTGAAGGTTAACAGCATGTACCAGACAGCTCAGCCGCATATCTATGCCGTTGGCGACGTGATTGGTTATCCAAGCCTTGCTTCCGCAGCTTACGATCAGGGCCGTATCGCCGCACAGGCGCTGGTCAAAGGCGAAGCCAATGCGCATCTGATTGAAGATATTCCAACCGGGATTTACACCATTCCGGAAATCAGCTCCGTTGGGAAAACCGAACAGCAGCTAACGTCGATGAAGGTGCCTTATGAAGTAGGCCGCGCTCAGTTTAAACACCTGGCTCGCGCACAGATCGTCGGCATGAACGTGGGCACGCTAAAAATTCTCTTCCATCGTGAGACAAAAGAGATTTTAGGGATTCACTGCTTTGGCGAGCGCGCGGCGGAAATTATTCATATCGGCCAGGCGATAATGGAGCAGAAAGGTGGCGGTAACACCATTGAGTACTTCGTTAACACCACCTTCAACTACCCAACGATGGCGGAAGCCTATCGGGTAGCGGCGCTAAACGGCTTAAACCGCCTGTTTTAACACCGAATCGAAATGGCCGTCCATCTGTGTGCGGACGGCTTCCGCAAGCTGCTCATAGCGGCTACGCAGCGGAGAACCCGGACGATAAACCAGGCCAACCGTACGGCGCGGCTCTGGTTTATAACACGGCAGATAAACCACCCCGTCTCGCTCGCGTTCATTTGGCACGGCCAGAGCCGGCAACAGCGTAATACCGCTGCCCGCAGCGACCATGTTACGCAGCGTTTCCAGGCTGGTTGCGCGGAAATGCGTGTCTTCATCGGCACCCGCTTCAAAACAGAAACCCAGCGCCTGATCGCGCAGACAGTGCCCGTCTTCCAGCATCAGCAGTTTTTCACCGGCCAGATCCGAGAGCGGCACCCGGTCACGGTTTACCCATGGGTGATCCTGATACACCGCCAGCACCATTGGTTCATCGAACAGCGGCACCTCAATAAAGGCCTCGCTCTCTTTTACCAGCGCCACGATTGCGCAGTCGAGCTTACCGCTATCAAGCTGCGCTAATAGCTGATGGGTCTGCGCTTCATGCAGATACATTTCCAGCTTCGGGAAAGTTTTGTGCAGCATCGGGATAATCTGCGGCAGCAGATAAGGCCCCACGGTTGGAATCAGGCCGATATGCAACGGCCCGGACATCGCCTCGCCCTGCTGGCTGGCCATCTCTTTTAGCACTTTAACTTCTCGCAGAACGGTACGGGCCTGATCGACCAGCAGCAAACCTGCCTGCGTGAATAAAACTTTGCGGCTGGTGCGTTCCAGCAGCATAACGCCAAGCTCATCTTCCAGCTTACGGATTTGGCCGCTCAGCGTCGGCTGGCTAACATGACAGGCATCCGCTGCCCGACGAAAATGGCGATGCTCAGCTAACGCCACAAGGTATTCAAGATCGCGAATATTCATTATCCATCCTCCAGCGCCATGATAGCCCATGGCGATAGATAGCATAGCAACGAACGATTATCCCTATCAAGCGGGATTATGAATAATAGCCAGCAACAGCACGAACAATCCATACTTCAACCCTCAATGGATGGTTGTGCTGAGGAGAAAGACTCTGTTCTCTGACCTGACTAACTATGAAAATGCCACGTGAATTTTTAGCGGACTTGATGTCCGCTTTTTTTTGCGTCGGATTCAGGCAAGCCCCGGCAGAATGATGCCTTCCGGAAAGTTACATCAGGCGCTGTTTTGCCTCTTCAATCGCCAAAGCCACCTGCTGCGGTGAGACGCCGCCTTTCGCAGCACGTTTATCAAGACAGGATTGCAGTTCAAGAATGGGGTAAACATCTTCACCGATTACGGCGCTGAATTTCTGCAAATCCCCAAGCGGCAGCGCTTCCAGCGCTTTCCCCTGTCGAATCGCTTCCACCACGGCCTCACCCACAATATGGTGCGCCTCACGGAAAGGCACGCCTTTAGCGACAAGATAATCCGCCAGCTCGGTTGAGTTAGCATAGCCTTGCTGAGCAGCTTCTTTTGCACGCGGGCGTTTAACCTGAATACCGTCCAGCACCAGCGAAGCCATGTTCAGGCAGTCCAGCCAGGTATCCAGCGCGTCAAACAGCCCTTCTTTGTCTTCCTGCATGTCTTTGTTATAAGCGAGCGGCAGGCCTTTCATGGTCATCATCATGCCCGTCAGCGCGCCCTGTACGCGGCCGCATTTACCGCGAATCAACTCCAGCGCATCCGGATTTTTCTTCTGCGGCATTAATGAAGAACCGGAAGTCACGCGGTCAGACAGCTCGATAAAGCTGGCCTCACCGGTATTGAAGAAAATCAGGTCTTCGGCGAAGCGCGAAAGGTGGACCATGCTGATGGCGGCGTTGGAGAGTAATTCCAGCACGTGGTCGCGGTCGGAGACGCTGTCGAGGCTGTTACGCGTTGCGCTGGCAAACCCTAACCAGCCGGCAAGCTGCTCACGATCCATCGGATAGGCCGTTCCGGCCAGCGCGCCGCAGCCGAGCGGGCTGACGTCGAGGCGAGTCAGAGTATCTTTCAGGCGGCTTTCATCACGCGCCAGCATTTCCACATACGCCATGCACCAGTGGGCAAACGTCACCGGTTGTGCACGTTGCAGATGGGTATAGCCAGGCATTACCGCATCCTGATTAGCTTCGGCTGTTGCTACCAGGGCCAGTTGTAAATGATGCAGCGCTTCACCCAGCTCGGCCACCTGCGCTTTGCACCATAATTTGATATCGGTCGCTACCTGATCGTTCCGGCTGCGGCCGGTATGCAGCTTCTTACCGAGATCGCCTACTTTGTCGATAAGCTTACCCTCGACCCAGCTGTGAATATCTTCTGCATCGCTGGCTAAAATAGCGCGAGGATTGACACGAACTTCCTCCAGCAGGGTAGATAACGCCTCTTCGAGTTGACGCTGCTCGTCAGCCGTCAATACGTTTACCGTCACCAGCGCTTTAGACCAGGCAACCGAGCCTGCAATATCCTGCTCCGCCAGCCGATAATCAAAACGCAGGGAATCATTCAGCTCTTTAAACCGCTGATCCGCTGCCTGAGTAAAACGTCCGCCCCAAAGTGCCATTTTCCCGCTCCTGAATTTTTTTAAGCAAAAGGCGCAGCAAGCTGCGCCCTGACTACGCGTTCTGCTTTCTATACCATCTTTGCGCTACTTATTTCTTTAACTCGTTCAAAGCACGAATACGTGATGACAGCGAGAACAGACGGATGAAGCCGCCCGCGTGGCTGTGGTCATACACTTCGTCTTCGCCGAAGGTTGCGAACTCTTCGCTATACAGGCTGTTCGGTGATTTTTTCTGAACTGCCGTAACCTGGCCTTTATAAAGTTGCAGCACCACTTCGCCGTTCACTTCTTCAGCCAGCGACTCGGCGGAGGCCTGCAGGGATTTACGCAGCGGCGCGAACCAGCGGCCATCGTAAACCACGTATGACATTTCCAGGCCCAGCTGCTCGCGCCATTTGAAGCTATCGCGATCCAGCACCAGTTGCTCAACGCCACGCAGCGCAGCCATCATGATGGTGCCTCCTGGGGTTTCGTAGCAGCCGCGGGATTTGATCCCCACCAGACGGTTCTCAACGATATCGATACGGCCGATACCGTGCTTAGAACCAATCACGTTCAGGGTTTCCAGGCATTTGAACGGGCTCATCGCTTCGCCATTAACAGCCACAACTTTGCCCTGCTTAACGGTGACGGTAACCTGTTCAGCCTGGTCTGGCGCGTCCTGTGGATCGACGGTCCATACCCAGCAATCTTTGTTCGGCGCATTCCACGGGCTTTCCAGCACGCCGCCTTCGGTGGAGATGTGCCAGGCGTTTTCGTCACGGCTGTAGATTTTTTCAAGCGATGCGGTAGTCGGAATATCACGCTCTTTCAGGTAATCGAGCAGCGCTTCACGGGAACGCAGGTTCCACTCACGCCATGGCGCAACGACTTTCAGATGCGGTGCCAGCGCGGCCCATGTGGATTCGAAACGCACCTGGTCGTTACCTTTCCCGGTTGCTCCGTGGCACAGCGCATCCGCGCCGACTTTATTCGCCACGTCAACCAGCGCTTTTGCAATCAGTGGACGAGCCATAGAAGTACCCAGCAGATAGCTGCCTTCATACAGCGCGCCAGTTTGCAGAACCGGATAAACGTAGTCGCTGATGAATTCTTCACGCGCATCCACTACATAGCATTCAGTCGCACCGGAGCGCAGGGCTTTTTGCTCAACGCCTTTCAGATCGTCGCGATCCTGGCCGATATCCACCACGCAGGCGACGACTTCGCAGCCGCCATAGTTTTCCTGCAGCCATGGAATGATGGCTGATGTATCAAGGCCGCCGGAGTATGCGAGAACGATTTTTTTGATGCCGTGATTTTCCATTGTCTTTTCCTTCAAATACTTTTTTAAACCAGGCCAGAACTAGGCCAGAATCCGGGTGCCAATTGCCACGCCGTTGAATAAAGAGGGGAGCTGATCCGCATGGCGCCAGGAGGCGATATCCACCGGACGCCCCAGCGTACGGGCTGCATCCAGCGCCGCGTTCACTTTTACAATCATCCCGTCGGTAATAATGCCCTGAGCGATAAGCTGCTCAGCTTTTGCCGCAGTCATCTCGGCGATACGCTGTCCTTTACCGTCCAGGATGCCGCTTACGTCTGAAAGCAGAATCAAATCCGCGCCCAGCGTCGCCGCCAGCGCGGTTGCCGCCTGGTCTGCGTTCACATTCATTAATTCGCCTTCCGCCGTCACGCCAATAGAGCTGACAATCGGCATAAAGCCTGATTCAAGCAATGCGGTAATCAGCTTAGCTGAACCCGGTTTGGCCAGCCCAACGTGGCCCAGCTCTTCGTCAAGTCTGGTAACGCTCACGCTATCGCCATCGCCGAGGCACAGGCCGACACCGTTGATATCATGCTTTTTCGCCCAGGCCAGCAGCGTTTTGTTCGCTGTACCCGCCAGCGCGCCGGTAATAATGTCTATCTGATCGGCTGGCGTTACGCGCAGGCCGTTTTTCTTTTTCACCGGCAGGGAGAGTTTTTTCATCAGCTCATCCACCAGGCAGCCGCCGCCGTGCACAATAACCAGCGCGCGTTGATGGGACTGACGATAGCTCGCAAGCGCGGTAAACAGGCGCTCCAGCACCTCTTCGCTATCAAGCAGTACGCCACCTAATTTGATAATTAACGGATTCATCATTTCACCCGGCTGTCGGTTAAATAAGAGACTGCGTTTCGGCGAAGCCAAAACGAATATTCAGACACTGTACGGCCTGTGCCGATGCGCCTTTTAGCAAATTGTCCTCGGTTGCGACGACAATCAGGTGCCTGTCCTGCACCGCAAAACCGATATCGCAAAACGGCAGACCCAGCACGTTTTTGAGTGCCGGCACGCCTTTGTCATACAGGCGCACCAGCGGTTTGTTCTGATAGGCCTGAGTAAAGGCATCGGCAACCTGCTGCTGCGAAACACCTTCATTCAGGCGGCAGGTAATGGTTGCCAGGATCCCACGCGGGAAATTGCCCAGATGAGGAGTAAAAATAACCTGCGTATCAAGATGCGTGGCGATTTCCGGCTGATGGCGATGATTAAAAATGCCATACGGCTGCAGGCTCACTTCGCAAAAACTGTTGGAAATAGCCGCCTTGCGCCCCGCTCCGCTCACGCCGCTGGTGGCGTTAATCACCGGCCACTGGTTTAAATCCAGCAGGCCAGCATCAATCAGCGGCTTAAGCGCAAGCTGCGATGCTGTCGGGTAGCAGCCCGGTACGGAGATAAGATTCGTTTCTTTAAGTCTGTCGGCTTGCCATTCGGCCAGGCCGTATACCGCTTTTTCCAGCAGTTCAGGATGCTGATGAGTAAAGCCGTAATAGCGCTGATAAAACTCAGCATCGTTGACGCGAAAGGCTCCGGATAAATCAATCACCACGCAGCCTGCGGCCAAAAACTGCGGCGCAAGGTCGTGGCTCACTTCATGGGCGGTCGCCAGGAACACTACGTCCACGCCGTCGGTGAATTCGCTGATGTCAGACATCGCCTGCAACGGCATATCGACAATGCCTTTTAATTGCGGATGCAAATCAGATATCAACTTTCCTGCGTCATTACTTTGCGCTGAAACCGTCAATGCGGTTATGTTCATATGAGGATGGCGATTCAGATAGGTTACAAGCTCTGCGCCTGCATAACCGCTGGCACCAACAATCAGCGTATTCAACATCTGGGCTATTCACCTTTTTACGTCGTGTCTGCTCAGAGGAAAGCCTTACGGCTCTCACCCACGTTTGCGAGCGTGGTTTTATTCACCGGAACGCTTAAAGGTTCCTTTACGCTCAACGTTATTGTATTTTTATTCATAATTAATGCATGAATATTGATACTATCCTAACCTAAGGCCTGTCAACAGTGAAGATGAAATTACCGCCTTTTATCGAGATTTACCGCGCGTTGATCGCGTCACCTTCCATCAGCGCCACCGACGCCGCGCTGGATCAGAGCAATGAGTCTTTAATCAATTTACTGGCAGGATGGTTCCGCGCCCTGGGTTTTAACGTCGAAGTGCAGCCCGTGCCCGGCACCCGTAACAAATTTAATATGCTGGCAAGCACCGGTTCTGGCGCAGGCGGGCTGCTGCTGGCGGGCCATACCGATACCGTGCCTTTTGACGATGGCCGCTGGACGCGCGATCCCTTCACCCTGACAGAGCACGAAAATAAACTGTATGGCCTTGGTACCGCAGACATGAAAGGCTTTTTTGCCTTTATTCTCGATGCGCTGCGTGATGTTGATGTGACGACGCTGAAAAAGCCTCTTTATATTCTGGCGACCGCGGATGAAGAGACCACCATGGCCGGGGCGCGTTATTTCTCCGAGACCACAAATCTGCGTCCGGACTGCGCGATCATCGGCGAACCCACCTCTTTGCAGCCGGTGCGTGCGCATAAAGGCCATATTTCTAACGCGATTCGTATCCTTGGCCAGTCCGGTCACTCAAGCGATCCGGCGCGCGGCGTGAACGCTATTGAGCTGATGCACGACGCGATCGGCCACATCATGTCGCTGAAAAATACGCTGAAAGAGCGTTACCGCCACGATGCCTTCACCGTACCTTATCCTACGCTAAACCTCGGGCATATCAGCGGCGGCGACGCGGCAAACCGTATCTGCGCCTGCTGCGAGCTGCACATGGACATCCGTCCGCTGCCGGGCCTGACGCTAAACGATCTTAATGGCTTACTGAATGAAGCGCTGGAACCGGTTAGCCAACGCTGGCCGGGTCGCCTGACGATTTCTGAACTTCACCCGCCGATTCCAGGCTACGAATGTGCCAAAGACCATCAGCTCGTGCAGGTTGTTGAGAAGCTGCTGGAGGCGCAAACTGAAGTGGTGAACTACTGCACCGAAGCGCCATTTATTCAGACGGTTTGTCCGACGCTGGTTCTGGGGCCGGGTTCAATTAACCAGGCGCATCAGCCGGATGAATACATTGAAACTCGTTTTATCGAGCCGACTCGTAAACTCATTACGCAGGTCGTAAACCATTTTTGCTGGCATTGAAAAATAGCGGAGAACGGGGTTTTCTCCCCTTTTTCCGCTGCTTTTTTATAAATTCTTATAAGAATTACTTATGCGCAAACCTGGTAATTAAATTTCATAAATTTGCGTCTTTTACCCGTTTGCTGAAACGATTTCGTAGCAATTGACGAACGCGGTGAGACGTGGCTTTATAAAAGACGGTGTTGAACCTTCACGGGTGAAATTAAGTTACAAATTAGATTGGGTGTCTGGGGTCATATGAACGAACAGTATTCCGCTTTGCGAAGTAATGTCAGTATGCTCGGCAAGTTGCTCGGGGATACCATCAAGGATGCATTAGGTGAAAACATCCTTGACCGGGTCGAAACAATCCGCAAGTTGTCAAAGTCTTCAAGGGCGGGCAATGAAGCAAACCGTCAGGAGTTGCTAACCACCTTACAGAACCTGTCTAACGACGAACTACTCCCGGTAGCCCGTGCGTTCAGCCAGTTCCTGAATCTGGCCAACACCGCCGAGCAATATCACAGCATTTCCGCAAACGGCGAAGCCGCCAGCAATCCCGAAGTTATCGCTAAGACCCTTCAGAAATTAAAAAAACAGCCGGATATTAGCGAAGCCGCCATTCGGGATGCGGTGGAATCCCTCTCCCTTGAGCTTGTGCTGACAGCGCACCCGACCGAGATCACCCGTCGCACCCTGATTCACAAGCTGGTTGAAGTCAATGCCTGCCTGAAGCAGCTCGACCACAGCGACCTTGCCGATTACGAACGTAATCAGATTATGCGCCGTCTACGCCAGCTTGTGGCTCAGGCGTGGCATACCGACGAAATCCGTAAGCATCGTCCCTCCCCGGTCGATGAGGCCAAATGGGGCTTTGCGGTTGTCGAAAACAGCCTGTGGGAAGGCGTACCTAATTATCTGCGCGAGCTGAACGAGCAGCTTGAAGCCAACCTGAACTACAAGCTGCCGGTGGACTTCGTGCCGGTACGCTTCACCTCCTGGATGGGCGGCGACCGCGACGGCAACCCGAACGTCACAGCCGACATCACTCGTCACGTCCTGCTGCTTAGCCGCTGGAAAGCAACCGACCTGTTCCTGCGCGATATTCAGGTGCTGATTTCCGAGCTTTCAATGGTGGAATGCACGCCGGAGCTTAGCGAACTGGCAGGGCCTGACGCCGCACAGGAACCGTATCGCTGCATCATGAAAGGGCTGCGCCAGCAGCTTCTGTCAACGCAGGTCTGGCTGGAGGCGCGTCTGAAAGGCCAACGCCTGCCAAAACCAGAAGGATTGCTGACGCAGAACGAGCAGCTGTGGGACCCTCTGTATGCCTGTTACGAGTCGCTACAGGCTTGCGGCATGGGCATTATTGCCAACGGCCAACTGCTCGATACGCTGCGCCGCGTGAAGAGTTTCGGCGTGCCGCTGGTGCGCATTGATGTCCGCCAGGAAAGCACCCGCCACACCGAAGCGCTGGGCGAAATGACCCGCTATCTTGGCATCGGCGACTACGAAAGCTGGTCAGAAGCCGACAAACAGGCCTTCCTGATTCGCGAACTGAACTCCAAGCGTCCGTTACTGCCGCGCCAGTGGGACCCGAGCGAAGACACTCGTGAAGTGCTGGAAACCTGCAAAGTGGTTGCCGAAGCGCCGCGTGGATCTATCGCCGCCTATGTAATCTCGATGGCGAAAACGCCGTCTGACGTGCTGGCGGTTCATCTGCTGCTGAAAGAAGCCGGATGCGCGTTTGCGCTGCCGGTAGCGCCGCTGTTTGAAACCCTTGACGATCTCAACAACGCCGACGACGTTATGACCCAGTTGCTGAATATCGACTGGTATCGTGGTTTTATTCAGGGCAAGCAGATGGTCATGATTGGCTATTCTGATTCCGCGAAGGACGCGGGCGTAATGGCCGCTTCCTGGGCGCAATATCAGGCGCAGGACGCGCTGATCAAAACCTGTGAAAAAGCTGGCATCACCCTGACGCTGTTCCACGGGCGCGGCGGCTCCATCGGCCGTGGGGGTGCTCCAGCGCACGCAGCGCTCCTGTCTCAGCCGCCAGGAAGCCTGAAAGGCGGCCTGCGCGTAACCGAACAGGGCGAAATGATCCGCTTTAAATACGGTCTGCCGGAAATCACCATCAGCAGCCTTTCGCTCTACACCAGCGCCATCCTTGAAGCGAACCTGCTGCCGCCGCCGGAGCCGAAGAAAGAGTGGAAGCATATTATGGAGGCGCTGTCTGCCACCTCCTGCGATATGTACCGCGGTTATATCCGCGAAAACAAAGACTTTGTACCTTACTTCCGTTCTGCAACGCCTGAGCTGGAGCTGGGTAAATTACCGCTTGGATCGCGTCCGGCAAAACGTAAACCTAACGGCGGCGTTGAATCCCTGCGCGCCATTCCATGGATTTTCGCCTGGACGCAAAACCGTCTGATGCTGCCGGCCTGGCTGGGTGCCGGCGCCGCACTGCAAAAAGTTGTAGAAGACGGCAAACAGGGCGAACTGGAAACCATGTGTCGCGACTGGCCGTTCTTCTCCACGCGGCTTGGCATGCTCGAAATGGTGTTTGCGAAAGCCGACCTGTGGCTGGCTGAATACTACGACCAGCGCCTGGTGAAGCCGGAGCTGTGGAAGCTGGGCAAACAGCTTCGCGATCAGCTTGAAGCCGATATTAAAGTGGTGCTGGCTATCGCCAATGATTCACATCTGATGGAAGATTTACCCTGGATTGCCGAATCCATCACTCTGCGTAATATTTACACCGACCCGCTGAACGTTCTGCAGGCTGAATTACTGCACCGCTCGCGCCAGTCGGAAGAAAAAGAGGAAGAACCGGATGCCCGCGTTGAGCAGGCGCTGATGGTAACTATCGCCGGCGTTGCGGCCGGAATGCGCAACACCGGATAACCTCAGCAGAGCGTTAATTTTCCAGCCCCGCCCGCGCGGGGCTTTTTTATGCCGTTTATAGTTGATAAAGGTCAAACTCTACCGATAAAAAAATCAAGTTTTCTCTATTGGCACCGATTTTTATTAGAACTACGGATAAATCTCTGGAGCCCGCATGTCTATCCTGTCAAAGTTAACATTTAAGAAAAAAATATGGATCCCGCTAATATTTACTTTTTTGTCCATGTTAATATTATGCGCCTTCTTTAATTACAAACAATATAATGTCCTTATTACAGAACGACAATCACAATTACAGACTGCAATACAGTTAGCGACAGGCATCGTCAAGCAGTACGACACAATGGAAAAGGACGGCTTATTATCCGCTGAAGAAGCAAAATCCCGGGCGCTTAATACTATAAAAAACTTACGTTACCAGGGGAACGGCTATATATTTATTTTCGATCGCCATGGAAAATACCTGATGCACCCAATACGTAACGAGCTGCTGGGAAAAGACGTCAGAGATTTTTCAACAAGAAATATTGTTGATGTGGCTTTCCAGCAAGGCGGTGGTTTCGTTTCCTATGAATGGTTAAATAAAGAGCTGGGCATGGTCAATAAAATTGCCTATAGCGATAATTATAAAGACTGGGGCTGGGGAATTTCTACCGGCGTGGAAATACATGATATTGACACGCTATTTATGAAAGGGTTTATGCAGGCCGGGATCCTTATCGCCGTCAGTATTGCCATTGTTTTTATCGTTACGCTTATTATTAACCTGGATCTGATTAAACAGTTAGGCTGTAACCCGGAAGCGCTCGTGCAGATTATGAACGGCGTGTCCAACGGTAATCTGACTCAGGAAATTACGGTTAAGGAAAATGACTCACGCAGCCTTCTGCACACTATCCGAAATATGCAAATGGCCCTTATTTCAATTGTGCAGAATATACGGGAAAATACGGATAATGTGGTAAACATCTGTAATTGTATTACCGACAGCAATGAACAATTAGGGCAACGGACGGAATCTCAGGCCAGTGCGTTACAGCAGATTTCTGCAACGCTTGAGGAACTGACCACTACGGTGTCCCATAATACCAACAATGCCAAACTGGCTACAGGCGTTGCCCACAGCACTTCGCACTTTGCTGAGGAAGGCGGCGAATTAGTCGAGCGGATAACGGATTCCATGAGCACCATTACCCAGCGCTCAGATAAGATTTCAGAAATCACCGGGTTAATTAACAGCATTGCGTTTCAGACTAACATTCTCGCGCTTAACGCATCCGTAGAAGCCGCGCGAGCAAGCGAGCATGGTAAAGGCTTTGCCGTTGTGGCTCAGGAAGTAAGAACGCTGGCGCAGCGCTGTACGGCGGCGGCGAAAGACATCGGCCTGCAAATATCCGCTAACGAAGCCTATACGAAAGAAGCCTCCCGGTTAGTTTCCCAGGCTGGCACAGCCATGTTGAATATTATTAGCTCAACGTCCAATGTCTCCACATCGCTGGGAGATATATCATCGTCAAGTTCGGAACAGGCTATCGGGATATCGCAGATTAGCGAGGCAATTGTCCAGCTTGATAAAACGGCCCATGAAAATTCCTCGCTGGTTAATGAAACCATAAAAACGATACACGTTATGTCCGCTGAGGCCAGCCGGCTGGTGGCCGCCGTTTCACACTTTAAAATTTCGCAGGCAAACGGCTAGCCTTCGGGCTTGCTGAAGCAAGCGTTGCTCTGAAAGCAGGCGGGTACGGAGCTCGTCTCCGGCATTTTACCGGAGACGAGCTTCCTGTTGCAGCGCGGGACGAACCCCCAGAGTATGGCAAATCGCATAGCTCATCTCGGCGCGGTTTAGCGTATAGAAGTGGAAATCCTTCACCCCTTCACGGCTGAGAATTTTCACCATGTCCATGGCGATATTTGCGCCGACCATTTTGCGGGTTTCCGCATCGTCATCCAGCCCTTCAAACATTTTTGCCATCCAGTGTGGAACGCGCACGTTGGTCATGGTGGCGAATTTATGCGCCTGTTTGTAGTTACTGACAGGCAGGATGCCCGGCACAATTTCAACGTCAATACCTGCTGCCACGCAGCGGTCGCGAAAACGCAGATAGCTTTCGACATCAAAGAAGAACTGCGTGATCGCGCGGTTAGCGCCAGCATCAATTTTGCGCTTCAGGTTGATAAGATCGGCCTGCGCGCTTTTCGCTTCTGGATGAACCTCCGGGTAGGCCGCGACCGAAATATCAAAATCGCCCACATCTTTAAGTAAGGTAACCAGATCGGAGGCATACATGTCCGGCTTGCCGCCATTCGGCGGTAAATCCCCGCGCAGGGCCACGATATGCCGGATGCCGTTGTTCCAGTAGTCCTCGGCAATGGTGCGCAGTTCATCGCGGGTAGCATCGATGCAGGTCAGGTGTGGAGCGGCCTCAAGACCCGTGCGGTCTTTGATGCCCTTAATAATGCTATGGGTGCGATCGCGCTCGCCGGAGTTTGCGCCGTAGGTTACGGAGACGAATTTAGGTTTCAGGCTGCTGAGCCTGTCGATTGAGCTCCACAGGGTTTGTTCCATCTCACTGGTACGCGGCGGGAAAAACTCAAAGGAAACGTTAATTTGCCCGGCGACTTCGGCCAGACTCTGATTCAGTGCTTCCCGCTGGTTGGCGTGAAAAAAGCTCATACCCTTACCTCATCAATCGCTTTTTAATAATGTGTTGTTGTGTTTGTCTGCTGTCCAGACGTTTAGACGTCCAGATAGCAAGATGAAGGAAAAGGGGCATGGCGTCAACTGAAAAATCATTACAAGGACTGAGGAATTCTCAAACAGGTTGAATTTTTTTCAGGAGGGGGTGAAGCGGAAAAAACGGGCAGAAAAAAGAGGTATAGCATCTGTGCCTTTCCGCCCCACAAACCAGTAAAGTTTTGCAGGGCGGAAAAGCTGCCGGTTAACTACAGCAACTGCGCCAGGCGGTTAAGATCCGACTGAATAGCCCCGGCCGTAACATCACGGCCAGCGCCCGGACCGCGGATAACCAGCGGGTTATCGCGATACCAGCGGCTTTCAATGGCGAACACGTTATCGCACGGCAGCAGCGCCGCCAGTGGATGTTCAGGGCGAACCGCCTCTACGCCAACGCGCGCCTTGCCGTTCGCATCAAAGCGGGCCACGTAACGCAGCAATAGCCCCATCTCCTGCGCGGCTTCAAAACGCTGCACCATCTGCTCGTTAAGTTCGTCCCCGTTCTCGAAGAAATGATCCACTGAACCTTCTTCACAGCCGTTTGGCACCAGCGACTCTACGCGAACCTGATCGGGCTCGATGTCGTAGCCCGCTTCGCGAGCCACAATAACCAGCTTACGCATAACGTCTTTACCAGAGAGGTCGACACGCGGATCGGGTTCTGTCAGGCCCTGCTGCCATGCCTGATCGACCAGCTCGGTAAACGGCACGGTGCCATCAAACTGCAAGAACAGCCATGAAAGCGTGCCGGAGAAAATCCCGCTAATCGCCAGAATGGCGTCGCCGCTATCGCGCAGATCGCGCACGGTATGGTTAACCGGTAAGCCGGCGCCTACGGTGGCGTTGTACAACCAGTGGCGGCCTGTTTTTTCAAACGCGTCGCGGATTTGGCGATACTTTTGCCCGTTGCCCGCCCCCGCCAGCTTATTGGCGCTGATAACGTGGAAGCCGTGGCTTGCAAAGTCGAGATACTGATCGGCAAGCTGCTCGCTTGCGGTAACGTCCAGCACCACTAAATCGTCATACGGGTGCGCGCGCATCCACAGGAACAGGGCTTCTTCATCCTGCTCTACCGCTTCATCATTAAAAAACGCCAGCGAGCGGCTGGCATCGAGCCCTTCATAGTTCAGCAGGCTACGGCGGCTATCCACCACGCCTGCAAGAATAAATTCAAAGCCGGTGCGGGCGGAGAGCGTTTCCTGTTCGCGGGCAAACAGCTCCAGCCAGCGAGAACCAATATTCCCTTTCCCAAACAGCATAAGGCCAATACGCTTTTCAGCGCGGAACAGCGACTTATGCAGGCCCTGAATCAGGCTTTCCGTAGGACCGGCGCGCAGCACGGCAACCAGGCTGATGCCGTCTTCAGACTGCCAGATAAATTCAACCGGATGATCTTTTAACTGCTGCCAGAAACGGTGGCTGTGCAGCGGGTTACGGCAGACGCCTGCGCCTACCATTGCCACCAGCGCCAGGCCTTCACGCAGGCGTAATTCGCCCGGCAGACCCGCGTCGTGCAAAAGTTGCAGCACGCTGTTCACCACTTCTGAGGTGTAGCAAAGCTGCAGCAGGTTACGGTCGGGATGCACGCCGACAGATAAAGGGCGAACCTGCGCGCGCTTGAGCAGCGTATCCAGCTCTTTCTGCGCCAGCTTGAAATCCTGCTGGGGAGCAACCTGAAACTCAATCAGGCAGACGTCATCATGGCTTGTGACAATGCGCGCCCCGGTGCCGGAAGCAAGGACACGTTCGATGCGGGTTGAGCCCTGCTCCGGGGAATAGCTGCATCGCAATTGCAGATCGATATCGCTGCCAGAGACCGGCTGTAGCGTGCGGGCGTGCAGAACAGGCGCCGCAAGACGCGCCAGTTCGCTGGCTTCATCCAGACGCAGCAACGGCAGCAGGCAGGCATCTTTTACTTTACGTGGATCGGCGCTGTAAACCCCGGCCACGTCGCTCCAGATGGTGACACGGTTTACCCCTGCCAGCGCCCCGATTTGCGTTGCGGAATAGTCAGAGCCGTTACGGCCCAGCAGCACGGTTTCACCCGCATCGTTACGGCAGATAAAACCGGTAACCACGAGGCGTTTATGCGGATGCTGCGCCATCAGCTCTTGCAGCAGCGGCCAGGAGAGCCCTTCATTAACCTGTGGCTGCGCCGCCCGCTCGGCACGCATGAATTCACGAGCATCAAGCCAGGCGGCTTCAATGCCCTGCTGATTCAGCACCGCAGACATCAGACGTGCAGACCAGATTTCGCCGTGACCCACCACTTCGGCATACACCGCATCGGTCATTTTGCCGTCCAGCAAACCGGCAAGCCGCTCCAGATCGTGAATAAATTCGCCGATCAGGCTATCCGCGGCTTCAGGCGGGAGCAGGCCGCTGATTAGCTCGCTTTGATAACGACGCAGCGCCTGCTGAACCTGATGTGCCGATAGCCTGTCGCTCTGGCTCAGCTGGAGCCAGTTGATAAGCTGGTTAGTGGTGCTGCCAGCGGCAGAAACCACCATCAAATCGCCCGGTCTGGAATACTCGGTCATGATACCCACTACGCGCAGGTAACATTTCACATCTGCAAGACTACTGCCGCCAAACTTGTGCAGTTGACGAACCGGCGTCCCTGCTGGTACTGAAACACTCATGCTTACCCCTCTCTTGCCACCCGGAAGGCATTTTCCAGGTCGGCAATTAAATCTTCACCATCTTCAATACCGGTAGACACACGCAGCAAGGTTTCAGAAATGCCAGCCGCCGCTCGCGCTTCCGGCGCCATGCCCGCGTGGGTCATGGTTGCCGCGTGGGAAATCAGGCTTTCGACGCCACCCAGCGATTCCGCCAGCGTGAAGAGCGACAGCCCGCTAAGGAAACGACGCAGGGTCTGCTCGTCACCGTTTAATTCAAAACTCAACATCGCGCCAAAACCTTTTTGCTGGCGGGCCGCAATTTCGTGCCCCTGGTTTTCCGGCAGCGATGGATGATACAGCTTTTTCACCAGCGGTTGTGTCTTCAGGAAATCGACAATCAACTGTGCATTACGCTGAGCAACCTCCATACGCGGCGACAGCGTGCGCAGCCCGCGCAGCAGCAGATAGCTGTCAAACGCGCTGCCGGTCACGCCGATATTATTCGCCCACCATGCAAGTTCGGTGACAGTATCGGCATCTTTAGCGATAACAACACCTGCAACCACATCCGAATGGCCGTTTAAATATTTGGTGCAGGAGTGCAAAACCAGATCGGCCCCCAGCGCCAGCGGATTTTGCAGCGCCGGGCTCAGGAAGGTGTTATCCACCACGCTGATTGCGCCGGCCTCGCGCGCCGCGGCGCATATTTTGGCAATATCTACCACGCGCAACAATGGATTACTTGGACTTTCTACCAGCACTAGCTTCGGTTTTTCGGCCAGGGCCGCATTTAAAGCGGCTTCATCGCCCTGATCGACAAATAAAACACGGTACGCGCCGCGTTTTGCCAGGCTATCAAACAGGCGATAGCTGCCGCCATAGCAGTCGTGTGGGGCAACAAGCAGGTCACCAGGCTTCAGGAACACCGTGGTCACCAGGTGAATTGCCGACATGCCGGTGTTCGTCATCACCGCACCCGCACCGCCTTCCAGCTCCGCCAGCGCACGCTGTACAACGTCGCGCGTAGGGTTGCCACGACGCGAATAATCATGCTCGCGCGGTTCATTAAAACCCGTGAAGTTATAAGTGCTGGAAAGATGGATTGGCGGAACAACACAGCCGTATTGCTCGTCATCGTTCAAACCGCTGCGTACTGCGATGGTTGCCTGTTTGCGCGTCATTGTTTCCCTGATCCTTGCTGGTCGAATAAAGGTCAGGCATCAGAGTAAACATTGCAAAGATGGCCGTCAATACATCTGGACATCTAAACTTCTTTGCGTATAGATTGAGCAAACGCGAAATAGCCGTTAAAATTATGCGCTTTAGCGCGGAATGCGCAGATGTCCAGGCTGTACACTAAGACAGATAATCGCTGAAATCGTGCCTCGCCCGGTTTAAGCTTGTTTAATTGATAAGAGGATTAAAGGTATCTCATGGCTGAATGGAGCGGCGAATATATCAGCCCTTACGCTGAGCACGGGAAGAAGAGTGAACAAGTAAAGAAAATTACGGTTTCCATTCCTCTGAAGGTGTTAAAAATCCTCACCGATGAGCGCACCCGTCGCCAGGTGAACAACCTGCGCCACGCAACAAACAGTGAACTGCTGTGTGAAGCATTCCTGCACGCGTTTACTGGCCAGCCTCTGCCGAACGATGCGGATCTGCGTAAAGAACGCAGTGATGAAATTCCGGAAGATGCGAAGGTGATTATGCGCGAGCTGGGGATTGACCCGGATACGTGGGAATACTAGGTAGCGGATTACAGATACAAAAAAGGCGCCTCGGGGCGCCTTTCTCTTTCCATGCTGCGAAACTTATTTTTTCGCGCCTGGTACGCTGAAACGCTTGTTGAAGCGGTCAACGCGGCCACCGGTAGCAACATCACGCTGTTTACCAGTGTAGAACGGGTGGCATTCACCACAAACGTCCAGGTTCAGATCGTGACCCGCGGTGGAGCGGATTTTGATAGAGTTACCGCAAGAGCAGTTTGCAGTAATGAAATCGTATTTAGGGTGGATATCTTTTTTCATGGAAAACCTCAGGTCTAAGGCCGCGTCGCTCTTCCAGCCCTAACGCCAGACACCACGCGATGTTAATAAAGTAGGTTTATTCGAAGCCAAAACTGCGCATCAAAGGCGGCGAATCATACAGAAAACAACCGATGCATGCAAACTGATCCGCAATTTTGCGAACACACAGTGTACACTATCTCGTCTTTTTTATCAGCCCGGATGCTTTCATGCCTGTCGCTCACGTCGCCCTGCCGGTTCCACTTGCCCGTACCTTTGACTATCTGATCCCTGTCGGAATGCAGGTTGCAGCAGGCTGTCGCGTGATGGTGCCGTTTGGTAAACGCGAGGCCGTGGGCATTGTGGTTGCGGTGAGCGAAAAGAGCGAACTCCCGCTTAGCGATCTTAAACCCGTGGTTGATGTGCTGGACAGCGCTTCTTTATTCCCCGCTTCTTTATGGCGCGTTTTGCTGTGGGCAAAAGATTATTATCACCATCCCATTGGCGACGTGCTGTTTCATGCGCTGCCGATTCTGCTGCGCTCGGGAAAAGCCGCGCATCACGCGCCGCTGTGGTACTGGTTCGCCACGGAAGAAGGCAAAGCCGTCGATCTTAATAGCCTGAAGCGGGCTCCCAAACAGCAGCAGGCGCTGGCGGCGGTGCGGCAAAAAAACATCTGGCGCCATCAGGTAAGCGAGCTGGATATCAGCGAACAAGGCTTGCAGGCGTTACGAACCAAAGGGCTATGCGACCTGAAAAGCGCCGCCCCCGTCGCAACGGACTGGCGCGACGCCTGGTCTGTTGCAGGGGAGCGCTTACGTCTGAATACCGAGCAAGCCACGGCGGTGGGCGCCATTCACAGCGCGGCGGATCGTTTTTCCGCCTGGCTGCTGGCTGGCATTACCGGTTCGGGCAAAACCGAAGTCTACCTGAGCGTGCTTGAAAATGTTCTGGCCCAGGGCAAGCAGGCGCTGGTGCTGGTACCTGAAATTGGCCTTACTCCACAAACCATCGCCCGTTTTCGCGAGCGTTTTAATGCCCCTGTAGAGGTGCTGCACTCGGGGTTGAACGACAGCGAGCGCCTTGCCGTCTGGCTGAAAGCGCGCAGCGGTGAGGCAGCCATCGTCATCGGCACCCGTTCCTCTCTCTTTACGCCGTTCTGCCGACTGGGCGTTATTGTCATCGACGAAGAGCACGACAGCTCCTACAAACAGCAGGAAGGCTGGCGCTATCACGCCCGTGATTTGGCGGTGTATCGCGCTCATGCGGAGGATATCCCGATTATTCTCGGCTCAGCGACCCCTGCGCTGGAAACTCTGCATAACGTGCGGCTCGGCAAATATCGCCAGCTACGGCTGACTAAACGCGCCGGAAACGCAAGTCCGGCTTTACAGCAGGTGCTGGACTTAAAAGGTCAGCCGCTTAAATCCGGCCTTGCTCCTGCGCTAATTCAGAAAATTGGGCAGCACTTAAAGGCCGATAACCAGGTAATTCTGTTTCTGAACCGGCGGGGATTCGCCCCGGCCCTTTTGTGTCACGAATGCGGATGGATAGCAGAATGCCCGCGTTGCGATCGTTACTACACTCTGCATCAGGGTCATCGCCAGTTGCGCTGTCACCACTGCGACAGCCAGCGGGCCATCCCAAATCAGTGTCCGGGATGTGGTTCAACCAACCTGGTGCCGGTGGGAATGGGCACCGAGCAGCTTGAACAGAGCCTGGCCCCGCTATTCCCGGATGTACCGCTTTCACGTATCGACCGGGACACCACCAGCCGCAAGGGCGCGCTTGAACAGCAGCTTGCTGAAGTCCATCGCGGCGGCGCTCGTATTCTTATCGGCACGCAAATGCTGGCGAAAGGCCACCATTTCCCTGACGTCACGCTAGTCGCGCTGCTGGACGTTGACGGGGCGCTGTTCTCAGCGGATTTTCGCGCGGCCGAGCGCTTCGCCCAGCTTTACGTACAGGTTTCCGGGCGCGCGGGTCGTGCAGGCAAACAGGGCGAAGTGGTGCTGCAAACTCACCACCCGGAGCACCCATTGCTGCAAACCTTGCTGGCCCAGGGCTACGACGCCTTCGCAAATCAGGCGCTGGTTGAGCGCCAGACGGTATTTTTACCGCCGTTTACCAGCCACGTTATCTTCCGTGCTGAAGATCAAAATAACCAGCAGGCGCCGCTGTTCCTGCAACAGTTACGCAATCTGCTTGAGGCCAGCCCGCTACGTGATGAGCAACTGTGGATCATGGGGCCGGTGCCCTCGCTGCAGCCAAAACGCGCAGGGCGTTTCCGTTGGCAGATTCTTCTTCAGCATCCGTCCCGCGCCCGGCTACAGCGTCTGATAAGCCACTCGCTGACGCTTGTGAACACCCTTCCGGAAGCGCGAAAAGTGAAGTGGACGCTGGATGTCGATCCCATTGAGGGCTAGCGCATAGCCAGCCGGTTATGCGAAGCGGATCGAAAAATTCTGCACCCGTCACATTTTTGATGAAATTTCTGTAACAGGCGGCAGCAATATTCTGCTAAGAATGACAGCACCATCAGACATAAAGGATGTGTCATGGCCTGCGGAGTGCGAGCGAGGAGAAGAAGTTGAAGCCCAAGAGTCAGGTTGCCAATGCAACCATGAAAGATGTTGCCGTCCAGGCGAAAGTATCAACAGCAACGGTATCCCGTGCGTTAATGAACCCGGATAAGGTCTCGCAAAGCACGCGTAGCCGGGTAGAACAGGCTGCAATAGAAGTGGGTTACCTGCCTCATTCGTTAGGCCGCAACACAAAGCGTAACGAATCGCGTACGATTCTGGTGATTGTGCCAGACATCTGCGATCCCTTCTTCAGCGAGATTATTCGCGGCATTGAAATCACCGCCGCTGAACAGGGTTATCTGGTGCTGATTGGCGACTGCGCCCATCAGAATCAGCAGGAAAAAACGTTCATCGATCTGATAATCACCAAGCAAATTGACGGCATGCTGCTGCTTGGCTCGCGCCTGCCGTTTGATGCAAGCCTTGAAGAACAACGAAATTTGCCGCCGATGGTGATGGCCAACGAGTTTGCCCCGGAGCTTGAGCTGCCGACGGTGCATATCGACAATCTCACCGCGGCGTTTAACGCCGTTTATTATTTGCAGCAGTTGGGCCATGAAAGAATTGCCTGTATTGCCGGGCCGGAAGAGATGCCTCTTTGTCATTACCGCCTGCAAGGGTACGTTCAGGCGTTGCGCCGTACGGGTATGGTCGTCGATCCGCATTATATCGCGCGCGGTAATTTTACTTTTGAGGCCGGTGCGACGGCGCTGGCGCAGCTTTTATCGCTGCCTGTTCCGCCAACCGCGGTCTTTTGCCACAGCGACGTAATGGCGCTGGGTGCGCTATCACAGGCCAAGCGTAGCGGCCTGCGCATTCCGGAAGATTTATCCATTATGGGCTTCGATGACATCGCGTTATCACAATTTTGTGATCCTCCGCTCACCACGGTTCAGCAGCCGCGATTCGAGATCGGACGGGAAGCCATGCTGTTGCTATTAGATCAGCTACACGGCGAAATCGTTAGCAGCGGATCGCGCCTGCTGGACTGCGATCTCATTGAACGAGGAAGCACCAGCGCACCGGGCTTAAGAAAATGAACCGCTTTAGGACTCCCTAATCTGGTCAAAAGGACGCCCCTTAAGTAACATGGCGGGCTGACAAACGAATAAATACAGCGAATCGATAGTGGCACAAAAAGATTATGTACGCCGCGGGCAATCGGCAGGGACACGGCGCAAAAAGAGTACCTCCCGCAAAAAGCAACGTAACCTGCCATCCGTCTCGCCGACAATGGTTGCCATTGCGGCCGCCGTTCTGGTGACCTTTATTGGCGCCCTGTACTTCATTACCCATCATAAAAAAGAGGAAAGTGAAGTGCTGCCGGGCCATAAAGTGACCGGGAATGGCCTTCCGCCGAAGCCTGAAGAACGCTGGCGCTACATCAAAGAGCTGGAAAATCGCCAGCCGGGCGTACGCACGCCAACCGAACCTACGGCCGGCGGCGAAGTGCAGAATAAAGACCAGCTCACCAACGAACAGCGTCAACTGCTGGAACAGATGCAGGCGGATATGCGCCAGCAGCCGACACAGTTGAACGAAGTGCCGTGGAACGAACAAACCCCGGCCCAGCGCCAGCAAACGCTGCAGCGCCAGAGGCAGCTACAACAGCAGGTGCAGCAGCGGACGCAGCAGCAACAGTGGAACACGCAGCAACAGCAGCCTCGCGTACAACAACGCGTAGTCGAGCAGCCGCGTCCGGTTCAGCAACAGCCGCCGCACACGACGGCTGCGCCTCAGCCGTATCAGGATTTGCAGCAAACGCCGCCGCATAACGTTCAGCAGCGTGCTCCAACGCAGACCACGCAGCCGCGCGAGCAGGTCCAGACGCAGCCAAAAGCTGCACCGGTTAGCCGCGAGCCTGAAGCAGCCAAACCTGCCCCTGCCCCGGCGGCTACTGAGAAAAAAGATGAAAAACGCTGGATGGTTCAGTGCGGTTCATTCAAAGGTAGCGAGCAGGCGGAAACGGTTCGTGCGCAGCTTGCTTTTGAAGGGTTTGACTCCCGCATTACCACCAACAACGGCTGGAACCGCGTGGTGATTGGCCCAATCAAAGGCAAAGATAACGCAGATGGCACGCTTAACCGTCTGAAGATGGCTGGCCACTCTAGCTGCATTCGTCTCGGCGGGGGTTGAAACCCCCAAAATCCCCCCCATCTATAATTGCATTCAGCCCCAGACACGCTCTGGGGCATGTATTTAAGCTGATGCAATAAGGGGTCTGCTCGTGACAACAATAGTAAGTGTGCGCCGCAACGGCCATGTCGTAATCGGTGGTGATGGTCAGGCCACGCTCGGCAATACCGTAATGAAAGGCAACGTGAAAAAAGTTCGCCGCCTCTATAACGACAAAGTCATTGCCGGCTTTGCTGGCGGCACAGCCGATGCCTTCACGCTGTTCGAACTCTTTGAGCGTAAACTCGAAATGCATCAGGGCCACCTGGTGAAGGCCGCCGTTGAGCTGGCTAAAGACTGGCGTACCGACCGTATGCTGCGCAAGCTTGAAGCGCTGCTGGCCGTGGCCGATGAAAACGCGTCGCTTATCATTACCGGTAACGGTGACGTTATTCAGCCAGAAGATGACCTGATTGCTATCGGTTCCGGCGGCCCTTATGCCCAGGCCGCTGCCCGTGCCCTGCTGGAAAATACTGAGCTCGGCGCACGTGATATCGTTGAGAAATCGCTGGGGATCGCCGGTGATATCTGCATCTACACCAACCATTTCCATACTATCGAAGAATTAGCGTCTAAGGCGTAAGGATCCCCCATGTCTGAAATGACTCCACGCGAAATTGTCAGCGAGCTGAACAAACACATCATCGGCCAGGACAACGCCAAGCGTTCCGTGGCAATTGCGCTGCGCAACCGCTGGCGCCGCATGCAACTGGACGAAGAGTTGCGCCATGAAGTAACGCCAAAAAATATTCTGATGATCGGCCCAACCGGCGTCGGTAAAACTGAAATCGCGCGCCGTCTGGCAAAACTCGCCAACGCGCCTTTCATCAAGGTTGAAGCGACCAAGTTCACCGAAGTGGGCTATGTAGGTAAAGAAGTCGACTCTATCATCCGCGATCTGACCGATTCCGCGATGAAGATGGTGCGCCTGCAGTCCATTGAGAAAAACCGTTACCGCGCGGAAGAAATGGCCGAAGAGCGCGTGCTTGATACGCTGATCCCGCCTGCCAAAAACAACTGGGGCCAGTCTGAGCAGGCGCAGGAACCTTCCGCCGCGCGTCAGGCGTTCCGCAAAAAACTGCGCGAAGGCCAACTCGACGATAAAGAAATCGAAATCGATCTGGCTGCGGCGCCAATGGGCGTTGAAATTATGGCGCCTCCGGGCATGGAAGAGATGACCAACCAGCTTCAGTCAATGTTCCAGAACCTGGGCGGCCAGAAGCAGAAACCGCGCAAGCTGAAAATCAAAGACGCGATGAAGCTTCTGATTGAAGAAGAAGCGGCCAAGCTTGTGAATCCGGAGGAGTTGAAGCAGGACGCCATCGACGCGGTAGAGCAGCACGGCATCGTGTTTATCGATGAGATCGATAAAATCTGTAAGCGCGGCGGCAACAGCTCCGGCCCGGACGTTTCCCGCGAAGGCGTGCAGCGCGACCTGCTGCCGCTGGTTGAAGGCTGCACCGTTTCCACCAAACACGGTATGGTGAAAACTGACCATATCCTGTTTATCGCCTCCGGCGCATTCCAGGTGGCGAGTCCGTCCGATCTGATCCCGGAATTGCAGGGTCGCCTGCCGATTCGCGTTGAGCTGCAGGCGCTGACCGTAGAAGATTTCGAACGCATTCTGACCGAGCCAAACGCTTCTGTTACCGTGCAGTACAAAGCGTTGATGGGTACAGAAGGCGTGAATATCGACTTCACCGAAGACGGTATTCGCCGTATCGCTCAGGCCGCATGGCAGGTGAACGAATCAACCGAGAACATCGGCGCGCGTCGTCTGCATACCGTGCTTGAACGTCTGGTTGAAGATATCTCTTACGAAGCCAGCGATCTGAGCGGCCAGTCCATCATCATCGATGCTGATTATGTGAGTAAGCACCTGGATGAGCTGGTAGCAGATGAAGATCTGAGCCGTTTTATCTTATAATCGCAGCCATCGTATCTTCTTCATTGTAAATGGAGGGCTTATGCCCTCCATTTTTTTATCACTGGCACCCATAACTATGAACGATTCGCACTCTGTAAGCATAACGAGAGCCTGGCTGGAAAGCCTGCGCCCCCGCACCCTGCCGTTGGCTTTTGCCTCTATCGTCTGCGGCTCCGCGCTTGCGTACTGGCAAGGGGTATTTGATCCTGCGGTGGCCGGGCTTGCGCTGCTGACGGCGGGGCTGCTACAAATCCTCTCCAACCTCGCGAATGACTATGGTGATGCGGTAAAAGGCAGCGATAAGGAAGACCGCATTGGGCCGTTGCGCGGTATGCAAAAAGGCATCATTACCCAGGCGCAAATGAAACGAGCGCTGATTGTCACCGTTGTGCTTATCTGCCTTTCCGGTCTGGCTCTGGTTGCCGTTGCCTGCCATACCCCGGCCGACTTCTTCGGTTTTCTGATGCTCGGCCTCGCTTCTATCGTCGCGGCAATTACCTACACCGTTGGTACTCGTCCGTATGGCTATATGGGGCTGGGCGATATTTCCGTGCTGGTGTTTTTCGGCTGGCTGAGCGTTGCGGGAAGCTGGTATCTGCAGGCGCATATGCTCGCGCCGCTGGTGTTCCTGCCGGCGACAGCCTGCGGCCTGCTGGCGACGGCGGTTTTAAACATCAACAATCTGCGCGATATCGACAGCGACCGTGAGAACGGTAAAAACACGCTGGCGGTTCGTCTGGGGCCGGTTGCGGCTCGTCGCTATCACGTCTGCCTGCTGATGGGCGCGCTGCTGTGTCTGGCCGTTTTTAACCTGATTTGGCTGAAAAGCGCGTGGGGATGGCTGTTTATGCTGGCGGCGCCGCTGCTTATCAAACAGGCTATTTACGTCACGCGTGAAAGGGAACCTGCCGCTATTCGCCCGATGCTTGAGCGTACGGTAAAAGCAGCCCTGCTGATTAACCTGTTGTTTGCAGTAGGTGTTGTGCTCAGCAAGGGGCATTTTTAGCTGACAAATATCAATTAACAATTGATGATTTTGCCAACAGTTAACATTAAGCGATATACTGACAGCTCCTGCAGCAACAGAACTTAAATCCTATGAAATATGATACTTCCGAGCTTTGCGACATCTACCAGGAAGATGTTAACGTCGTTGAACCGCTGTTTTCCAACTTTGGCGGTCGGTCGTCGTTTGGCGGGCAAATCATTACGGTGAAATGTTTCGAGGACAACGGGTTGCTGTACGATCTGCTCGAACAGCCGGGTCGTGGCCGTGTCCTGCTGGTGGACGGCGGCGGCTCTGTACGCCGTGCCCTGGTTGACGCTGAACTGGCTCGTCTGGCGGCACAAAACGAGTGGGAAGGCATTGTAGTCTACGGCGCGGTGCGCCAGGTGGACGATCTGGAAGAGCTGGATATCGGCATTCAGGCTATGGCCGCCATCCCGGTTGGCGCTGCGGGCGAAGGCATCGGTGAAAGCGACATCCGCGTCAATTTTGGCGGCGTGACTTTCTTCTCCGGCGATCATCTTTACGCGGACAACACCGGCATTATCCTTTCCGAAGATCCGCTTGATATCGAATAAGCCTGGCTTGCTACACAAAAAAGGCGCCCTGGGGCGCCCTTTTTATTTCAGCCTGTAACCTATACTTCTTCCATTTTGCCCAGCAGCGCGTGCAGACGCTCCTGCCAGACATGCTGTTGTTCTTTCAGAGAATTATTCTCGCGGATCAGCTCTTCGTGATTGCCCTGTGCCTGCTGCACTTCCTGAACCAGACCGTTGTTTTTCTCTTTCAGCTCTTCGATTTCCATCTGTAGCAACGTGATAGTATCAATCGCCTGCTGTACTTTCGATTCCAGCTTCTCAAAAACTTCAAATGACATGTTAAATCTCTCCTGAATTGCAAGGCGTTGATGGATGGCTATCCTCGTCCCGGCGCTACCGGCGACGCCTTTGTGAATATATGCGCACCACGCAGCGTTTCCCCGATTGTAAGTAGCGCCGCATCCCGTGTCCAGCGGCTTCCGGCGCTCTTTGCGTAACATGACGTTTTTCGGCATATGCCTAAAGACTGCGGGCTGCTTAACCGGTCATTGTTAAAAAACAGGTTACAAAAATGCCGGTATTCCCCTGCTTCTACTGTGTGATAATGCTCATTTTTTAGCGCGCAAACGCGCATTTTCATGACGAAAGCCACAGTTTTTAAGTTCGATATTTCTCGTTTATGTTCGTTAACGATAAATTAACACCATGCCTACATGGCATAAGGGTGGCAGGGACGCTCAAATCACAATAACCATTAATTTTGCCTTCAGGACCCTACTATGAGTCAGACAGCTTCACCAACCTTAAAAGGCCAGTGCATCGCAGAGTTCATGGGTACCGCGTTGTTGATTTTCTTCGGTGTGGGATGCGTGGCCGCATTAAAAGTCGCAGGCGCCGTCTTCGGGCAGTGGGAAATCAGTTTCATCTGGGGTTTAGGGGTGGCGATGGCCATCTACCTGACCGCCGGCGTTTCCGGTGCGCATCTCAACCCTGCCGTCACGGTCGCCCTGTGGCTGTTCGCCTGCTTTGACAAACGGAAAGTCGTGCCGTTTATCCTGTCGCAGGTCGCAGGTGCATTCTGCGCCGCGGCGCTGGTATACGGCCTGTATTACAATCTGTTCCTTGATTACGAACAGACCCATCACATGGTGCGCGGCAGCGTGGAAAGCCTGGACTTAGCCGGCATATTCTCCACCTACCCAAACCCGCACATTAACCTCGGCCAGGCATTTGCCGTAGAAATGGTCATTACCGCCATACTGATGGGTTTGATTCTTGCGCTGACCGACGATGGCAACGGCGTTCCTCGCGGACCGCTGGCCCCTTTACTGATAGGTTTGCTGATTGCCGTAATTGGCGCTTCAATGGGGCCGCTAACCGGCTTTGCTATGAACCCGGCACGTGATTTTGGGCCGAAAATTTTCGCCTGGCTTGCGGGCTGGGGCGAGGTGGCCTTTACCGGCGGCAAAGATATTCCTTATTTCCTGGTGCCCATTTTTGGCCCGCTGACGGGTGCCGTATTAGGCGCATTTGGGTATCGTAAATTAATTGGTCGCCATTTGCCGTGTGACGTTTGCGAAGACGTTGAAGCGAAAACCTCGGGCGCATCCACACAACAAAATGCTTCTTAAGCAACACTGACTTCGGGACAACTTTATGACTACTGAAAAAAAGTACATCGTCGCGCTCGACCAGGGCACCACCAGCTCCCGTGCCGTCGTCCTGGATCATGACGCCAATATCATCAGCGTGTCGCAGCGTGAGTTTGAGCAAATTTATCCTAAGCCCGGCTGGGTCGAGCACGATCCTATGGAAATCTGGGCCTCGCAAAGCTCTACGCTGGTAGAAGTGCTGGCAAAAGCCGATATCAGTTCCGATCAGATTGCCGCGATAGGCATTACCAACCAGCGTGAAACCGCGATTGTCTGGGATCGCGAAACCGGCAAACCGATCTACAACGCTATCGTCTGGCAGTGCCGCCGCACGGCGGAAATTTGCGAACAGCTTAAGCGTGACGGCATGGAAGAATACGTGCGGAACACCACTGGTCTGGTAGTTGACCCCTATTTTTCCGGCACCAAAGTAAAGTGGATCCTCGACCACGTAGAAGGCTCACGCGAACGCGCTCGTCGTGGCGAACTGCTGTTCGGTACGGTAGATACCTGGCTTATCTGGAAGATGACTCAGGGTCGCGTACACGTAACCGACTACACCAACGCCTCGCGCACCATGCTATTCAATATTCACGAGCTGGACTGGGATGACAAAATGCTGGACGCGCTGGATATTCCACGCGCCATGCTGCCACAGGTTCGCAAGTCTTCCGAAATTTACGGCCAGACCAACATCGGCGGTAAAGGCGGCACGCGTATTCCGATTGCCGGAATCGCAGGCGACCAGCAGGCAGCGCTGTTTGGCCAGCTTTGCGTGAAAGAAGGCATGGCGAAAAATACCTACGGCACCGGCTGCTTTATGCTGATGAATACCGGAGAGAAAGCCGTCAACTCAAGCCACGGTTTGCTGACGACTATCGCCTGCGGCCCGCGCGGCGAAGTGAACTACGCCCTGGAAGGGGCGGTGTTTATGGCTGGTGCATCTATCCAGTGGCTGCGCGACGAGATGAAGCTGATAAGCGATGCCTTTGACTCCGAGTATTTCGCTACCAAAGTAAAAGACACCAACGGCGTCTACGTTGTGCCTGCATTTACCGGTCTCGGCGCACCGTACTGGGATCCGTATGCGCGCGGCGCGATTTTCGGCCTGACGCGTGGGGTGAATTCTAACCACATCATCCGTGCTACGCTGGAGTCTATCGCTTATCAAACCCGCGATGTGCTCGAAGCAATGCAGGCAGACTCAGGCATTCGCCTGCACGCATTACGCGTGGACGGCGGCGCGGTTGCCAACAACTTCCTGATGCAGTTCCAGTCCGATATCCTTGGCACTCGCGTAGAGCGCCCTGAAGTACGTGAAGTAACGGCTCTGGGTGCCGCTTATCTGGCAGGCCTTGCGGTTGGCTTCTGGCAGAATCTGGACGAAGTGAGCGAAAAGGCCGTTATCGAAAAAGAGTTCCGCCCGGGAATCGAAACCACCGAGCGCAACTTCCGTTACGCCGGCTGGAAAAAAGCGGTTAAGCGCGCGCTGGCATGGGAAGAGCACGACGAAGATTAACCCCTTTCTAAGGCCCTGAACGGGGCCTTTTTTACGCCCCTCTCCCGCCTGGCGTTTTCCCGGCTAACTTCCGCCTGTGCTACACTCCGTCGCAATTGAGCTTGCTAAATGAGTATGTAATGAAACGAGAACTTGCGATCGAATTTTCCCGCGTAACGGAAGCTGCGGCGCTAGCCGGTTATAAATGGCTGGGCCGTGGTGACAAGAATACCGCGGACGGAGCGGCCGTTCACGCCATGCGTATCGTGCTTAATCAGGTCAACATTGACGGCCAGATTGTGATTGGCGAAGGGGAAATCGACGAGGCGCCGATGCTCTATATCGGTGAGAAAGTAGGAACCGGACAAGGCGATGCGGTAGATATTGCGGTTGACCCCATTGAAGGCACCCGCATGACGGCAATGGGCCAGGCCAACGCGCTGGCGGTGCTGGCCGTCGGCGATAAAGGCAGTTTTTTGAATGCCCCCGATATGTATATGGAAAAACTGATTGTTGGCCCCGGCGCGCGCGGCGTTATCGATCTCAGCCTGCCGCTTGCGCAAAATCTGCATAACGTTGCCATTGCCCTCAATAAGCCGCTCAGCGAACTCACCGTCACCATTCTTGCTAAGCCACGCCACGACGCAACCATTACTGAAATGCAGAAGCTTGGCGTGCGCGTTTTCGCTATTCCTGATGGCGACGTTGCGGCATCGATTTTAACCTGCATGCCGGACAGCGAAGTAGACGTAATGTATGGCATCGGCGGCGCGCCTGAGGGCGTGATTTCCGCAGCGGTTATCCGTGCGCTGGATGGCGATATGCAAGGGCGCCTGCTGGCCCGCCATCATGTTAAAGGCGACAGCGAAGAAAACCGTCGCATCGGCGAACAGGAGCTGGAACGCTGCAAAGGGATGGGCATTGAAGCCGGCAAGGTGCTAAAGCTTGACGACATGGCGCGCAACGATAACGTGATCTTTTCGGCCACCGGCATCACCAAAGGCGATCTGCTCGAGGGGATCGCCCGTAAAGGCAACATGGCGATAACAGAAACCCTGCTGATTCGCGGCAAATCACGTACCATTCGCCGCATTAAATCCATCCATTATCTTGACCGTAAAGACCCGAACGTGCAGACCCATATTCTGTAAGGCCGTCGTTTGTCTGAAAGAGCTTTCCGGCCCGCACGGGCTGGAAATCTTCCACTATTCTGGTGAAGATAAGGCAAGAGCAACAACAGGAGCGCAACATGGCGGATTGGGTTAAAGGTAAAGTTTCTCAGGTTCAGCACTGGACCGATTCTCTCTTCACCCTTACGGTTCAGGCTCCTGTCGCCCCGTTTACCGCCGGACAGTTTACCAAGCTTGGCCTGGAAATTGACGGCGAACGCGTGCAGCGCGCCTACTCCTACGTCAATGCGCCAGGCAATCCTAATCTCGAATTTTATCTGGTTAACGTGCCGGAAGGTAAACTCAGCCCGCGCCTGCATGTTATGAAGCCGGGTGACGAAGTAATGCTAGTGAGTGAAGCCGCCGGTTTCTTTGTGCTGGAAGAAATTCCGGAATGCAAAACGCTGTGGATGCTGGCGACCGGCACCGCCCTTGGCCCTTACCTTTCCATTTTGCAGGAAGGCAAAGATCTCGAGCGTTTTGAGAATATCGTGTTGCTGCACGCCGTGCGCTATGCCAGCGATCTCAGCTATCTGCCGTTAATGCAGGAGCTGCAGCAGCGCTATGAAGGCAAATTACGTATTCAGACCGTGGTCAGCCGCGAAACCATTACCGGTACGCTAAACGGGCGAGTGCCAGCGTTGATTGAAAGCGGCGAGCTTGAAGCGGCGGTTGGGCTGCCAATGGATACTGAAACCAGCCATGTGATGCTATGCGGCAACCCGCAAATGGTGCGTGATACCCAGCAATTGCTGAAAGATACCCGGCAGATGACCAAACATTTGCGTCGCCGTCCGGGCCATATGACCGCCGAGCACTACTGGTAAATTCAGCGGTATTTCACTTCACTTGTCTCTTTGCCGAATCGATTTTCACCCTGGGTGCCGACAAACGCGCCCAGTTCTACGATCGTCATCACCAGGATAAGCGTCGGGATGAAACGCCCCAGGATCCACTGCGCCAGGCTTCCAAAAACCTCCCAGTTACCCGCCAGCAGCAACCACGCCGGAATAAACAGCAGCGCCCACCAGCCTTTCTTATTACGATCGTGCAGGCGCTTGACGATAACCGCAGCGGTGGGAATCAACGATCCCGACAGAAAGAACCCGGCGGTCGAGTAAGGCATAATTTTTGCCCCGGCCAGGGTAAACAAAAGCGCAAGGCCGGCAATCCATACGCCAATCCAGATCCAGAAATCGCGACGTCCGATACGCCCTTTAAAAGAGAACAGCCAAAGCTGTATGGTCATGATAAGGTCCCTGTAAGTTTTGCGGCGTAGTGTACCCTGGCCGTGCCGGGTTTTGACAAGCCAACGGATTGCCGATTTAATCAGTGCCATGAATGACAGGAGAAGTTGTTGATGAAATATCTGCTCTGCACCCTTGTGCTGATCGCGCTGCCTGCTGCGGTAAGCCGGGCAGATCCGCCTTCTGAAACGCCGCCTGGCTTACCTGCAGCGCCTTATTTACTGCCAGGCTCGCCCACGTTCGATCTGACAATCTCCCAGTTTCGCGAAAAATTTAATATCGATAACCCGAAGCTGCCGATTAATGAATTCCGCGCCATTGACTCCAGCCGGGACAAGGCGAACCTGACGCGAGCGGCCAGCAAGATCAACGAAAATCTCTATGCCTCCACGGCGCTGGAGCGCGGCACGCTGAAAATCAAATCTATCCAGATAACCTGGCTGCCCATTCAGGGGCCGGAGCAGAAAGCCGCGCGTGCAAAGGCGATGGAATACATGGCGGCGTTTCTGCGAAGCTTTACGCCGATATATTCTCAGCAGCAAAGCCAGGAAAGGCTGACCCACTTGCTCAGCGCCGGGAAAAACAAACGCTACTTTGCCCAGACCGAAGGCGCGCTTCGCTATGTGGTGGCGGACAACGGTGAAAAAGGGCTAACCTTCGCGGTTGAACCGATTAAGCTTACGCTTTCTGAATCGCTAAACAACGGCGATTAAATGACAAAAAGCAAAGCCTTTGGCCCCCTGAGTCTCTATACTGTTTCACAGACCACGCTGCCCTGAAGGCAGCCATTCTTTTATTTGCATGACCTTGTGGAGAATTAAAATGCGACATCCTTTAGTGATGGGTAACTGGAAACTGAACGGCAGC